>NZ_BAABKV010000001.1:4800000-5401838 GCF_039544005.1 Kitasatospora paranensis
GCAGGCCGGTCTCGGCCTCCCACGCCTCGCCCATATCGGCCAGGCTGTGCAGCCCGTACTGCCGGTACGTGAAACGGGCCTCGTGGATCACCAGGCCGGCGTCGACCAGCCCGTCCCGGACGGCGGGCATGATCTCGTGGAACGGCATCACCACGATCTTCCCGAAGCCGCCCGGCACCGCCTTCGCGGCCCACAGCCGGAACAGCAGGTACGCCGTGGAGCGCTCGCTCGGCACCGCGACCGTGCCGCCGGCCAGGTCGGCCCCGGCCTCGCGGGTGAGCACGAGCGGGCCGCAGCCGCGTCCGAGCGCGCCGCCGCAGGGCAGCAGCGCGTACTCGTCGAGCACCCACGGCAGCTGCCCGTAGGAGATCTTCAGGACGTCCAGCTCGCCGCGCTCGGCCAGGCCGTTGGTGATGTCGATGTCGGCGAACCGCACCTCGGGCGTGTCGGCGCCGGGCACCAGGCCGTGCGACCAGGCGTGGAAGACGAAGGTGTCGTTCGGGCAGGGCGAGTACGCGATCCGCAGCGGCTCAGCCACCGTCGGCCTCCTTGATCAGTTCGGGGTGGGGCAGCGCGGCGAAGGCCCGTTCCAGGGCCGCCAGCGCCTCCCCGATCCGCCAGGCCGAGCGGTCCCGCGGCCCGACCGGGTTCGACACCGTCCGGATCTCCAGGCACGGCACGCCGAAACGGGCTGCCGCCTCGGCGACCCCGTGGCCCTCCATCGCCTCGCCGACCACGCCCGGGTGGCGGGCGGCGAGCTCGGCCGCGCGCGCGGCGCCGCCGGTGACCGTGGCGACCGTCAGCACCGGTCCCACCGCCGCGCCCAGTGCGCCGGCGGCCAGTGCCACGGCGGCCGGCGCGGGCCGGTGCCGGACGGAGCCGAAGCCCAGCGCCTCGACGTCCTGGAAGCCCTCGGGCGTCTGGGCGCCGAGGTCCGCCGCCACGATCTCGGAGGCGACCAGCGTGGAGCCGACCGGCGCCGCCGGGGCGAAGCCGCCCGCGATGCCCGCCGACACCACCAGCCGGTACCGGTGGGCGCCCAGGGCCGCCGAGGCCGCAGCGGCGGCCGCCGCCGGGCCGACCCCGCCGGCCAGCACGTCCACCACCGTCCCCGAGGGGTGCACGGCCCGCCGCAGCCCGCCGCCGGGCAGCGGCACCGGCCGGGCGTCGCCGCCCAGCCCGCGCAGCACCGCGTCGGCCTCCGCGTCGACCGCGACGACGACGAGCAGCCCGGCCGCGGGGCCGGACTGCTCGTCGGAATGCTTCGGGATCACGGACCCGCCGGTCACTGGCCCTTGCTGTTCATCTGGAAGTACCAGATGCCGAGGATCTCCTGCTTGGCCTGGTCGGCCTCCACGACGGTCACCGTGGTGGTGCCGCTGGAGTTCAGCACGCTGGAGGCGAGCACCGAGCCGGACCACGTCGCCTTGCGGGTGTCCTGGGCGAGCGGGGTCTGGCCCTGCGAGCCGCCGTCGGTGAACGCGAACCAGCCCTTGTCGGCGATCTCGGTGGACACGCCCACACCGACCCGGTCGCTGGAGATCACGTCCAGGTGCGCGAGGGTGCCCTTCTGGCTGGCCGTCTTGGCGTCCGCCTGGCACTTGGCCAGGACGTCCTGTGCCAGCGCCTTGCCGCCGTTGTAGCAGAGCGGCTGGGCCCGGACGGAGGAGGTGCCGACCGTCAGCGTGGCCTGCTGCTTCGGGTTCGGCGGCGCGCCCTCACTGTTGGCGTACGCGATGGAACCGCCGACCGTGCCGGCGCCGATCACGACCAGGGCGCCGAGGGCGGCGAATGCACGGGTGCTGAGGCTCATGGGCAAGAGGCTACCGGGCTTTCGCGATCACGCGACGCGGGGGTCGACGTGCCGCCCCGGGTCATGCCACGCGTGGCCGAGTCGAGGGTCTGCGCACCCCCACCCTGGCCAGCGAACGCAGCGTCCACAGCAGGACGACCGCCACCACCGCGGCCGCGATCGACAGCCCCAGCGTGGCGTTCAGCGGCAGCGAGATGCCCACCACGCCGCCCGCCACCCAGCACAGCTGCAGCAGCGTCTCCGAGCGGGCGAACGCCGAGGTGCGCACCGCCTCCGGCACGTCCCGCTGGATCAGCGCGTCCAGCGCCAGCTTGCCCAGCGAGGCCGCCATCCCGGACGCCGCCGCGAACAGCGCCACCGTCAGCAGGCTGTACCAGAGCGCCGCCGCCGTCGCCGCCAACGTGGCCAGCGCCAGCATCGCCGTCACGATCGCCTCCGAGCCGCGGAAGCGCAGCCACGAACCGAGCACCGACCCCAGCGCGTTGCCCACCCCCGCCGACGCCGCCACCACACCCAGCGCCGCCGTCGCCGGCAGGCCGCCCACCGGCTCGCTGCGGATCAGGAACGCCAGGAACATCACCAGGAACCCGACCAGCCAGCGCAGCGCCGACACCCCGCAGCGCCAGGATCACCGACGGGCCGACCGTCCGCAGCGTCGCCTTGCTCGGCGCCGCCCCCGGGTCCTCGGCGTGCAGCACCGCCCGCTGCTCGCCCTTGGCCGAGTCCACCTTGTGCGGCAGGTGGAACGCCATCAGGGTGCCCACCACGAAGACCAGGAACGCGCCGCGCAGCGGCCAGCCGGGCCCGATCAGGTGCAGCAGCCCGCCCACCCCGGCCGCCACCATGGTCGCCAGCAACCCGGCCAGCGTCACCCGCGAGTTCGCCTTCACCAACGACAGTTGCGGCGGCAGCAGCCGGGGCACGACCACGCTGCGCACCACCCCGTACGCCTTCGACGCCACCAGGACGCCGAGCGCCTCCGGATAGAGCGCGATACCGCCACCCGTCACCGAGCCGGCCATCGTCCACGCCAGTACCGCCCGGGCCAGCATCGACATCGCCATCGCGGATCGGCGGCCGTGCGGCAGCCGGTCCAGCAGCGGGCCGATCACCGGCGCCAGCACCGCGAACGGCGCCATCGTGATCAGCAGGTAGAGGGCGACCCGGCCGCGGGCCTCACCCGTCGGCACCGAGAAGAAGATCGTGGACGCCAGCGCCACGGTGATCAGCATGTCGCCGAAGGAGTTGAGCGCATGAAGCTCGATCAGCTTCGCGAGACCCGATTCACCGGCACCCTCCGCGGATGTCGCCCGCCGGATCCGCCGACCGGTGCCGTGCACCACCCGGCCCGTCCGCACCCCCGCCGCGGACGCCCCGCGGACGAACACGTTGCGCACCCTGCCCGCCTGCGGCGACGACGACTCCGCCTCCGGCCGAGGGTCCGCACCGTCCGCCGGGGGCTCCTGGAGCTGTGGTCGCGGCACAGCCGAAGGCTGCGAAGGGCGCTCCGGCTGCGGAGCTCCCACGCCGTGCTGCGACGGGTTCTCGTCCGCCACATCTGCCATCCTGCCCGAGAATGGGCCTCCGTACGACCGTTACCGGCCGTCGGACCCGGCCGTGGCGGGGCGTGCGGCGCCGGGACACGTCGCCCCGGGCTGTGCCCCGGTGCCGACCGACGGGTAGCCTGCACTACGCGCTCGCGGCGCCAGGGGCGGCGCGGCCGGTGCCCGGACACCTTCCGGTCGCGCAGAATGGAAGCGCCACCGCACGAGACCCGACTCGCCGGAGCGGCCGAGGCCGCCGCGGGCCGATCGCTGGACAACACGACTGGGAGAGAATCGACGCCGTGAGCGCTGCGATGCGAAGCCGTACCCCCGACCGGCTCTGTGCCGAGGCAGTCGAACTCGCCCGCCAGGCCGCCGTCGAGATGGTCGGGCCGGAGACCGTCGGCGCCCACCTCGGCGTCCGCGCCGACGCGGACCGGGTCGTCACCCACTCCTTCGAGTGCCTCGACGCCGCCTACCGCGGCTGGCACTGGGCGGTCACCGTCGCCCGGGCCCCCCGCGCCAAGAACGTCACCCTGGACGAGGCCGTCCTGCTGCCCGGCGAGGACGCCGTCCTCGCCCCGCAGTGGGTGCCCTGGAGCGAGCGGCTGCGCCCCGGCGACATGGGCCCCGGCGACCTCCTGCCGACCGGCGCCGACGACCTCCGCCTGGAGCCCGGCTGGAGCGGCGAGGACGAGCCCGCCCCCAACTCCGCCCTCGTCGAGGCCGCGGAGGAGGAGCTCGTGCTCACCGACCCGCACATCCAGCCCGCCCCGGCCCGCGCGGAGATCGGCGCCATCGCCGTGGAGCTCGGCATGGCCCGCCCGCGGGTGCTCTCCCGGCTCGGCCTGCACCTTGCCGCGGAGCGCTGGGAGTCCGCCTACGGCCCGCAGACGCCCATGGCGCAGTCCGCTCCCGCCTGCTGCGACACCTGCGGCTTCCTGATCCCGATCGGCGGCTCGCTCGGCCAGGCGTTCGGCGTCTGCGGCAACGAGTTCGGCCCCGCCGACGGCCAGGTCGTCGCGTTCGGCTACGGCTGCGGCGGACACTCCGAGGCCGCCGTGCTGCCCGCTCCGCCCACCCCCTCCGAACTGATCCTCGACGAGACCGTCGTCGAGCCGCTCCAGCTCCACCCCGACCGCACCGGCGGCTCCGTCGAGCCCGACGCCCCCACCGAGGAGCTCGGCCACTCCTGACCGGCCGGCCCGCCGCCCCGGCGGCCGGCCCACGGCGTGGCGTCCGCCGCCGGCGGAGGAGAATGCGGCCGTACGCACGGCAGCGCGACGGAAGGCGGCAGGGCCAGTGGAGCCTCGGATCATCGGCGGTACGGACGGGCAGGCGGCGGACGTCTTCGACACGGCCGGGCTGCGCCACCGGGTCCTGGACGCCTGGACGGCCGCCCCCGCCCGCTTCCGGGAGGACGCCAACGCCGAGGAGGAACTCGCCCTCGGCGGGTACCGCGACCGGCTGGTCGTCGAGCTCGCGCAGAACGCGGCCGACGCCGCCGCCCGCGCCGGCGTCGCCCCCGGCCGGCTGCGCCTCACCCTGCGGGACGGCGTCCTCGCCGCCGCCAACACCGGCGCCCCGCTCGACGCCGCCGCCGTCGAATCGCTCTCCACCCTGCGCGCCTCCGCCAAGCGCCCCGACGGCGCCCCCACCGTGGGCCGGTTCGGCGTCGGCTTCTCCGCCGTCCTCGCGGTCACCGACGAACCTGCCGTGCTCTCCACCCACGGCTCCGTCCGCTGGTCCCTCGCCGAGGCCCTCGCGCTCACCGCCGACCGCCCCCGGCTCGCCGAGGAACTGCGCCGTCGCGAGGACCACGTCCCGCTGCTGCGGCTGCCCTTCCCCGCCGAGGGCGCCGCACCGACCGGCTACGACACCGTCGTCGTCCTGCCGCTGCGCGACGCCGCCGCCCAGGACCTCACCCGCCGCCAGCTCGCCGAGATCGACGACGCCCTGCTGCTGACCCTGCCCGGGCTCGCCGAGGTCGTCGTCGAGACCCCGGACGGCGTCCGGACCCTGACCCGCACCGCCGGCGACCAGAACCCCGACGGCATCACCACCGTGACCATCACCGACGACACGCAGCAGACCGTCTGGCAGACCGTCACCGCCGCCGGCGCCGTCGCCCCGGAGCTCCTCGCCGACCGCACCACCGAGGAACGCGCCCGCCCGTACTGGTCGGTGACCTGGGCCGTGCCGGTCTCCGACACCGGGGTGCCGCAGACCCTCGGCACCGCCCCCGTCGTGCACGCGCCCACGCCCAGCGACGAGCCGCTCGGCGTGCCCGCCCTGCTGATCGCCGGGTACCCGCTGGACTCCACCCGCCGGCACGTCGCCCCGGGCCCGCTCACCGACTTCCTCACCGAGCGCGCCGCCGACGCCTACGCCGACCTGTTGCGGGCCCGCGGCGCCGACCTCGGCTCGCTCATCCTCGTCCCCGGCCCGCTCGGCCACGGCACCCTCGACAACGCGCTGCGGACGGCGATCCTCGGCCGCCTGCCCGGCACGCCGTTCCTCCCGCACCCCGGCCCGGTCGAGGAGGGCACCCCGGCGCTGCGCCCCCGCGACGCCACCCTGCTGGAGGGCGCCGACACCTCGGTGGTCGCCGCGCTCGCCCCGATCTTCCCCGGCCTGCTGCCGGCCGGGCTGGAGCGGCGGCCCGAACTGCGCGCCCTCGATGTCCGCCGGGTGCCGCTCGCCGAGGTCGTCGACCAGCTCGGCGGCCTGGAGCGCGAGCCCGCCTGGTGGCGCAACCTGTACGCGGCGCTGGTCGGCGCCGACCCGGAGGCGCTCGGCGCGCTGCCGGTGCCGCTGGCCGACGGCCGGACGGTCACCGGGCCCCGCCGCGTCCTGCTGCCCTCCGACCCGGCCGACTGGGCCGGCTACGAGGGCTACCCGGACTCCCTCGCCGAGGCGCTCGGCCTGCTCGACCTGCGGCTGGCCCACCCGGAGGCCGCGCACCCGCTGCTGGCCAAGCTGGGCGCCGCGACCGCGACCCCGGCCGGGATCCTCGACACCCCCGAGGTGCGCGCCGCGGTCGCCCGCTCGCTGGAGCTCGGCGAGGACGACTTCGACGCCGCCGTGGACCTCGCCGACGCCGTGCTCGCCCTGGTCAGGGCCGCCGAGGCGGGCCCCGGCGACCACCCGTGGCTGGCCCGGCTGGCCCTGCCCGACGACGAGGGCGAGCTCAGCCGGGCCGGCGAGCTGATCCTCCCCGACAGCCCGCTGGCCGCCCTCGCCCGCGAGGGCGACGCCGCGTACGTCGACGAGGACCTGCTGGAGCGCTGGGGCCCGGACGTGCTGGCCGCGGCCGGCGCGCTGGCCGGCTTCGTGCTGGTCCGCGCCGAGGACGTGGTGCTCGACCCGGACGACCTGGAGCGGCTCGATCCGACCGTCCCCGCCGACCGGGCCGCCGGCGGCGCCCCGACCGGCCTGATCGACGAGGCCCCCGACGGCCTGGCCGACTGGTGCGAGGACACGCTGGAGCTGCTGCACGCCGACGACAGCGGCGAACTCGGCGTCCCGCCGGTCGCCGCCGAGCTGCTGGCCGTGCGCGACCTCGACCTGGTCGACAACCGGGCCTGGCCCGAGGCGCTCGCCGTCCTCGCCCGCCCGCCCTACCGCGACGCCGTGGTCAACCCCGTCCGCACCCTGCTGCCGGACGGCCGCTACGTCGACCTGCCGCCGTACACCTCCTGGTGGCTGCGCGACCACCCGGTGCTGGACGGCCGGGAGCCGGCCGGCCTGCGCGCGGCCGGCGCCGACCCGCTGCTGCGCGGCCTCTACGACGAGGCCCGCACCACCCTCGACGAGCAGTTCCTGCACGCGCTCGGGGTGCGCACCACGCTGGCGGCGCTGCTCGCCGAGCCGCACGGCCCGGAGGAGCTGCTCGACCGCCTGGTCGACGACGCCTCCGAGGTGACCCACCGCCAGCTGCACGGCATCCACACCCAGCTCGCCGCGCTGGCCGCCGAGCGGGTCGAGCCGCTGGACGTCGTCCGGGCGCTGGCCCCGCTCGACCCGGAGACCGGCCGCCGTCCCGACACCACGGTGGTGGTCGACGCGTCCGCGGCCGTCGTCGCGGATGCGCCGGACCTGGTCGCGCTGCTGCACGACCACCCGGTGCTGCCGGTCGCCCCGGAGCTGGCCGCCGCCCTCGCCGAGCGGCTGCACGTGTCGCTGGCCAGCGAGGTGGCCGGCGGCCGGGTGCTGTCCGAGGGTGCCGTGCACCGCGTCCCGGCGGTCGTCCGCGAGCTGCTGCCCGGCTGCCCCGCCGTCTACGAGGAGCACGAGGAGCTGCTGGTCGTCGGCCCCGACGGCGGCGAGGCGCACGTCGACTGGCGCTGGGACGCGGCCGCCGACGCCCCGGAGCTGCCGTACGACCCGGAGGAGGCCGAGAGCGGCGACCTCGACGACGAGTTCGAGATCCCGCCGGTGCCCGGCCTGCTGCACGCCGCCACCCCGGAGGGCCTCGCGGCCGGCCTCGCCTGGTCGGTGGGCCAGTGGCACCGCCGGTTCGAGGTCCTCGCCGCGCTCGCCGAGCCCGACCGCGCCTACGAGCTGCTGAACGCCCGCGACTACGAGGGCTGACCGGCGCGCGGGCGGGTGGCTCCGGGCCGCCCGCCCGCCGCCGGCTCCTGGTCCGTCCGCAGCACGATCACCCGCCAGACCACCTCCAGCAGCACCCCGGCGACCAGCGCGATCAGCACGCCGGTCAGCGGACCGCGGACGCCGACCAGCTGGAGCTGGAAGAAGTCCGACAGCCAGGGCACCGTCAGCACCAGCGCGAACGCCCCGCCCATCGCCCCGATCAGCAGCAGCCGCCACCAGGTGTACGGCCGCGCCACGATCGCCAGCACCCACAGCGCCACCAGGAACAGCGTCAGCGTCGCCACGCTGGTGTCCGCCTCCAGATCGGTCGCGGTGTCCGCCCGCGCCAGCATGTACGAGGTGAAGGTCGCCGTCCCGGCGATCACCCCGCCGGGCACCGCCAGCCGCAGCACCCGCCGCACGAACCCGGTGCGGGCCCGCTCGCTGTTCGGCGCCAGCGCCAGGAAGAACGCCGGGACGCCGATCGTCAGCGTCGACAGCACCGTCGAGTGCCGCGGCAGGAACGGGTACGGCACGTGCGTGAAGACCACCAGCAGGGCCAGCAGCACCGAGTAGACCGTCTTCACCAGGAAGAGGTTGGCCACCCGTTCGATGTTCCCGATCACCCGTCGTCCCTCCGCCACCACCGAGGGCAGCGTGGCGAACGAGTCGTCCAGCAGCACGATCTGCGCCACCGCCCGGGTGGCGTCGCTGCCGGTGCCCATCGCCACGCCGATGTCGGCGTCCTTGAGTGCCAGCACGTCGTTGACGCCGTCGCCGGTCATCGCCACGGTGTGCCCGCACGACTGCAGTGCCCCGACCAGCTCGCGCTTCTGCTGCGGGGTGACCCGGCCGAAGACGGAGGTGCGGTCGGCGATCTCGGCCAGCCCGTCCGAGCCAGCGGCGGGCAGCGTCCGGGCGTCCACCGGCTGCTCGGCGCCCGGCAGCCCGAGGTGGGCGGCGACCGCGCCCACCGCCACCGCCGAGTCGCCGGAGATCACCTTGGCCCGCACCTGCTGGTCCTCGAAGTAGCGCAGCGTGTCGGCGGCATCCGCCCGCACCCGCTGCTGGAGCACCAAGAGCGCCAGCGGCTGCAGGCCCTCGGCGACGCCCGGGTCGTCCAGCGGCCGCGGCGAGCGGCCCAGCAGCAGCACCCGCAGCCCCTGCGCGCCCAGCGCGTCCACCTCGCCCAGCTCCGGGTGCCCGGCCGGCAGCAGCACGTCCGGCGCCCCGAGCAGCCAGGCTGCCGCGCCGCCCTGCGGCTCCTGGAACCACACCCCGCTCCACTTGCGGGCCGAGGAGAACGGCAGTGAGTCCACCACCCGCCAGCGGTTGTCGGGCGGTGCGCCGACCGCGTCGATCACCGCCTGCATGGACGGGTTCGGCCGCACGTCCACCGCGCCCATCGCCGCGAGCGCCTCCGCCAGGTCCGCACGTTCCCCGAACGGCCCGCCGCCGTCGGCCAGCGGCCGCAGCTCGCGCAGGTCCATGCCGCCCTCGGTCAGCGTGCCGGTCTTGTCCAGGCAGACGGTGTCCACCCGGGCCAGCCCCTCGATCGCCGGCAGCTCCTGCACCAGGCACTGCCGGCGGCCCAGGCGCACCACGCCGATCGCGAACGCCACCGAGGTCAGCAGCACCAGGCCCTCCGGCACCATCGGCACGATGCCCGCCACCATCCGGCGCACCGCCTCCTGCCAGTTGTGCCGCTCCACCGCCAGCTGGCTGATGATCAGGCCGAGCGCGGTCGGCACCAGCAGCCAGGTGATGAACTTGAGGATGGCGTCGATGCCGCTGCGCAGCTCCGAACGGACGAGGGTGAAGCGGCTGGCCTCCTCGGCGAGCTGCGCCGCGTACGCCTCGCGGCCGACCCGGGTGGCGGTGAAGGCGCCGGCGCCGGCGACCACGAAGCTGCCCGACATGACCGGGTCGCCGGGCCGTTTGAGGACGGGGTCGGGTTCGCCGGTGAGCAGCGACTCGTCGATCTCCAGGCCGTCGGCGGTGGTCACCGCGCCGTCCACGACGACCTTGTCGCCCAGGGCCAGCAGCACGGTGTCGTCGAGCACGATGCCCGCGGTGGCGACGGTGGTCTCGGCGCCGTCCCGGCGGACCCGGGGGCGGGCCTCGCCGACCAGGGCGAGGCTGTCCAGCGTCCGCTTGGCCCGGAGTTCCTGGACGATGCCGATCGCGGTGTTGGCGACGATCACCAGGCCGAAGAGTCCGTCCTGGAGGGGCCCGACCACCAGGATGATCGCGAACATGACGCCGATGATCGCGTTGAAGCGGGTGAGGACGTTGGCCCGGACGATCTCCCGTACGGAGCGGCTGGAGCGGACGGGGACGTCGTTCACCTGGCCGCGCGCGACCCGGTCGGCCACCTCGGCGGCGGTCAGCCCGCCGGGCCTCGCGGGAGCACCGGGTCGCCCGGTCTCGGCCGTGCCCTCCGCGGGATGCGTCATGGCACGACTCTATGGGGGCGGTTTGCCCCGTGCTGTCCCGGTTCGGACGGATCAGTCCAGACGGGTGGCGGCGCCGCCCGTCTCGCCGCTCGGGTCGGCAGCGGCGGCCTCCGCGGCGCGGGCGCGGCGGATCGCGTCCCGGCGGGCCCGGCAGTACCAGAGGCCGATCAGGCCGAGCAGGCCGCCGGAGAGGCAGATCCACGGCCAGTCGCCGTGGCCGTGGTCGGAGAGGGTGCCCCAGAACGGCAGCAGCACCAGGAAGGCGACGAACCACAGCACCGTGCCGCCGCCGACGATGGCGACGTCGTTCGCCTCCAGGGGTGGGGGCGAGGGGCGCAGGGGTGTCTTCGGCATGGCCCTAGGGTACGGCGGCGGGCGGCGGCACCGGCAGGGGAGTCGGGCGGGCGCGGCGCGAGGCCCCCGTCTGAGGGCGATTGTCCTCCGTCTGCAGGTAAGGGGTCGGCTCTACGCGCGAAGATGGCGTGTGCACGAGCGAAAACCCATACTGGGGATTCCGGCTGGCTACCGGCGGGTCACCCCGCCTTCCCCCGTCGCCGGCGGACCCGGCCAGTGATGCCCAGGTCCCTCCTCCTCCGCCCCCACCCGACGAGGACCTGCGCATGTCTCCCCAGGCCCGGTCGACCTCCGTGTCCGACGCGCCCTCCGCTCCGAAGCCCCCGCCGGAGCACTCGACCGCTTCTTCCGGATATCCGAGCGCGGCTCGACGCTGCCCCGTGAGATCCGCGGCGGTGTCGCCACCTTCTTCACCATGGCCTACATCCTGGTGCTGAACCCGATCATCCTGGCCAACGCCACGGACATGAACGGCGCGCACCTGAACAGCGGCCAGCTGGTCACCGCGACCGCGCTCACCGCGGGCATCACCACCCTGCTGATGGGTGTGATCGGCAACGTCCCGATCGCGCTCGCCGCCGGCCTCGGCGTGAACAGCATCGTCGCCCTCCAGCTGGCGCCCAGGATGACCTGGCCCGAGGCCATGGGCATGGTGGTGCTGGCCGGCATCGCGATCATGCTGCTGGTCGCCTCCGGCCTGCGCGAGCGGGTCATGAACGCCGTTCCGCTCGGCCTGCGCAAGGCCATCGCGATCGGCATCGGCCTGTTCATCGCGCTGATCGGCCTGGTCGACTCCGGCTTCGTCAGCCGGATCCCGGACGCCGCGCACACCACCGTCCCGCTGCAGCTCGGCGGCAGCGGCCACCTGCTGGGCTGGCCGGTGCTGGTCTTCGTGCTCGGGCTGGTCCTCACCCTGGTGCTGCTGGTGCGCAAGGTCCCCGGCGCGATCCTGATCAGCATCGTGGTCTCCACCGCGGTCGCCCTGCTCATCGAGCAGCTCGCCGGCCTCGGCGGCCAGGCCTGGGGCCTGACCGTGCCGACCTGGCCGGGCAACCCGGTCGCCGCACCCGACTTCGGCCTCATCGGTCACGTGAGCCTGTTCGGCGGCTTCCACCACGTCGGCATCCTCACCGGCGTGCTGTTCACCTTCACCGTGCTGATGTCCTGCTTCTTCGACGCGATGGGCACCATCCTCGGCGTCGCCGACGAGGCGCACCTGCTCGACGCGAAGGGCGACCTGCCCGGCATCAACAAGATCCTCATGGTCGACGGCATCGCCACCGTGGCCGGCGGCGCCGCCTCGTGCTCCGCCAACACCTGCTACGTCGAGTCCACCGCGGGCGTCGGCGAGGGCGCCCGGACGGGCTTCGCCTCGATCGTGACCGGTGCGCTCTTCCTGGTGGCGCTGTTCCTCTCCCCGCTGGCCACCATGGTCCCCGCCCAGGCGGCCACCCCGGCCCTGGTCACCGTCGGCTTCCTGATCCTGGCGAACTCCATCACGGAGATCGACTGGTCCGACTACACCATCGCGATCCCGGCGTTCCTGACGATCATCCTGATGCCGTTCACGTACTCGATCACCAACGGCATCGGCATGGGCTTCATCATGTTCTGCATCCTGCGCCTGGCCGTCGGCCGCGGCCGCTCGGTGCCGGTGGCGCTGTACGCCGTGTCCGCGGTGTTCGCCTTCTACTACCTGATGCCGGCCCTCGGTCTGAACTGATCCGGTACTTCTGATCTGCGGGTACCTTCCGCAGACACGCGTCGAGCCCTCTCCTGACTGCCAGGGGAGGGCTCGTCTCGTTGACCGGAAGTACGGCAGCTTCGCTGGACCGATGGGCACGACCACCAAGGCGGACGGCTCCGCCTCGATCGTCAAGTGAGCGGCGCCCCGTGCTCCAGGTATGCGATTCCGGCGGTTGCGCGAGCAGCACAGGCAGCGTGGACGCGGCGGGCCATGCGTGGGATGAGGTGGGCGTCCACCCGGTCGATCTCGTGGAACGCGTACGCGTCGATCTCCACGCCGTCGAGGTTGATCTCGGCGAGCCACTCGGGCGAGAGCGTGCCGCCGTCGAAGACGAAGAGCAGCTTGTCGCCCTCGGTCGGGTGCGGGGCCCAGTCGGCGGCCAGAAGGCGGCCGATCGGCGGGGTGACGCCGAGTTCCTCCCGGACCTCCCGGGCGGCTGCCTCGCTCGGCGTCTCGCCGGGGTGCACGTAGCCGCCGGGGATCTCCCAGCCAGGCTTGTACGTGGGCTTCACCAGGAGCACCCGGCCGGTGTCGTCAAAGAACAGCACACCGGCGGTGGTCCGGGGCTGCGCTACCGCCTCGCTGTGTTCGGAGTCGCTCATGCCGGCGACCGTAGCCGCCGGGACGGGGCAGCCCACGACAGGGAGGCGCTGGGCGATCCCCGCACGTCGATGGCGGGAATTCCTCGGCGTCGGGAACGAGGGCGAGTTCGAGCGTGTGGCGCACAGCGGATCAGAGGGTGGCAGTGTGCAGCACGATCAGGGCGACGGAGGCCACGGTGAGGACCGCTGCCGGGGACGCGCCCTTGTGGTCGCCGACGCGCAGGTGGAAGGCGACCGCCCCGGCGAAATAGAGCGTCAGACCGATCGCGGCGGCGATGCCGACAGGTCCCCACCAGAGTCCGGCGATCGCACCCGCCGCGCCCGCGATCTGAGCGCCGATCAGGAACGCCATCATGCTCTGCGGCACTCCGAGAGTGGACATCTGCTCGGTGATGTGGCGCGTCCGCAGAGACTTGGCTCCGGCCGATATCAGGAGAAGCGCCGACACGATCACGGTGACCACGGCAAGGGGGACGAACATGGCTGAGACCTCAATCATGCGAGACGTGAGCAGGGCGGCGTGCGCACCTGGACGACGATAGGCGGCCGTTAGGTACCTCCAGGTAACCTTCGGGGCATGAGCCTGCGACCCGGAGTCGCCTTCCTCGCCGACTGCCCCGCTCTCCTGGCCATGGAGATCATCGCCAGCAAGTGGTCCATGGTCACGCTCTTCGCGCTGACCGATGGCCCGTTGCGACACGGCGAGTTGGTCGAGCTGAGCGGTGGCATCTCGCGCAAGGTGCTGACCCAGACGCTGCGCCGGCTCCAGGCCAACGGGCTCGTCGAGCGGCACGCGTACGCGGAGGCGCCGCCGCGCGTGGAGTACTGCCTGACCGATCTGGGGCGAACCCTGGAGGAGCCCATCAGGATGCTCACCGCATGGGCGCGGGAGAACGGCGAGGCGGTCGTCACCTTCCGGGAAGCAGCCGAGGCGGCCGTGGTCATCGAGGCGGACGGGCTCCCCTGCTGAAGTCCCCTCCTGCCGGTGAGGGTCCGAATCGTTTCTCATCACCAGCAGTGGGCGTGATGCCGGCGCTCGGCCTGAGCCGATCCGGGCTTCCGTCGGCGGATCCCGCCCGCGGACGCGCGTCGAGCCCTCCCCGGTCACCGGGGAGGGCTCGATCCGTGGGGGCTACTCGCGGGCGAGCATGGCCTGCGCCTCGGTCTCCAGGTCGATGTACGGTTCGCCGCTGACGTCGACGGCGACGCGGTGGAGGGTGGCGCCGGTGAAGGCCCAGGGGGCGGTGCCGGGGTAGTGGTCGGTGACGGCCTCGCCGCTGTCGCGGCCGATGTTGAGGCCTTCGCCGGCGAGGGTGAACCGGCCGGGCTGGGTCTTGATGCGGCCCTCGCCGACCTTGTGGTCCCCGTGGTAGAGGCTGAGGATGCCGGTGGCGACGCCGGGTGTGACCTCGCCGTCCTTGTCGAAGGCCGCGGCGAGGATGAGCTTCTCGCCGACCGGGAGCTCCTCGCCGGCGGTGATCAGCTGGTGGTCGGTGCCGAGGAAGTTGTAGACGTAGTGCAGGCGGTTGTCCCGGACGAACAGGGCGTGCCCGCCGAAGCGGCCGCCGTGGGCGAACAGTACGCCGGACGCCTCGCGGCCGGGGACGTCGACGAGCGCGCCGATGGCGTAGGAGCGGTTGCGGATGTTGACGGCGACCGCCTCGGGAACCTCGGAGCCGCCCGGCCGGTAGGTGTAGCGGTTGCGGGGCGGGGTGAGCTGCGGGCGCGGCGTGGAGAGGATCTCCAGTGCGGAGCGGTCGTCCAGGGGCAGGGCCTGGTTGACACCGGCCTCGTAGAACCACAGGCCGATCAGTTCGGTGAGTCGCTGCGGTTCCTGCTGGGCGAGGTCGCGGATTTCGGAGCGGTCCTCGTCGGTGTGGTACAGCTCCCAGGTGTCCTGGCCGTAGTTGCTCCAGCCGCTGATCGCCGGGTGGGTGGTGACGGCCTTCCAGCCCTGGTGCCAGATGCCTCGGGTGCCGAGCATCGAGTAGAACTGCGTCGTGCGGGCGGACGGCACGGTGGGTGCGTCGAAGGAGTAGCGCATGCTGACGCCCTGCAGCGGGACCTGGACGTGCCCGCGGACGCTCCCGGGCATCTCCACACCGATGCAGTCCAGGACGGTGGGGACGATGTCGATGGCGTGGTGGTACTGGGAGCGCACCTCGCCCCGGGAGGCGATGCCGGCCGGCCAGGACACGATGCACGGGTCGCAGGTGCCGCCGTTGAAGGAGTACCGCTTCCACATCTTGAACGGCGCGTTGAAGGCCATCGCCCAGCCGTTGGGGTAGTGGCCGTACGTCTCGATGCCGCCGATCTTGTCGATCATGGCCATGTTGTCGTCGATGTCGTCGGCGACGTTGTTGAAGAACTTGTTCTCGTTGACCGAGCCGTTCGGGCCGCCCTCGCCGGACGCGCCGTTGTCGGACACCACGACGAAGATCGTGTTGTCGAGCTGGTCGATGTCCTCCAGGTAGGCCATGAGCCGGCCGACCTGGTCGTCGCAGTGCGAGAGGAACCCGGCGTACGCCTCGGCCATCCGCGCGAACAGCCGCCGCTCGTCCGCGCTCAGCTCTGCCCACGGACGGGTGAAGTCCAGGGCGGGGAACGGCTCGCCGCCCGGGCCGGTGCGGGTCTCCGGGGTGCCGATCGGGTTCAGCGCCGGCAGTTCGGTGTTGGCCGGGACGAGGCCGAGCTCCTTCTGCCGGGCCAGGATCTCCTCGCGCATCGCCTCGTAGCCCGCGTCGAAGCGCCCCCGGTAGCGGTCGATCCACTCCTTCGGCGCCTGGTGCGGGGCGTGGGCGCAGCCCGGCGCGTAGTAGAGGAAGACCGGCCGTTCGGGGGCGATGGCCTTGACGTCGTCGAAGTACTGGATGGCCTTGTCGGTGATGTCGACGCCGAAGTGGTAGCCCTCCGCGGGGGTGGCGGGCTGTTCGACGGGGTGGTTGTCGTGGACGAGGTCCGGGTACCACTGGCTGGTCTCGGCGCCGAGGAAGCCGTAGAAGCGTTCGAAGCCCCGGCCGAGCGGCCAGCTGCGACGGGTGGAGGCGAGGTTCATCTCGTCCTCCGGGCACAGGTGCCACTTGCCGGTGATCGCGGTGCTCCAGCCGCGCTCGACCAGGACCTCGGCGAGGGTCGCGCACTCGGGCGGGATGTGGCTGTTGGCGTTCGGGAAGCCGATCGCGGCCTCGCTGATGCACGCCATGCCGTTGGTGGTGTGGTTGCGTCCGGTCAGCAGCGCGGAACGGGTCGGGGAGCACAGCGCGGTGGTGTGCCACTGCGAGTAGCGCAGGCCCTGTTCGGCGAGCCGGTCGATGTTCGGGGTCTCGATCGGGCCGCCGTAGCAGCTCATCGCGCCGAAGCCGACGTCGTCCAGGACGACGTACACCACGTTCGGCGCCCCCTCGGGCGCCTTCGGCTGCTCGTATGCGGACCAGTCCGGCACCGAGTCCCGCACGTCCAGGTTCACCACACCGCGAAACGTCCCAGCCACCGCGCACCTGCCTTCCGGAACGGGGCTGCGCCACCGTGCCGGGCGCAGACCTCCGGCGCCATCCTCACGGCGCGGCCGGGGGCCCGCAGCCCGGGTGGGCCGGCCGGGTGAGGGGGCGTCAGCGGATGACGCAGCGGAAGCCGAGGTGGCAGGTGGCGGTGTCCTCGCTCTGTCCCTGCCGGGCCGCGGGGCGGTAGCGGAGGCAGTAGTTCGGTGCACACAGGTGCGAGCCGCCCTTGATCACCCGGCGTGGGAACCGCTCCGGGGCCGACCTGCCGGGGCCGGCCGGCTGCGGGGTGTCCACGCGGGGGTTGCGGGGCGCGCAGCAGGCGCCGGGCGCGGGGTCGGGGCGACGGGCGGCGTAGTGGTCGGCCGTCCATTCCCAGACGTTGCCGGCCATGTCGTGCAGACCGTAGCCGTTGGGCGGGTAGGTGCCGACCGGGGTGGTGCCGGGGGCGGGGGCGGTCCGCCCGGAGGGCAGGTACTCCCACGGGAAGCGGCCGTGCCAGGTGTTCGCCATCCGGCGGCCCCTGGGTGCGAAGTCGTCGCCCCAGGGGAAGACGGCGGAGTCGAGACCGCCCCGGGCGGCGAATTCCCACTCCGCCTCGGTCGGCAGGTCCTTGCCGGCCCAGGCCGCGTAGGCGCGGGCGTCCTCGTGGGCGACCTGGGTGACCGGGTGGCGTTCGCGCCCGTGCAGGGTGCTGCCCGGGCCGTGCGGGTGGCGCCAGGACGCCCCCGGCAGGTAGCTCCACCACCGGTGCCAGTCGTCCAGGTCCACCGGGCCGGAGGTCATCCGGAAGACCAGGGCCCCGGGCACGAGGGCGTCCGGGTCCGCGTCCGGGTAGTCGGCCGGGTCGAGCGGGCGCTCCGCCACGGTGACGTGGCCGGTCGCCTTCACGAAGCGCCGGAAGGCGGCCACGGTGACCGGGGACTCGTCCATCCAGAACCCGTCCACCGAGACCGTCCGCACCGGCCGTTCCTCCGGGTAGAAGTCCGCGGAGCCCATCGGGAAGGTGCCGCCGGGGATCCACGCCATCCCCCGGGCCGGCGCGGCGGGCGGGCGCTGTGCGGTCGTCGTCATGACACCGACGGTGCACCTGCCGCATCCGTCCGCCCCGCCGACACGCCAGGGCGGCCGCACCGGCCCCGGAACCCGGGGCGGTGGAGCTGTCCGGTGCCGGCGCGCGACGGTGTCCGTGCGCTGGAGCCCGGGTGGCGGTCCCGGGGTGATCCCGGGGCGATTCGCGGCATGGAACGCACGTTCGTGGCGGGTGTTGTGCAGGGCTGATGACCTGCCCCGAACGGCGAAGTTTCGTGTCCATGACCATGGTTGGATGACCGCACCGAGCCATCGGCCGAACGGGGGGACCGCGGCCCGTGCGACGCCAGGAGTGGTGACACGACGGGTCCGACGGGTACCCACCGGTGACCGGACTCGACGGGGGGACCATCCAGCACTGCTGACATGCCGTCGGAGGGCACCTTGCGCATCCTGCTGGTCGCCAGCGCGTTCAACAGCCTCACCCAGCGCGTCCACACCGAGCTCCGCGAGCGCGGGCACACCGTGGCGGTCGAACTGGCGCTCGGCGACGAGCCCGTCCGGGCCGCGGTCGCCCGCTTCGGGCCCGATCTCATCCTCGCGCCGATGCTCACCAGAGCCGTCCCCGAGGACGTCTGGAGCCGGCACACCGTCCTCATCGTCCACCCGGGGCCGAAGGGCGACCGCGGACCCTCCTCGCTCGACTGGGCGATCCACGAGGGCGCCGAGGAGTGGGGCGTCACCGTGCTGCAGGCCGTGGCCGAGATGGACGCCGGCCCGATCTGGGCCTCCGTCCCGTTCGCCCTCCAGCCCTGCGGCAAGAGCGAGTCCTACCGCAACGAGGTCGCCGACGCCGCCCTGGAGGCGGTGCTGCTGGCCGTCGAGCGGTTCGCCGGCGGCTGGTTCGAGCCCGAGCCGCTGGACTACACCCGCTGGGACGTCCAGGGGCGCCTGCGCCCGTACCACAAGCAGGACGTCCGCCGGATCGACTGGGCCGCCGACGACACCGCCACCGTGCTGCGCAAGCTGCGCTCCGGCGACTCGCAGCCCGGCGTGCTCGACGAGATCCACGGCCGCGAATTCTTCCTGCACGGCGGCCACCCCGAGGACCGGCTGCGCGGCGAGAGCGGCGCGCTGATCGCCACCCGCGAGGGGGCGATCTGCCGGGCCACCGTCGACGGCGCCGTGTGGATCCCGCAGCTCCGCCCGCGCCGCACCCCCGGCGGCCCGGCCACCTTCAAGCTGCCCGCCACCCGGGCGCTCGGAGAACTCCTCGGCCCGGTGCCCGAGATCCCCGTCGGCCCGGCCGAGGCGACCGTCCGCACCACCTGGTCGGAGATCCGCTACCGCGAGGACGCGGGCGTCGGCCACCTCGAATTCGCCTTCCCCGGCGGGGCGATGAGCACCGCGCAGTGCCGTCGCCTGCTCGCCGCGTACCGGGCCGCCTGCGCCCGGCCCACCGCGGTGCTGGTGCTCGGCCCGAGCCGCGACTTCTTCTCCAACGGCATCCACCTCAACACCATCGAGGCGGCCGCCGACCCGGCGGAGGAATCCTGGCTCAACATCAACGCCATGGACGACCTGGTCGAGGCGATCCTCACCACCACCGACAAGCTCACCGTCTCGGCGCTGGCCGGCAACGCGGCCGCGGGCGGCCTGATGCTCGCGATCGCCGCCGACGAGGTCTGGTGCCGCGCCTCCGCCGTGCTCAACCCGCACTACCGGCTGATGGGCCTGTACGGCTCCGAGTACTGGACGTACACGCTGCCGCGCCGGGTCGGTGCCGAGGCGGCCGAGCGGCTGACCACCGCGGCGCTGCCGGTCGGCGGTGCGGAGGCCGCGCGGCTGGGCCTGGTGGACGCCGTCCGGCCCGGCGGCCCGGCCGAGTTCCGGTCCTGGGTGCACGCCAGGGCGGCCGAGCTCGCGGGCTCGCCCGAACTCGCCGACCGGCTGCTGGAGAAGAAGCGCCGGCGCGCCGCCGACGAGGATGCCAAGCCGCTCGCGGCCTACCGGGAGGAGGAGTTGACCCACATGCGGCGCAACTTCCTGGACCCGGAGGAGCCCTACCACCGGCTGCGCCGCGACTTCGTGCACAAGGTCTGCCCGACGGCGACCCCGGAGCACCTGCGCGGCTGACCGCCTACGCCCGGAGGCCGGGCCGCCCCTCCGCGTGGTGCGGGAGGGGCGGCCCGGCCTCCGGGCGTTCCGGGCGGACCGTCAGCGGTGCTGGGCCGGGGCCGGGTTCGGCTGCAGCGGGGCCGACCAGGCGGGCGGCGCGGTGCGCCGCTGGCCGGGCGCGGGCTCGAAGGCCGGCCGCACGGTCGGGATCGGGGCGGCCGGCCCGACCAGCACCGGCTGCGCCCGGCCGTGCCGGCTCGGCGCCACCGCGAAGGCCAGCGCACTGATGAACACGTATGTGCCGAAGCCGACGGCGAGCGGGAAGACGAACTGCAGGGCGACCACGCCGCCCGGCGTGCCGCCCTCGGGGTCGAGGTGGACCGAGACCGCCATCATGCCGGTGTAGTGCATCGCGCAGACCGCGACGCCCATGACCGGTGCGGCCGCGAGCACCGCGCCGGTGCCCTTGATGTTGAGGGTCGCCCAGAGGGCGGCGGTCGCGGCGAACACCGCGATCGCGACCGAGGCGGCGACCACGGGGGTGCTGTAGCTCAGCCGGCCGGGGACCTGCATGGCGGCCATGCCGAGGTAGTGCATCGCCGCCACCCCGAGCCCGGTCGCGATGCCGCCGGCCACCAGGGCGCCGCGCGGGCGGGTGCTGTAGCCCACGGTGAAGATGCCCACGCCCACGAAGGCGACAGCGACCAGCAGGCTCAGTACGGTGAGCCAGACGTTGTAGCGGATCTCGGTGCCGGAGACGGCGAAGCCGAGCATGGCCACGAAGTGCATGCTCCAGATGCCGCCGCCGAGCGAGACGGTGCCGAACAGCAGCCAGTTGCGGCGGGAGCGGCCCTCGCTGATCAGGGCCCAGCGCGTGCTGCGCAGGGCGATCAGGGCGCCGAGACAGGCGACGAGGTAGGAGATCGCCGGTGTCACCCAGCCGTAGACCGCGTGATGGATGTGACCCAAGAGGACTCCTCGGACGGAGTGGGGGTGCAAGTTGTCCGCGTGCTGTGTTCCTGTCAACGGGCACCCTAGTCACCGGTTCCGGTCGTGGGCAACGCCGGGAGATTCGGTGAACTCGCAGGTCAGAGTGGGTACTTCACGTGAGGCGCATCTCCCCGACACCAAGTCCTGACGTGATCACCCGGTCGGCTCCGCATTGACGGCGACGCTCCGGCCGTCCGGTCGGTGCGCCGGTCGGGGTGCGTGCCGAGGTGTGATCCAAATCCGGTTTTCTTTAGCCAGGGTAATGACATAGTCTAAGGACCATGCCCGAGATGTCCGAGGACGATCTCGCAGCCGTCAGCCAGCTGCGATCGTCCACGATGCGCCTTGCCCGTCGGCTGAGACACCAGCAGGTCGAGGAGTCGCTGAGCCCCACCGAAATGGGGGTGCTCGGCACCCTGGCCCGCTGCGGCAAGGCGACGCCCGGCGAGCTCGCACGACGCGAGCACGTCCAGCCGCCGTCCATGACGCGGATCATCGCGATGCTGGAGGAGAAGGGTCTGGTACGGCGCGAGCCGCACCCGGACGACCGCCGACAGGTGGTCGTCAGCAGTACCGAGCAGGCCGAGGCGATCCTCATGGAGAGCCGTCGGCGACGCAACGCCTGGCTGGCCGACCTGGCCGAAGGGCTGACCGAGGAGGAGTGGGCGCTGATCCGCCAGGCCGCGCCCGCGCTCTACAAGCTCGCCCATCTCTGACCGCATCGACCGCGTCCATCCGGACGACATCCCACGGCACCCGGAAGAAGGAGTACCGCATCACCGCAGGAACGATTCGTGACACCGCAGGCCCGACGGCGCACCTGCCCGCCGCCGCGCCCCGAGGGGAGACCGCCTTGACACCGCCGGCCGCAGCCAGCGCCGCCGCCATCCGTACCGACGACCTCACCGCAGACCCGGCACCCGCCGGAGCTGCCACCGCCGAGAGCCAGGCGCCCGCACCCGTGGGCCTGCCCGGCACCGGCGACGACGACCCCTGCGAACGTCCCGCGGCGGCTCCCACCGCCGCGTCGGACCCCGCGGCGGGGAGCCCCACCGGGGCGGGATTCACCAGGCCCGGGGGATGTTCTCCTCCCTCCGGATCCGTAACTACCGCTACTACTTCGCCGGCCAGGTGGTCTCCAACACCGGCACCTGGATGCAGCGCATCGCGCAGGACTGGCTGGTGCTGAGCCTCACCGGCAGCCCCTTCGCGGTCGGTGTGACCACCGCGATGCAGTTCCTGCCGATGCTGCTGCTGGGCCTGTTCGGCGGCGTGCTCGCCGACCGGATGCCCAAGCGCCGGCTGCTGATCGCCACCCAGGGCGCGATGGGCCTGCTCGCCGCGGGCCTCGCCGTGCTGACCGTCACCGGCACGGTGACCGCCGGCTACGTGTACGTCTTCGCGCTGCTGCTCGGCCTGGTCACGGTGGTCGACAACCCGACCCGGCAGGCCTTCGTCAGCGAGATGGTCCCGCCCAAGGACCTCTCCAACGCGGTCAGCCTGAACGCCGCCAACTTCCAGACCGCCCGGCTGGTCGGCCCGGCCGTGGCCGGTCTGCTCATCGCCGCGGTCGGCAGCGGATGGGCGTTCGCGGTGAACGCGCTGTCCTTCGCGGCCGTGATCGGCGGGCTGCTGGCGATGCGGGAGAGCGAACTGCGCCCCACCGCGCCGATCGCCCGCCGGAAGGGCCAGCTCCGCGAGGGCCTGACCTACGTGCGGGAGCGTCCGGAGCTGCTCTGGCCGATGGTGCTGGCCGCCTTCATCGGCACCTTCGGGTTCAACTTCCCGACCCTGCTGTCCGGCTTCGCCTACGACACGTTCAAGGTCGGCGCCGGCGAGTACGGCCTGCTGAACACCGCGATGGCGGTCGGCTCGCTCACCGGCGCCCTGCTGGCGGCCCGGCGCGGCGCGCCGCGGCTGCGCCGGCTGGTCGGTGCCGCGATCGCGTTCGGCGCCCTGGAGGTGCTGGCCGCGTTCGCGCCCGGCTACTGGACGTTCGCCGGGCTGCTGACGCTGATCGGCGTGTTCGGGCTGACCTTCAACACCTCGGTCAACTCGGCCCTGCAACTGGCCACCGACCCCGAGATGCGCGGCCGGGTGATGGGCCTGCTGGTGCTGGTGTTCACCGGCGGCACCCCGATCGGCGCCCCGCTGGTCGGCTGGGTGACCGACCTGTACGGGCCGCGGCTGGGCCTGCTCGCCTGCGGCCTGGTGTCGGCGGCGGCGGCCGGGGTGGTCGCCGTGGTGCTGGCCCGGGCCGCGGACCTCAAGGTCCGGGTCGACCTGCACCCGGGCGCCGGCGGCCGGGTGGTCGCCGTGGTGCCGCGCACCCTGCCGCGGCGGGAGCTGGCGACCGCCTGCTGACCGGTGCGCCGCACGGCCTGCGGGCCCGGCCGTCCCACCCGGCCGGCCGGGCCCGGCGTCACACCCGGACGGCCAGGATCCGGCCGGGCCACGGCCCGGTCGGCCGGTCGACCGTGAAGGCGTCGGTGGACGTGAAGCCGAGCCGCTCGTACTGGGCGACCAGCGCCCCGTCGTCGCCGGCGTAGCAGTCCACCCGCAGCAGGCCGATCCCGCGGCGGCGGGCCTCGGCGACCGCGTCGGCCACCAGCGCGGCGCCGATCCCGCGGCCGGTGTGCTCCCGGTCGGTCACCAGCAGCCGCACGTACAGCTCCCGCTCCGTGACCGGCGGGGCGTAGTCGGGCGGCGTCTCGGCCAGCACGCAGACGCCGACCGTGCGCCCCTGCGGGTCGTCGGCGGCACGCAGCAGGTACTCGGCCGCGTAGCGGTGGATCCGCTCGGCGGCGGCGGGGCGGCTCGTCCAGGGGCGGTCGCCCCACTGGCCGGTGCGGCCGCGGGCCGCCAGCCAGGCGACCGCGGCGTCGAGCAGGGCGAGGGTGGCGGCCGCGTCCTCCGGACCACCGGTACGGATCTTCATACGAACAGTCTGGTTCGTGCCGTGCGGAATTCGGAAGGCCCGGGCGGCCGCAGACGGCAGGATGGGCCCATGAGGCTCTTTGTGGCGGTCAACCCGCCGACCGAGGCGGTGCAGGAACTGGTGGACGCGGCAGCCCCGTTGCGGGAGCTGCCGGGCGCGGAGCGGCTGCGCTGGACGGAGGTGGCCGGCTGGCACCTGACCCTCGCCTTCCTCGGCGACGTCCCGGTGACCGACGTGCCGGCCCTCCAGGACCTGCTGGCCCGGATCGCCGCCGAGCACGGCGCCCACCGGCTGCGGCTCGCCGGCGCCGGCACCTTCGGCGACCGGGCGCTGTGGGCCGGGGTGGACGGCGAGGTGTGGGCCCTGCGCCGACTGGCCGAGGCCGTCCGCGCCGGGGTCGGCGAGATCGGTGTGGAGACCGACGAGTTCGGCTTCCACCCGCACCTGACGCTGGCCCGGACGGGCTCCGCGCGGGGGCGGCGGCGGGCCGAGCAGCGCGGCGCCGCCGCCCAGCTGCAGCAGGTCGCGGCGGGCCTCGACGGCTTCCGCGGCGCCGAGTGGGAGGCCGCGGAGTTCCACCTGATGCACAGTGACACCGGCTTCGGCCCCTCCCGCTACCACAGCGTCGGCGTCTGGCCGCTGGCCCGCTGGGAGGCGCCCTGACCGGGCCGGGGCGCCCCCGGCGCCCGGCTCAGCCCAGCTCGGGCGCCGTCCGCAGCCGGATCCGGAGCGGCCGCGCGGCGCCGAGTTCCAGCAGCACGAACGTGTTGTCCCCCGCGCGCAGCAGCGGCTGCGGGCAGTACAGGGTGATCTGCGGCCCCGCGCAGTCGTAGCGGCCGAGCAGGAAGCCGTTCACCCACAGGTAGCCGTGGCCGCCGTCCGGAACGGCGAGGAAGGCGTCGCCCGTCGACCCCAGGGCGAGCGAACCCCGGGCGAAGCACTCCCCGTCGGGTGCGGCGTCGGTGAACTCCAGGGCCGGCAACGGCTCCAGCGCCAGCGCGGCGGCCCGGCAGCCGTGCAGGTACTGCCGCTCGTGCCGCACCCCGCCGGTGATCCCCTTGGTCTCGCCCACCTGCGGGCCGTAGTTGACCCGGCCCAGCGACTCCACCAGGAGCTCCACCTCGCTCCCGCCGGGCACCGGCAGCGGCTTGTGCTCCACGCCGCGCTCCAGCTCCGCGACGCGCAGCCCGTCCACCCGCAGCACCGCCCGGTCGCGCAGCCCGTCCACGCTCAGCGGCTGCTCGCCCGCCGGGCCCGGCGGGCGGAAGGTGTACCGGACGAGGCCGTGTTCCAGGCCGAGTTCCTCGAAGGTGGGCGGGACGGCGGACGCCACCCCCGGGCCGAACGGCAGCGGCGCCCACGCCGTCAGCGCGACCTCGGCCGGCCCCACGACCGGTGCCGGTGCGGGAAGTTCCGGCACCCGGTCGTCCCGGAAGCGGGCCTCGTCCGGGTGCGCGGCGGCGAACTCCCGCAGCACCTCGCGGAACGCCTCGTACTTGGCGGTGGGCGCGCCGCGCTCGTCCAGCGGGGCGTCGTAGTCGTACGAGGTGGTGACGGGCTGGTACGGCGAGTGCGTCCAGTCGGTCGAGTTGAACGGCGCGTCGGCATGGTTGGCGCCCGCGCCGGTACCGAAGTTGGTGCCGCCGTGCGCCATGTAGAGGTTGACCGAGCCGCCGGCCGCCAGGATCCGGCGCAGCGTGTCGGCGGCGTCCGCGGCGTCCCGGCCGTGGTGCGGCTTGTGCCAGTGGTCGAACCAGCCGTTCCAGAACTCCATGCAGAACAGCGGGTCCTCGGGCCGGTGCCGGCGCAGCAGCGCGAAGGCCTCCTCCGGCTCGGAGCCGAAGTTCACGGTGGCGAGCACCCCCGGCACGGTGCCGCCCGCCAGCATGTGCTCCTCCGGCCCGTCGGAGGTGAACAGCGGCACCGTGACGCCCCGCCGCAGCAGGCCGTCCGCCAGGTGCCGCAGGTAGGCCGCGTCGCTGCCGAACGAGCCGTACTCGTTCTCCACCTGGACCATCAGCACATTGCCGCCCCGGTCGACCTGCCGCTCCACCACCAGGGGCAGCAGCCGGTCGAAGAAGGCGTCCACTGCGGCCAGGTACCCGGCGTCGCCCGTCCGCGCCCGGCGCCCGGCCCGGGCGGTCAGCCAGCCCGGCAGCCCGCCGTTGTCCCACTCGGCGCAGATGTACGGACCGGGCCGGACGATCGCCCACAGGCCCTGGGCCGCGGCCTCGTCCAGGAACGCGCCGAGTTCGGCCATCCGCTCGAACCGGCCTTCGGCGGGCTCGTGCAGGTTCCACGCCACGTACGTCTCGACGGTGTTGAGCCCCATCGCGCGCAGCGCGGCCAGCCGCTGCGGCCACTGCTCGGGCCGGGTACGGAAGTAGTGCATGGCGCCGGACAGGATGCGCAGCGGGCGGCCGTCGAGCGCGAACCCGGTGGAGTCGTAGGTGAGCATGTCCCCAGCCTGCAAGAACGCCCCGGCGGCTGCCATGGACAAACCCCGGGTGTCTGTTGGATTGTCGTGACGCCGAGGAGGGAGGGGCGATGGACCGCTGGTGGCAGTACCTGACGCCGGGCCCGGCGCAGCTGGCGACCGGCCTGGCCTGTCTCGGCGTCGGGATGCAGCGCGGCCGGCTGCCCACCGTGGGCCCGCGCACCCTGGACCGCTGGGTCGCCGTGCTGGTCACCGGCGGACGCGGCTGGTTCGCCGCACCGGACGGCGACCGCAGGCCGGTGGTCGCCCCGGCGGTGCTCTGGCTGCGCCCCGGTGTCCCGCACCACTACGCGCCGGACGAGGGCGGCTGGGCGGAGTCCTTCCTGGACTTCACCGGACCGGCCGTCGCCGCGTACGCGGAGCTCGGCCTGCTGCCCGAGGACGACGTCGTGCCGCTGACCGGGACGGAGGCCGCCGAGGCGGTCATCGCCAAGGTGGCCGGCGCGTGCCGGCGCGGCGGCCCGCTGGCCGGTGCGGCCGCGGCGGCGGGCGTGCACGAGCTGCTGGTGGAGCTGCGGCGGCACCGCGCCGACCTCGACCCGGCCGGCGCGCCCGTGCTGGAGGGGCTGCGCCGGGACGCCTACCTGCCCCTCTCGGTGGCCCAGCACGCCGGCCGGGCCGGGATGACGGTGGCCGAGCTGCGCCGGGCCGTCCGCGCGGCGGGGGCGGTCGGGCCGAAGGAGTACCTGCTGACCGTGCGGCTCGACGAGGCGAAGCGGCTGCTGGCCTCGGCGGAGCTGCCGGTCGCCGCGGTGGCCCGCCGGGTCGGGTACGAGGACCCGGCGTACTTCACCCGGATCTTCACCCGCCGGGTGGGGCTGGCCCCGTCGCTGTTCCGGGCGCAGGAGTACCGGGGGACGGCCGGTGCCCCGGCCCCGCGGAGGACCGACTAACCTCGATGCCGTGGACCCGAAGACTCGCATGCGGATCGTGACCGGCGCGCTGGTGCTGCTGCTGGTGGTCGTCGTCGTCAGCTCGCTCGTCGGGCGGTGATCCGGCCGGACCCCGGGCCCGCGCCGCCGCCCGCCGTGAGCGCCGCCCGCCGTGAACGCCGACCGCCCGTGCACACCGCCCCGAACGCGCAGGGCCCCCGCTCCTGGGAGCGGGGGCCCTGCGCTTCGTCCGGGTGCGGCGGCGCCGTCAGAGCTGCTCGACCACGTGGTCGATGCAGGCGGTGAGGGCCTGGACGTCCGCCGGGTCGACGGCCGGGAACATCGCGATGCGCAGCTGGTTGCGGCCGAGCTTGCGGTACGGCTCGGTGTCGACGATGCCGTTGGCGCGCAGCGCCTTGGCGATGGCCGCCGCGTCGATCGACTCGTCGAAGTCGATGGTGCCGACGACCTGCGAGCGCTCCTCGGCCTTGGCCACGAAGGGCTGCGCGAAGGAGGACTTCTCGGCCCAGGAGTACAGGATCGAGGAGGACTCGGCCGTCCGGGCGACGGCCCAGTCCAGCCCGCCGTTGCCGTTCAGCCAGTCCAGCTGGTCGGCCAGCAGGAAGAGCGTGGCGACCGCCGGGGTGTTGTACGTCTGGTCCTTCGACGAGTTGTCGATCGCCGTCGGCAGGTCGAAGAACGGCGGGATGTACCGGCCGGAGCCGGCGATCTCGGCGGCGCGCTCCAGTGCGGCCGGCGAGAAGGCGGCCAGCCAGAGGCCTCCCTCGCTGGCGAACGACTTCTGCGGGGCGAAGTAGTAGACGTCCGTCTCGGTGATGTCGACCGGCAGGCCGCCGGCGCCCGAGGTGGCGTCGACCAGGACGAGCGAGCCGGCGTCCGCGCCCGCGGGGCGGCGGATCGGCATGGCGACACCGGTGGAGGTCTCGTTGTGGGTGAGCGCGTAGACGTCCGCGCCCGCCTCGGCGGTCGGCAGCGGGTGGGTACCCGGCTCCGACTTGATCACGGTGGGCTCGGCCAGCCACGGGGCGGCCTTCACCGAGGAGGCGAACTTGGAGGAGAACTCGCCGAAGTTCAGGTGCTGGGACTTCTCGCGCACCAGGCCGAAGGCGGCGATGTCCCAGAACGCGGTGGAACCGCCGTTGCCGAGCACCACCTCGTAGCCCTCGGGGAGGGAGAAGAGGCTGCTCACGCCCTCGCGCACGCGCTTGACCAGGTTCTTGACCGGGGCCTGGCGGTGCGAGGTGCCGAGCAGCGAGGTACCGGTGGCGGCGAGGGCACTCAGGGCCTCGGGGCGCACCTTGGACGGACCGCAGCCGAAACGGCCGTCTGCGGGCTTGATGTCAGCGGGGATCTGGATCTGAGCCACGGCCGCAGCCTACTGCCCCGGGTTGCGGAGTGGTTACGGCCGTCCGCCCGCTGAGATGTGATCTTCCCTGCGCCAGGGGGTCCGGGCGGCTGCCCGGACCCCCTGACGAGTGAATGCGTCAGTGCGCGATCGACTCGTAGCCGTCGACCTCGCGCGGGCTGCGCGGGCCGGGGCCGATGTAGCGCGCGGAGGGGCGCACGAGGCGGCCGGTGCGCTTCTGCTCCAGGATGTGCGCCGACCAGCCGGCCGTCCGGGCACAGGTGAACATCGAGGTGAACATGTGCGCCGGGACCTCGGCGAAGTCCAGCATGATCGCGGCCCAGAACTCCACGTTGGTGGCGAGCACGCGGTCGGGGCGGCGGTTGTGCAGCTCCTCCAGCGCGGCCTTCTCCAGCGCCTCGGCGATCTCGAAGCGCGGCGCGCCGAGCTCCTTGGCGGTGCGGCGCAGCACGCGGGCGCGCGGGTCCTCCGCGCGGTACACGCGGTGGCCGAAGCCCATCAGGCGCTCGCCCTTGTCGAGGGCCTTCTTCACGTAGCCGACCGCGTCGCCGGTGCGCTCGATCTCCTCGATCATGCCGAGCACGCGGGACGGCGCGCCGCCGTGCAGCGGGCCGGACATCGCGCCGACGGCGCCGGACAGCGCGGCCGCCACGTCGGCGCCGGTGGAGGCGATGACGCGGGCGGTGAAGGTGGAGGCGTTCATGCCGTGCTCGGCGGCGGACGTCCAGTAGGCGTCGACAGCCTTGACGTGGCGCGGGTCGGGCTCGCCGCGCCAGCGGATCATGAACCGCTCGACGACCGTCTCGGCCTTGTCGATCTCGCGCTGCGGGACCATCGGCAGGCCCTGGCCGCGGGCCGACTGGGCGACGTACGACAGGGCCATCACGGCGGCCCGGGCGAGGTCGTCGCGGGCCTGCTCGGCGGAGATGTCGAGCAGCGGCTGGAGGCCCCAGACGGGGGCGAGCATGGCGAGCGCGGACTGCACGTCGACCCGGATGTCACCGGAGTGGACCGGGATCGGGAAGGGCTCCGCGGCGGGCAGGCCCGGATTGAACTTGCCGTCCACCAGCAGGCCCCACACGTGGCCGAAGGAGACGTGGCCCACCAGTTCGTCGATGTCCACACCGCGGTAGCGCAGCGCGCCCCCTCACGGTCGGGTTCGGCGATCTCGCTCTCGAAGGCGACTACACCTTCGAGCCCGGGTACGAAGTCGGACATCAGACGGCTCCTTCAGTGATCCGTTCCGGCGGGCCGCGGTGGTGGGGCGGCGCGCCGGGTGACCGGTGGTGGGTTGGCACTCGGTGTCAGCCTTGCAGGCACCCGGTGCATTGCGCCATACACCACCACGGTGATGTTTCCCCCAACCGGCGCCGTGGCCGGGCCCGTGTCCGGCGCCATTGTCGGACAAACGGGGGAATTCGGGCCCTCGGGGACGATTCCCCGGCAGGTGCCCCGCGAAGCGGTGGCGAGACACCATATCCCCGCCCCGCGTCGCCCGGACGTGAACACCCGCGAGGCTTGTCGTACGGGATGATGTTGGGGTGCCTACCGCGGAACGCCCCCCGACTGCCCTGACCACGCCGAGCGAGGATCGGCCGGGTCCGGATCTGACCGTCATGCGCAAGCACTACCAGCACGAGGGCCTGGCCGAGGGCGACCTCGCCGCCGACCCGTTCGAGCAGTTCACGGCCTGGTTCCACGACGCCGCCGAGGCCGGCGTGACCGAGCCCAACGCCATGGTGCTGTCCACCGCGGACGCCGCCGGCCGGCCCAGCTCGCGCACCGTCCTGCTCAAGGGCTTCGACCGGCGCGGCTTCGTGTTCTACACCAACTACGGCTCCCGGAAGGGTGCCGAACTTGCGGCGAACCCCCAGGCGGCGCTGCTCTTCCCGTGGATCGCGCTGGCCCGCCAGGTGGTCGTCCGCGGCCGGGTCGAGAAGGTCGGCCGCGACGAGACCGCCGCGTACTTCCGGACCCGCCCGCACGGCTCCCAGCTCGGCGCCTGGGCCAGCGAACAGTCCAGCCCGGTGGCCGGCCGCGAGGTCCTGGAGCAGCGCTACGCCGAGCTCGCGGCCCGCTACCCGGAGGGCGAGGGCGTGCCGGTGCCGCCGTTCTGGGGCGGCTACCGGGTCCTTCCGGAGGCCGTGGAGTTCTGGCAGGGCCGCGAGAACCGCCTCCACGACCGGCTCTGCTTCCTCGCCGAGGGCGACGGCTGGCGGGTCGAGCGGCTGTGCCCCTGACGTGCGCCCGAGCGAGGGGGATGACCCGTTGGAGCGGTTCCGGCCACGGATGGCCCAACGGCGTGTCCGATAGTGCGTCACATCCCTTCTCCAGGACGGTAATGTTGGCGCGGGTGGACTGGTCCTGGGGAGGTCCGGTGCTTTCGCGCCGGGCCGTGGCGGCATTGCGCGCCCGGCGGGGTGATCACCCGGCGCCGAGGACGGAGCGCCCGGTTGCATTTTCCCCTTAGGCGCTTTGACCTCGCAGAATAGAGACTTCCCATGGTCGCTGCACTCGCCACCCGGGCCACCGACGGCCCGTCCGTCGAGGAGCCCGTCACACGGCCTTCGCTTGCCTCGCTCGCCGCACTGGGAACGGACGAACTGACCGCGCAGCTGTACCGCGTACTCCCAGGCGCCGATTCCGGCCAGGTGGCCGTGGCGGCATTCAACTCCTCGATCTGACGGGTATGGCGGCGCCCGACGGCCCGCCCGACCCGGCCTGCGCCGGGCTGGTGCCGTTCTCGCAGTTCGTGCTCAAGGTGCACAGTCGCTGTGATCTCGCCTGTGACCACTGCTACGTGTACGAGCACGCCGACACCAGCTGGCGCGGCAGACCGCGGGCCGTCCTGGAGGAAGTCCTGGCCAGGACGGCCGAGCGGATCGGAGACCATGTCCGCAGCCACGCCCTGCCCTCCGTGCACGTCGTCCTGCACGGGGGCGAGCCACTGCTGGCCGGTCCCGCCCTGCTGCGGCGTGCCGCCGAGGAGCTCCACCGGGCACTGCCGCAGGGCTGCACCCTGGACCTGCGGATCCACACCAACGGGGTGCTCCTGAGCCCCGCGTTCCTGGACCTCTTCGCCGAGTACGGCATCAGGGTCGGCATCTCCCTGGACGGCGACCGCGCCGCCAACGACCGGCACCGCCGGTTCGCGGACGGCCGCTCCAGCCACGCCAAGGTGCTGGCCGCCCTCGACCTGCTCCGCAGGCCCGAGTACCGCCACCTGTACGCCGGGCTCCTGTGCACCATCGATGTCGAGAACGACCCGGTCGCGGTTTACGACGCGCTGGTCGCGCTGGAGCCGCCGAGGATCGACTTCCTGCTGCCGCACGCGACCTGGGACACTCCGCCCTCCCGCCCGGCCCGGCTCGGCCCTCACCCCTACGCCGACTGGCTGCTCGCCGTGTACGAGCGCTGGACGTCCGGGGGCAGGCCGGTGCCGGTCCGGATGTTCGAGTCCGTCCACCGGACGCTGCGCGGCCGGTCCAGCCTCACCGAGTCGCTCGGCCTGGACCCTGCCGACCTGGTCGTCATCGAGACCGACGGCTCCTTCGAGCAGGTCGACAGCCTCAAGACCGCCTACGACGGCGCACCCGCCACGGGTTTCACCGTCTTCGAGCACACCCTCGACCAGGTCGCGGCCCACCCCGGCATCCGTGAACGCCAGTCCGGCCTGGCCGGACTCGGCGACCAGTGCCGGAGCTGCCCCGTCGTCCGCTCCTGCGGCGGCGGACTGTACGCCCACCGCTACCGCACCGGCAGCGGCTTCGCCAATCCCTCGGTCTTCTGCGGAGACCTCATGCGCCTGATCACCACCGTCCGGGATCGCACGGATGCCGCCCCGCCCGCTCGATCCGGGCAGCCCGAGCCCGTGCAAGCGGTACTGACGGACGGCCAGTTCGACCAGCTCGCCGCCGGACACGGCGATGCGTCCGTCGTCCGGGCCCTGGCGGCATCCCAACTCGGCCTCACCCGCACCATGCTGGCGGCCATCGGGGAAGGCCGGCCGGACGCCTGGCAGCTGCTCACCGCCCTGGACGCGGACGCCCCCCGCGGGCTGGACGCGGTGCTCGGGCACCCGTACGTCCGTGCCTGGGCGGCCCGGTGCCTGCTCGGAGAGCCGGGCGCCGACCTCGGCACGCTCGCCGAGCTCGCCGCTGCGGCGGCACTGCGTGCCGGGATCCCCTTCGAGCTGCCGGTGCCCGTCCGTGACGGCTTCGTCCACCTCCCCACCCTCGGGCGGCTGATGGTCGGCGGCGTGGGCGAGGCGCGGTTGGCCGGCACCGCCGACGGCTTCACCGTCCGCGGGCACCGGATCGGCTGGGACACCCCGGCCGAGGGCGCCTGGCAGCCTGTCCGCAGGGTCGCCCTGCCCGGCTGGACGGTCGCCCTGGAGGACACCGACCCCCAGCGGGCCAGTCACCAGTGGCCGGTGGCCGACCGGCTCGACGAGTCCGCCCTGCACGGCTGGACGGGCGCGCTGCGCGAGGCATGGGAGCTGATCGGCCGGGACCTCTCCGGCCACGCGCCCGGGATCGCCGCCGGGCTGAGCACCGTCACCCCGCTGCGGCCGGGCCCGGACGGTCGCGACGTCAGTGCCGCGGCCCGGCAGGCCTTCGGCGCCGTCGGCATCGCCCGCCCTGCCACCGCACCGATCCTCGCGCTGCTCCTCGTGCACGAGTTCCAGCACGTCAAACTGGGCGCCGTCCTCGACGGCCACGAGCTGTACGACCGGGCCGACGACCGGCTCTACCACGCCCCGTGGCGACCCGACCCCCGCCCGCTGGAGGGCCTGTTCCAGGGCACCTACGCCCACCTGGCGGTGACCGAGTTCTGGGGCACCCGGGTCCGTGCGTACGACGGGCTGCCGGGGGCGCCCGCCGAGAACGCCCGGCGCCAACTGGCCACGTGGCGGGCGCACACGGCCGCGGCCGTCGAGACCCTGGCCGACTCCGGGTCGCTCACCGTGCTCGGCGCTCGCATGGTGTCCGGGATGCGCGCCGCTGTCGGCGCCTGGCTGACCCTGCCGGTGGGCCACGCCGCGGAGGCCGCTGCCGACGAGGAGGCCAAGGCCAACCGTGCCGCCTGGGAAGCCCGTCTCACCGGAGCGGGAGAGCGGGTCTGACGGAGTCCCGCAATTCTTGCGGAGGAGAGCCGGCCACGCTCTGGCGAGTGAATTCCGGGGCCCTCCGTCAGGGCTGCCGGAAGCCGAACAGGCGCGCCCGGAGCCTGTGATGGGAGCGCCCGGGCGCTGCGGAGGTGGAGACGCGTCCGGTGGGGTTTTAGTACGGTGTGCGGGCTGCCGGCCGCAGGTGCCGGAGCGGTGCTGTGGCCATGGCTCTGGAGGCCGGGTTGTACTCCCAAGAGGAGCTGACGGACCATCTGCGGATGCTCGGCATCCGGGAGGGCGAGATCCTGCTCGTCCAGGCCTCCGCGCGGGCCGTCGGCGCCGTCCGGGAGAGGTCCCGGACGGTCGTCGCGGCCCTGCGGCAGGCGCTCGGTCCGCGGGGGACCCTGGTGGCCTACACGGCCACCCCGGAGAACTCCACCACGTCCCTGCTGCACCGGCTGGCCACCCGCGCCCTCGGTCCGGCCGAACTCCACGACTTCCGGGCGGCCATGCTGCCGCACGACCCGGCGACCACCCCGGCATCGCCCACCATGGGGCGGATCGCCGAGGAGATCAGACTGCAGCCCGGCTCGGTGCGCAGCGCCCATCCGCAGACCTCCTTCAGCGCGGTCGGCCCGCGGGCGGAGGAACTGATGTCCGATCATGCGCTCGACTGCCATCTGGGTGACCGCTCCCCGGTCAGGCGGCTGTACGACGAGGGGGCCCGGGTCCTCCTGGTCAGCGTGCCCTGGTCCTGCTGCACGGTCTTCCACCTCGCCGAGTACTGGCAGCCGGACCCGCCGATGCAGTCCTACGCCACGGTCGTCAAGGACGACCGCGGGGCCCGGCAGTGGGTGGGCTTCCGTGCGCCGAGCCTGGAGACCGGCCACTTCGAGCGGATGGCCGCCGACATCACGGCCGAATCCCCCGACCTGACTGCCACGGGCCGGCTCGGGGACGCCGCCTGTGTCCTGATGCCGATTGCGGAGAGCGTGGATATGGCAGCCAAATGGCTTCTCAACCAACCACGTTGACCACATCCGTCCCTCGTACGAGTTACGGCCCTATTCCCATCGGGAAGAAGACCTTCCTAGACTGACAAGCCCGAACGCGGTCGGGAGTCGGAGAGTCTCGGGGGAGGCGCGTGTGAACGGACCGGGGGATGGGACAAAGAGCCTGCGCGCCCGTATTTCTTCCTTTCGTATGCGCACGCTCCGCGTCCCACGGGCCGGGCGCCGGATCCGAACCACTGGGTCGCCAAGCTCTACGACGACCTCGTCGAGGCGATCACGATGATCACCGACGTGCCCGACGGCGCCCCGGTCGGCTTCATGGACCAATCGATGCACCAGGGGCAGCTCTGGGCCGAGCGGCTGGCCAAGGAGCTCGCCACCTGCCGGGTGTTCGTTCCGCTGTACTCACCGCGCTACTTCAAGAGCCATGCCTGCGGGCAGGAGTGGCACGCCTTCAGCCAGCGGCCGGTCTACCGCCGCCGCCACGAAGGCGAGGAGACCAGCGGAATCGTCCCCGGGCTGTGGATCGCCACCAAGCACTACACGCTGCCCCGCTGCGCCAGCGACCTCCAGTTCAACCACGGGAGTTTCGGCCCGGACTACGCCGCGGAGGGGCTCTACGCGCTGATCAAGCTGTCCGACTACCGGGCGCAGTACGAACGGGCCGTCCACCGCCTCGCCGAGCGGATCGTCGAGGTCGCCGAGCAGACGGTCATCCCGGTCGGCCCGCCGCTGGACTTCGAGAGCCTGCCCAGCGCCTTCGGCACGCCGGAGCCCACCGGCGCCCTGCACATCTCGGTGTACTCCTGCCGGCGCGGCGAACTCCCCGCCGGCCGCGGCGAGGAGTGCTACGGGGACGTCCGCACCGACTGGCAGCCCTACCGCCCGGACTCCCGCAGACCGCTCGCCGAGGACGCCGCCGAGGTCGCCCGGAACATGGGATTCCGTCCCACCGTCCACGAGTTCGAGACCGAGGCGACCGCGATGCTCGGCACCGCCGACCCGGCGGCCCCGGGTGTGCTGCTGGTCGATCGCTGGGCACTCCACGACAGCCCGCGCCGCGAGGACCTGCGCCGGGTCGACCGGCGCAACCCCGACTGGCTCACCGCCCTCGAACCGTGGAACACCGCGGACGACGAGTGCGCGGACGAGGACGGCGAACTCGGCCGCCTCAGCGAGGACGTCCTGCGCAACGCGCACGGCGGGCTGCGCCCTTCGCTGCGTGGCGGCAACCCGTCGGCCCCCGCCACCCTCCAGGAGTTCCGGGGCGCCATGGAGCGGGCCGTCATGCGGGCCAGCGACGGCTTCGAGCGGCGCCACGAACCGAAGACCCATGTACCCGAGGCCCGCAGGAGCGTCCAGCAGGCCGACTTCGAATCCGGCCGGCGGCCCCGGCTCGCACCGCTTCACATGCCAGGCGACGACGAGAACGGCGGTGGCACCGCACGGGCCACGCCCGGGGAGGACTGTTATGACCGCGAAGCAGACCTGGGGCAGGCCCGCAGCCGAGCCGGAGGACCGCACCAACGACGACCGGCAGGGCCGGATCATCACCTTCTACTCCTACAAGGGCGGTACCGGGCGCACCATGGCGCTCGCCAACACCGCCTGGATCCTGGCCAGCAACGGCTTCCGGGTGCTCACCGTCGACTGGGACCTGGAGGCTCCGGGCCTCGGCCGGTTCTTCCACCCCTTCCTCGCCCCGGACGCCGTCGCCGGGACCACCGGTGTGATGGACCTCTTCGCCGAGTACCTCGACGAGGCCCGCCGCCCGGTGGAGCGCGAGCCCGACTGGCACGAGGACTTCGCGCGGATCCACCCGCACGCCATCTCGCTGGCCTGGCGGTTCCCCGGCACCGGAGGCGTCGACTACGTGCCGGCCGGCCAGATCAACCGCGACTACTCGGTCAACCGGATCGACTGGGACGAGCTCTACGAGCGCTTCGAGGGGCGGCGGTTCCTCCAGTCGCTGCGCGAGGACATGCGCCGCCACTACGACTACGTGCTGATCGACAGCCGGACGGGCCTCACCGACACCGCCGACATCTGCACCGTCGAGATGCCCGACGACCTCGTGGTCTGCTTCACCCTCAGCGACCAGAGCATCGACGGCGCGGCCCGCATCGCGCACACGGTCGACGGCCGCTACGCCGACCGGGGCATCCGCATCCTGCCCGTGCCGATGCGCATCGACGAGAACGAGAAGGAGAAGGCCGACGCCGGCCGCGCCCTCGTCCGGGTCCGCTTCGCCGGGCTGCCCAACGGCGTCCCGGAGATCGACCTCAACCACTACTGGGCCTCCGTCGAGATCCCGTACCGGCCGTTCTACTCCTACGAGGAGATCCTCGCCCCCTTCGGCGACCAGCGCGGACAGCCGGCCTCGATGCTCTCCGCCTGCGAACGGCTCACCGCGGTCATCACCCGCGACCGGGTCACCACCCTCGGCCCGATGGACGAACTGGAGCGCCTGCGCAACCTGGAGTCGTTCATCCGCCGCCGGCCCACCGCGCCCGCCGACCTCTACCTCAGCTACGTGCCGGAGGACCGGGTCTGGGCCGACTGGATCTCCTCGGTGCTTACCGACGCCGGCTTCCGGGTCCGCTCCCGCGACCTGGGGGTCGGCGCGGATCCGCGCGCCTCCACCGAGGAGGGCATCGACGCCGCGTACCGGACGGTCGCCGTGCTGTCCTCCTCCTACCTCGTCTCCCCGCAGGCCCAGGCCCTGTGGGAGCGGATCGTCAGCGCGGACCCGAGCGGCACCCGCCGCCAGGTCATCCCCGTCCGGGTCGGCGACGTCCGGCTGACCGCGCCCTTCAACAACCGCAACCCGGTCGACCTGGTCGGCCGCGACGAGACCCAGGCCGCGCTGACCCTGCTGCGCGCCCTCGGCCACAACGAGCCGGTGCTCGCCGAACGCTCCCCGGCCGCGCCGCGCTTCCCCGGCACCCGGCCCAGGTACTGGTCCGTGCCGCAGCGCAACCCCTCGTTCACCGGCCGCATCGGCGTCCTCGACGACCTGCGCGAGCAGCTGGTCGGCGGCCCCACCGCCGTACTGCCCACCCCGCAGACCCTGTACGGCCTCGGCGGTGTCGGCAAGACCCAGATCGCGCTGGAGTACGCCCACCGCTACATGTCCCACTACGACCTGGTCTGGTGGATCGACGCGGAGCAGCCGGAGAGCGTCGTCCACGACCTCTCCGAGCTCGCCGACGCCCTCGGCCTGCGCGTCGGCGAGAGCGTCAACGAGGCCGCCGAGGCGGCCCGTGAGGCACTGCGCCGCGGCAGCCCCACCTCCCGCTGGCTGCTGATCTTCGACAACGCCGACGAGCCCTCCGACATCAGGCGCTACTTCCCCGGCGACACCGCCGGACACGTGCTGATCACCTCGCGCAACCACGGCTGGTCCGGCCAGGCCGGCGTGCTCAGCGTCGACGTCTTCACCCGTGGTGAGAGCATCGACCACCTGCGCCGCCGGGTCCGCGGCCTGGCCCGGGCGGACGCCGACCGGGTCGCCGAGGCGGTCGGCGACCTTCCGCTCGCCGTCGAGGTCGCGGCCGCCTGGCTGGACACCACCCACACCCCGGTCGACGTGTACATCGCCCAGCTCCAGGCGGAGGCCACCAAGGCGCTCGCCGCGGGCGACACCCCCGCCGACTACCCGCGGCCGGTCGGCGCGACCTGGAACGTCTCCATCGCCAGGCTCCGCGAGCAGTCCCCGGCGGCCGTCCGGCTGCTGCAGCTGCTGGCGTTCTTCGCTCCCGAGCCGATCTCGCTCACCCTCTTCTACAACGACCAGATGACCCGGGCCCTCGCCCCCTACGACGAGGAACTCACCGACAGCTTCATGCTCGGCAAGGTCATGCAGGCGGTGAACCGGTACGCGCTGGCCAAGACCGACGCCTCCAGCAACACCTTCCAGGTGCACCGCCTGGTGCAGGCCGTCGTCCGCAGCGGCATGTCCGAGGTGGAGCGGCAGGACGCCATGCACGACGTGCACCGCATCCTGGTCAGTGCCCGGCCGGCCCTCGGCGACACCGACGACCCGGCCAACTGGCCGGCGTTCGAGAAGATCTGGCCGCACCTGCTGCCCTCCCGGGCCCAGGACTGCGACGAGCGGGAGACCCGCGAACTGCTCATCGACCGCGTCCGCTACCTCTGGAAGCGCGTCGACCTCGAACGTGCCCTCACGCTCGCCCGTCAGCTCGACGCCTCCTGGAGCGAGCGCTACGGGACGGAGTCCAACCCCGGCGAGCGGCGGTTCCTGCGCCGCCAGATCCTCAGCCTCAACTTCCAGCTCGCCAACGTGCTGCGCACCCAGGGCGCCTACGACGAGGCACTCGACCTGGACCGGGCGACCCTCGCCGGACAGAAGGAGCTCCTCGGCGACCACAACGCGTTCACGCTGATGACGGCCGGCTCGCTCGGGGCCGACCTGCGCGCCCTCGGGCGCTTCCAGGAGGCGCTGATCCTGGACATCGACACCTACAACCAGTTCCGCGAGCTGTTCGGCGACGACAACCCGCGCACCCTGTCCGTCACCAACAACCTCGCCATCGACCACCGGCTGGTCGGCAACACCCAGCTCGCCCGCGACCTCGACCAGGAGACCTTCGACCGGCGCGCCGCGGTGCTCGGCCCCCGCCACCCGTACACCCTCTCCAGCAAGTCCAACCTCGCCCGCGACCTGCGCGAGATGGGCGACTACAAGGGCTCCGCGGAACTCCTCCGGGAGGTCACCGAGCAACTCGACGAGATCCTCCAGCCCGACGCACCGGAGAACCTCCGCAACGCCAAGTCCCTCGCCGTCTCGCTCCGCCGCGCCGGAGAGGTCCGCGAGGCCCGCCGGATCAGCGAGCAGACCTACGAGCGGTACGTGGCGCAGTACGGCCCCGACAACGCCGACGCGCTCGCCTGCCGGCTCAACCTGGCCGCCGACCACAGTGCCGCCGGCGACAAGGAGACCGCCCGGGACATCGCGGCCGAAGCCTACGAGGGCTACCGGCGGCTGCTCGGCGACCAGCATCCGTTCACCTTCGCCTGCCAGAACAACCTGGCCGTCTACCTGCGCGGCAGCGGCGACGTCGCGGCCGCCGTCCGGCACGCCGAGGAGGCTGTCGCCGGCCTCACGCACTCCCTCGCCCCCGACCACCCGTACACCCTCAACGCCACCATCAACCTCGCCAACGCCCTCGCCGACGACCACCAGCTGGCCAGGGCCGAGGAGCTCGGCCGGGCCGCCTACGCCGGCCTCCAGAACCGCTACGGCCCGGACCACCCCGACGCCGTGGTCTGCTGGCTCAACCTCGCCGTCACCCTGCGCCGCACCGGACGCCAGGAAGAGGCGGAGACCGTGCGCCGACAGGCCATCGCCGCGCTGATCCAGCTCTTCGGCGACGACCATCCCACCGTCGTCTCCGCCCGCGGTTGGCAGCGGATCAACCGCGACCTTGAGCCCCAGCCGCTCTGAGCGACGCGCCCGCTCCGCCCCCGGGACGCGCACGACCCCGGGGGCGGCGGTAACGTGCGGCCCCATGACCACCACCAGCACGGCGACCGTCCTCGTCACCCGCCGGCTCGCCCCCGGCGTCCTGGAGCGGCTCGCCGCCGCCTGCGAAGTGGTCCACCACGACAGCGAGCAGCCGATGCCGCGCGCGGCGCTGCTCGCCGCCGCCGACGGCTGCACCGCGCTCCTCACCACCCTCGACGACATCGTCGACGACGAACTCCTCGACGCCGCAGGCCCCGGCCTGCGCCTGGTGGCCAACCACGCGGTCGGCACCCACAACATCGACCACGCCGCCTGCGCCGCCCGCGGCGTGGCCGTCTCCCACACCCCGGGGGTGCTCACCGAGGCCACCGCCGACATGGCCTGGGCCCTGCTGCTCGCCGCCACCCGCCGGCTCGGCGAGGGCGAGCGACTGCTGCGCTCGGGCGAGCCGTGGGCCTGGGCACCCACCTTCATGCTCGGCGTGGAACTCGCCGGCACTCCGCTGGGCATCCTCGGCATGGGGCGGATCGGGCAGGCGGTCGCCCGCCGCGCCGCCGGCTTCGGCATGCCGGTGAGCTACCACAACCGCCACCGGCTGCCCCCGAGCGCGAGCACGGCGCCCGCTGGCTCCCCCTGGACGAACTCCTCGCCGGCTCGCCCGTCCTGGTCGTCACCGCCCCGCTGACCGCCGGCACCCGCCACCTGATCGACGCCGAGCGGATCGCCGGGATGCCGCGCGGCGCCGTCCTGGTGAGCATGACCGCGGGCGTGGTCGACGAGGACGCGCTGGCCGCCGCCCTCGACTCCGGGCACCTGTTCGCCGCCGCCGTCGACAACTTCGAGCACGAGCCGGCCGTCCCGGCGGCGCTGCTCGCCCAGGAGCGCGCGGTGCTCGCCCCGCACCTGGGCAGCGCCACCGTCCGGACCCGTCAGGCGATGGGCGACCTCGCGGTGGACAACGTCCTCGCCGCGCTGGTCGGCGCTGCGTTGCCCAGCCGCTTCAGCCCGCCGCCCACTTCAGTGCCTCCGTCATCACCTTGAGCGCGCCGAAGTGCGCCGCCCCCGGCTCCAGGTAGAGATCGGCACGGGGGATGTGGTCGGCCAGCCAGCGGGAGTGGTCGACCGGCGAGAACTGGTCCGCGGCCCCGTGCCACAGCCGGGTCGGCGCCGCGATCGACTCGACCTCGAAGCCCCACGGCGCGGTGAACGCCAGCACGTCGTCGATCCAGCCGTCCGCGCCGTAGCGGAACGCCTCCTGGTAGGTCGCCAGCAGCATCCGGCGGATCCCCGCGTCGGAGACCAGTGCCCGGTCGGTGGGCGGCAGTTCGGGCACCAGGTCGTTGATCAGCGCATGCGGGTTGTCCCGGATCAGCCCCGACCGGAAGCGGAACGTGTCGACGAAGTGCTCCTCGCCGCGCTCCACGTCGGTGTACTCCCGGACGTTCGAACGGGTCATCCCGCCGTACCAGTCCAGGCCGTCCGCGTGCCGCGGCGCCAGGCTCACCAGCGCCGCCACCCGCTCCACCCGGTCCGGCAGCAGCGCGGCGCACGCCAGTGCGTGCGGGCCGCCGCCGGAGCGGCCGAGCACCGCGAAGCCGTCCAGCCCGAACGCGTCCGCGATGGCCGCCACGTCCTCGGCGGCAGCCGCCACCCGGCGGCCCGGCATCCGGGCGGACTCGCCGTAGCCCGGCCGGTCGAACGAGATCAGCCGCATCCCGAGCCGCGCCAGCACGCTGCTGCGCGGCACCGGCCCGACCCTGCTGCCGGGCGTGCCGTGCAGCAGGAACACCGGCTTGCCGTACGGGTCCCCGGAGGTCTCGACCGCCAGTTTGCGGCCCCCGCGGCCTCGACCAGTCGTAGTACCACGCAGTACCTCCAGATCAGTTGGGCACGTCCAGGCTGCGCACCTCGCGGCGCGCCTGCCAGGTCGTGTGCTCCCGCGAGATGGCGTCCTCGGCGTCCCGGGCCAGCCGGGCCCAGGTCTCCTCGGCGTCCTCGGAGTCCGGTTTCAGCTGGTCCAGCTGCCGCTCCACCAGAGCGAGTTCGGATGCCGCCAGCGAGTAGGCGGCGGCCTGCGGCCGGTACTGCCGCAGCTGGGCCCAGGCGGACACCGAGGCGGCCACCGCGGAGACGGTGCCCAGCGCGTCGTAGCTGAAGTACCCCAGCGCCCGCAGCACCGCCAGCACGAGCCCGACCAAGGGCAGCAGGATGCCCAGCCGCCCGGCCCGCCGCCCGGCGTTGGCGCACTGCCGGGCCTTCTGCTGGTACCAGGTGCGCTGGGCGTGCACCCGCTCCCGCAGGTACACGTCGCGGCGGACGGTGAGCGGCTGCTCGCGCAGCTGCTGCATCCGCTCGGTGATCTGCGGATGCCGCGCCGAGCCCCGCCAGGCCAGCAGGTCGGCCCGCACCCGGCTCATCTGCGGGATCACCCGGTCGGTCTCGAACTCGCCGAGGATCCCGTCGAGTTGGATCGCGTACAGGCGTTCGGCGTCGGGCAGCTTCTTGGGCGGCGGCTGGTAGGAGTCGGCCCGCACCGCGTACTTCCAGGACAGCGTCTTCACCGACTCGGCGACCGCCCGGCCCTCGTACCAGAGCCCCTGCGGGTTCTGCCGGCTGACCAGCGCGGCCATCGCCACCGTGCACAGGTACGCGAACGCCGCCGCCCAGGCCCACCCGGTGCCGTCGGCGGAGCCGGCCGCGGCGGCCGCCACCAGGAGCACCAGCTCCCAGCGGGCGAGGGCCACCGCCCTCCGCTGGCCCTGTAACGACGACGAGTCCGCCGCCCAGAACAGCTCCGGCAGCAGGTCGTCCTCGCGCACCCAGCCGATCGAACGTACCGGTCCCGTGGTCATCTCGGCCCCCACCGTCGCTCGGAACCCAGCAGGCCTGTTCCGCCCCACCGTGTTCTGCCCCGCGCCGCGGCGCGATACGCCTGGCGTCCGGCCAGTATGGGTGCCGACGGTCCTTGGGGACAGGGGACGTCCGGCGCGTCCTCGGGCCCGTCCGCGGCCGCGGGTCAGAACGCGTAGTAGATGCGCTCCCGGTTGTCGGCCATCACCTTCGCATTCCACTCGGTGCCGCCGTCCACGTTCCCGGAGCGGAACAGCGGCGGGGTCACCCCGGTCGGCCAGCTTCCCGACCGCGGCGGCCACCACGGCCTGCATCAGCGCACTGGTGACGATGGTGGACACCGAGCCGAAGGTCGTCTCGGCACCCGGCCGGGACAACTCTCCGTCCCCGACCGCGATCTTGCTGTCGAGCACCACGTCGCAGTTGTCCTTGAGGTACGTCCCGGACGGGTGGTTGGACGTCACCGCGCCCGGATACGCCAGCGAGGTCACGCCGACCACGTGCATGCCGCGCGCCCTGGCGTGCCGGGCCAGCTCCACCGGCATCACCTGGCGGCCGGAGAGCGAGATCAGGAAGAGCAGGTCGCCGGCGCCGGCCGGGGTGAGGTCGAGGGTGGCCGTGGCCAGCCCGGACACCCGCTCCAGCGCGCTGCCCAGCGGCGCCGGCATCACGTTCACCCCGGTCATCCCCGGCACGTTCAGCAGGTTGATCACGACCAGCCCGCCGGCCCGGTACACCACGTCCTGCGCGGCCAGCGAGGAGTGGCCGGCACCGAAGGCGAAGATGCGCCGGCCGTCCGCGACCGCGGCCGCCAGCAACTCGGCGGCCGCGTCGATACCGGCCGCCTCCTCGTCGCGCACCCGCTGAAGATGGGCCACGGCAGCGTCGAAGTACTGCCCGACCAGGTCGCTCATCGGAATCTCCGAACGGTCCGGGCGGCCCGGTGGTCCAGACCGCGCATGGAGAAAGATACGGCGAGCACCGTCCTGCCTGCGGCGGTCCGCTGTCAACAGGAACGAAAAGCTCCGGGCATAGGCGCAGGGCGTCACAGGTTGTCGTCGCGGTACGTCAGAATTGGCGGTGAGGACACCGAGGAACGGAGCCAACGGCGATGTCCGGTCTGATCGACACCACAGAGATGTACCTTCGCACCATCCTGGAGCTGGAGGAGGAGGGCATCACGCCGATGCGCGCCCGGATCGCGGAGCGGCTCGAACAGAGCGGCCCCACGGTCAGCCAGACGGTCGGCCGGATGGAGCGCGACGGCCTGCTGCGCGTCGCCGGCGACCGCCACCTGGAACTCACCGAGGAGGGCCGGCGCCTCGCGGTGCGCGTGATGCGCAAGCACCGCATCGCCGAGTGCCTGCTCGTCGACGTGATCGGCCTGGAGTGGGAGCAGGTCCACGAGGAGGCCTGCCGCTGGGAGCACGTGATGAGCGAGACGGTCGAGCGCAAGGTGCTCGCCATGCTCGGCCACCCCACCCAGTCCCCGTACGGCAACCCGATCCCCGGCCTCGACGAGCTCGGCGACACCAAGGCCGAGGGCGAGGGCTTCGACGCCGCGCTGCTCACCCTGGACGCCCTCGCCGGGCAGGACGCGGCCGCCAGCGTGGTCATCCGGCGGATCGGCGAGCCGATCCAGACCGACGAGGACCTGATGCGAACGCTGCGTCGCGCCGGGGTCCGCCCGGGCGCCACGGTGCTGGTCTCCCCGATGGTCGGCGGCGTGCTCGTCGGCGAGGGCGACAGTGCCGCCGAGCTCGGCAAGGACATCGCGGCCCACGTCTTCGTCGCGCAGGCGTAGGGCCCCGGCCCGCCGCCGTTCGGCCCGCCGGCCACCCCGGCGCCGGGCCGCGCTTCGTCGTGCCCGGGTGCGGACACGCCATGAGGCCCGGTGCTCCCCGGCACCGGGCTCCACGGCCCTGCATCCCCTCCGTCCCGCCCCGCCCCCTCGCGGATCCCTCCCTGATCCGCCCGCCGCGACACCGGCCACCCCGAGCCCGGACGGTGTCGCGCCACCCCTGCGTCCCCCTGCCGCGCCCGGCTTCCCCGACCGGACGCCCTCCCTGCTCCCCCGGCCCCTGCTCCCTCCTCGTCTGCCGACGGCTGCCCTCACGTCGGAAATCCTCCCCTCGGCAGGTCGGGGCAATCCTTGAGCGATGTCACTCGTACGAGCGGCTTGGCTGCGGAGCGTACGGGTACATCCCGTTGTTATCCGGACATGCGTCCGGCGGGCCCGGCCTCCGGTGGGAGCCCGGGTCCGCCGACGGTGCACGCGGCTTCCGCGTGCTGCCCGCCCTCACCCGATAGGAGCAGGGCGGCGTTCGGTGAACGGGTGAATCCCCGTCAGTCGCCCCTCAGCGACGGCCCGCCACGGCCGGCTGCGGCTGCCGGACGGCCGCCGGCTGGGCCTCCCGGCCGCAGGCGTAGGCGAGCGGATTGACCAGCTCCTCGGCGTCCGGCAGCCAGCGGTTGATCGCGGACGGCGGCCGCGCCCACTGCGCGAAGCCGAACGGGCCGATCCGGGACGGCGGGGCCACCACGAAGTCACCCTCGCCGCGGGCGACCAGATCCAGCCGTCCGGGTGCCCAGCCGAGCTTGCGCAGCATCTCGGGCAGCTTGGCCGCCACCCCCGGCAGCACCAGGAAGTGCAGGCGCCGGCCGGGGAGCCCCGCCGCCGCGGGGACGGCCACCACCGGGCCCAGCTGCAGACCCATCCGCTCCATCCGGGCCAGCGCGAGGCAGCCCGCGACCTCCGGTACGTCCAGCACGTCGAAGGCGCTGCCGGTGGGCAGCAGGATCGAGGACGAGGGCTGCTCCGTCCACCAGCGGCGCACCACCCCGGGGCCGGCGCTCGCCCTGCGCCGCCAGTCGTCCTCCGCGGGGTGCGCGCCCGGCAGGGGGCAGCTCCGGTCGCCGCAGGAGCAGCGGGCGGGGCCGTCGCCGTCGATCAGCCGCGTCCCGGGGACGACCTCCCAGTGGCGGTCCTCCGCGTAACTGACGGCTTCGATGAGGAGCGGGGGCAGGCCCTGGTCACGGGCTCCTGGGGTGTTGTCCACGGGCTGCTCAACTACGGTGCGTGAATGGGGTTACGGCCGGACGGGGGTGGTCAGCGGCGTGTCCCGGATGTCACTCTCGAAGGTGAGCGGTAGCCCGGTCGGGCGCCTCGGTCGGGGGGCGGTAACGGGCGCAGTGGGGGCGCACAGGGGCATTCGCCAGGGCGCGCGGGGAGTGGATCCGTCACGCTGGGTATTCCGCTGGTGTCACCGGGTTCCGGCCGGGGGAGGGTCGTGCCCCCGCCCGCCCGGCGCACGCACCGAGCAGCAGAATCGTCGCCCCACGGTCAGGGCCGGGGGCGTTGGGGAGGCGAAGTACATGGCCGCCAGACAACTCGTCGCACGGGAGCCCAACGAGCGCTTGCAGCAGCTGATCCAGGAGGCGGGCTGCTCCAACGCGGGCCTCGCACGCCGGGTCAACCTCTGCGGCGCGGAACACGGTCTGGACCTGCGGTACGACAAGACCTCGGTCGCCCGGTGGCTGCGCGGTCAGCAGCCGCGCGGCCAGGCGCCGGCGGTGATCGCGGAGGCCCTCGGCCGCAAGCTCGGCCGCGGGGTGTCTGTGGACGAGATCGGCATGGCCGACGGCAAGGGCCTCAGTTCCTCCGTCGGGCTGCAGTTCGCACCGAACATCGCCGCCGCCCTGGAGCAGGTCTGCGAACTCTGGCGCAGCGACGTCGGGCGGCGCGACTTCCTGGCCGGCGCCTCGGTCGCCGCATCGGCGCTGGTCGAGCCCAGCCGGGACTGGCTGATCACCCCGCCCGACCCGGTGGTGGCCCGGACGGGCCCCACCCGGGTCGGTCCGACGGACGTCGCCGCCGTCCGGGCCACCACGCAGATGCTGGTCGAGCTCGACCACCGCTTCGGCAGCGGGCACGTGCGCCCGGTGGTCGTGCACTACCTCAACAGCGTGGTGTCCGGCCTGCTGTCCGGCGGCTACCGGGACGAGACCGGCCGTCAGTTGTTCGCCGCAGTGGCCCGGCTGACCGAACTGGCCGGCTACATGGCGGTCGACACCGGCCAGCCCGGGCTGGCCCAGCGCTACTACATCCAGGCGCTGCGGCTGGCCCAGGCCGCCGACGACCGGGGCTACGGGGGTACGTGCTGGCCGCGTCGATGAGCCACCTCGCCGCGACCCTCGGCAACCCGCGCGAGATCGCCCAGCTCGCCCGGGCGGCCCAGGAGGGCGCCCGGGCGGTCGCCACCCCGACCGCGATGGCGATGTTCTACGCCGCCGAGGCCCGCGGCCACGCCCTGCTGGGCGACGCCCGGTCCTGCGAGGCGGTCGCGGAGCGCGCGCAGGAGGCGATGGCCGGGCGCAACCCGGACGACGACCCGGACTGGATCGTCCACTTCGACGAGGCCTACCTCGCGGACGAGCTCGCGCACTGCCACCGGGATCTGGAGCAGGGCGCGAAGGCGGAGGCCTACGCCCGTACTGCGCTGGAACTCCACCCCGTGAGCCGTGTGCGCCGGCGGGCGGTCGACCTGGTGCTGCTGGCCACCGCGCAGCTGCAGCAGCGCGAGGTGGAGCGGGCCTGCGAGACGGGCACCCAGGCCGCGCGGCTGCTCAGTGGGCTGCGATCGAACCGTGGCGTGGAGTACCTGGACGACTTCCGGAGCAGGCTTGAGCCGTACCGGGAGCACCGGGTCGTCCGCGAGTTCCAGGCCCGGATGGCGGGTGAGGCGGCCTGAGGAGCGGCCCGGCTTCGTGAGGAGCAGGTGAGGATGGTCCTCCCTGCGTAGTCACCCGTACCGGTGACCGGGTAGCGTGGGCGTGCTATGCAGCGTTATCGAGGTCGTCGAGCAGTTGTGGTCCGCCGTCAGCGAGCGCGCGGCACAGGTGAGGAATCGCGTTGAGCCAGCGCCGCTCGTTCTCCCACTCCCATTCCAGCAATGACTTCAACCTGGACGATCTGTTCAGGCCGGAGCCGGGGCAGGAACAGGGCCAGGCCGCGCCGCAGCCTGCCGCGCCCCAGATGCCGCCCCCGGCACCGCCGGTGCCGGGTCAGGGCGGCCCGGAGTACTGGGGTGCGGCGCCCGCCCCCAGGGGGCCCCGCCGGTCGCCGAGCACGCGCCGGAGACGCAGTACCTGCCGCCGTACCCGACCGCCGACCCCGCGGTCGGCGGCGGTGCGCCGCAGCAGATGCCCGGTCAGCCGACAGCGGGTCAGCCGGGTTATCCGGCCGGTCAGTCGTACGGCGGTCAGCAGACCTTCGGAGGCCAGCAGTCGTTCGGGGGGCAGCAGTCCTTCGGGGGCAGCAGTCCTTCGGCGGGCAGCAGCCGTATGCGGGCCAGCAGCCCCAGCAGTCCTACGGCGGTCAGCAGACCTTCGGCGGGCAGTCCTTCCCGGCCCCGCCTGCCGGGCCCGCGCACCCCGGTGCGGGGCAGGGCCGGGGCGGCTCCGGGCGCCCGTCCAACCGGATGGTCGTCGGCGGGGCGATCGCCGGTGTCGCGGTGGTGGGCATCCTGGTCGCGGTGCTGATGAGCGGCGGCGACGACAAGCCCTCCGGGGCGAAGCCGCCGGCGACCGCCGCGTCGCACGGTGCCACGGCGTCCGCCGCGGGCGGCACCGACCCCGCCGTGCAGGCGCAGGCGAGCGCACTCTCCGATCTGCTCGGCACGGCCAGCGCCAGCCGCCAGGCCGTGGTCGGCGCGGTGTCGGCGGTCACCGGCTGCCAGAACCTCCCGCAGTCGCAGGCGCAGCTGACCGACGCGGCCGGGCAGCGTCAGGCCCTGCTCACCAAGCTGGCGGCGCTCAAGGTCGACAAGCTGCCGTCCGGCCCCGAGCTGGCCGGTCAGCTGCAGAAGGCCTGGCAGGCCTCGGCCACCGCGGACAGCGAGTACGCGGCCTGGGCGGGAGACCTGGTGGCCGGCTGCGACGCGGGCACGGCCAAGAACAACCAGCACTACAAGGACGGCACCGCGGCCAGCGGCACCGCGACCGGGGCGAAGGAGAAGGCGTCCTCGCTCTGGAACGCGATCGCGGGCCAGAGCGGCCTGCCGACCAGGGGCAAGACCGACCTCTGACCGACGCACGCCGAAGGGGGCGGCCCGGGATCGCCCCGGGCCGCCCCCTTCGGCGTGGGCGGTGGGTCACGCCGGGGGCTTGCCCCCGGCCAGCACCCAGCGGACGTCCACGAAGCCCTGCTGCTGGTCGACCAGCCGGCCGCCGCGGACCTGCTGGAAGGTCACCGAGGTGTTGACCAGGCGCGGGGAGTCCGCGCTGGGCAGCATGCTGGTCATGCCCCAGTTCAGCGGGGGTGTCGCGCCGTTCGTCTCGATCGGGTCGCCGCTGTCCAGCACGGTGCGCAGCGTCTTGGCGGTGAGCGGCTTGGCCGCGTCGACGCGCTTCGCTGCGGCCCGGAACACCTCGTACGCGACCCAGGTGGTCTGCACGCCGGGGTCGGCGACGTCGATCGCGACGCCGTTGCCGTAGGTCTTCACGGTGTCCCGCAGCGCGTCCCAGACCGGCGAGGACTCGGGCGGGAACCAGCCGGTGGCGTACGCGCCGCCGAGCGGGCCGCTGTCACCGCCGGTGGCGTCCACCACGGACTGCTGGAAGCTGCCGACGACCGAGGCCAGCGCGGTGTGCTTGGGGTTCAGCCGGCGCAGCGGGTCGAGCAGGTTGGCGGTCGGCTCGGCGCCGAGGGCGACGGTGACGCAGTTCCCGCTGCGGTCGTCGCCGACGGCCTGCCGGGCGATCGGGGTGTAGTCGTTCGACCGCTCCGGGGCCTTCACGTCGGTCAGCCGGATGCCGGCGGGGCGCAGCGCGGCGTCCAGGAAGCCGACCATGGTGTCGCCGGCCCGGGTGTCCGGCCGCACCAGCGCGACGTTCTTGCAGCCCGCCGCCACCAGCTGCCGCCCGCTGCCCGCGATCAGCGCGGGCGTCCCGCCGGCGACCGGGTAGGAGAGCGGGCTGGAGAACTCGGGCGTGGAGAGGCCGTAGCCGCCCAGGTACGGGATGCCGGCCGCCTCCAGGGTGGGGATGAACGTGCTGCCGTACTGGCTGTACGAGCCGATCACCGCCACCGCCTTGGCGTCCACCGCCTGCCGGGTGCAGGCCGCGGCACCCTCGGCGGTGTTGTGCTCGTTGCAGGTGAGGACGCGCAGCTGCCGGCCGTGCAGGCCGCCCTTGGCGTTGATGTCCCGGCCGACGGCGTCGGCGAGGGCGGTCATGCCCGGCCGGTCGGTGGACCCGGTGCCGGACGGGGCCCAGGTCATCACGGTCAGGTCGCCGGCGGCGGAGGCGGCGTCGGCGGGGCCGCCGCAGGCGGAGGTCGCCAGCAGGGCGGGTGCGAGGGCCGCGGCGGTGGCGAGGGCGGCTGCTCTGCGGCGGAGGCCTGGGCGGTCGGTGATCCGTCGGCTGGTGGGCTGATGGTCGTCGGGCGATCCGTTCCGCCTCATGATGATCTGTCCCCTCCCCGGGTCGCGGCCGGGATTTTCGGCCGAATTCAAGCCTTGACCTGGCCGGGCAAGCAGAGAGGGACGAAAAGCGAACGACGGCCAAACGGGGGTGGAACACCGAGGGGTGACGCGTGTAGAGCGCCGGTTCCGGGGGCACGTACGATCGATGCACGATGTCCGACACCACAGATTCTTCGTATCGGTCCGCCAACACCTCTTCTCGTAGCGGCCGTCGCTCCAGCACCATGGGCGGCATGCCGCTCAACGATCTCCCCTGGTGGCGCTGGCGGGCCCGGATCCGCTCGGCGCTGCACATGCTCTCCGACCCGGGCTTCCAGCAGCACGCATGGCTGGCCGGCCAGAACGGCTACGGCGACGTCACCGACGCCGTCTACCGCCTGGTCGAGGACACCTGGCTGGACCGCTGGTCCGCCGAGAAGTACGTCGGCACGATCGTCCGCGACGCGGCCGAGGCCGCCGCGGTCGACGCCGCCGTGCTGCGGGTGCTGCGGGTGCTGCACCAGGTCGGTGCGGACGCCCCGGCAGGCGCGTACCTCGGGCACGCCGGCTGGCCGGAGGCCGTCCGGGCCGCCCGCGAGGCGCACGTCCTGCTGGCCGTCAACGACGGCGAGGACCCGGACACCCCGCCGCGCAGCCTGGAGATCCTCCGCATCCTCACCCAGGCCGCCTAGGGCTTGTCCGACGCCTCGGACGGACGCCGTCCCGCAGTGCGGGCGGCGCCGCCCCGGGTGTCCGGGATGTGACACGCTGGGTCGTCGTGTCGTGAACCAGTGAAGGAACCCAGCCGTGGCAGAGACTCCGGGCAGCGCACAGTACGTCCTCACGCTCTCCTGCCCGGACAAGCAGGGGATCGTGCACGCGGTGTCCAGCTACCTCTTCATGACCGGCTGCAACATCCTGGACAGCCAGCAGTTCGGCGACGCCGACAGCGGGCTCTTCTTCATGCGGGTGCACTTCTCGGCCGAGGAACCGGTCACCGTGGAGAAGCTCCGGGCGAGCTTCGCCGCGGTCGGCGCGTCCTTCCACATGGACTGGCGGATCGACCCGACGGCCGAGCGGATGCGCATCGTCCTGATGGTGTCGAAGTTCGGCCACTGCCTGAACGACCTGCTCTTCCGCACCCGGATCGGCGCCCTTCCGGTGGAGATCGCCGCCGTGGTCTCCAACCACACCGACTTCCGCGAGCTCACCGAGTCGTACGGGATCCCCTTCCACCACATCCCGGTGACCCGGGACACCAAGGCGCAGGCCGAGCAGCAGGTGCTGGACCTGGTCGCCGAGGAACGCGTCGACCTGGTCGTGCTGGCCCGCTACATGCAGGTGCTCTCGGACGACCTCTGTAAGGCGCTGTCCGGCCGCGTGATCAACATCCACCACTCGTTCCTGCCGAGCTTCAAGGGCGCGAAGCCGTACCACCAGGCGCACGCCCGCGGCGTCAAGCTGATCGGCGCCACCGCCCACTACGTGACGGCCGACCTCGACGAGGGCCCGATCATCGAGCAGGAGGTCGCCCGGGTGACCCACGACGTCACCCCCGACCAGCTGGTCGCGCTCGGCCGCGACGTCGAGTGCCAGGCGCTGGCCCGTGCGGTCAAGTGGCACAGCGAGCGCCGGGTGCTGCTCAACGGAAGCCGGACGGTCGTCTTCACCTGAGACCGGGCACGCCGCCCGGCCCCGTGCCGTCCGCCGCTCAGGGCCGTCCGCAGCTCAGGGCCGGGACAGCATCGGCAGTGCCCGCAGCACCTCGTCGACCGCGGAGCGGTCGCCGTCGCAGCCGAGCGGCAGCCGCCCGGGCTCCCGGTGGGCCGCCGCCAGGTAGCAGAACTCCAGTCCGTCCACGACCATTTCGGCCACCGTGTCGGTGCCCTCCGGCGGCGCCGCCGGATCGTCGAGCGGAATCAGCCACTCGCCGGCCGCCGGGCCGTCGATGACCAGCCGCAGGCTGCGGCCCCGCGCGCGGCCGCCCGCGCCGACCGGTGCGGGGCTGCGCAGGGCGGCCAGCAGGTGCGGGAGCATCCGGGCGGCGAGGTCGATCAGCCGGTGCAGGTGCTGCGGGGCCGGCGGCGGGTAGGGGTAGGCGACCGCGCGCGCGATGTCGTCGCCGTGGATCCAGCACTCGAAGGCGCGGTCCAGGAAGGCGTCCCGCAGCGGCAGTACGGCGAAGCCGTAGTCCACCGGGGCGGTGCCGTCGCCGCCGAGCGCGGCGGCCCGCAGCAGGGCGTGGCTCTGGCCGCGCCAGCGGGCCCGGATCTGGTCCGGATCGTCGCCGCCGACCGTGCGGAGCATGGCTCCGGTGCGTTCCAGCACCCCGGCGGGGCGGCCCCGTCCGGGCACCCGCGGGAGGCCGTCCGTCGGCGGTGCGCCGTCGGCGAGCGGGTCGGCCAGCCCGAGCGCGGGGGAGAGGTAGCCGTCGACCGCGGCGAGGTGGCAGAGCACCTCGGCCGGGCGCCAGTGCTGCACCCCGCCGTGCCAGGGCAGTTCGGCGACCTCCTGCCACTCGTCGGGGCCGAGGTCGCACAGCAGGGCGTCCAGCCGGGCGCTCTCCGCCGCGTACGGGGCGGCCCAGGGCGGTATCGGCAACTCGGCGGGGCGCCGGGCGAGGCAGTGGTCGAGGACCTGCTGGCGCAGCGTGCCGGAGAGGTCGAGCGCCTCGTCGGCGGCGAGTTCGGCCGCGGCACCGCTGAGCCGGGCGGCCTCCTCGGCGCATCCGGGGCACCCGGCCAGGTGGAGGGCGACCTCGGCCGCCTCCGGGCGCGGGCAGGCACCGAGCGCCCACGCACCCAGCAGGGAGCGGAGCGCCTCGTGCCGCCCGTCGGCCGTCACGGCGCGGGCCGTCCGGGGCCGGTGGCGGCCATGGTGTCCGGACAGCCGTGCGGGTGGTCGCCCGCCAGTTCGGTGGCGACCAGGTGCAGGCCCAGCCGCATCCGGTGTTTGGCGGTGTGTTCGCTGATGCCGAGCCGGCGGGCGGTGTCCCGGTAGCTCGCGTCCTCCGGCCGGCCGGTGCCGAGGGTGTCGATGGTGTCGCGCAGCGGTTCGGGCAGGGTCGCGACGATGTGGTGCGCCCGGGCTCCGGCGGCCCGTTCGGCCAGTTCCCGTCCGTCGCCGTAGCGGTGGCGCAGCCGCTCGACGGCGCGGCGGTGGGTGAGGGCGCCGAGCCAGGCGCGCAGCGTGCCCTCGTCGGGGCGGTAGGCCGCGGGAGTGGTCCACAGGTGGGCGAAGACCTCGCGGGTGAGCTGTTCGGCGGCGTCCTGGTCGTCGAGGATCCGCCAGGCGAGGCCGTGCACGAGTGGTGCGAAGCGGTCGTACAGCTCGCCGAGGGCGGCCTCCTCGCCGCGGGCGAGGCGCTGTTGAAGTCGCGCGTCGGGCGTGCTCATGGCCCCTCCCTGGTGCCCCGGGCCGTGCTTCGAACCACCGTAGCGGGACGGCTTTCCCGGCCGTGCGGATTGTGCGAAGAAGGGAACACGGAGTTTCGGGGCGTCAGATCCTGGGGCGGCCTGTACCCCGCGGGGGCGGCCCGAGTTGTGCCGGAACGGGTGGTTCGCTCGTGGCGGTCACGCCATTCGGGTGTCGTGGCGGTACCGTCGTTGTGCTCGTGCACACGCCCCGCCCGGCCGGCGTTCACCGGTACGAAGCCCGTCAGGGTGAGCGGGACAGTATGCACCGGGCTGTCCCCCGATCGCTGGAATATGCCCGAAGCGCTTGCAGCGGCCCCTGGGCCGTCTCATCCTGAGGCGTATTCGTGTCGAAGCCATGGGTGGTCCGGCCAGGCGCACCGGCCGTGCGCGGTCGACCGACCGGCTTGATGAGGAGCGACCGGAAGCAGGGAACGCGGACGCTGCGGGCTCTGCTCCCGGTCACTCGAAAGTCCCTGACGCCCGGGCGGGTGTCAGGGGATGGGTGGCCGAATACCGAGTGCGGGTGGTGGAGCGGTGCAGGTACTTCAGGTGCAGCTGGCGGTCCAGGCGGACCCGTCCGAGGTCGGCAGGGCACGCCGGTGGGTACGGACCCGGCTGAGCGGCCACGGGCTGGACCCGGACGCCCCGATCGCGGAGACCCTGGTGCTGGTCGTCTCCGAGCTGGTCACCAACGCGGTCGTGCACACCGGCTGTCCGGCGGTGCTGCGGCTCAGCATGCCGGTGCCGGACGCGATGTCGGGTGACGCCGTGTCGGTCCCCGTCCGGGTCGAGGTGGCGGACGCCAGCCGGACGGCGCCCGCGCCGCGGCACGCCGGCGGCGAGGCCACCAACGGCCGGGGCCTGGAACTCGTCGAGCTGCTGTGCGACCGCTGGGGCTGGTACCCGGACGGTTCCGGGAAGCGGGTCTGGTGCGAGATCGACCCGAACGCCACGGCCGCCGTCGCGGCCGAGGTGCCCGTCATGGACGAGTTCGCCTGGCAGCTCTGACCGCCCGCCGCACGCCCACCGCACGCCCGTCGGCCGCCCGCCGCAGACACCGCCGCAGGCCTTTCGGCCGCCCGCCCGGCATCCGTCGGCCTCGTGCCCCGCCCGGCGCCGCCACCCACCCCCGGTGCTGCCCTCTGCCCTGCCTGCCGCCCCTGACCGCGTTCGTCGCTTTTCTCCGCTTTTCTCTGCCTCTGCCCGGCGCACGCCGGGGGCGTGCCGTCCGCCGCCGGCAGCCGTTGCCACCTCCGCCCTCCGACCCGCCGCCCGGATCCGATCCGAATGTCGGACAAGCCATTGACGTGACGTATCCGACTGATCACCCTTGGGTGCGGCTCTCCGTTGCGAGGGGACGCCGAGGGAAGCCCAGGCGGGCCAGCATGGGGGGACAGCGCTGCCCACCGCCGACCGGCCTCCTCGGCGAGTGCGGAGTGCCGGCGTGCGGGTTCAGGCCCCGTGCGCCCGTTCGGACGGCGGCGCGGCGTGCATCCGGGATGCGGGCGCCACGCCGCCGCCCGGGGCGCGCCGCGGTTCCGGCACGACGGCGCGGAAGGTCCGCCGGTAGGCGGTCGGGGCCACGTCGAGGCGGCCGCGCAGCTGGAGCCGGAGCGAACCTGCCGTGCCGAAGCCGGAGCGCCGCGCCACCTCGTCGATCGACAGTTCGGTCTCCTCCAGCAACTGCCGTGCCAGTTCGGTGCGCTGGACGGTCAGCCACTCGCCCGGGCTGCTGCCGGTCTCGGCCCGGAAGCGCCGGGTGAACGTCCGTACGCTCATCCCGGCCCGGTCGGCGAGCTCCCGCAGGCCGAGCGTCTGCGACAGGTGGTCGAGTGCCCAGGCGCGGACGGCGGCGGTGCCCGCACCGGCGTCGGCGGGTACCGGTCCGGGCGCCCGTACGTACTGCTTCTGCCCGCCCTCCCGCCACGGCGGGACCAGGCACGTCCGGGCCACCGCGTTGGCGACCGCGCTGCCGTGGTCGCGGCGCACGATGTGCAGGCAGAGGTCGACCCCGGCGGCGACCCCGCCCGAGGTCAGCACGTCGCCGTCGTCCGTGAACAGCACGTCCGGATCCAGCCGGACCTTCGGGAAGAGCCGCGCGAACTCCTCCGTGTAGGCCCAGTGCGTGGTGGCCGGGCGGCCGTCCAGCAGGCCCGCCGCGGCCAGCACGAACGCGCCGGTGCAGATCGACACCAGCCGGGTGCCGGGCCGGATCCGGGCCAGGGCGGCGGCCACCCGCGGGTCGGCTTCGGCCGTGGCGCCGCCCCGCTGCGCCGGGACCACCACGGTGTCCGCCTCGGCCAGCAGTTCGGGCCCGTGGTCGACGACCACCCTGAAGTCGGTGCTGGTGGTCACCGGGAGCCCGTCCACGGTGCAGGTCGCCACCCGGTACAGCGGCTGCCCGGCCGGACCCCGGGCGGACTCGAAGATCCGGGCCGGGATGCCCAGTTCGAACGCGATCACGCGGTCCAGTGCCAGCACCGCCACCCGGTGCACCTGCCCCTGCTCGGTCATCGTGCGCGTCCTTCCGCCGGTTGCCGCCACATTGTGACCCGGGAACCCCTGGCACCCGAAGTGGTCTGGACCAAAAATTCTGCTGTGCCCGAACTGAGATCCGCGCCCGCCCCCGTCGACCCGGCCCTCCGGAGCCCGGCCATCTGGTCCCGCAACTTCCGGCTCTACTTCACCGCCCGCAGCTCCGGCCTGCTCAGCGACGCGATGCTCCCGGTCGCGGTCTCCGCCGGCCTGATCGGCGCGGGCCACCCGCTCGGCAGCGTCGGCTACGCGATGGCCTTCCTGATGGCCCCGTTCGCCGGCCTGGTCCTGCTCGGCGGCGTCCTCGCCGACCGGTTCACCGCCCGCCGGCTGATGATCACCGCCGACCTCGTCAACCTGGTCACCCGGATCCTGATGGCGGTGCTGTTCTTCCACGGCGTCCAGCAGCTCTGGCAGCTGTACGGCCTGCTCGCACTGGCCGGAGCGGCCGCCGCGATGTTCCAGCCGGGCGCCGCGTCCACCGTGCCGCTGGTCGCGCGCGACGTGCAGGGCGCCAACGGCGTGCTGCGCACCTCGGAGGCGCTCACCACGCTGCTCGGTCCGGCCGTCGCCGGCGTCCTGGCCGGCGCCGCCGCGACCGGCTGGGTGATGGTGATCGCCGCGGTCGCCTACGGCCTGAGCGCCGGCTGCCTGCTGACGCTGCGGCTCGGCACCGTTCCCGCGCCGCCGCCCGGGGACAGCCTGTGGCGCAACCTGGTCGTCGGATGGCGCGAGTTCCGCTCCCGCAGCTGGATGTGGGGCGTCATCGTGATCTGGATGTTCTACAGCGTGCTGTGCTTCGGCCCGCTGTTGCCGATCGCCGCCGGCCTGATCGTCCCGGCCCACGGCTCCACGGCGTACGGCCTGCTCAACGGGGCGTTCGGGGCCGGCACCGTGGCCGGCGGGCTGATCGCCATTCGGGTGAAGCCGCAGCGTCCGCTGCTCGGCGGGGCGCTCGGGATGCTGGCCTTCCCGCTCTACCCGCTCGCCATCGTGCTCGGCCTGCCGGTGCCGCTGCTCGCCCTGTGCTTCCTGGTCGCCGGGGCGGGCACGACCTTCTGGGGCGTGATGTGGGCGACCAACGTGCAGACCCAGGTGCCCGGCGAGGTCCTCAACCGGATCCACGCGTACGAGGTGGCCGGCTCGGTCTGCATGGCCCCGGTCGGTGCCGCGCTTGCCGGCCCCGCGGCCGCGGCCTTCGGGCCCAGGGCCGTCCTGAGCGCGGGCGCCCTGGTCGGCCTGCTGGTGGTCGCGGCGCTGCTGCTGGCCCGCCCGATCCGTGAGCTGCGGCGGATCGACGGGCGCTGAACGGTGGCCGGCCGACCGCCCTCCGCCGGAGCGGGTGGCCCGATCCTGACGAAAGCTGGCAGTCAGGCCACTCGTCCTTCCCGGGGCCGCCCGGGAGACTCTCCGGTGTGACCGAACTGACCACCCGTCCGACCGCCCGGAAGCCCGCCCGACCGCCCCGCGTCCACTACGCCTGGGTGGTGGCCGGCCTCGCCCTCCTCGTCCTCGTCGGCTCGGCCGGCATGCGCTCCGCCCCCGGCCTGATGATGGACGCGCTGAACAGCGAGTTCGGCTGGTCGCACGCCACCATCAGCAGCGCCGTCTCGGTCAACCTCACCCTGTACGGGCTGACCGCGCCGTTCGCCGCGGCGCTGATGGACCGCTTCGGCGTCCGGCTGGTGGTGGTCTGCGCCCTGCTGCTGATATCCGTCGGCGCCGGACTGACCGTGCTGATGACGCAGAGCTGGCAGCTGATCCTGTGCTGGGGCGTGCTGGTCGGACTCGGGAGCGGCTCGATGGCGGGCGCCTTCGCGACCACCGTCACCGGTCGCTGGTTCCAGGCCCGGCAGGGGCTGGTCACCGGGGTCCTCACCGCCGCCGGCGCCGCGGGCAACCTCGTCTTCATGCCGCTGCTGGCCTCGCTGGTGGAGAACCAGGGCTGGCGCACGGCCGTGGTGGTCGTCTCGCTGACCGCGACCGCCGTCGCCGTCCCCGTCCTGCTGCTGATGCGCGAGCGCCCCGCCGACCTGGGCCTGCTGCCGTACGGTGCCACCGAGCCGCCGCCCGCGCCGGTGGTGGACGGCAGTGCGCTGGCCCGCTCGCTGCGGGTGCTGCGGGGCGCCTCGACCAGCCGGGCGTTCTGGCTGCTGGCCGGCTCCTTCGCGATCTGCGGGGCCACCACCGCCGGCCTGGTCGGCACCCACTTCATCCCGGCGGCGCACGACCACGGCCTGCCGGTCACCACCGGTGCGAGCCTGCTGGCCCTGGTCGGCGTGTTCGACGTGGTCGGGACGATCGCCAGCGGTTGGTTCACCGACCGCTTCGACTCGCGGCGGCTGCTGATCGTCTACTACGCGCTGCGCGGCCTGTCCCTGCTCTTCCTGCCGCAGCTGTTCGGCCATGCGCTGCAGCCGCCGATCCTGGCCTTCGTGATCTTCTACGGCCTGGACTGGGTGGCAACCGTCCCGCCGACCGTCGCGCTCTGCCGGCGGCACTTCGGCCCGGACGCCCCGATCGTCTTCGGCTGGGTGCTGGCCGCCCACCAGATCGGCGCCGCCGTGGTCGCCGCCCTGGCGGGCGTGGTCCGCGACCGCTTCGGCGACTACGACCTGGCCTGGTACGCAGCGGGCGGGCTGTGCGCGGTGGCCGTCCTGCTCTGCCTCGCCCTGCGCGGACGCCCGGCCGGGACACCGGCCCTGGCCGGGGCCTGACGCGAGCTCCTCGTAAGGGTCATCTAGGCTGGGTGACCATGACGATGGTCTTCACCCTGGACCCGGACCCCACCCCCGGACTGCGGGCCGAGGTCGTCGACCTCTGGACGGCGGTCAGCAACGCCGGGGGTGCGGTCGGCTTCGTCCCCCCGGTCACCGCCGAGCGGGTCCGCCCCACCGCGGAACGGCAGCTCGCCGGCATCGGCCCGGACGGTCCCGACCGGCTCCTGATCGGCCGCGAGCCCGGCACCGGCCGGCTCGCCGCCGTCCTGTTCTTCGAGTCCCAGCGCTTCGACCTCATGGAGCACTGGCGACTGCTCAAGCGGGTCATGGTGCACCCGGCCCTGCAGGGCCGCGGCTACGGCGGCCAACTGCTCGCGGAGGCCGAGCGCATCGCCCGCGGCTGGGGCCTGGCAGGGCTGCGCCTGACCCTGCGCGGCGGCCACGACCTGGAGACCTTCTACGGCCGCAGCGGCTACACCGAGGTCGGCCGGGTGCCCGGCGCGATCCGGGTCGCCCCCGGCGACGACCGCGACGACGTCACCATGTGGCTCGACCTGCGCTGAGCCCGGCCGGCCGGGTACACCAGCCCACCGACCGCGCCGGGAGCGCACGCAGCCCCCTGCGGCCGCCGCCGTAGGGCATGCTTCACTGGGAGGCTGTGACATCCCATCCGGCTCCCGGGGGCCCCGCCCCCGCCGCCGGCAGCACCACCCGCCGTACCCCAGCAGCGAAGGACGCCCACCCGTGAGCAGCAAGTCGCACGCCACGCTCCGCTACACCTCCCTGCGGGCCAGCATCTTCCTCGGCTGCCTGCTGATCGCCCTGCTGCTCGGGCACTTCGGCGTCATCCCGGTCGCCGGCGGCTCGGGCGTGGTCTTCCTGGTGCTGCTCGCCGGCCTGGTCTCCGCGCCGATCAGCTACGTGGCGCTCAGCCGCCAGCGGGACGAGATGTCCGAGCAGATCGCCGGCCGGGTCGACGGCATCCGGTCGCGCACCGCCAAGCGGATCGCCGCGCAGAACGCCGAGGAGGACGCGGCCGACGACGCCGCCCGTGCCGCCGCCCAGAACTGACGTGCCGGGGCCCGCGCGCCGTCCCACCGGGCGCGACGTGGCACGGCTGGCCGGCGTCTCGCAGGCCACCGTCTCCCTGGTGTTCTCCGGGCCCGAGGGCGGTCACCGCGTCTCCGAGGCCACCCGCGAGCGCGTCCGCGCCGCCGCGGACCGGCTCGGCTACCGCCCGCAGGCCGCCGGCCGGCAGCTGCGGCTCGGCCGCAGCGGCATGGTGATGCTGGCCGTCCCCAACCTGCTCGGCCCGTTCTTCGGCCGGGTGCTGTCCGGCGCCCACGAGGAGGCACACCGGCGCGGCCTGGCCGTGGTGGTCAGCTCCGGCTGGGACGGCGCCACCCTTGCCGAGGCCGCCACCGCCGGCCGCTTCGACGGACTGCTGGTCTGCTCCCCGGACGACAGCCAGCTCGGCGGGCTGCCCGCCGCCATGCCCACCGTCTTCCTGGACGCGGACCCGGCACTCGACCCGGCCCGGCCGACCGTCGAGCTGGACGTCGCCGCCGGCATGCGGGCCGCCGTCGACCACCTCGCCGCGCTCGGGCACCGGCGGATCGGGCACCTGCGCTCCACCCTCTCGGCGCACACCTTCCGCGTCCGGCAGGCCGCCTTCGAGGCCGCCACCGCCGACCTGGAGGTGATCGAGGCCGGCGTCAGCCTGAACGAGGGCGCGGCCGCCGCACGGGTCGTCGCGCGCGAGCTGCTCGGCCGGGCCGACCGGCCGGCCGCGATCATCTGCGACGACGACGTCGTCGCCTCCGGCCTCTACCAGGCCGCGGCGGAACTCGGCCTCGCCATCCCCGCGGACGTCTCCGTGGTCGGCATCGACAACGTGCCGGTGGCCGACCTGCTCGTGCCGCCGCTGACCACCGTCGACCTTCCCGGGGAGGAGCTCGGCCGCTGGGGCGTCACGGCACTGGCCGCCCTCCTGGACGGCGATCCGGTCGCCCCGACCGCCCCCCTGCCCACCACCCTGGTCGTCCGCGACTCCACCCGCCGGGCGGACTGAGCCGCCGCACGGGCCCGCCGCAGGAGCCTCCGGGACCGGTGCGGGGTCGGGAGTGCCGCCGGGTCGGGAGTGCCGCGTGGCAGAGGCCGGGAGCGGTCCGGGTCAGTGCGCGCCGACGGCCTCGGGAGCCGGAAGCCGGTCGCCCGGCAGCGCCGCGCGGAACCACCCGCGGCAGCCGAACAGCAGCAGAGCGCCCGCCCCGATCCCGGCCACCGCGCACAGCGCGACCTGGAACAGCGAGGCGTCGACCAGCGCCCCGGAGACGGCGTACCCCGCCGCGTTGCCGGTCGCGAAGAGCGTGATCAACCAGGCGAAGGCCTCGGTGACCGTGCCGGTCGGCGCCAGTTCGGCGACCAGCACGAAGGCTGCCGCCAGCAGCGGAGCCAGCCCGACGCCGGACAGCAGCGCCAGCCCGGCCATCGCCCACGGCGCGGGCAGCGACAGCAGCGGCACGAACGAGGCGGCCATCAGCAGGGCGATCACCCAGGTGCGGGTGGCGGTGCTGGAGCGCCAGCGCACCGCGCCGTAGCCGAGCGCGCCCACCAGCCCGCCGACCGCGGCCAGCGCCAGCAGCAGCCCGGCCCCGCCGGGCAGCGCGCCAGGGTGCCGCTCGGCGTACGCGATGAACAGCACGCTCTGCGCGCCGACCGTCCAGCCGGCCCCGGCCAGGCCGACCAGCAGCAGGACCAGGCCGGGGAGCGCAGCGGGCCGAGCAGGCCGGCGGAGGCGGACCGGGCGGGGGCGCGCCAGGAGCGGGCCGGTCCGGCCGTCGCCACCACCAGTGCGCCGAGCAGGCCGAGCGCGGCCGCCGTCCACAGGGCCGCCGACGGGCCGAATCCGGCCGTGATGCCGGCCACCGCGAGCGGGCCCGCGACGTAGAGGATCTGCTGCGAGGCGGAGTCGAAGGCGTAGGCGGTGTCGAGCTGCTCCTCGGCGACGACCGCCGGCCACAGGGCCCGCAGGCAGGGTTCGAGCGGTGGCATGGCGAGGCCGGCGAGGGCGGCGCCGGTCAGCGCGGCGGCCGGGGAGCCGGGGGCGACGGCGAGCAGGGCGTAGCCGAGCCCGGCGACGACGGCGGTGGTCAGCAGGACCCGGGGCTGGCCGGTGCGGTCCACGATCCGGCCGAGCACCGGTCCGCCGATCGCGGCGGCGATGGCGTACGCGGCGGTCGCCAGGCCGATCCTGCTGTACGGCGCGCCCGCCTCGCGCAGGGCGAGGGCGATCACCAGGCCGGTCATGCCGGCCGGGAGACGGCCGAGGAGGGTGCCGAGGAGGAGCCTGGAGACGTGCGGGGCGCGGAGCAGCGCGAGATAGCCCATACCTGAAGTTATACGTATAACCAGAGCGGTCGGTCAATCGAGGCCCTGGCGGGGCGGGCTGCTTCGTGGCCGTAGCTCACGGCGTCTCTCAAACAAGAGCTTTGAACATCTCAAATGTTTACTGCTAATCTTCCGGCCATGACCACCCCAGGCGCAGCCCACCGGCACGGGACGAGCACTCCGCTCGCCCCCTGCGGCGCGCGCCCGGACGGTGCCGGCCGTACCCGCGCCTCCCACCGCACCCGGGTCGCCGGCTGCGCCTGCGCCCTCGGCTGTATCTGCGCCTCCAGCTGTATCTAGGCGGCACGCCTCCTCCCGACCCGGGCCCTTCCCCGCCCGCGCGTCCCGCCGTGCCGCCGCGCTCTCCCCTCCCCCGCCTGCCGCCCCACTCCGGAGTCGCATCCCCATGCCCACCGCGCCCACCACGCCGGCCGAACCCGACACGTCCGGCCCGCTCGCCCGGATCCGCCGGACGCCCTTCTGGGCCCAGATCGTCGGCGGCCTCGCCCTCGGCCTGCTGCTCGGCGGCATCGCCCGCGCCGGCGACGTCTCGTGGCTCACCACCACCCTCGACACCATCGGCAAGACCTTCGTCCAGCTGCTCAAGCTGGCCGTTCCGCCGCTGGTCTTCACCGCGATCGTGGTCAGCGTCGCCAACCTGCGCAACGTCACCAATGCCGCCCGGCTCGCCGTCCGCACCCTGCTCTGGTTCCTGATCACCTCGCTGATCGCGGTCTCCATCGGCCTCGGCCTCGGCCTGCTCACCGACCCCGGCCAGGGCGCCGGCCTGTCCACGGAGGGCCTCAAGGCCCCCGAGGAGGCCGGCAGCTGGGTCGACTTCCTGACCGGGATCATCCCGACGAACATCGCCACCACGTTCGTCGAGGTCAACGTCCTCCAGATCGTCTTCCTCGGCATCGTCACCGGCGCCGCCATCCTGAAGATCGGCGAGAAGGCCGAGCCGGTCCGCAAGCTCGGCGAGTCCGTCCTCGAACTCACCCAGACCGCCCTGTGGTGGGTCATCCGGCTCGCCCCGCTCGGCACCCTCGGCCTGATCGGCAAGTCCGTCGCCAAGTACGGCTGGGACCTCCTCGCCCCCTTCGCGACCCTGACCGCCGACGTGTACGTCGGCTGCGCCCTGGTGCTGTTCGGCGTCTACTCGCTGCTGCTGCGCTTCGCCGGCGGCCTCAACCCGCTCAACTTCTTCAAGGGCGCCTGGCCGGCCATCCAGCTCGCCTTCGTCTCCCGCTCCTCGGTCGGCACCCTGCCGGTCACCCGCCGGGTCACCGAGCGCCTCGGCGTCCCGAGCGAGTACGCGTCGTTCGCCGTCCCGTTCGGCGCGACCACCAAGATGGACGGCTGCGCCGCGATCTACCCGTCGCTCGCCGCGATCTTCGTCGCCCAGGTGTACGGCATCCACCTCGGCATCGGCGACTACCTGCTGATCGCCTTCGTCTCGGTGATCGGCTCCGCCGCCACCGCGGGCCTGACCGGCGCGATCGTCATGCTGACCCTCACCCTCTCCACCGTCGGCCTGCCGCTGGAGGGCGTGGGCCTGCTGCTCGCCATCGACCCGATCCTGGACATGGTCAGGACGGCGACGAACGTCGCCGGACAGGCGGTCGTCCCGATCCTGGTGGCGGCCCGTGAGAAGACCCTCGACCGCGACGCGTACAACAACCCGACCGGCGACCTGCTCGCGGCCGAGGCCGTGAAGGTCGCGGAGCCGGTGGCCGTCGCCGCCTGACGCCCGCGCACGCTTCGAGCCCTTCCCTGTGACCGGGGAAGGGCTCGAGCCGTTTCACTCCCGCACGCCGCCCACGGAAGGCGTCGCGTCGCAGCCCGGCAGCCTCGATGAAATTACCCTTCGTGTGCGATTGACTGCCCGTTGGCTGCACGATTGTGCGGCCGGTCCGGTGGCGCCTGCAGGCGACCCTGATGCGCGGGAGCGGCAGTGGAGAAGCGACTCAAGCCCTGGGGCAACAATCGCGGCGGGCAGCTCGGTGACGGCACCTGGACCGATTTCCGCACCACGGCGACCACTGTGCTGGGGCCGACCAGCGCGGAGGTGGTGAAGATCGCCGCTGGCGGGGCCGGACCGGCCACCGGGCACGGGCCGGCGCTGCTGACCGACCGCACCGTGCAGTCCTGGGGCGCCAACGGCTCCGGCCCGCTCGGCAACGGCACCACCACCGACAGCCCCACCCCGGTGACCACGCTCACCGCACTGACCGGCGCCGACAAGATCGCCGCCCGGTGGGCGGAGACTTCTCCCTGGCCAACTGACTTGCCGTCACGCCAGCCCGGAGTCCGCACCGAGAGAGACAGGCCCGTCGCGGCGACCACCGTGGCGGGCACCGTGCGACGGCTCGGGTGAGGCCGGCTACTGAGACGTTGCCTGTGCGTGGTTCCGTGCTCCGGGTGGACAGCCACAGCGGTGGAAGGGTGGCTCACCGGTCCTGAAGCCCACGACGTGCCACTGCGTCGACCGGGCGTTTCGTTGCCTCGAAGTTGAGGGCCGAAGCGCCCAGTCGGCGTTCGTGTCGGCCGCGTCGCGGAAGTCCTGCCGGCCGGACCCCACTCACGATCTCGGCGTCATCCCGGACGATTTCGGCTTTCGCTTGGGAACGGACGTCAGCGTGCTGGGCAAGGGCACGGCGGCGTCCCGTGGCATTCACCGGTGTCCAGTCCCCGGCAGGTCGCACAAGAATCAAGGCGCGTTCGGCGTGATGATGTCAGGCCGCTGTCTTTCCCGGGAACCAGCCACCCGGGTCCGGTAGGCGCCCTGTCCGGATGCTGCCTGTCCGGATGCTGCCCGCTCCGGGCTCTTACACAGGGCTTCGCGGCTGAGCAGGATGGTGATCACCGGTCGCCAGCAAGGCCAGGCGGACAGCAGCTCCGCCGGCCCGATCCGGTCCTCATCCGCTCGACCCGATTCGGGGGCATCGCCATGTCCAGCACCACCCGCCGTCTCACCATCACGATTGCTTCGCTCCTGCTCTCCGGTGCCGCGGTGGTACCGACCTCAGCGGCTGTTGCCGAAGCGACGTCGGCAGGTCTGAGCGGTGTGGCACCGGTGGCTGCGACCTCCCCGGCTGCCAACGGCATCGGCTGGGACTGACCCGCACGTTTCTCGTCCACTCGATGCTCCTCGGGGTGCTCGCGGGGGAGAAGAGGACGCCCGGGACGCACGGCCGAGGCCGCCCGCCGTGAGGACGCGTTGTGGGCGCGCGGGGCCCACCACCATGCACTTGAGTTCTGACCGCCGCGCCATCGCAGCGACCAACCACCATACGAGGAACGGGAGACCGTCATGCCCGAACGCAATCGAGGGCGCGCCGCAGCGGCCATTGTCGCCACGTCACTTCTCGCTGTCGCCACGCCTTTCGCCTTTGCGGGATCGGCATCAGCTGCGTCCGTGAGCACGTGGGAGAAGGTGGCTCAGTGCGAAAGCGGCGGGAACTGGAGCATCAACACCGGAAACGGCTACTACGGGGGCTCCAGTTCGCAGAGAGCACCTGGCTGGCGTACCACGGCGATATCTATGCCCAGTACCCCCACCAGGCGACCGAAAAGCAGCAGATCCTCATAGCCGAAGCGGTGCTGCGCAGCGCAGGTCCCGGCCAATGGGGCTGTTCCGCCCGGGCCGGACTCACCAACGATCACATCGATCCCTACCCGGCGCCCGGTCCGGTACCCGCGGCGGGCAACACGGTGCACCTGGTGGACCTGACACCGGATGGCGGACTGCACAACACGGAGGGCAACTACTCGGCCGGCGGGTGGAGCGGCTGGAGCGACATGGGCACCTCCGGTATCAAGCAGGTCACCAGTGCGTCGACCGGCTCGATCAATCGCATCTTCGCGATCGGCAGTGACAACCACGTCTACGAGAAGGACGGCAACTACGGAACCGGCCAGTGGTCCGGCTGGTTCCAGCCCGAGAGCAGCCCCACCGTCACCGCGATCTCCGCTTCGTCCTTCGGCAACACCGTGCACCTGACCGCGATCGGCACCGACGGGCAGTTGTACAACTCCGACGGTGCCTACCCCAACGGTGGCTGGAACGGCTGGACCGGCCACGGTGGTGCCAACCTCAAGCGCGTTGCCAGCGCGTCCACCGCCGACAACGTGAACCACGTCTTCGCCATCGACTCCAGCAACCGTCTTCAGGAGATCGACGCCAACTACGCGGCCGGCAGCTGGGGCAGCTGGGGGTGGCGGCCGGTGGTTTCACCGGCCAGGACGTCACCGCGTCGGCCTTCGGTGGCACCGTCCACCTGGACGCCATCGGGATGGACGGCAACCTCTACAACACTGAAGGCAACTACGACAGCTGGAGCTGGAGCGGCTGGTCGAACATGGGCGGCACCAACCTCAAGCGTGTCGCCAGCGCGACCTCCTCCTCACCGACGTCAACCACATCTTCGCGATCAACGGCAACAATCGCCTGGTCGAGATCGACGCGGACTACAACACCGGTAGCTGGAACACCTGGGCCGAGCCCGCCGGCGGTGCCGACTCCATCGGCGTCACCGCCGCCTTCACCAACTGACGCAGCCTGCAGGTCGAGTGCTGCCGTCCGCCGTGTCGCCCGACCAGAGCCGGTCGGGTGACACGGCGCGCCGTCAGGAGACGGCCGGCGCTGTGACCGGGAGTTCACCGGATCGCGGCATCGGTCGCGGGCGGCCCCGTGGCCTGGCCTGATGCCGACGGCATCCTCGCCCTGTGACTCCTCGCGTCCGCTTCCGAGACCGACCGGATCGCCGGTCCCACCGGCTGGGAAGTACCCGGGCGTCCCGACCCCTCGCCGCGTTCCACCGGTTCTCGTACAGTGCGCAGATGGGTGCCCGGCCGAGGGCGAAGAAGCCCAGTGTGCCGCCGATCGCGGCGGCCGAGGCGTCGTCGTCGAGGCCCAGCTTCTCGACGCCGAGGGCGTGCACGGTGAAGACGTAGCGATGCGGGCCATGGCCCGGCGGCGGGGCGGCGCCGCCGAAGTCCTTGGTCCCGTAGTCGTTGCGGCCATGGATCGCGCCGGGCGGCAGGCCCGGGAGGCTGCCGCTGCCTGCGCCTGCGGGAAGCTCGGTGACGCCGGCCGGGAGGTCGAGGAGCGCCCAGTGCCACCAGCCGCTGCCGGTGGGCGCGTCCGGGTCGAAACAGATCACCGCGAAGCTCCTGGTGTCGGGCGGGAAGCCCGACCAGCTCAGCTGCGGGGAGACGTTGCCGCCTTCGAGGACCTGGAGTGGGGAGAGCACGGCGCCATCGGTCATGGTTTCGCTGGTGGCGGCGAAGGAGGGGACGGCGCGCTGGAAGTCGTGCGGCATGGGTGGCCTGTTCATGGCGGGTCGGTCTCCCCGGTTGTGGCCGATACCGGGCGGACACTGGTTCAGTCGATGACGGACACGCCCGCATCGTTGAATACCCTGCTTACGCAAGGCTGTTCGATAAAGTGGAAACCGGAAAATGCGCCAGGGCTTCGGTCGCGGCCCGACCCGCCGGAACGCTCGGCGAGCCCTCCCCGTCGGTGTCGACGGGGAGGGCTCGCCGAGCGTTCCGGCTTCGGCTCCGACGGAATCCGAACGCCGCCGATCACTCGAACGGGTGAGGAACGCAAGGGCGAGTTACTGGCTCCTTATCGTCGAACCCCGCGACTGGGCGGGGGCTTCCGGCCGGACGTACCCATCGCGGCGGCACGGCAGGCAGGAAGCGTGCACGGAGGAGGAGCCGATCCGATGGACTGTTCACATGCCGGCCTGCACCCGGCCCGATGTGCGCCGCCCCGCCTGTGGGGGCGAATCCGGGCCCGTCACCACCGTTAGCCTGAAAGGGTGACACTCCAGCCGCCGCGCCCGCTGACCACCGAGGGCGCCCGCGCGCTCCACGCGATGACAGGTGCTGAGACCGCACCAGGGTTGACGGAGTGTGAACTCGATGGCGTGGAGGAGCGGTACGGCTTCCGATTCGCCGCCGACCACCGGGTCTTCCTCGCCGCAGGGCTTCCGTTGGGCGGTGGCTGGCCAGACTGGCGGGGCGGCGATCCGGCACGGCTGCGCGGCATGCTCGACTGGCCGGTCGAGGGCACCCTCTTCGACGTCGAGCACAACAGCTTCTGGCATCCCCGCTGGGGCGTCCGTCCGGAGGCGACCGCCGAGAGGCTGGACGTCGCGCGGGTCCGGCTCGCCGACGTCCCACAACTGGTCCCCGTCTACGGCCACCGCTACCTGCCCGGCACGCCGGGGCAGTTCGGGCATCCGGTGCTGTCGGTCCACCAGACCGACATCATCTACTACGGTGCCGACCTCGCCGACTACGTCCGGCACGAGTTCACCGGCCTGCCCGCACAGCTCGGCTCCGCACGCTCCACTGTGGACTTCTGGTCCTACGTGCTCGGTGAGAACAACGGGGCGGACCCCACGTTCACCTGCACCACCCCGCACGACCAGTACGCCACCGATGCCGGGGAGGCCCTCGCCCACCTGCGGATGCTCGCGCTGGAGCGACGGCTGGGCCGCCAGGTCGACGACGCCACCCTGATCGCCACGGCGCTGACGGCCCTCGTCCTCGACGTCGACACGCCCGCGCTGCGCCTGCTGGCCGGGCTCTCCGGGGCGGAGGAGGCACGGGCCGCCGACCTGTTCGGGCAGGTGCTGGACGAGCTCGGCCCGGCGGGCGACCTCCCCGCCGACGAGGCGGGGATCCGTTGGGAGCTGGCCCGCTGGTGGCTGGAGCTCGTCGCCGGCGGCACCGTACGCCCGGCGCTCGGCGCCGATCTCATCGCCCAGGAGGCCTGGGCGGCACTCGGGCACCCGCAGCCTCTGTTGCGGATCTCCGCCGAGGGGGTCCGTCACGAGGAGTGGACGCCGGAGGCCGGTGGAACGCGCGAGGCCATCGCCGCCGCGATCGTCGCGGAGGCCCGGCGGCTCCTTGCGGGCCCCTGGCCGCCCACCTCGTGAGGCACGGCCCGGTACCCTCCGGCCCGGGTGAGCCCCGGCCGGGCCTACACCTGCCGACCGACCCTGCTCGACCTGCGCGCCTGCTCGGCCCACGCCCCCGTCCGACCTGCCGACCCTGCTCGACCGTTGCTCAGCCCGGCGGCTGCTCCCGGTCCGGCCGTCCTCGGTCCAACTGCTCCGGGCCCTGCGGCTCCTCCGCCTGCCGTCCCCAGCGCTGGGCCAGGACGGTGCAGACCATCAGCTGGATCTGGTGGAAGAGCATCAGCGGCAGCACGGTGATGCCGACCAGGGGCGCCGGGAACAGGATCGTTGCCAGCGGGAGGCCGTTGGCGAGCGACTTCTTGGATCCGCAGAGCCGGATGGTGACCCGATCGGCCCGGTCGAACCCCAGCCGCCGGGAGGCCGCGCCGCTGAACGCGAGAACGACGGCCAGCAGCACGGCGCAGATCACCACCAGCCAGATCAACTGGCCGGCCGTCACCCTGCTCCAGACGCCGTCGACCACGCCCTCGCCGAAGGCGGCGTAGACGATCAGCAGGATCGAGCCGCGGTCGACCACCCGGGTCACCGTGCGGTGCCGGACGATCCAGGGGCCCATCCACGGCCGGAGCAGCTGGCCGGCGGCGAACGGGACCAGGAGCTGGAGCACCACGTCCAGCACCTGGCCGCCGCTGACGTGCACGGCCGAGCTCCCGGTCAGCAGCCAGGCGGCCAGCAGCGGGGTGAGCACGATGCCGAGCAGGCTGGAGAAGGTGGCGGCGCAGATCGCCGCCGCCACGTTGCCGCGGGCCATCGAGGTGAACGCGATCGACGACTGGACGGTCGACGGCAGCAGCGTGAGGAACAGCACGCCCCCGGCGAGTTGGGGCGACAGTACGGCGGGTGGCAGCAGCCCTGCCGCCTCGCCCAGCAGCGGGAACAGGACGAAGGTGCATCCGATGATCAGGAGGTGCAGTCGCCAGTTCCGGGCGCCGGCCAGGGCCTCGGCGGGCGAGAGGCGTGCGCCGTAGAGGAAGAAGAGCAGTCCGACGGCGATCTTCACGGCGGCTGCGACCGCGTCGGCGGCGGCTCCGCGGGCGGGCAGCACGGTGGCCAGGCCGACCGTGGCCAGCAGGAGCAGGAGGTAGCCGTCGATGCCGATCCGGTGCAGGGCACGGTCGAGGGTGCGGGCTGCACGGCGGATCCGGGGCGGACGGGGCATACCGTCGATCATGCGACGCGCACCGTGGTCCTGCTGACAGGCAGGGGCCCACCACAGCCGTGGCGGGCCCCCTTGGTACTGCGCGTCGTGCTCTGGTGGCGGCCCGGTGCGCCGCCGGCGGACCCGAAGGTCCCGAGCGATCAGATCATCAGAGGATGGTCAGACAGCGGTGACGTTCTCCGCCTGCGGGCCCTTCGGGCCCTGGGTGACGTCGAAGGTGACCGCCTGGTTCTCCTCCAGCGAGCGGAAACCGTTCGCGTTGATGGCGGAGTAGTGGACGAAGACGTCGGGGCCGCCGCCCTCCTGGGCGATGAAGCCGAAGCCCTTCTCAGCGTTGAACCACTTGACGGTTCCCTGAGCCATGCCGTTCTCCTTGCGAGGGACGTATTGGAGGGCACACCGCGTGACCTCCGGTCCGCTGCGCTGATCGCCCCGCCTCCGGAGTGGTCCGGATTTTTCGCACAGTGCTCAATCAATGCTCAATTGATGCTGTAACTGCTGAAAAACTACGAAAAGCCCGCGGTCACATGCTCCGCAGGCTTCAAGTACTGCAAGGGGAATCAAACTGCAACTGGGGGAGACGTTAGCACGCGGTGGCGGCCCCGACCAGGGGTGACTGAAGGGCACATCGGTGTGTCGCACGGCTGGTGTCGGAGGCCGGGATCGGCAGGCATACCCTGCGAGGAGAGTACGAACAGCAGAGGGAGCACGCGGTGACCGGTCGGGACGAGAGCAGCTCGGTGGCAGTCAGGCCCCGGGTCGGACATATTCAGTTCCTCAACTGTTTGCCCCTCTACTGGGGCCTGGCCCGGACCGGCACCCTCCTCGATCTCGACCTGACCAAGGACACCCCCGAGAAGCTCAGCGACCTGCTGGTCGGCGGCGCCCTCGACATCGGCCCGATCACCTGTGTGGAGTACCTGCGGCACGCGGACGAACTGGTCGTGCTCCCCGACATCGCCGTCGGCAGCGACGGCCCGGTGATGTCCTGCGTGATCGTCAGCAAGGTCCCGCTCGCCGAGCTGGACGGCCGCCCGGTCGCACTCGGCTCCACCAGCCGTACCTCCGTCCGCCTCGCCCGGCTGCTCCTGGAGGAGCGCGAGGGCGTCAGCCCGGAGTACTTCTCCTGTCCGCCGGATCTGGACGCCATGCTGGCCTCCGCCGACGCCGCGGTGCTGATCGGCGACCCGGCCCTGCGCGCCTCGCTGGAGCAGGCACCGCGCCAGGGCCTGGCCGTCCACGACCTGGGTGCGATGTGGAAGGAGTGGACGGGCCTGCCGTTCGTCTTCGCGGTCTGGGCCGCCCGCCGCGACTACGTCGAGCGGCACCCGGAGATGACCGCGGCCGTCCACCGGGCCTTCCTGGAGTCCCGCGATCTGTCGCTCATGGAGGCGGCCAAGGTCGCCGAGCAGGCGTCCCGCTGGGAGTCCTTCGACGCCCCGCTGCTCGAGCAGTACTTCACCGAGGCGCTGGACTACTCGCTCGGCGAGCGCCAGCTCGCGGGCATCGCCGAGTTCGCCCGCCGGGTCGGCCACACCTCCGGCTTCGCACCGGATGTGGCCGTCCGTCTGCTCCAGCCCGTGGGCTGACCCTTCCGTCCCCGACCTCGACCTCGGCCTCGTCCCGCTCCCGTCCCCGACCGTCGCCCCGCCTCGTCCCTTTCCCGCCCGGGCCGACAGGGGGGTCGGGAAACAGGGCCGACGCTGCCCGCGGGGCCGGGCCCGGCGCGGTACTGTCCGGCGGGAGACCGGGTACCGGAGGCGCGGCACCGCGAACGGGGGCGCAATGGAAGCACTGGGTGGTTCGGATCCACGGCAGGTCGGCGCGTACCGGCTGCTCGGCCGGCTCGGCGCGGGCGGCATGGGCCGGGTCTACCTCGGCCGCACCGCGGGCGGCCGCACGGTGGCCGTGAAGGTGGTGCGCGGCGAGCTCGCGGACGACGCCGAGTTCCGAGCCCGGTTCCGTCAGGAGGTGGCCGCCGCACGGCTGGTCGGCGGGCGCTGGACGGCACCGGTGCTGGACGCCGACACCGAGGCCGACCCGCCCTGGGTGGCGTCCGGCTACGTGGCCGGCCCCTCGCTCGACGCCGCCGTCCGACGGCACGGCCCGCTGCCCGTGGCGTCCGTGCACGCCCTCGGTGCGGCACTCGCCGAGGCGCTCGGTCAGGTGCACGGTCTCGGCCTGATCCACCGGGACGTCAAGCCCTCCAACGTGCTGCTGGCCCTGGACGGGCCGCGCCTGATCGACTTCGGCATCGCCCGCGCCCTGGACGCCGCGACCGCGCTCACCCGTTCCGGCTACGTGGTCGGCTCGCCCGGCTACCTCTCGCCCGAGCAGGCGGCGGGCGAGACGGCCGGGCCGTTCGGCGACGTCTTCTCGCTCGGCGCGGTGCTCGCCTTCGCGGCGAGCGGCGTCCCGCCGTTCGGGGAGGGCGTCAGCGCGGCCGTCCTGCTGTACCGGGTGCTGCACGAGGAGCCGGACCTCCGCGGGCTCACGGGCCCGCTGCACGACGCCGTCCGGGCCTGCCTGGCCAAGTCGGCCGCCGACCGTCCCTCCCCGGACGGCCTGCGCGCCCTGCTCGCCCCGGACGCCGCCCCGCTCGCCGACGGTGGCTGGCTGCCGCCCGCGGTCTCCGCCGCGGTCGCCCGCAGCGCGGTCGACCTGCTGGACCTGGAGGCCCACGACCCCGGCCCCACGGCGGTACCGGTCCCCGGTCCCGTCCCCGCCGCGGACGCTCCCGCCGTCCGGCTTCCCGGCGCGGGCCCGGACCGCTCGCCGACCGAGGTGGACCGTCCCGCCGACCGCGTCCCCCCTCACCCTCCCGGCCCCGCCCCCAGTCCCGGCCCGGATCCGGGCACACCGGCCGGGACCGGCCCGGTGCCGCCCGCCCGGCGGCGCGGCCGGCGCCTGCTCGTCCCGCTGCTCGCCGTGGCCCTGCTGGCGGCGGGTGTCCTCGTCTGGGAGGCCCCGTGGGGCGGCACACCCGACGGGCGCAGCCAGGACGGCACCCGCGCCTCCGGCACGTCGGGCATGCCGTCCGCGCAGCAGCCCGGCTCGGCCACCGGTGCCCGGCCGTCCTCCCCGGCGTCCCCGGCCGCATCCGCCTCCGCTTCCGCTTCCGCCTCCGCGTCCGGCACCGCCGGCGGCAGCCTCCCGGTCGGCTACCTCGGCACCTGGAGGGGCACCATCACCACGAAGATCGCCCCGCTGCCGAGCACCTTCCAGGTCGAGTTCACCGCCGGCCGGGTGGGCCAGGTGGTCGGACGGACGGCCAACGCCTCGGCCTTCGACGACACGGTCTGCCGCGGCGAGCTGACCCTGATCACGGTCGGTCCGGACCGGATCGAGCTGCAGGAGCGGCCGGTGGGCAGCGATCCGGCCTGCACCGGCGTGCCGGAGAAGCAGACCTACACACCCAACGGCGCCGGTGTGCTGCACCTGCGGGTCACCGAGGCGCCGCTGGGCTCGGACCCGTCCGGCGACCTGCTGAAGCAGGGGTGATCGGTCGGGGAAAAGCCCTGGCGTAGGCTGGTTCGGTCATTCCGGCCGAGCTTTCCCCACCCGGCCGCGGCGACCCGACGTTGGACAGAAAGAAGGCCCGCCAGGTGTCCGAGCAGACCCTCCCTTCGACCGGGGGCGCCCCCATCGCCACCGACCTGCAGGCCGTTCTCGACCGCGCGGCCGCCGGTGGCCGGATCACCCCCGACGAGGCGCTGGAGCTCTACCGCTCCGCGCCGCTGCACGCGCTGGGCTCGGCCGCGGACGCGGTGCGCCGGCGCCGCTACGCCGGCGTCGAGCACATCGCGACGTACATCATCGAACGGAACATCAACTACACCAACGTGTGTGTGACGGCGTGCAAGTTCTGCGCGTTCTACGTCGCGCCGAAGAGCGACAAGGGCTGGTCGCGGGACCTGGAGGAGATCCTCCGCCGCTGCGCCGAGACCGTCGAGCTGGGCGGCACGCAGATCATGTTCCAGGGCGGCCACCACCCGGACTACGGCGTCGAGTACTACGAGCAGGCGTTCTCCGCGATCAAGGCGGACTTCCCGCAGCTGGTGATCCACTCGCTGGGTGCCTCCGAGGTCGAGCACATGGCCCGGATCTCCAAGGTCTCGGTCGAGGAGGCGATCACCCGGATCCACCGGGCCGGCCTGGACTCCTTCGCCGGGGCCGGCGCCGAGCTGCTGCCGGAGCGTCCGCGCAAGGCGATCGCGCCGCTGAAGGAGTCCGGCGAGCGCTGGCTGGAGATCATGGAGACCGCGCACGGCCTCGGCGTCGAGTCGACCTCCACGATGCTGATGGGCACCGGCGAGACCAACGCCGAGCGGATCGAGCACCTGCGGATGATCCGCGACGTGCAGGACCGCACCGGCGGCTTCCGAGCGTTCATCCCGTACACGTACCAGCCGCAGAACAACCACCTGAAGGGCTCGACGCAGGCCACCGTCTTCGAATACCTGCGGATGATCTCGATCGCCCGGCTGTTCCTCGACAACGTGGCCCACATCCAGGGCTCCTGGCTGACCACCGGCAAGGAGGCCGGCCAGCTGTCGCTGCACTACGGCGCGGACGACCTCGGTTCGGTGATGCTGGAGGAGAACGTCGTCTCGGCGGCCGGTGCCAAGCACCGCTCCAACCTCACCGAGCTGATCCACCTGATCCGGGCGGCCGGCCGGGTCCCGGCCCAGCGCTCCACCACCTACGAGCACCTGCGGGTGCTGGACGACCCGGCGAACGACCCGGTCGACCCGCGGGTGGCCTCGCACATCGCCTCCACCGCCATCGAGGGCGGCACCGCCCACCCGGAGCTGAAGATCCTCTCCGCCAGCTGATGCTGACCCTGCATCGCGGCACGCTGCTCGTCCGCGACCCCGCCGCCCCGTCGATCGCCGACGGGGCGGTGCTGGTCGACGGCGACCGGATCGCCGCTCTCGGTCCGTACCCGGAGCTGGCCCGTGCGGCGGGTGGTGCCCGGGTCCGGGAGTGGCCCGGGCTGATCGCCCCGGGCCTGGCCAATCCGGCCGGAGCCCGGCTGCTGGAGACGCTCTACCACCCCGACCCGCGCGAGGAGCTGGGCACCGGGCCGCTGGCCGTCGCGGTGCCCGAGGCGCAGCTCGGCGGGTCGGCCCGCCGCGGCCTCCAGCGGATGCTGGGCTTCGGTACGACCGCGGTGGCCGGGCCGTTCACGCTGCCCGCGGTCCGGACGGCGGTGTCCCGCTCCGGGCTCGCCGTGCTGCCCGGGGTCGGGTCCGGGCCCGTGGCCGGGGCCGATGGCGGAGCCGGGGCCGAGGGCGGCCTCGACCCCTGGCGGGCCGGCGGCTGGCCGAGGCCGTGCACCGGGTGCTCGTCCCGGGCGGCCCGGCCGACCTCGCCGTGTTCGCGGCGGGTTCGGTCGAGGAACTGGAGGCCGCCGGGGCGGGCTGCTGCGTGGCGACCGTCCTGGGCGGCCGGTTGGTCTTCCGTCGCCGGTGAGGCGCGGATCGGGCCGCGGCCGGTGCCGGCCCGCACCCTGCCATGCACAACTCATACAAACTGATCACTTCTCGTCGTGACCTGAGGGCCCGCCAGCGGATACGATCCCGGACAGTCACTCAGGCATCGGCCCGATGACGCCTTCTCGCCACCGGGCCTCCGAACGGGAGCCCCGTCCGCAGCCAGGACAGGAACGATGCGACCCGCCACCGCCCCCGCCCCGCAGCCGAGCGGCTGGGACGGGGCTGGTACCTCGGGGCCGTGCTGAGCGCCGTGCTCGCGCTCGGCATGTGCCTGCTCGGCTGGCGCCAGGCCGATCAGGCGGACCGGATCACCGCCAACCCCGTCCGCGTCCAGGGCACCGTCATCCAGCTCCCCGGCGGCAGCGCCACCTACAGCGAGGTCGGCTACACCGCCGAGGGCCGCCGGCTCACCGCCGCGGACCTCGCGCTGCCCAGTGGCGCCCGGGTCGGCGGCGCGGTCTGCCTGGAGCACGCCGCCGACGACCCCTCCGCCGTCCGGGTCTGCGGCAACCGCTACCCGCAGCCGCTCGGCATCACCCTCGCCCGCACCAGCGTGCCGGTCGCCCTGCTCTGCCTCGGGCTGTGCCTCGTCCGGATCCTGCGCCACCGGCGGGCCCACCCGGCGGCGGCCGCCCGTCCACGGGTCGGCACCGGTGCCGTGTTCGCCGCCGAGGGCATGCCGGCCCTCACCCACGGCAAGCGCTCGCGCCGCCGCCGGGGCGGCCGCCGCGCCCTGCGCTGAGCCCGGCGCCGCAGCCCCCGGCAGCACGCCCGGGCCGTCCGCGGCACGACCTCCGCGGCCCGGCCCCCGCCACCCCGCCGCTCCGGCGCGCCCCTGGGTGCACGGGTGGCCCCGGTCCGCGCAACAATGGGGGCGTGACCCGAGCCTCCCTGGACAAGCAGCCCCACGAAGTCGCCGCCATGTTCGACGACGTCGCGGAGAAGTACGACCGCACCAACGACGTGCTCTCGCTCGGCCAGGCCCGGGCCTGGCGACGGGCGGTGGCCGACGCGGTCGCGGCCGAGCCGGGCCAGCTCATCCTCGACCTGGGCGCCGGCACCGGCACCTCCTCGCTGCCGTTCGCCGAGGCCGGTGCGAAGGTCGTGCCGTGCGACTTCTCGACCGGGATGCTCGCCGAGGGCAAGCGCCGCCACCCGGAGCTGCCGCTGACCGCGGGCGACGCCACCCGGCTCCCGTTCGCCGACGGCACCTTCGACACCGTCACCATCTCCTTCGCGCTGCGCAACGTCCAGGACACCGATGCCGGGCTGCGCGAGATGCACCGGGTCACCCGCCCCGGCGGCAAGATCGTCATCTGCGAGTTCTCCACCCCCACCTGGACCCCGTTCCGGACGGTCTACACCGAGTACCTGATGCGCGCCCTGCCGCCGGTCGCCACCGCGGTCAGCAGCAACCCGGACGCGTACGTCTACCTCGCCGAGTCGATCCGCTCCTGGCCCGACCAGCCCGCGCTGGCCGCCAAGCTCCAGCAGGCCGGCTGGTCCAAGGTGGCCTGGCGCAACCTCACCGGCGGCATCGTGGCCCTGCACCGGGGTTTCCGCGCGTAAGCGCTGGCTAGACTCAGGTCCAGCCAGCCGTCCGCAGCCCCCGTGCAGGAGTGTGCCCCCGTGTCCGAGACCGCCGTCGACCTGAGTGGCACCGTCGAGAGCAGCGCCGACGTCATCGTGGTCGGCGCCGGCCCGGCCGGGTCCACCACCGCCTACTACCTGGCCCAGGCCGGCCTGGACGTGCTGCTCCTGGAGAAGACCGAGTTCCCGCGGGAGAAGGTCTGCGGCGACGGTCTCACCCCGCGCGCCACCAAGCAGCTCGTCGACATGGGCATCGACGTCTCCACCGACAACGGCTGGCTGCACAACAAGGGCCTGCGGATCATCGGCGGCGGCGTCCGGCTGGAGCTGGACTGGCCCGAGCTGGCCTCCTTCCCTGACTACGGCCTGGTCCGCAAGCGGGCCGACTTCGACGAGCTGCTGGCCCGTCAGGCCGTCAAGGCGGGCGCCCGGCTCCACGAGAACTGCAACGTCACCGGCCCCGTCCTGGACGAGCGCACCGGCCGGATCACCGGGGTCACCGCCAAGCTCGGCGAGGACAAGCGGCCCGTGGTCTTCCGCGCCCCGCTGGTGGTCGCCGCGGACGGCAACTCCACCCGGCTGTCGGTCGCGATGGGCCTGCACCGCAAGGAGGACCGTCCGATGGGCGTCGCCTACCGGACGTACTTCACCTCGCCCCGGCACGACGACGACTACCTGGAGTCCTGGCTGGAGCTGTGGGACACCCGCGGCGGCCAGCGCAAGCTGCTGCCCGGCTACGGCTGGATCTTCGGCATGGGCGACGGCACCTCCAACGTCGGCCTCGGCATCCTCGACTCCTCGCCCGCCTTCGGCGACCTCAACTGGCGCGAGGTGCTCAAGAGCTGGTGCGCGAGCATGCCCGCGGAGTGGGGCTACACCCCGGAGAACATGACCGACCCGATCCGCGGCGCCGCCCTGCCGATGGCCTTCAACCGGCAGCCGCACTACACCCGCGGCCTGCTGCTCGTCGGCGACGCGGGCGGCATGGTCAACCCGTTCAACGGCGAGGGCATCGCCTACGCGATGGAATCCGGCCAGATCGCGGCCGGCGTCATCGTCCAGGCCATGGCGCGGATCACCGACGCCGGCCGGGAGCGCGCCCTGCACCACTACCCGCAGGTCCTCAAGGACGTCTACGGCGGCTACTACACGCTCGGCCGGGCCTTCGTGAAGCTGCTCGGCAACCCGAAGATCATGCAGATGGCGGCCGAACGCGGCCTCACCCACCCGATCCTGATGAAGTTCCTGCTCAAGCTGCTCGCCAACCTGACCGACCCGCGGGGCGGCGACGCCATGGACCGCATCATCAACGGCCTCACCAAGGTCGCCCCGAACGCCTGAGACTCCACCACGGCCCCGTCCCGGCACCGCCGGTGACGGGCCGCTGGACAGGCCAGGTCAGGGGCCCGACAATCGGCCCATGGTGTCAGCAGAAATCGGCGCGCGGGCGGCCAGGCCCTCGGAGGCCGAACGGGAGCGCGCGCTCGGCGCACTGCGCGACGGCGTCGGCAGCGGCCGGCTCTCGCACGACACCTTCATGCGCCGGATGGAACTCGTCCTGGTCGCCCGCACCCGGGCCGACATCGACGAGGCGCTCACCGGGCTGCCCGCCGGCGGCCCGCTGTCGCGCGCGGTGCTGCGGGCCGTGGCCGGCGTCTCCGCCTTCCACGTACGGCTGCGCCGGACGTGGCGGGTGCAGCAGCTCCCCGAGCTCGCGCTGCCGCCGCCGGGGCCCGCACCGCTGCTGATCGGCCGCAACCACGGCAGCGGCCTGCGGCTGTCGGACGCCACCGTCTCGCGCACCCATGCCGAGTTGCGGCACCAGGACGGCGGCTGGGTGCTGCACGACCTCGGCTCTGCCAACGGCACCTACGTCAACGGCAGCCGGGTGACCGGCGCCGTCCGGGTCCGGCCCGGCGACCAGGTCGGCTTCGGCCGGACGTCGTTCCGGCTCAGCGGGGGCTGAGCCGCAGTTCCCAGCGGTCCTCGCCGTCGTGCACCAGGCCCGTCCGGTGCAGCCCGGCCGAGGCCGCGACCGCGCCGGACGCCCGGTGCCCCGGGTGGACGTGCGCCACCACCAGCTCGACCCCCGCCGCGGCCAGCGCGTCGACCAGCGCCCGGGCGGCCTCGCCGGCCAGCCCGCGGCCCTGCCAGGGGTGCCCACCACCCAGGCGACCTCCGCGACCCGGCCCCGCTCGGTGACGGTCGCCTGGACGTAGCCGACCAACCGGTCCTCGGCGCGCAGCCGCAGCACCCAGTTGAACCAGGCCTGCGCGGGGTCGGGCGAGCCGGCGGTCTGCCGCGCGTAGCGCGCCCGCAGCAGCTCGGCGTCCTCCGGCTCCCCGCCGATGAAGGCGTGCAACGCCGGGTCGGCCAGCACCACGGCCATCTCGTCCGCGTCCTCGACCCGCAGCGGCACCAGGTCGAGGCGGCCGGTGGGTGCCGGCTCCGGCGTCCCGCCGGCCGTCACGGCGTGCTCCCGGCGGCCGCCGCGCGGGCGTCGACGAAGCGCAGCCGTTCGGCGAACACCGCTTCCGCGTCCGGGGTGAGGGTGCGCAGCGCGACCATCGCGGTGATCATCACGTCGCACAGTTCGGACCGGACGTCGTCCCAGCTGTGCGTGACGCCCTTGCGCGGGTTCTGCCCGGTGGCGCCGATCACCGCCGCGGCGACCTCGCCGACCTCCTCGGACAGCTTGAGGATCCGCATCAGCCGCTGCTCGCCGGGGGCAGGGCGGCCGCCTCGTCGAGCCGGCCGACCAGCCGGTCGACGGTCTCCCAGTGGCTGCTCTCCATGCGGCGGCTCCTCTGCGCTGCGGCGGCGGGCCTCCCACCGTAGGGCAGGGCCGGTGACGTTCCGGTCACCGGGGTGGCCGCGGTGGCGGCCGGGTTCGGCGCGGCCGTTCCTGCTGCGTCCGCCACGGCGTGAGCGCGGTTCTCGTGAGCTTGTGAACAAAGGGTCAAACGCGTGCAGCACCCCCTCCCCCGAAGGGTGAGGACCTATATCACGTCAACCGAGGGCCTCCGAAATTTGCGATGGCCGCCGCATGATTGATATAGGCGCACGGCTCTGACCAGTCGCTTCACAAATGAATGCGACCGTTTGTGACCATATGCCTTCGTTGGGTGGTTACGCCGTGGCTCGACCGCCTTGGTGGTCGTTTGTCAGGTGGCGCAGATCACAAAGATCGTTCCGAACCGCGTGTCGCAGATCACAAGCCGGGAGGCATAGGATGCGCTCGTTCCAGGCTTTGTGAACTGCCTCACATGCGGTGGATCTCAAGGAATGGATCACGGGATCACCCCAGTGTGACCCGGCGATTCCTATCTGCAGTCAAGGACGACTGGACGGAGGGAGCGGGGGCTATGAATGCCTACGCGCCGATCCTCGTACTCGGTGCCATCGCGGCGGCGTTCGCGGTCGGCTCCGTCGTGATGGCCTCACTGACCGGCCCGAAGCGCTACAACCGGGCCAAGTTGGAGGCGTACGAGTGCGGCATCGAGCCGACCCCGCAGCCGTTGGGCGGCGGGCGGTTCCCGATCAAGTACTACCTGACGGCGATGCTCTTCATCGTCTTCGACATCGAGATCGTCTTCCTCTACCCCTGGGCGGTCAGCTTCGACGCCCTGGGGATCTTCGGGCTGGTCGAGATGCTCCTGTTCATCGCCACCGTCTTCGTCGCGTACGCCTATGTGTGGCGCCGCGGCGGTCTGGAGTGGGACTGACCGCTGACTTTGTGAACGGGCGGACAAGCCACCGGACTTGAGGGCATTGAGAGGGATCTGATGGGTATCGAGGAGAAGCTGCCGAGCGGCTTTCTGCTCACCAGCGTGGAGGCGGCCGCAGGGTGGGTGCGGAAGGCGTCGGTCTTCCCCGCCACCTTCGGTCTGGCCTGCTGCGCGATCGAGATGATGACGACCGGCGCCGGCCGCTACGACCTGGCCCGGTTCGGCATGGAGGTGTTCCGCGGCTCGCCGCGGCAGGCCGATCTCATGATCGTCGCCGGACGGGTGAGCCAGAAGATGGCGCCGGTGCTGCGCCAGGTCTACGACCAGATGCCGAACCCCAAGTGGGTCATCTCGATGGGCGTGTGCGCCTCCTCGGGAGGCATGTTCAACAACTACGCGATCGTCCAGGGCGTCGACCACATCGTCCCGGTCGACATCTACCTGCCGGGCTGTCCGCCCCGCCCGGAGATGCTGCTGGACGCGATCATCAAGCTGCACGAGAAGATCCAGCACGAGAAGCTCGGCGTGAACCGCCGCCGCGAGGAGGAGCAGGCCGAGCAGTTCGCCCTGCAGGCCACCCCGGTCAGCGAGATGCGGGGGCTGCTGCGATGAGCGAGCAGAACACCCCGGCGGAGACCGTGCCCGCCACCCGCAAGGAGATCCCGGTCGAGGTCGTCGGCAGCCGTCAGGGCATGTTCGGCGCCCAGGGCTCCGGCGACACCTCCGGCTTCGGCGGGCTCACCCGCCCGATCGCCCTCCCGCCGGCCGCCGTCCGCCCGTACGGGGGCTGGTTCGACGAGGTCGCCGACGAGCTGGAGGGCGCCCTGGAGGAGCAGGGCCTCGACGTCGCCGACGTGATCGAGAAGACCGTCGTCGCCCACGGCGAACTCACCTTCCAGATCGCCCGCGAGCACCTCCTGCAGACCGCCCGCACCCTGCGCGACGACCCGGCGCTCCGCTTCGAGCTCTGCCTCGGCGTCAGCGGCGTCCACTACCCGGCCGAGACCGGCCGCGAACTGCACGCCGTCTACCACCTGCGCTCGATCACCCACACCCGGCTGATCCGCATCGAGGTGACCGCACCCGACGCCGACCCGCACATCCCGTCCGTCGTCAGCGTCTACCCGACCAACGACTGGCACGAGCGCGAGACCTACGACTTCTTCGGCCTGGTCTTCGACGGCCACCCCGCCCTCACCCGGATCATGATGCCGGACGACTGGCTGGGCCACCCGCAGCGCAAGGACTACCCGCTCGGCGGCATCCCCGTCGAGTACAAGGGTGCCCAGATCCCGGCGCCCGACCAGCGGAGGTCGTACAGCTGATGACCACTCACTACGAAGAGGCAGCCGCCCGCGAGACCACCGAGGGACGGGTCTTCACCGTCACCGGCGGCGACTGGGGCGAGGTCGTCGAGGCCGTCGGCCGCGCCGACGACGAGCGGATCATCGTCAACATGGGCCCCCAGCACCCGTCCACCCACGGCGTGCTGCGGCTCATCCTGGAGATCGACGGCGAGACGGTGAAGGAAGCCCGCTGCGGCATCGGCTACCTCCACACCGGCATCGAGAAGAACATGGAGTTCCGGAACTGGGTCCAGGGCACCACCTTCGTGACCCGCATGGACTACCTGACCCCGCTGTTCAACGAGACCGCCTACTGCCTGGCCGTCGAGAAGCTGCTCGGCATCACCGGCGACATCCCGGAGCGCGCCACCGTCATCCGCGTCCTGATGATGGAGCTCAACCGGATCTCCTCCCACCTCGTGGCACTCGCCACCGGCGGCATGGAGATCGGCTCCACCACGCTGATGATCTACGGCTTCCGCGACCGCGAGCTCATCCTGGACATCTTCGAACTCGTCACCGGCCTGCGGATGAACCACGCGTACGTCCGCCCCGGCGGCCTCGCCCAGGACCTCCCGCCCGGCGCCGTCGACCAGATCCGCGAAGCGGTCAAGCTGTTCCGCTCCCGGATGCACGAGTACGACAAGCTCGCCACCACCAACCCGGTCTTCAAGGCCCGCCTCGTCGACGTCGGCCACCTCGACCTGGCCGGCTGCCTGGCCCTCGGCGCCACCGGCCCGATCCTGCGCGCCACCGGCCTGCCGCACGACCTGCGCAGGACCGACCCGTACTGCGGCTACGAGAACTACGAGTTCGAGGTCGCCACGGCCGACACCGCCGACTCCTACGGCCGGTTCCTGATCCGGCTGGAGGAGATGGCGCAGTCCCTGCGGATCGTCGAACAGTGCCTCGACCGGCTCGCCCCCGGCCCGGTCATGGTCGGCGACAAGAAGATCGCCTGGCCCGCCCAGCTCGCCATCGGCCCCGACGGCATGGGCAACTCCCTCGACCACATCCGGAAGATCATGGGCACCTCCATGGAGGCCCTGATCCACCACTTCAAACTGGTCACCGAGGGCTTCCGGGTGCCCGTCGGCCAGGCCTACGCGGCCGTCGAGTCGGCCAAGGGCGAACTCGGGGTGCACGTGGTCAGCGACGGCGGCACCCGGCCCTACCGGGTCCACTTCCGCGACCCCTCGTTCACCAACCTGCAGACGATGGCGGCGATGTGCGAGGGCGGCCAGGTCGCCGACGTCATCGTCGCAGTGGCCGGGATCGACCCGGTGATGGGAGGCGTGGACCGGTGAGCAACGTCGAACTCGGGCTGCCGGCACTGCCGGCCAAGCCCTACCCCACCGAGGTGCACGAGCGCCTCACCGCGGACGCCGCCGAACTGATCGGCCGCTACCCCGTCGCCCGCTCCGCCCTGCTCCCGCTGCTCCACCTGGTGCAGGCCGAGGACGGCTGCGTCACCCCGACCGGCATCCGCTTCTGCGCCGAGCAGCTCGACCTGACCACCGCCGAGGTCACCGCGGTCGCCACCTTCTACACCATGTACCGCCGCCGGCCCGCCGGCGACTACCACGTCGGCGTCTGCACCAACACGCTCTGCGCCGTCCTCGGCGGAGACCAGATCTTCGACGAGCTCAAGCAGCACCTCGGCATCGAGAACAACCAGACCACCGACGACGGCGCGATCTCCATCGAGCACATCGAGTGCAACGCGGCCTGCGACTACGCACCCGTGGTGATGGTCAACTGGGAGTTCTTCGACAACCAGACGCCCGACAGCGCCCGGCAGCTCGTCGACGACCTGCGCGCCGGCCGCGAGGTCAGCCCCACCCGCGGCGCCAAGCTCTGCTCCTTCAAGGAGACCGCCCGCATCCTGGCCGGCTTCCCCGACGGGCGCACCGGCGCCGTCGACGAGTCCGGCGCCGGCGGCGACCCTCCCTCGCCGGCCTGCGCCTCGCCAAGGGCGAGGCCCTGCCCGGCACCCCGGGCACCAAGGTGGTCGCCCCCCGGCACGAAGGGACCGAAGCGTGATGACCTCCGCCGAGCCGGCCGAGAAGCTCCTGACGCCGGTCCTCTCCGCCTCCTGGGACGACGACCGCCCCTGGACCCTCGACACCTACCTGCGCCACGACGGCTACGCCGGCCTGCGCGCCGCGCTCGCCATGCCCCCCGACGACGTCATCGCCCTCGTCAAGGACTCCGGCCTGCGCGGCCGCGGCGGCGCCGGCTTCCCCACCGGCATGAAGTGGCAGTTCATCCCGCAGAACGACGGCAAGCCGCACTACCTCGTCGTCAACGCCGACGAGTCGGAGCCGGGCACCTGCAAGGACATCCCGCTGCTCTTCGCCAACCCGCACTCCCTCATCGAGGGCATGGTCATCGCCTCGTACGCGATCCGCTGCGACCACGCCTTCATCTACCTGCGCGGCGAGGTCGTCCCGGTGCTGCGCCGCCTGCAGGCCGCCGTCGCCGAGGCCTACGAGGCCGGCTACCTCGGCAAGGACATCCTCGGCTCCGGCATCGACCTCGACATCACCGTGCACGCCGGCGCCGGCGCGTACATCTGCGGCGAGGAGACCGCCCTCCTCGACTCGCTGGAGGGCCGCCGCGGCCAGCCCCGGCTCCGGCCGCCGTTCCCCGCCATCGCCGGCCTCTACGCCTGCCCGACGGTGGTCAACAACGTCGAGTCGATCGCCTCCGTCCCGCCGATCCTCAGCCGCGGCAAGGAGTGGTTCAAGAGCCTGGGCACCGAGAAGTCCCCCGGCTTCACCCTGTACTCGCTCTCCGGGCACGTCACCAACCCCGGCCAGTACGAGGCGCCGCTCGGCGTCACCCTGCGCCAGCTCCTCGACGTCTCCGGCGGCATCCGGGCCGGCCACCGCCTCAAGTTCTGGACCCCGGGCGGCTCCTCCACCCCGATGTTCACCGACCAGCACCTCGACGTCCCGCTCGACTACGAGGGCGTCGGCGCCGCCGGCTCCATGCTCGGCACCAAGGCGCTCCAGGTGTTCGACGAGACCACCTGCGTGGTCCGCGCGGTGACCCGCTGGACGGAGTTCTACGCCCACGAGTCCTGCGGCAAGTGCACCCCCTGCCGCGAGGGCACCTACTGGCTCGTCCAGCTGCTCCGGCGGATCGAGGCCGGCCAAGGCGTCGAGGGCGACCTGGAGAAGCTGCTCGACATCGCCGACAACATCAACGGCAAGTCGTTCTGCGCGCTCGGCGACGGCGCCGCCAGCCCGATCGTCTCCTCGCTCCAGTACTTCCGCGAGGAGTACGAGCAGCACCTCACCGAGCGGCGCTGCCCGCTCGACCCGGCCGCCTCCACCGTCTGGGCCGGGCGGCCCCACGCCCACGAGTCCGCCACGGAGAGGGAGGTGCACGCGTGACCGTCACCGAGACGAGCACCGACCTCGTCACGCTCACCATCGACGGCGTCGAGCTCCAGGTCCCCAAGGGCACCCTGGTGATCCGCGCCGCCGAGCAGATCGGCACCCAGATCCCGCGCTTCTGCGACCACCCGCTGCTCGACCCGGCAGGTGCCTGCCGGCAGTGCATCGTGGAGATCGAAGGACAGCGCAAGCCGGTCGCCTCATGCACCATCCCGGTCGCCGAGGGCATGGTCGTCCGCACCCAGCTCAGCTCCCCGGTCGCCGAGAAGGCCCAGCGCGGCGTCATGGAGCTGCTGCTCATCAACCACCCGCTGGACTGTCCGGTCTGCGACAAGGGCGGCGAATGCCCCCTGCAGAACCAGGCGATGTCCACCGGCGCCGCCGACAGCCGCTTCGACGGCATGAAGCGCACCTACGCCAAGCCCGTCCCGATCTCCACCCAGGTGCTGCTCGACCGCGAGCGCTGCGTGCTCTGCGCCCGCTGCACCCGCTTCTCCCAGCAGATCGCCGGCGACCCGTTCATCGACCTCGTCGAGCGCGGCGCCCTCCAGCAGGTCGGCACCGGCGAGGGCGACGACTTCCGGTCGTACTTCTCCGGCAACACCATCCAGATCTGCCCGGTCGGCGCCCTCACCTCCGCGGCGTACCGCTTCCGCTCCCGCCCGTTCGACCTCACCTCCTCGCCCAGCGTCTGCGAGCACTGCTCCTCCGGCTGCTCGCTGCGCACCGACCACCGCCGCGGCAAGGTGCTGCGGCGCCTGGCCGGCGACGAGCCGGAGGTCAACGAGGAGTGGAGCTGCGACAAGGGCCGCTTCGCCTTCCGCTACGCCCAGCAGCGGGACCGGCTCGCCACCCCGCTCGTCCGCGGCGACGACGGTGAACTCGCCCCCGCCTCCTGGACGGAGGCCCTGGCGAAGGCCGCCGAGGGCCTGCGCGGCGCCCGCACCGGTGTCCTCACCGGCGGCCGGGTCACCGTCGAGGACGCCTACGCCTACGGCAAGTTCGCCCGCACCGTGCTCGGCACCAACGACGTCGACTTCCGGGCCCGCCCGCACAGCGGCGAGGAGGCCGACTTCCTGGCCGCCGCCGTCGCCGGCCGCGGCGTCGACCTCGGGGGCGACGGCCTCTCCTACCGGCAACTGGAGGACGCACCGGCCGTGCTGCTCGCGGGCTTCGAGCCCGAGGAGGAGTCGCCGATCGTCTTCCTGCGGCTGCGCAAGGCCGTCCGCGACAAGGGCCAGCGGGTCTACGCGATCGCCACCCACGCCACCCGGGGCCTCGGCAAGCTGCGCGGTGCGCTGCTGCCCGCCGCCCCCGGCACCGAGGCCGAGTGGCTGGCCGCCCTCGCCGGCGAGGAGATCCTCGCGGACGACGCCGGCCGGGCCGCCGACGCGCTGCGCTCCCCGGGCGCGGTGATCCTGGTCGGCGAGCGGCTGGCCGCCGTCAGCGGCGGCCTCACCGCCGCCCTGCGGCTCGCCCACGCCACCGGCGCCACCCTCGCCTGGGTGCCGCGCCGGGCCGGTGAGCGCGGCGCCGTCGAGGCCGGCGCCCTGCCCGGGCTGCTGCCCGGCGGCCGGCCGGTCACCGTGCTCGCCGCCCGGGCCGAGGCCGCCGCCGCCTGGGGCCTGCCGGACCTGCCGTCCCGGCTCGGCCGCGACACCGACCAGATCCTGGCCGCCACCGTGGCCGGCGAACTGGACGCCCTGCTGGTCGGCGGCGTCGAGATCGACGACCTGCCGGACCCGGCGCTCGCCGAGGAGGCCCTGGAGCGGGCCGCGTTCGTGGTGTCCCTGGAGCTCCGGCCGTCCGCGGTCACCGCCCGCGCCGACGTGGTGCTGCCGGTGGCCGCCGTCGCCGAGAAGGCCGGCACCTTCCTCGACTGGGAGGGCCGGGTGCGGCTGTTCGAGCCCGCCCTCAAGGCCGACCAGCTGATGCAGCGGCACCTCCACCCGGATCTGCGGGTCCTGCACATGCTCGCCGACGCGCTCGGCCGGCCGCTCGGCCTGCCGGACGTCCCGGCCGCCCGCCGCGAGCTCGACCGCTTCACACCCTGGTCGGGCGACCGCCCGGCCGCACCCGCCGCGCACCCCGCGCCGCTGCCCCGCCCGGCGACCGGGCAGGCCGTCCTCGCCGGCCACCGGATGCTGCTCGACAACGGCCTGCTGCAGATCGGTGACGACGCCCTCGCAGGCACCCGGCACCCGGTCGTCGCCCGCCTGTCCGCGGCCACCGCCGCCGAGATCGGCGCCACCGCGGCGCTGCGGATCACCGGCCCCGGCGGGTCGGTCGTCCTGCCGCTGGAGGTCACCGACGCGGTGCCCGACCGCACGGTCTGGCTGCCGCTCAACTCCACACCGGGCGGCGCCCACCGCGCACTCGGCACCACCGTCGGCCACCTGGTCACCATCGCCCCGGCACAGGAGGCGTGATGCACAACCTCGCTGCCTACGACACCCTCGCCTTCTTCGGCCGCGACCCCTGGTGGCTGGTGCTGCTCAAGGCGGTCTTCTGCTTCGCGTTCCTGGTCGGCACGGTGCTGATCGCGATCGTCTGGGAGCGCAAGGTCGTCGCCTGGATGCAGCTGCGGATCGGCCCGAACCGGCACGGCCCCTGGGGCCTGCTCCAGTCCCTCGCCGACGGTGTGAAGCTGGCCCTCAAGGAGGACCTGGTCGTCACCGGGTCCGACAAGATCGTCTACATCCTCGCCCCGATCGTCGCCGCCATCCCGGCCTTCATGGCCATCGCGGTGATCCCGTTCGGCCCCGCGGACGACCAGGTGTCGATCTTCGGCACCCGTACCCCGCTCCAGCTCACCGACCTGCCGATCGCCCTGCTGTACATCCTGGCCACCGCCTCGATCGGCATCTACGGCATCGTGCTGGCCGGCTGGTCCTCCGGCTCGACGTACCCGCTGCTCGGCGGCATCCGCTCCTCCGCCCAGATGATCAGCTACGAGATCGCGATGGGCCTGTCCTTCGCGGCGGTGTTCATCTACTCGGGCTCGATGTCCACCTCGGAGATCGTCGCCTCCCAGCAGCCCACCTGGTTCGCCGTGCTGCTGCCGGTCTCGTTCATCGTCTACATCATCGCGATGGTCGGCGAGACCAACCGCGCACCGTTCGACCTCCCGGAGGCCGAGGGCGAACTCGTCGGCGGCTTCAACACCGAGTACTCCTCGCTGAAGTTCGCGATGTTCATGCTGGCCGAGTACGTCAACATGGTCACCGTCTCCGCCGTCGCCTCCACCCTCTTCCTGGGCGGCTGGCGCGCCCCTGGCCGATCTCCACCTTCTGGGCGGGCGCCAACCACGGCTGGTGGCCGATGCTCTGGATCGTCATCAAGATCCAGCTGCTGCTGTTCTTCTTCATCTGGCTGCGCGGCACGCTGCCCCGCCTGCGCTACGACCAGTTCATGAAGCTCGGCTGGAAGGTCCTCATCCCGGTCTCGCTGGTCTGGCTGGTGATGGTCGCCAGCGTCCGCGCGCTGCGCAACGAGGGCTACGACTTCGCCCGGGTCGTGCTGTACGTCGGGGCGCCGATCGCCGCCCTGCTGCTGCTCGCCCTGGTCTGGGACATGCTGCGCCGCAAGCCCGGGACGGAGCGGCCGGCCGAGGGCGGCGCCCCGGCCGAGCCCGCCGCCTTCGACCCGATGGCGGGCGGCTACCCGGTGCCCCCGCTGCCGGGCCAGGAACTGCCGCCGGTGCCGCGCCGGCGCAGCCGCGCCCCGCAACTCCAGGACGCCCTCAACGGCGCCGACCATTCCGAAGGGAGCTGAGCCGACATGTCGTCAGACGAGACGGACAAGCCGTCCATCCTCGGCCCGGCCGCCGGCTTCGGCGTGACCTTCAAGGCCATGTTCAAGAAGCGGCTCACCGAGCAGTACCCGGAGCAGAAGAAGCCCACCGCTCCGCGCTTCCACGGCCGCCACCAGCTGAACCGGCACCCGGACGGCCTGGAGAAGTGCGTCGGCTGCGAGCTGTGCGCCTGGGCCTGCCCCGCCGACGCCATCTACGTCGAGGGCGCCGACAACCGCGACGAGGAGCGCTACTCGCCCGGCGAGCGGTACGGCGCGGTCTACCAGATCAACTACGCCCGCTGCATCCTGTGCGGGCTCTGCATCGAGGCCTGCCCGACCCGGGCCCTCACCATGACCAACGAGTACGAGCTGGCCGACTCCTCACGGGCCGACCTGATCTTCACCAAGGAGCAGCTGCTGGTCGGCCTCTCCGAGGGCATGGTCGACAGCCCGCACTCGATCTTCCCCGGCACCGACGAACAGGCCTACTACCGCGGTGAGATCACCGCGGCGGCGCCCGGCACGGTGCAGCAGGAGCGGACCAGCAGGGACAAGGAGGCGCAGTCATGACCTCCACCGGAGAGGCCGTCCAGTTCTGGATCCTCGCGGTGATCGCCGTCGGCGGTGCGCTCGGCATGCTGCTGATGAAGAAGGCGGTGCACAGCGCGCTCTGCCTGGCCGCCACGATGCTGGCGCTGGCGCTCTGCTACATCGCCCAGGGCGCAGTGTTCCTGGGCGTGGTGCAGATCGTCGTCTACACCGGCGCGATCATGATGCTGTTCCTGTTCGTGATGATGCTCGTCGGTGTCACCAGCGAGGACTCGCTGAAGGAGCAGCTCAAGGGGCAGCGGATCGCCGCCGTCCTCTGCGGGCTCGGCTTCGGAGTCCTGCTGGTGGCCGGCCTGGCGAACGCCAGGCTGAGCCACTTCACCGGACTGTCCGAGGCCAACGCCGAGGGCAACGTGCAGGGCCTGGCCCGGCTGATCTTCACCCGGTACGTCTGGGCGTTCGAGGTCACCGGCGCCCTGCTGATCACCGCCGCCATCGGCGCCATGGTGCTGACCCACCGCGAGCACGTGAAGGCCCCGATGACCCAGCGCGAGCTGGCCGCCCAGCGGGTGCGGGACAACCTCCAGGTGCCGCCGATGCCGGCCCCCGGCGTGTACGCCCGGCACAACGCGGTCGACGTCCCCGGTCTGCTGCCGGACGGCACCGTCGCCGAGGACTCGGTGATGGGCACCCTGCGCGAGCGCGGCCAGGTCCGCGACGTCAGCCAGGAGATGCTCGACCGGATGGCCGAACTGGAGGACACCACGGCCTACTTCCTCGGGCGGCGGTCCTCCGCCCGGCCGGTCACGCCCGAGCAGCGCCGGGCGCTGGAGACCGTACCGACGAAGGAGGGCGAGGAGTGAACCCCGTCAACTACCTCTATCTCGCCGCCCTGCTGTTCACCATCGGTGCGTCCGGTGTGCTGATCCGGCGGAACGCGATCGTGCTGTTCATGTGCGTCGAGCTGATGCTCAACGCCTCGAACCTGGCACTGGTCACCTTCTCCCGGATGCACGGCAACCTGGACGGCCAGGTCATCGCCTTCTTCACCATGGTGGTCGCGGCGGCCGAGGTCGTGGTCGGCCTCGCCATCATCGTGAGCATCTTCCGGACCAGGCACACCGCCTCGGTCGACGACAGCAATCTGATGAAGCTGTAGGCGGAGGGCCCACGGTGAACTCACTCATTCCGCTGCTGGTCGCAGCCCCCTGGCCGGTGCCGCCCTGCTGCTGCTCGGCGGGCGCAGGCTCGACCGGGTCGGGCACTGGCTCGGCACCCTGGCCGCCGCCTGTTCCTTCGGGTTCGGCCTCGCCCTGTTCCTCTCGATGCTGGGCCGCCCCACCGATCAACGGGCCGTCCACCTGTTCCTGTTCAGCTGGATCCCGGTGAACGGCTTCCAGGCCGACGTCGCCTTCCAGCTCGACCAGTTGTCGATCACCTTCGTCCTGCTGATCACCGGCGTCGGCACGCTGATCCACCTCTATTCGGTGGGCTACATGGCGCACGACGAGCGCCGCCGCCGCTTCTTCGGCTACCTCAACCTGTTCCTGGCCGCCATGCTCCTGCTGGTGCTGGCCGACAACTACCTGCTGCTGTACGTCGGCTGGGAGGGCGTGGGCCTCGCCTCGTACCTGCTCATCGGCTTCTGGCAGCACAAGCCGAGCGCCGCGACGGCCGCCAAGAAGGCGTTCATCGTCAACCGGGTCGGCGACATGGGCCTGTCCATCGCGATCATGCTGATGTTCACCACCTTCGGCTCCTTCGCCTTCGGGCCGGTGTTCGCCACCGCCGGGCACGCGGGCGAGGGCCGGCTCACCGCGATCGGCCTGATGCTGCTGCTCGCCGCCTGCGGCAAGTCCGCCCAGGTGCCGCTGCAGTCCTGGCTCGGCGACGCCATGGAGGGCCCGACCCCGGTCTCCGCCCTCATCCACGCGGCCACCATGGTGACCGCCGGCGTCTACCTGATCACCCGCTCCTCGGCCATCTTCGACCTCGCGCCGAACGCGCAGACCGTCGTCGTCGTGGTCGGCACGGTCACGCTGATCTTCGGTGCGATCGTCGGTTGCGCCAAGGACGACATCAAGAAGGCGCTGGCCGGCTCGACGATGTCGCAGATCGGCTACATGGTCCTCGCGGCCGGACTCGGCCCGATCGGCTACGTCTTCGCGATCATGCACCTGGTGACGCACGGCTTCTTCAAGGCCGGGCTCTTCCTCGGCGCCGGATCGGTCATGCACGGCATGGACGACGAGGTGAACATGCGCCACTACGGCGGCCTGCGGAAGTACATGCCGGTCACCTTCGCCACCTTCGGCCTCGGCTACCTCGCGATCATCGGCTTCCCCGGCCTGTCCGGCTTCTTCTCCAAGGACAAGATCATCGAGGCGGCGTTCTCCAAGGGCGGCACCGAGGGCTGGATCCTCGGCCTGTGCACCCTGATCGGCGCCGCCCTGACCGCGTTCTACATGACGCGCGTGATGGTGCTGACCTTCTTCGGCGAGAAGCGCTGGCAGCCCTCCCCGGAGACCGGCGAGGAGCCGCACCCGCACGAGTCGCCGAAGATCATGACGCTCCCGATGGTCGTCCTCGCCGTCGGATCGGTCTTCGCCGGCGGCCTGTTCAGCATCGGCGACTCCTTCGTGCACTGGCTGGAGCCGGTCACCGGCTTCGCCGAGGGCGACTCGCCGATCCCGTCGGGCGTCGTCACCGGCCTCACCACCGTCTGCATGCTGGCCGGCGTCGGCCTCGCGTACGTGATGTACGTCCGCACCCGCGTCCCGGTGACACCCCCGGTGGGCTCCGCGCTCACCCGGGCCGCCCGCCGCGACCTGCTCCAGGACGACTTCAACCACGCAGCTCTCGTCCGCCCCGGCACCGCGCTCGCCGCGACGCTGGTCTGGTTCGACAGCCGCGGCCTGGACGGGTTCGTCAACGGCCTGGCCGCGACCATCGGCGGGATCTCCGCCCGGCTGCGCCGGGTGCAGACCGGGTACGTCCGCTCCTACGCGCTCTCCATGTTCGGCGGCACGCTCGTGCTGGTCGCCACCACCCTGCTGATGAGGTCCGTCTGATGGGACGCCACATGATGACTGCCGAGGAGGACGGCCATGAGCTACCTGCTGACCGCCACCTGCGCCGTCCCCGCCGTCGGCGCGGTGGTCACCGCCGCGCTGCCGGCCGGGTCCAGCGAGGCGCGCCGGCGGACGAGCAAGTCCGTCGCGCTGGCCGTCTCCGCGGCCACGCTGGCCCTGACCGCCACCGTCGCCGCCCGGTTCCAGCCGGGCGGCCCCCGCTACCAGATGACCGAGTCGCACACCTGGATCCGCTCCTTCGGGATCGACTTCGCGCTCGGTGCGGACGGCATCGGCACCGTGCTGATCCTGCTCACCGCCGTCCTGGTGCCGCTGGTGATGCTGGCGTCCTGGCACGACGCCGACCCGGAGCCGCGGCCCGACGGCACCTTCGAGAACCGCCGCCGCACCCAGGGCTTCTTCGCCCTGATCCTGGCCGTCGAGGCGATGGTGCTGGTGTCCTTCCTGGCCACCGACATCTTCGTGTTCTACGTGTTCTTCGAAGCCATGCTGATCCCGATGTACTTCCTGATCGGCGGCTTCGGCGACCGGGCCGGCGGTCCGGAGGCCGGCCGGCAGCGCAGCTACGCCGCGGTGAAGTTCCTGCTCTACAACCTGCTCGGCGGCCTGGTGATGCTGGCCGCGGTGATCGGCCTGTACGTGATCGCCGCCGACCAGAACCTCGCCACCTTCGACCTGCCGACCCTCACCGGCGCCATCGCCGACGGCAAGCTGGTCATCGACCCGACCGCCGAGAAGGCGCTGTTCCTCGGCTTCTTCTTCGCCTTCGCGGTGAAGGCCCCGCTCTGGCCGCTGCACACCTGGCTGCCGAACGCGATGGGGGAGTCCACCGCCGGAACGGCCGTGCTGATCACCGCCGTCGTCGACAAGGTCGGCACCTTCGCGATGCTGCGGTTCTGCCTCGGCCTCTTCCCGGGCGCCTCGAAGACCTTCGCCCCGGCGATCCTGGTCCTCGCGCTGGTCGGGATCGTCTACGGCGCGCTGGTCGCCATCGGCCAGAAGGACATCAAGCGGCTGGTCGCCTACGCCTCCATCTCGCACTTCGGCTTCATCATCATGGGCATCTTCGCGATGACCAGCCAGGGGCAGAGCGGCGCGACCCTCTACATGGTCAACCACGGCATCTCCACCGCCGCGTGGATGCTCGTCGCGGGCTTCCTGATCTCCCGCCGCGGCTCGCGGCTGATCGCCGACTACGGCGGCGTGCAGAAGGTCGCCCCGGTGCTGGCCGGCACCTTCCTGCTCGGCGGTCTGGCGACCCTGTCGCTGCCCGGCATGGCGCCGTTCGTCAGTGAGTTCCTGGTGCTGGTCGGCACGTTCAGCCGGTACCCGGTGATCGGCATCGTCGCCACCTTCGGCATCGTGCTCGCCGCGCTGTACGCGCTGCTGCTCTACCAGCGCACCATGACCGGCCCGGTGAAGCCCCGCATGGAGGGCATGACCGACCTCAAGGTCCGCGAACTCGCCGTGGTGGCGCCCCTGGTGGCGCTCACCCTGCTGCTGGGCGTGTACCCGAAGCCGCTCACCGACATCGTCAACCCGGCGGTGGACGCCACGCTCTCGCAGGTCCACCAGTCCGACCCGGCACCGGCCCACCCGGTCGCCGCCACCTCCGGAGGTGAGCACCAGTGACCGGTTGGCTCGCTGCTGCGGGCGGCAACAGCCCCAGCATCCCCGCCCCGCACGTCGAGTACGGTCAGCTCTCCCCGATGCTGATCGTCTTCGGTGCGGCGATCGCCGGCATCCTCGCCGAGGCGTTCCTGCCCCGCCGGTCCCGCTACGGCGCCCAGCTCGGCATCTCGCTGCTCGGCCTCGGCGGCGCCTTCGCCGCCGTGGTCGTGCTCGCCGCCCAGGGCTACGGCACGACCAAGGCCGGCCTGCTGGCGATGGGCGCCGTCGCGATCGACGGACCCGCGCTCTTCCTGCAGGGCGTCATCCTGCTGACCGCCGTCCTCGCCGTCCTCACCTACGCCGAACGGAAGCTGGAGCCGCGCCTGAACGGGCACGGCGTGGACGCGTTCACCGCGCAGGCCTCCGCCGTCCCCGGCGGCGAGCAGGAGCGGGACGCCACCCGGGCCGGCTTCGCCACCACCGAGGTCTTCCCGCTCACCCTGTTCGCGGTCGGCGGCATGCTGCTCTTCCCGGCCGCCAACGACCTGCTGACGATGTTCGTCGCGCTGGAGGTCTTCTCCTCCCGCTGTACCTGCTCTGCGCCCTGGCCCGCCGCCGTCGGCTGCTCTCCCAGGAGGCGGCGGTCAAGTACTTCCTGCTCGGCGCCTTCGCCTCGGCGTTCTTCCTGTTCGGCACCGCCCTGCTGTACGGCTACGCGGGCAGCGTCCAGCTCGGCGACATCGCCGACGTGGTGTCGGGCGTCGCTCCGGTCACCCCGGCCCTCGCCGTCACCACCCAGAACGACGCGCTGCTGCTGATCGGCCTGGCGATGGTCGCGGTCGGCCTGCTCTTCAAGGTCGGCGCCGTCCCCTTCCACTCCTGGACCCCGGACGTCTACCAGGGTGCCCCGACCCCGGTCACCGGGTTCATGGCGGCGGCCACCAAGACGGCCGCGTTCGGCGCCTTCCTGCGGCTGTTCTACGTGGCCTTCCCCGGCCTGAAGTGGGACTGGCGGCCCGTCATGTGGGGCGTGGCGATCCTGACCATGGTGGTCGGCGCGATCCTCGCCGTCACCCAGCAGGACGTGAAGCGGCTCCTCGCCTACTCCTCGATCGCGCACGCCGGATTCATCCTGACCGGCCTCATCGCGACCAGCAAGCAGGGCCTGGGCGCGGTGCTCTTCTACCTCCTCGCGTACTCCTTCGTGACCCTCGGCGCGTTCGCCGTCGTCACCCTGGTGCGCGACTCCAAGGGCGAGGCCACCCACCTGTCCAGCTGGGCCGGGCTCGGCCGGCGCTCCCCGCTGCTCGCCGCGGTCTTCGCGCTGTTCCTGCTGTCCTTCGCCGGCATCCCGCTGACCAGCGGTTTCACCGGGAAGTTCGCGGTCTTCCAGGCCGCGGCGGCGGGCGGCGCCACGCCGCTGGTGATCATCGGTGTGCTCAGTTCGGCCGTCGCGGCGTTCTTCTACATCCGCGTCATCGTGCTGATGTTCTTCTCCGACCCGCAGCCGCAGGGCCCTCCGTGGCCGTCCCCAGCCCGCTCACCGCCACCGCCATCGGCATCGGCGTGCTGGTGACCCTCGGCCTCGGCCTGCTGCCGCAGTACTTCCTCGACCTGGCGGCGAAGGCCTCGCTCTTCGTCCGGTAGGGCGTGCGTTCGGCGCCGCCGGGCAGGCGGGAGCTGACGACACGACGTGGAACGGGCTCGGCGGCGTCCGGCCCCCGCCACTCGGCGGGGGCCGGACGGCTGCCCGGCCCGAACGGGTGCGACCCGCTCCGCCGGCGGCCGCCCCGCAGGGTGCACCACCCGGCCCAAGCACCGCCGGAGGGCGCATGCCCGGTGCAGTGATCCACTCGTGACCGGATACGCTGCCTAGTACGTGCAGGGGCACGTGCTGAGGGCGGCAGCAAGGGCCGGGCCGCTGGATCGACCAGGGACAGGAGTGGTCTTCGTGACCGTCGTGGGGCCCTTCGGGCTGAGCGTGCAGGACCGCGATCTGACCCGCGACGTCCAGGCCGGTATGGACGCCGTGGAAGCGGCGCTGGTCGAGACGGTGAAGAGCGAGGTTCCGTTCATCACCGTGACCGCCAGCCACCTGATCGAGGCCGGCGGCAAGCGCTTCCGCCCGTTGCTGGTCATGCTCGCCGCCCAGTTCGGTGACCCGTACGCGCCCGGCGTGGTGCCCGCCGCCGTCGTCGTCGAGCTCACCCACCTCGCCACCCTGTACCACGACGACGTGATGGACGAGGCCCCGGTGCGCCGCGGCGCCGCCAGCGCCAACTCCCGCTGGGACAACTCGGTCGCCATCCTCACCGGCGACTTCCTCTTCTCCCGCGCCTCGCAGGTCCTCGCCGACCTCGGCCCGGAGGCCGTCCGCATCCAGGCCGACGCGTTCGAGCGCCTGGTGACCGGCCAGATCCTGGAGACCGCCGGACCGCGCCCCTCCGAGGACCCGCTCCAGCACTACCTGGACGTCATCGCCGGCAAGACCGGCTCGCTGGTCGCCGTCTCCTGTCGCTTCGGCGCGCTGATGGCCGGCGCCGAGCCGCGCGTCGTCGACCTCCTCACCCAGTACGGCGAGCGCATGGGCACCGCCTTCCAGCTCGCCGACGACGTCCTCGACATCGCCAGCGACAGCCACGAGTCCGGCAAGACCCCCGGCACCGACCTGCGCGAGGGCGTCCCCACGCTGCCCGTGCTGCTGCTCCGGCAGACCCCGGTGGACGAGGACGACCCGGCCGACCTGCGGCTGCGCGAGCTCCTCGCCGGCGACCTCGCCGAGGACGACGAGGCGCACGCCGAGGCCCTGCGCCTGCTGCGCCGGCACCCGGCCCTGGAGCGCGCCCGCCGCGAGACGCTCCGCTACGCGGAGGAGGCCCGGGCGCTGCTGGAGCCGCTGCCGGACTGCCCGGCGAAGGCGGCCCTGCAGGGGCTGTGCGACGCGGTGGCCATCCGCACCATGTGAGACCGCCGGTCCCGCACCGCGTGGGACGGGCCGGGTCCGGGGGACCCACCGCCGAAGGGGGCTGTTCGCCGTGCTGCGTGTCGTCATCGCCGAGGACTCCGTCCTGCTCCGCGAGGGGCTGACCCGGCTGCTCACCGACCGCGGGCTGGAGGTGGTCGCGGGCGTCGGCGACGGCGAGGCCCTGCTGAAGGCCGTCCACGACCTCGTCGAGGCCGGCAGCGCGCCGGACGTGGTCGTCGCCGACGTGCGGATGCCGCCCACCCACACCGACGAGGGCGTACGGGCCTGCGTGACGCTCCGCGGCCTGCACCCCGGCATCGGCGTGCTGGTGCTGTCGCAGTACGTGGAGGAGCAGTACGCCGGGGAGCTGCTGGCGGGCTCCACCCGCGGCGTCGGCTACCTGCTGAAGGACCGGGTGGCCGAGGTCCGCGAATTCGTGGACGCGGTCGTCCGGGTCGCCGGCGGCGGCACCGCGCTGGACCCGGAGGTCGTGCAGCAGCTGCTCAGCCGCAGCCGGCGCGGCGACGTCCTGGAGGGGCTCACCCCGCGCGAGCGCGAGGTGCTGGGCCTCATGGCCGAGGGCCGCACCAACTCGGCGATCGCCCGGCAGCTGGTGGTCTCCGACGGCGCGGTGGAGAAGCACGTCAGCAACATCTTCACCAAGCTGGGCCTGGCGCAGAGCCAGGAGGACCACCGTCGGGTGCTCGCCGTCCTCACCTATCTGGAGTCGTAGCCGGGCCCGCCCGGGCGGCGGTGCGGGGCACCCCGAGTCATCGAAGATGGCGCACCGTGCGACGCCGCCTGCGCGAGTTCCGGTCGAGTGATCCCCGGCCGTCCTAGGATGCGATGGGTGCACCAGGCGGACGGGGCACACGGCTCACGCCCGCGGCTGGCGTCCACGAGGAGGTCCGCGGCAGTGACCAGTCAGGTCGATCAGTCAGAGGCAGTGGACGGTTCGGACGGGAGCGAGGGCCGCCCGGGCTCGGCGCCGCCGTCGGCCCGGCAAGGACGTCCCGTGAAGCCCACCCGCCGGCTCGACCGGGTGATCATCCGGTTCGCCGGGGACTCCGGCGACGGCATGCAGCTCACCGGTGACCGCTTCACCTCGGAGACGGCGTCGTTCGGCAACGACCTGTCGACGCTGCCGAACTTCCCCGCCGAGATCCGGGCCCCCGCCGGTACGCTGCCCGGCGTCTCCAGCTTCCAGCTGCACTTCGCCGACCACGACATCCTGACGCCGGGCGACGCGCCGAACGTGCTGGTCGCGATGAACCCGGCCGCCCTCAAGGCGAACCTGCCGGACCTGCCGCACGGCGCGGAGATCATCGTCAACACGGACGAGTTCACCAAGCGCGCCCTGGCCAAGGTCGGCTATGCGGCCGACCCGCTGGGCGACGGCTCGCTGGACGCCTTCCGGCTGCACCGGGTGCCGCTGACCACGCTCACCCTGGAGGCGCTGAAGGACAGCGGCCTGGCCCGCAAGGACGCCGAACGGGCGAAGAACATGTTCGCCCTCGGCCTGCTCTCCTGGATGTACCACCGCCCCACCCGCGGCACCGAGGACTTCCTGCGGCAGAAGTTCGCCAGGAAGCCCGACATCGCCGAGGCCAACATCACGGCCTTCCGGGCCGGCTGGAACTTCGGCGAGACCACCGAGGACTTCGCGGTCTCCTACGAGATCCCCCGGCCCGCGTCCCGGCCGGCACCTACCGCAACATCTCCGGCAACCTCGCCCTCTCCTACGGGCTGATCGCGGCCGCCGAACGCGCCGCCCTGCCGCTGTTCCTCGGCTCGTACCCGATCACCCCGGCCTCGGACATCCTGCACGAGCTGTCGAAGCACAAGAACTTCGGCGTGCGGACCTTCCAGGCCGAGGACGAGATCGCCGGCATCGGCGCCGCCCTGGGGGCGGCGTTCGGCGGGGCACTGGGCGTCACCACCACCTCGGGCCCCGGCGTGGCGCTGAAGTCCGAGACGATCGGCCTCGCCGTCTCCTCGAACTGCCGCTGCTCGTCGTCGACATCCAGCGCGGCGGCCCCTCCACCGGCCTGCCCACCAAGACCGAGCAGGCCGACCTGCTGCAGGCGATGTTCGGCCGCAACGGCGAGGCGCCCGTCCCGATCGTCGCACCCGCCACCCCCGCCGAGTGCTTCACCGCCGCCCTGGAGGCGGCCCGGATCGCGCTGACCTACCGCACCCCGGTCTTCCTGCTCTCGGACGGCTACCTCGCCAACGGGTCGGAACCCTGGCGGATCCCCGCCGTCGACGAACTGCCCGACCTGTCGGTCGAGTTCGCCACCGAACCGAACCACGAACTGGAGGACGGCAGCCGGGCCTTCTGGCCGTACAAGCGCGACCCGCAGACCCTGGCCCGCCCCTGGGCCGTCCCCGGCACCCCCGGCCTCGAACACCGCATCGGCGGCATCGAGAAGCAGGACGGCACCGGCAACATCTCCTACGACCCCGCCAACCACGACTTCATGGTCCGCACCCGGCAGGCCAAGGTCGACGGCATCGCCGTACCCCCACTGGAGGTCGACGACCCCACCGGGGACGCCCGCGTCCTCGTCCTCGGCTGGGGCTCCACCTACGGGCCGATCACCGCCGCCGTCCGCCGGGTGCGCGCCGACGGCGGCCGGGTCGCCCAGGCCCACCTGCGCCACCTCAACCCCTTCCCGGCCGACCTCGGCACCGTCCTCAAGCGCTACGAGCGGGTCATCGTCCCGGAGATGAACCTCGGACAGCTCGCCATGCTGCTGCGCGCCAAGTACCTGGTCGACGCGCAGTCCTACAACCAGGTGCGCGGACTGCCCTTCAAGGCCGCCCAGTTGGCCGACGTCCTGCACGCGGCGATCGGCACCCTCGACGCGGAGGAGACCCGATGAGCGACTTCCCGGCACTGCGCCTCGTACCCAAGTCCGACACCCCGCTGGCCGCAAGGGACTTCAAGACCGACCAGGAGGTCCGCTGGTGCCCCGGCTGCGGTGACTACGCGATCCTGGCCGCCGTTCAGTCGTTCATGCCCGAACTCGGGATCCGCCGCGAGAACACCGTCTTCGTCTCCGGCATCGGCTGCTCCTCACGGTTCCCGTACTACATGAACACCTACGGCATGCACTCCATCCACGGCCGCGCCCCGGCGATCGCCACCGGCCTGGCGACCTCCCGGCGCGACCTCAGCGTCTGGGTGGTCACCGGAGACGGCGACGCGCTGTCGATCGGCGGCAACCACCTGATCCACGCGCTGCGCCGCAACGTCAACCTCAAGATCCTGCTGTTCAACAACCGGATCTACGGCCTCACCAAGGGCCAGTACTCGCCGACCAGCGAGGTCGGCAAGATCACCAAGTCGACGCCGATGGGCTCCTGGACGCGCCGTTCAACCCGCTCTCGCTCGCCGTCGGCGCCGAGGCCACCTTCGTCGCCCGCACCATCGACTCGGACCGCAAGCACCTGACCGAGGTGCTCCGGGCCGCGGCCGAGCACCAGGGCACCGCGCTGGTGGAGATCTACCAGAACTGCAACATCTTCAATGACGGCGCCTTCGAGGTCCTCAAGGAGCCCGCCACCCGGGACGAGGCGCTGATCCGCCTGGAGCACGGTCGGCCGATCCGCTTCGGCACCGACCGCGGCGTCTTCCGCCGGCCCGACGGCGACCTGTGCGTCGACCGGGTCACGGAGGCCAACGAAGCCGACGTGGTCGTCCACGACGCGCACGCCGAGGGCCCCGCCACCGCGTTCGCGCTCACCCGGCTCGCCGACGCCGACGCCCTGCACCACACGCCGATCGGCGTGCTGCGCAGCGTGCAGCGCCCGGTGTACGACACGTTGATGGCCGAGCAGCTGGAGCGGGCCGAGTCGGCCCACGGCCGGGGCGACCTGGCGGGGCTGCTGCACGGCAAGGACACCTGGACGGTGGTCTAGACCCGGTTGCCGTCGGCGCAGGGCCCCCGCAGAAGGCGTGCAGGGGCCCTTGCGGCGTCCGCGGCCGGCGCCGGGTGTTGTCGGGTCGCCCGGGCGCTCAGCGGCTGTCGTAGGCGCTGCGGGCCGCGGTCACCTCGGGCAGGGCCCGTTCGACCCAGTGGCCCAGGGCGGCGACCAGTTCGGCGGCGTTCCGGCCGAGCGGGGTGAGGCTGTAGTCGACCCGGGGCGGGATCACCGGGTGGGCCTCGCGGTGCACGAAGCCGTCCCGCTCCAGGGTCTGCAGGGTCTGCGCGAGCATCTTCTCGCTGACCCCGGCGACCTGGCGGCGCAGCTCGCTGAACCGGTAGCCGCGCTCGCGCAGGGCGATCAGGACGAGGACGCCCCAGCGGCTGGTGACGTGCTCCAGGACGATCCGGGAGGGGCAGGAGCGGTCGGTGACGTCGCCGACCGGGCCGGCCGGCCGCCCGGCGGGGAGCGCTTCGGCGGGCGACAGCGCGGCGAGCGGCGCGAGGGCTGCACTTACCTTCATATCAGTACCGTACTTCAAAGTGCGTACTTTCGATTGGTTAGTGGGCCGCCTACCGTGGTGGTTGAACACGAAACCACCTTGAGGGAGTGCGCAATGATCGTCGTCACCGGTGCCACCGGACAGCTCGGCCGCCTGGTCGTCGAGGGCCTGCTGGCCGAGATCCCCGTCGGCGAGGTCGCCGTCGCCGTGCGTTCCGCGGAGAAGGCCGCCGACTGGGCGGCCCGCGGCGTCGAGGTCCGGGTCGTCGACTACAGCCGGCCCGAGACCCTGGCCGGAGCCTTCCGCGCCGGCGAGAAGGTCCTGCTGATCTCCGGCAGCGAGGTCGGCTCCCGGATCGCCCAGCACGCCGCGGTGGTCGACGCGGCCGCCGAGGCCGGCGTCGCGCTGCTCGCCTACACCGGCGTGCTGGGCGGCGACGAGGCCGGCTTCGACCTCGCCGCCGAGCACAAGGCGACCGAGGCCGCGATCCTCGCCTCCGGCCTGCCGCACGTCTTCCTGCGCAACGGCTGGTACACCGAGAACTACACCGCGGCCGCGGCCGACGCCGTCGAGCGCGGTGTCGTGCTCGGCAGCAGCGGAGACGGCCGGGTCGCCTCCGCCGCGCGGGCCGACTACGCGGCCGCCGCCGTCGCCGTCCTCACCGGCGAGGGCCACGTCGACCGGGCCTACGAGCTGAGCGGCGACCGGGCGTGGAGCCTGTCGGAGTACGCGGCCGAGCTGGCCGCGCACTCCGGCCGACCGGTCGAGTACCGCGACGTGACCCCCGCCGAGCACCGGGCGGCGCTGGTCGGCGCGGGGCTGCCCGAGGCCTTCGCGGCGATCCTGGTGGACGTCGACGCCGCGATCGGGCGCGGCGAGCTGGCCCGCGACCGGGGCGTCCTCTCGGCGCTGATCGGCCGCCCCACCACCCCGCTGGCGGACTCGGTGAAGGCCGCACTGGGTGCCTGAGGCAACTGTCATGACCAAAAGGTGGATACGGAAGTGACATCCTGCCCTCCCGCCCGCTACCGTCGATCCGACAACGGCGCGCGTGGAGGGCAGGGCGGCATGACGGACCAGGACGAGGCCGGCCGCGGATTCTGGTACGGAGCCGCCGCGTACGGCATGTGGGGGCTGTTCCCGCTCTTCTGGCCGCTGCTCGAACCCAGCGCCGCCGTCGACATCCTCGCCAACCGAATGGTCTGGTCCCTCGTCGCCGTCGTGCTGATGCTCCTCGTCCAGCGCCGCTGGGCCTGGATCCGGCCCTCCTCGCCCAGCCCCGCCGGCTCGCCCTGGTCGCCGCCGCGGCCGTTGTCATCTCCGTCAACTGGGGCGTCTACATCTGGGGTGTGAACTCCGGACACGTCGTCGAGACCAGCCTGGGCTACTTCATCAACCCCCTGGTCACCATCGGCTTCGGCGTCCTGCTCCTGCACGAGCGGCTGCGGCGCGCCCAGTGGGCCGCCGTCGGCGTCGGCGTCCTCGCGGTGGCCGTCCTGACCGTCGGCTACGGCCGGCTGCCCTGGATCGCCCTCACCCTCGCCCTCTCCTTCGCCACCTACGGACTGCTGAAGAAGAAGGTCGCGCTCGGCGGCCAGGAGAGCTTCGCGCTGGAGAGCGCCGTGATGTTCCCCTTCGCCCTCGGCTTCCTGATCTACCTGCAGATCCGCGGCACCGGCAGCTTCGGCCACGCCGCCGGATCCACCTCGGCCTGGGCGCACTCGGGGCTGCTCATGATCAGCGGCCTGATCACCGCCGTCCCGCTGCTCTGCTTCGGCGCCGCCGCCGTCCGCGTCCCGCTCACCACCCTCGGCCTGCTGCAGTACCTGGCGCCGGTCTTCCAGTTCCTGATCGGCATCGCCGTCTTCCACGAATCGATGCCGCCCGCCCGCTGGGCCGGCTTCGCCCTGGTCTGGGCCGCCCTGGCCATCCTGACCTTCGACGCGGTGCGCCGCGTCCGCGCCGACCGGGCCGCACTCGCCGCCGCCGCGGCAGCCGCAGCCGCCCGCCCCCGCTCGGCTCCGGGCCGGCCGCCGCAGGCCTCCCCGAGGAGCCCGCGACGGGCCCGGCCGTCACCCGCTGAGACCGCCCGGCTGCGCTCTGCGCGGGGGCCGTTCGCACCGGCACTCCTGCTGTGAAGAACTGGTTGCCGGATCTCCTCAACCGCCGTCCCGGACTGCTAACGTCCGGGGTGCCACCGCCGACAGCCGACGGAAACCCCGGGCTGTGCGGGCGCCGCACGGCCACAGGAGGGTTGCGATGGTTCACCTCACCGGTCAGCTCACGGGTCAGCTGGCCCGGCCTTTCCGGCGGGCCGCCGTGAGCGTCGGCCATGCCGTCCAGTCCGTCCGCGACGAGGCCGACGGCCTCTTCGCCGGAGCCGGGCTGCACGTGCCCGCCGTCCGCCGCGAGTTCGACGCCGCCGAGAGCGGCGAACTGCTGCTGACCTCGACACCCAGCGGCGGCCCCGTCGCCATCCAGTGGCAGCGCCACGGCCGCCCGGCGATAAGCCTCGACGGCCCGTACCGGCTGGACCGGGTCGAGTTGAAGGGCTCGCACCGCGCCCGGCTGCACGGCCTGACCGCGGGAGTCCGGCTGGTCTGCCCGAACTGGTCGCCGCTGTTCCTGATCGCCCCCGGCCAGCTGCCGGTGCTCGCCTGCGCCGTCGCCGCCTCGCGGATGCTGCCGCTGCGCTGACCGGGCCGCCCCTCGGGCGGCCCCGGCCCGCCCCCGGCCGGTCAGCCCGTGACGTCCCGGCTGGTGAAGCGGGCCCACGCCGCCGAGCCGAACACCGCCGCGTACACCGCCTGGAGACCGAGGTCCGCCAGGACGTTGTCCCAGTGCATCGGCTGCCGGAGCAGATCCGAGAAGCTCAGCCAGCGATGCGTGAACAGGTACGGCTGCACCGCCTCCAGCTGCGGGAAGGTGTCCAGGATCTGCACCGTGATCACCAGCACCACCGTGGTCGCCATCGCCGCGATCCCGCTGGTCGTCAGCGTCGACACGAACAGCCCGATCGCGACCAGACCGCCCAGGGACGCCGCCACCACCAGGGCCACCAGCAGCGCGCGCAGCAGCGCGTCACCCGCACTGATCGTGTCGCCCGAGAGCAGGGTCACCTCGCCGAGGGGGAACAGCGCCGCCCCGGTCGCCAGCGCCGACAGGGCGATCACCCCGGTCGCCACCAGGCAGTAGGCGAGGGCCGCACAGAACTTCGCGGCCAGCAGCCGCGTCCGCCCGGCCGGGGCCACCAGCAGGTAGCGCAGCGTGCCACCGCTCGCCTCCCCGGCGACCGCGTCGCCCGCCACCACCCCGACCGTCATCGGCAGGAACACCGGCAACGCCACCGCCAGCGCGGTAAAGACGAGGAAAAGGCCGTTCTGGGTCACCTGGGCGATGAACGCCGGGCCCTCGCCCCGCGCGCCACCCGTCCGGAGCCGGACCACCACGCCGATCAGCACCGGCAACGCCGCCAGGATCCCCAGCAGCGCCATCGTCCGCGCCCGCCGGAAGACCAGCCCCAACTCGGAGACGAACAGTGCCGCGTACCCGGCCGCCGTCACCCGCGGCACCGCCGGAGGCGCCGTGGCGCCCGGCACCGCCCCGCGGGCCGCCACCGCGCCCGCCGCCCCGGCCTCAGCCTGCGACATCGAAGCCCTCCCCGGTCAGCGCCACGAATGCGTCCTCCAACGTGCCGCGCTCGACCCCGAACCCGCGCACCCCGACCCCCGCCGCCACCAGCGCCGCACAGATCGCCGGCAGCTCCGCCTCGCCCTCCGGCGGCAGCCCCTCCACCGTCACCTCGCCGACCTGCACGTCCGTCACGCCCCGGCGCTTCAGCACCTCGGCGGCCGCGGCCGTGTCCGCCGTCCGCACCACCAGCCGCCGCTGCGCCCGGGCGGCCAGCTCCGCCACCGTGCCCTGCACCACCAGCCGCCCCCGGGACATCACCGCGGCGTGCGTGCAGACCTGCTCGATCTCGTCCAGCAGGTGCGAGGAGAGGAAGACCGTCGTGCCCTCCGCCGCCACCTCCCGGACCAGCGCGCGGATCTCCCGCATGCCCTGCGGGTCCAGGCCGTTGGTCGGCTCGTCCAGCACCAGCAGCTCACGCGGCTGCAGCAGCGCCGCGGCCAGGCCCAGCCGCTGCTTCATGCCGAGCGAGTACGCCCGGGCCTTCTTGCCCGCCGCCGCCGACAGCCCCACCCGCTCCAGCGCCGACGCCACCCGGGTGTCCCGGCTGCGCGGATCCGCCGTCGGATCGGCCGCGTCGAACCGGGCCAGGTTGGCCCGCCCCGACAGGAACCCGTACAGCGCCGGGCCCTCGATCAGCGCGCCCACCCGGGGCAGCACCGTGCCCACCGACTGCGGCATCGGCGCGCCCAGCACCGTCGCCGAACCGGCGGACGGCGCGATCAGCCCCATCAGCATCCGGATCGTCGTCGTCTTGCCGGAGCCGTTCGGGCCCAGGAAGCCGAAGACACTGCCCCGCGGGACGGTCAGATCCAGTCCGTCCACCGCGAGTCGCCCGCCGAAGCCCTTGCTCAGCCCGCGGGTGCGGATCACCTCGTCCGGCCCGGCGGGGGCCGGACCCCGAAGGGCCCGGCCCCGCTCCGCCACGGGAGCGCCCGCCACTGCTACTTCACCCCGGCCGCACTCTGCAGGACCGGCAGCGTCACCGCACCGGCGAACACCCGCCCGTCGTCCGTCACCAGCACGTTCAGCACCTTCGTCGAGATCAGGGTGCCGCCGGTGACCTGCTTGCCGAAGCCCTTCAGCATCGACAGCGAGCCCAGCGCGCCCGTCGCGCCCTTGCCGCCGTGCGCGTCACCGGACGCCGGCCCGCCGGTCGGCAGCGCCGCCTCCACCACCGATGTCCAGCCCTCGCCGACCACCTTCGGCCGCGGCGCGGTACCGGCCGGCTCCGGCGCCGGGGCGCCCTTCCCGGCCCGCGCGCCGTCGGCCCCGTGCTCGGTGACCTTCGCCCCCTTCGGCACTGTGAACACGAACGCCGACGCCGCCGGCTTCGCGAACGACACCGAGCTGAAGTGCACGTCCAGCGCCGTGCCGCCGGCCGCCGCCATCGCCTGCACCGACAGCGGGACACCGGTGGCGGCGTCCACCGCGATCCGCACCTGGCCGATCGTGGAGCCCTTCTGCAGCGGCTTCACCACCAGCCGGTACGCGGACCGGCCGGCCACCGTGGTGGTGCCGTCCACCGTCACCGACGTCGTGCCGGCGCTCATCGCCAGGAAGCGCCCGGCCGCCTCCTGCGGCGTCACCGGCAGCCCGGACACCGGCCCGGAGGGCTGCCGGGCGGCGGCCCTCCCGGCGGCATCCTGCGGCGCCTTCAGGTGCTGCGCCTCGTTGGAGGAGCTGTCCCACGCCCACACGTCGGCGCCGTTGTGCACCAGCTCGTAGCCCGCCAGGTCCTCCACCAGACCGACCCGCTGGTGGTCGGGGCCGTCCACCGCGACCTGCAGGGTGTGCTGACCGCCCAGCAGGGCCGTCAGCTTCGCCGTCGGGTCGGCGCCGCCCGCCTTCCGGGAGCCGGCCGCCCCGCCGGCCAGGCCCAGCAGCTGCGTCGGCACCCCCAGGTCGGCCTTCACCTGGACGGTGCCGGACAGCGCCTGGGTGTCCGACCCGAGGGCCTTCGCCACCAGCTGCTGCGCCGTCACCGACGGCAGGCTCGGCCCGTTGTCGCTGGCGAGCGCGGGCACCAGCCCGATGCCCGCCCCCACCGCCGCGACCACCGCGATCGGTACCGCCACCCGCACCAGCGCCCTCCGGCGCGACCGGTACGCCACCGGCTCCGGCTGCTCCGTCATCTCGCTCATCCCCTCCGTGTCGCCGTCCCTCTGCACTCTCCATTAGACGGCCCGGCGGCCGCCCGGGCATCGACCCAGAGGGCCAGATCCGTGTACATCGTTCGGCTCACGCAACCCTGACAGCGCCTCAGGGTCCCGTCATCCCGAGGTCGGACACGTCGCGTATCGTCGGCGCATGGATGCACCCGAGCCCGCTCCCACCGCCTCCTCGATGCGCCGGGCCCTGCGCCGCGCGCGGGACGGCGTCACCCTGGACCTCGCCGAGGCAGCCGTGCTGCTCCAGGCCCGTGGGGCGGACCTGCGGGACCTCTGTTCGTCGGCGGCGCGGGTCCGGGACGCGGGGCTGGCCGCGGCCGGCCGGCCCGGGGTGGTCACCTACTCGAAGAAGGTGTTCGTCCCGCTGACCCGGCTGTGCCGGGACCGCTGCCACTACTGCACGTTCGTCACCGTGCCGGGCAAGCTGAAGCGCGACGGGCACGGGATGTTCCTGTCCCCGGACGAGGTGCTGGAGATCGCCCGGCAGGGCGCGGCGCTGGGCTGCAAGGAAGCGCTGTTCACGCTCGGGGACCGTCCCGAGGACCGCTGGCCGGAGGCCCGGGAGTGGCTGGACGCGCACGGCTACGACGACACCCTGGCGTACGTGCGGGCGATGGCGATCCGGGTGCTGGAGGAGACCGGGCTGCTGCCGCACCTCAACCCGGGCGTGCTGACCTGGACGGACTTCCAGCGGCTGAAGCCGGTGGCGCCCTCCATGGGGATGATGCTGGAGACGACCGCGACCCGGCTGTGGTCGGAGCCCGGCGGCCCGCACCACGGCTCGCCCGACAAGGAGCCGGCGGTGCGGCTGCGGGTGCTGCAGGACGCCGGGCGCAGCTCGGTGCCCTTCACCACCGGCGTGCTGATCGGCATCGGGGAGACGTACGAGGAGCGGGCGGACGCGCTGTTCGAGATCCGCCGCGCGGCCCGGCAGTACCGGGGCGTGCAGGAGGTCATCGTGCAGAACTTCCGGGCGAAGCCCGGGACGGCGATGCGGGCGATGCCGGACGCGGAGCTGGAGGAGCTGGCGGCGGCGGTCGCGGTGGCCCGGCTGGTGCTCGGCCCCGGGGCGCGGATCCAGGCGCCGCCGAACCTGGTGGACGCCGAGTACGCGCTGCTGATCGGCGCCGGCATCGACGACTGGGGCGGCGTGTCGCCGCTGACGCCGGACCACGTCAACCCGGAGCGCCCCTGGCCGCAGATCGAGGAACTGGCGGCGCGGACGGCGCAGGCCGGGTTCGAGCTGCGGGAGCGGCTGACCATCTATCCGGAGTTCGTGCGGCGCGGCGAGCCGTGGCTGGACCCGCGGCTGGTGCCGCACGTGGCGGCGCTCGCCGACCCGGAGACCGGGCTGGCGCGCGCGGACGCCCTGCCGGTGGGCCTGCCCTGGCAGGAGCCGGAGGACGTGCAGGTCGGTTCCGGCCGCACCGACCTGCACCGCACCATCGACACCGAGGGCCGGTCGGCGGACCGCCGGGCGGACTTCGAGGAGGTCTACGGCGACTGGGAGGTGCTGCGCGAGCAGGTTGCCGCGGCCGGGGTGCGCCGGCTGGACCCGGACGTCCGGGCGGCGCTCGCGGTGGCCGCGGACGACCCGGAGCGGCTGACGGACGACCAGGCACTGGCCCTGTTCCACGCCGACGGCCAGGCGCTGGACGCGCTGTGCGGCATCGCCGACGACGTGCGCCGGGCGGCGGTCGGCGACGAGGTGACGTACTGCGTGACCCGGAACATCAACTTCACCAATGTCTGCTACACCGGCTGCCGGTTCTGTGCGTTCGCGCAGCGGCGGACGGACGCGGACGCGTACACGCTGTCGCTGGAGCAGGTCGCCGAGCGGGCCGCGCAGGCCTGGGAGGTCGGGGCGACCGAGGTGTGCATGCAGGGCGGCATCCATCCGGACCTGCCGGGGACGGCCTACTTCGACATCGCGCGGGCGGTGAAGGAGCGGGTGCCGGCGATGCACGTGCACGCGTTCTCGCCGATGGAGGTGGTGAACGGGGCGACCCGGACGGGGCTGTCGATCCGCGAGTGGCTGCAGCGCGCCAAGGAGGCGGGTCTGGACACCATTCCGGGGACGGCGGCGGAGATCCTCGACGACGACGTCCGCTGGGTGCTGACCAAGGGCAAGCTGCCGGCGGCGACCTGGGTGGAGGTGGTGAGCACCGCGCACGAGCTCGGCATCCGCTCGTCGTCGACGATGATGTACGGGCACGTGGACACCCCGGCGCACTGGCTGGCGCACCTGCGGCTGCTGGCCGGCATCCAGCAGCGCACGGGCGGCTTCACCGAGTTCGTGACCCTGCCGTTCGTGCACACCAACGCGCCGGTCTACCTGGCCGGGGTGGCGCGGCCGGGGCCGACGGCCCGGGACAACCGGGCGGTGGTGGCGATGGCGCGGCTGCTGCTGCACCCGCACATCCGCAACATCCAGACGTCGTGGGTGAAGCTGGGCGCCGAGGGCGCGGCCGAGATGCTCAGGTCCGGGGCCAACGACCTGGGCGGGACGCTGATGGAGGAGACCATCTCCCGGATGGCGGGGTCGTCCTGGGGCAGCCACAAGTCGGTGCGCGACCTGGAGGCGATCGCGGTGGCCGCCGGGCGTCCGCACCGGCAGCGCACCACCACCTACGGCGAGGTGCCGGCCGAGCGGCGGGCGGCCGCGCTCGCCTCCGACGGTCACCTCCCGGCCCTGCTGCCGGTCCTCGACTGACGGTCCGGCGGCGGCCCGGTGGCCGCCGCCGGGGAGGTCGCACCCGGTGCTTCAACAGGCTGTTGAGGCGCTGGTGTTCGACCTCCCCGCCGACCCGTCCGAATCTTCGAATACAGTGCAGCTCCCGGACCTCCCCTCGGCCGAAAGGAAGCGCACCGTGATGCCTCTGTGGTCGCGAGCCCAGCAGCAGGACTTCCGCAGCCGCGTCCGGGGCTGTCTGCTCGGCGGGGCGGTCGGCGACGCGCTCGGCGCCGGCATCGAGTTCGACTCGCTGGAGAAGATCCGGGCGGCGCACGGCGAGCGGGGCGTGACCGGCTACGTTCCGGCCTACGGGCGGCGCGGCGCCGTCACCGACGACACCCAGATGAGCCTGTTCACCCTGGACGGCCTCATCCGGGCGCACATCAGCCGGGACACCGGCACCTGGCACCCGCCCACCGACGTGCACCGCGCCTACCTGCGCTGGCACGCCACCCAGCGCGACTGGGGCCCGGACGAACGCCGCGCCGACCTCGGCTGGCTCGGCCGCGAGGAGTGGCTCTACGCGCAGCGGGCACCCGGTCAGGCCTGCCTCTCCGGGCTGTCCGGGCCGGACGCCGAACGCCTCGGCACCGTGGAGGCGCCGCGCAACCCGCACTCCAAGGGCTGCGGCACCGTGATGCGCGCCGCCCCGTTCGGCCTGCTGACCGCCTGGGACCCGGGCCTGGTGTTCCAGCTCGCGGTCGAGTGCTCGGTGCTGACCCACGGCCACCCCACCGGGTACCTCTCGGCCGGTGCGCTCGCCGTCATCGTCCACGCGGTGGCCCGCGGCGGCACCCTGGAGGAGGGCGTCCACCTGGCGCTCGCCCTCCTGTCGGAGCGGCCGCAGCACGAGGAGACGACCGCGGCCCTGCGCGGCGCACTGGACGCCGTCCGGGCCGGTGAGCCCTCCGCCGAGCGGATCGAGACCCTGGGGGAGGGCTGGGTCGCCGAGGAGGCGCTGGCCATCGGCCTGTACTGCGCGCTGGTGGCGGAGGACGTCCGGACGGGGCTGCTGCTGGCCGTCAACCACTCCGGCGACAGCGACTCCACCGGCGCGATCTGCGGCAACCTGCTGGGCGCGCTGCACGGGGAGACGGCGCTGCCGGCCGGCCTGGTGGCGGAGCTGGAGGGGCGGGGGACGATCCTGCAGCTCGCCGACGACTTCGTCCTGGAGCTGACGGCCGGGCCGGAGCTGCACGGCACCCCGGTCTGGGCGGAGCGCTACCCGACCGGCTGAGCCCGCCGGGTAGCGCCACGGTGGGTCAGACCTCGCCGAACGCGCCCGCTGCCGCGGCACCGGCGAAGGCGGCCCAGGCCTCGTTCGAGAAGTGCAGTCGGGGGCCGTCCGGGTCCTTGGAGTCGCGCACCGCGATCGAGGACGCGTCGGGGACGGCGATCTCCACGCAGGCGCCGTTGCCGCCGCTGTGGCTGCTCTTGCGCCAGTTCAGGTTGGTGCTGGACGTGGTGCTCATTCGTGGAACCCCTCTGCGATGGTGTGTATCAGTGCCCGACTGTCCGCGACGCTGAGTGCCGCGGCTCGGAGGTGGTCGTACAGATTGGTATAGCGGCGCACGTCAGCCTCCTTCTCCAGGTAGAGATCGCTCGTCACTCCTTCGAAGTAGACAACCGTCGAATCCGCCGACTCGGGGAACTCCATGAGGGAGAATGTCCCGGTCATGCCCGGGTGTGCGCCGTGGCTGAACGGGATCACCTGCAGGTTGATGTTCGGGCGCTCGCTGAGCGACAGCATCCGGGCGAGCTGATCGGCCATCACCGCCTTGCTGCCGACCTCCCTGCGCAGCACCGCCTCGTCTATCACCACCCAGAGGCTGCCGAGCCGGTCCTCGTCGTCGCCGTCTATCCGGTGCTGGCGCTTGACCCGCACCTCGACCCGCCGCTTCCACGGCCTGCGCGTCGTAGTCGGGGAAGGTGCCGGCCACCACGGCCTCCGCGTACTCGCGGGTCTGCATCAGGCCCGGCACGAACGAGGACTCGTAGGCGCGGATCGACGACGCCTCCGCCTCCAGGCCGATGTAGACGCTGTAGGGGATGTCGCCGAACTCGTGCCACCAGCCGCGCTGCCGGGATTCGCGGGCCATCTCCATCAGGCCCGCGCGAATCCGCTCGTCCTCCACCGCGTAGACGTCGCAGAGGTCCCTGACATCGCGTTGGCTGATGCTCCGGCGCCCGTTCTCCAGTCTGCTGATCTTGGACTGGGACACCATCAGGCGGCCGGCCACCTCTTCGGCGGTCATGCCCTTCAGCTCACGCAGGCGCCGAAGTTCGGCGCCGAGCCTTCGTCGGCGCACGGTGGGATTGACGCTGGCGGACACATCGACCTCCGGCCGGACCTCTGGCACGGGCGGCAGCGCCGCGCCTCGGAACAGTGTGGAAATTGGTACCGACCCCTGACGTGGAGAGCATGCCATCTCGTCTCCGTTCCGTGCGCGGGAATCCGGCCAGCGCACTTGAACAGATCATCGGAAAACAGCTCAATCGGGATGACAACCCTTGCGTTCCTGACGGCCCGCACGGTAAAAGCGCTCCGCCTTCACCTGCCGGCCCCGGAACGCAGAGGCGGCCCGCCCGGCAGTCGTCCTGCCGGGCGGGCCGCCCCAGATCTCATCGACGGCGCGCGCCGATCACCGCACGCCCACGCGGTTGGCCACCGCACGGCCGCCCGCCGGCGGCCTCGCCGCCACCGGACGCCCTGTCGCGGGCCGCCCGGCCGGTGGTGCGGCCGTCCGGCTCTGCTGCACCGGCAGGCCGTTCTGCACGTCCATCACGGCGTGCGCCACCATGCCGCCCAGCGGGTCGTAGCGGATCAGGTCACGCAGCCGGGACCGCGAGGACCGGCCCTCGTTGCCCGGGTACAGGTGCTTGCCCAGGCCCACCGCGTGCGCCAGCGCCGCCAGGGCGGCCGTCCGCGGGTCCGGCGGGACGCCGGTGCGGATCGCGGTGTCCAGCCGCTGCTTGATCGCAGCGTTGGTGCAGTCGTCCGACGCCTGATAGCGCGTCGTCGGCAGCACCCCGCACACCTGGCCCGCCACAGCCGTCACCATGCCGCACCGCTCCAGGTGCGCCAGGTACGTCTGCCGGAGCCCCAACCGGGGCCCGCCGATCCAGTGCGACGCCCGGACCGGGCTGCCGCGCCGTCGCAGCAGCTCCAGGGCGTGGTCGAGGGTCGGGTCACCGGTCGGCCGCGCCAGTACCACGGCGATCCGATCCCCGTCCGGGGCTATGCGTCCGGCCAGGGACAGCTCGACCAGCTGCGCCCCGGCGAGTCCGAGGTCGAGGGTCTGCGGCTGCGCGGTGGTACCCGTGGCCGGGTCCAGTGCGAGCAGCAACAGCTCCTCGGGAATAGTTCTGCGGCTCCTGCCCATCCAAGCCTCCCCGCGTGGATGCAGACAGCGTGACGCCTCTCACACGGGCTTGTCGAGTACGCCTCCGAATCGTGACCTTGCCCCGGCAGGCTGGAACCGGCGCCCCTGAGCCCGGCGTCCGAGCAGGGGACAGGCCGGACGGGGAGAATAACGGCCGGTCGAGCGGGGTGTGCACACCCGCGGGGCCGCCGGTGGCGGAGACTGTACAGATATCCCGACGGGACGTGAACCCGTCGGAAAATCGGATCGGCGCGGCAGCGGCCGGGATGAGGAGGATGGGTCAGTGGGCGAGTCCCCGGACACAGGGCAGCGCGGTGGGGCGGCGGAGCGGGTGACCGAGGCGGAGAGCGCCGCCGCCGACCGGGCCGCCGGGCCCGCGGACGGTGCACCGCCGACCGGCCCGGCCGGCCAGGACACCCCGGACACCGCCCGGGCCGCGACCGCACCCGACCCCGCGGACGAGGCCGGCCCGGCGGACGCCGACACGGACGCCGACGAGCCGACTGCGGACGCGGAGCCGAAGCCGGCTGCCGGGCCGAAGTCGGAGCCGGAGCCGAAGCTGCGTGCGGACGCCGGGACGGAGCGCGCGGCCGGGCCTGACGCGGAGTCCGGTACCGACCCGGACGGAGCGGACACCGACGCCGCCGACGGCGACCTGCGCGATGCCGAGCGGGACGACGCCGAGCAGGACGATGCCGATGAGCACGACAGCGGGGACGCCCCCGCCGGCTCCACCGTGCACCTCCGTGTCCGCACTGTGGACAACGCCACCACCGCCATCCGGCTGCCCGCGGACCACGCCACCACAGCGCTGAGGCTGCCCGTCGACAACGCCACCACGGCCCTGCGCCTGCCCGCCGAGGCCCGTCGGCCGGCCGCAGCCGCCGCCACCGCCGAGACCCCCGACGGAGCCGACACCGCGGCCGCGACCACGGACACCTCGGACAGCCCGGAGAGCGTCGAGCGGGCCGCACAGCCCGACGGTCCGGAGAAGTCCGGCACGGCGAAGAAGGCCGCGGACCAGCAGGGTGACGCCCCCGCCAAGCCCGTCGACCAGGCCACCACCGCCCTGCGCCTGCCGCCGGAACTCCGCACGCCCGCCACGAAGGCCGCCGTCCCCGCCGCCGAGGCCCGCACTGCCGAGCGGACCCCGGTGGACGACCGGACCACCGCCCTGCGCCTGCCCGCCGAGGCACGCCGATCGGCACCCGGCGCCCCGGCCGGCGCCACTGCCACCGGTGCCGCGGCAGCCGCCGCAGCCGGGAAGGCGGATTCGGAGGGCAAGGCGGAGTCGGCAGGGACCGATCCGCGTCTCGCCATGCGGGACAGCCGTACCGTCGCCGGCGCCGACCTCAAGGACACCCGCAAGCCGTCCGGCGGCACCGTCCCCGTCCCGCCCCCCGAGCCCGCCCCGCAGCCCGAGCCCACTCCCGACCCGGAGCCGGAGCCGGAGCCTGAGCCGGAGCCCGCCCCGCGTCCGGCCCCCGTACCGCCGCGCCCGCTGCCCCAGCCGACTCCGCCGCCGGAGCCGCTGCCCGTCCCGGACCCGGCACCCGTCCCGGAGCCCGTGCCGCTGCCGGAGAACACCATCGAGGCGATGGAGGTGCTCGCCACCCTCAGCGCCCGGCCGGACACCCCGCTGCGCCGCGCCGCCAAGCGCAGCGCCATCTGGGGGATCTTCCTGGCGTTCGTCCTCGGTGTCGTCGTGGTCGCACAGTTGCTCCGCCCGCTGCCCGACCCCAAGACCAGCCTCGGCCTGGCCGGCAGCTACACCTTCGGCGGCGAGAAGCTCGCCGTGGACTGGCCGGCCAAGGGCCAGGCCGCCGCCTCCGTCATCGGCGTCGGCCCGCTCGGCACCTCGGGCGAGCAGACCCCGGTCTCGATCGCCTCCGTCACCAAGGTGATGAACGCCTACCTCATCCTCCAGGCGCACCCCCTCAAGAAGGGGAGAGCGGCCCGAGCATCACCGTCGACAAGGCCGCGGCCACGGAGTCCACCGACACCGACCAGTCCCGGGCCAAGCTGACGGAGGGCCAGCAGCTCAGCGAGTACCAGGCGCTGGAACTGCTGATGCTGCCGTCCGCCAACAACGTCGCCCGGCTGCTCGCCCGCTGGGACGCCGGCTCCGAGGACGCCTTCGTCAAGAAGATGAACGACCAGGCGGCGTCCTTCGGGATGGCCAGCACCGTGTACGCCGACCCGGCCGGCTACAACGACAACACCAAGAGCACCGCCGCCGACCAGCTCAAGCTCGCCGAGCAGGTCATGAAGGACGACGTCTTCCGGCAGATCGTCGCCGAGCCCGAGATGCGCTACAACGGGCTCGTCATCTCCAACACCAACAAGCTGGTGTGGAGCGAGCGGGGCAGCGTGATCGGCACCAAGACCGGATCCTCCACGGCCGCCCAGTCCGCCCTGATGTGGGCCGCGGTCAAGGAGATCGGCGGCGTCAAGCGCACCATCGTCGGAGTCACGCTGCGCCAGCCGGCGGTGGCCGGCGTGGACCTCGCCGTGGTCGCCCAGGCACCCAGCCTGAAGATCATCAAGTCGGTGCAGAACGGTCTCGACGGCCAGACCCTGGCCAAGCAGGGCCAGGTCGTCGGCCACGTCGACGACGGCCTGGGCGGCACCGTCCCGATCGTCGCGGGCAAGGAGCTGACCGTCGCCGGCTGGGCCGGCATCACCGCCACCCTCACCCTGGACGCCGCCAAGCTCCGCCACACCGAAAAGGCCGGCACCCAGGTCGGCACCCTCTCGGCGGGGGAGGGCGAGGGCCGGATCGAGGTCCCGGTTACCCTCCAGCGGGACCTGGCGCCGCCGTCCATCCTCTCCAGGCTGGTGCGGGTGCTCTGACCCGCCGGGCAACCGACCTGCCGGGCAACCGACCTGCCGGGCATGGGCCACACCCCGGCCGGTCCCGTCGAGGCCCCGGCGACCGTTCACCCCCCAGGGGCGTGCGGCCGCCGGGGCCTCGGCCGTCCCTCAGGCTCCTGGCCGTCCTCAGGTTCCTGGCCGGTCCTCAGGTTCCGGGCCGTTTCCCGGGGGCTCGGCCGGGCCGGCCGCCAGCGGTCCGGCTCCGGTCGCAGGCCCCGCTCCGGTCTCCGGTGCGGTGGCGGCCGGCTCCGGCTCCGGCTCCGGCTCGGCGGAGCCGAGGCGCCGGGACACCTCCGGTTCCTGCGCGATCACCCGCCCCAGCGTCACCGCCACCGTCAGCGCCGTGAACAGCACGATGAGCCACGACAGCGCGGTGAACACCACCCCGTACGGGCCGAACCTCGTCACGCTCTCGGACACCGCCCGCGGCAGGTACACCTCCGCGACCGCCCCGACACCCAGCACGGCCACCCCGCACAGCACCGCCCCGGGCAGCAGCGGGCCCCAGGGGATCCGGCCCGCCAGCAGCAGGTGCTGCGTCCACCACCAGAGCGCCGTGGTCGCCACGAAGGTCAGTGGCAGGCCCAGCCAGCGCCCGGCGCCGAAGCCGTCGTGCAGGGGGTGCTGGAAGACCATGACGATCAGCCACACCCCCAGCCAGAGCAGCCAGCGCCCGACCGCGACCCGGCCACGTGCCTTCGGCAGCTCCCAGCACCGCTCGAAGACCCGCTGCAGGGCACGGCTCAGCGCCGTCGCCGACAGCAGCGTCACCAGGGCCCCGAAGACACCGAACCCCTGCGCCACGTCGTCGCTCTTCGGTGCCATCAGCTGCTTGATCTGGTCACTGGAGATGCCCTTCAGCCCCAGCTGCTCCTGCATCGAGGAGACGATGCCGTGCTTGAGGGAGGCCGGTGCGAAGACCGCCACCACGAACAGCGCCGGCAGCGCGCTGAGGAAGGCCTGTGCGGCGAGCCGGGTCGAACTGTCCAGCAGATTCACCCGAACGATATGGTGCAGGCTGCGGGCGACCATCGGAATGCGGTCCGGGACCTCACGCAGCGACCCGGCCAGTGCCTCGGCCCTGGCCCGGATTCCCGGCTGCCGCGACCCGCTCACTCCGGCTCCCTCCGCAGGCCCGCACCGTGCGCGACCCGAGCCCATGCTCACCCGCGCAGCGGTCCCCCGCACCTGCTGTGTCAGCCGCGGCCGACCGGGGCCGTCGGCCGGGCGCTCTTCCCGGTGAGCTTGTTGAGGCGGTCGGTGATGCCCCAGCCGGTGACGCGCAGGAGGGCTTCGAAGACGATGTTGCGGCTCATCTTGGAGGCGCCGTGCTCGCGCTCGACGAAGGTGATCGGGACTTCGGCGACCTTGAAGCCGGCCTTGACGGTGCGCCAGGCGAGGTCGACCTGGAAGCAGTAGCCGGCGGAGGCGACCTCGTCCATGCCGAGGCCGAGGAGGGTCTCCTTGCGGAAGGCGCGGTAGCCGCCGGTGACGTCCTTGATCGGGACGCCGAGCATCAGGCGGGAGTAGAGCGAGCCGCCGCGGGAGATCAGCAGGCGGGACTTCGGCCAGTTGACGACCTCGCCGCCGGGCACCCAGCGCGAGCCGAGGACGAGGTCGGCGCCGCGCAGGGCGGTGAGCAGTCGGGGGAGTTCCTCGGGCTGGTGGGAGCCGTCGGCGTCCATCTCGACGAGGACGGCGTAGCCCTCGTCGATGCCCCAGCGGAAGCCGGCCAGGTAGGCGGCGCCGAGGCCTTCCTTGCCCTTGCGGTGCAGGACGCGGACGTGGGCGTCGTCGGTGGCGAGCTTGTCGGCGAGGTCGCCGGTGCCGTCCGGGCTGTTGTCGTCCGCGACCAGGACGTGCGCCTCCGGGACCGCGGCACGGACCCGGGACACGATCCGCTCGATGTTCTCGGCCTCGTTGTACGTCGGGATGATCACCAGCACCCTGCCGAGATCGGCGAAGGTGCTCTCCTCAGGGGCAGTCACGTCAGAGCCTTTCACGTTGGCGTGGCCTGGTCGGCTGCCGGCGCGGGGCGCCGGGCGGCTACCGGCGCACGAGCAGCGAAACCGTCAGCCCGGGAATCTGCCGGACCTCGGCCGGGGTGAAGTCCGTCCGCAGTACCAGCGCCTGGGCGGCGGGCAGGTTCCGGAACGGATCGGACCCCGTGCCGATGGTAACGACCCAGGCGCGGCTCCCGTCACCGGTGCAGGCGGCGGGCACCCGGCACTCGACGGGAAAGAGGTCGTCCGCCGAGACGGCGCTCTCCTGGACGAACATCGTCTGCGGCCGCACCGAGCGCGGCAGGTAGTACGCGACCGCCGGGCCCACCATCATCCAGCTCTCGGCGCCACCGGCCGTGACCAGGCCGTCCCCAGGGCGGTAGCCGGCCGCGACCAGGGCGGCCGCTCCCCGGTAGTCGGTGTCGGTGTGCCCGGCGGCGGTGCGCAGCGCCCGCTGGGCGTCCAGCCCGAGCCAGGCCGGGACGGCGGCCACCGCGATCGCGAGCGCCACCGCCACCGGCGCGCGCCGGGCGGCCCGCGGCAGCAGCGCGTACAGCACGCCGACGCCGCCCCCGGCCAGTGCGGCCCACGCGGGCAGCGTGAAGAGCAGGTAGCGGGCGAGGAAGTAGGACGTCCCGCCGTGCCGCGACACGAACCAGACGGCCGCCACCGGCAGGACCGCGGCCGCCAGCAGACGGACGGCCGCGCCGCTGGAGGGCCGCCGTACCAGGGCGATCAGGCCGAGCACCAGGAAGGTGTAGAGCACGTGGTACGAGCCGAAGACGTCCTGCCAGACGAACCGCAGGTCGCGCCCGGTCGGTGCGGCCAGCCAGGAGAGCTGCCGGCCCGACTGGTGGTGGCCGAGCAGTATCAGCGGCACGGTCGGCAGCAGGCCGGCGGCGGCGGCCGCGGGCCACTGCCACAGCAGCGCGCGCCGGCCCGGGCGGCGGGCGGCCAGCAGCACCATGGGCAGTTGGCCGACCAGCGCGCTCAGGGCCACCAAGTGGAAGAGGCCGGCGGCGGCGGTGCACAGGGCGTAGCAGGCCCAGCTGCCGATTCTCGGCCGGTCCAGGGCCCGCAGCAGGCACCAGGTCGCCCCCGCGACCGCACAGGTCACCACCGCGTACGAGCGGGCCTCCTGTGCGTAGCGGGACACCTGGGGAACGGTGGCCAGCAGCAGGCCCGCGGCGAGCCCGGCCACCGGTGAGGCGAAGAGGCGGCGGGCCGTGAGGGCGGTGAGGGCGGCGGCACCCGCCATGGCGAGGGCGGAGGGGAGCCGCAGGGCGGTCGGGGAGTCGCCGAACGCCTGCGTCCAGCCGTGCAGCAGCACGTAGTAGGCGCCGTTGCTGGCGTCGACGTTGCGCAGCAGGGCGAACAGCTCGCCCAGCCGGCGCCCGGAGGCGCTCCAGCTCGACACCTCGTCCCGCCACAGCTCCGGCACACCGGCCCGGACCAGCCCGACCGCGAGGGCGGCCAGAGCGGGAACGAGCCACGGGCCGTATTGTCTGACAATCCTCATATAAGTATTCATTAGCTATCAATTCGGGCATCCCGGGCGACGTCAGAATAGCGGCCCGGAGCCCGACTCGGCCTGCCGTGGCGGAGGCCGGGAGGCGGCTGCCGCTGGGCCGCAGGGGTGGACCTCCGCCGCAGGGGGCGCCCACCGGAGGCTTCACGCCGGAGCGCCACGAGCGGTCGTACGGGCGGTCGTACGAATGCGCGGCCGGGGTCGGATGGGCAGGCACGCGGGTGTCCCGGGCGAGGTCCCGTCGACCTTCCCGGTGGCGCGATGGCTGCACCCCGGGGAGAGCCGCGTGACCCTCCAGGTCAGGACCTTGCCCATAACGCCGGCCACCCCCGGCGCCCGATCCGCTAGTCTGTGATCGGTCAGACGGACATCCCACTGTGGGCCCGGTCCGGTGCACCCTCCCCGGAGGCACCAGCACCACCCACGTACCGTCCGACCCGGGTGCACATCCAGTCCTGCCGAAGACCCACCCCTGGTGGTCGGCGAAGCCGGACGGACGAGCCCCCGCCTCATTAGCTCAGGGGATAGAGCACGGCTCTCCTAAAGCCGGTGTCGCAGGTTCGAATCCTGCATGGGGCACACCGCCGGAGACGGCGGAGGACATGAAAAGGGCCAGCTCACGAGGGGTGAACCTCGGGAGCCGGCCCTTTGTCGTTGGTCCGGTCGATCCGGTGGTCAGTCCGGCTGTGCCACACCCGTGCCAGAAGGTCCCGGGAGCGGCTGACCGCCGAGCGCCTGGCGGACGGCTTCGCCCATACGGTCGGCGAGGATGCGGTCCCGCTCGCTGGTCATGTGCTGATAGATCAGCGCGGCCCGGGTGGTGCTGTGCCCCATCCGGGTCATGAGCTCCCGGGTGCTGGCCCCGCTCTGGGAAGCGAGGGTGTTGCCGGTGTGCCGGAGATCGTGGAAGTGGACGTTCCCGGTGATGCCGGCCTTGGCGCGGGCGGACACCCAGTCGTCCCGGAAGTTGCTCCGGCGGAGCCTGCCACCGCGGGGGCCGACGAAGACGTGCCCGTCCGGACCCGTGCCGGCGAAGTGCTCCAGGTGGTGCGCGAGCGCCGGGACGATCTCGGCGGGGAAGGCCACCGGGCGGAAGCCCGCGGCACTCTTCGGCGCCTTGTCGAGCAGCCTGCCGCTGTTCAGCTCGGCCTGGTTCCGGCGGACGCGGACGAGGCGCGCCTCCAGGTCGACGTCCCGCCGGCGGAGTGCGGCCAGCTCGCCGAACCGGAGCCTCGTGAAGGCCGTGACGAGGACCAGGGCCCTCCACCGGGGACCGATCGCATCGGCGACGGCGAAGACCTCGGGCACGGTGAGCACCGGGCGTTCCGGCACGTCGTAGGCGTCGGCACCCTTGATCCGGCAGGGATTGCGCTGGATCAGCCCGTCGTCCACGGCAGTGTTCATGATCGCCCGGAGCATCTGGTACGCCTTGACCACGCTCGGCTCTCCCACCTCGGCGTCCAGCAGCCCGGAGCGCCAGGAACGCACCCGGGGCGGGGTGATCTCGGCGATGCTCCGGCTGCCCAGCCTCGGCAGGATGTGCAGCCGGAGGATGGTCGCGTAGCGCTCGCGGGTGCTCTCCTCCAGCTTCCGATCCTTGAGCCAGGTCGCGGCGAAGTCCCCGAAGTTCACCGCGCCCGCATCCGGGTCGGTCCACTTACTGGTGACGATGGACGCCTCGATGACGGTCAGGGCCACCTCGGCGTCCGTCTTGGTCGCGTAGGTCTCGTCGGCCGACCGGAGCTGCCCGGTGAGCGGATCCCGGTACCGGGCCTGCCAGCGGCCGGAGGGGAGTCGCCGCACCGCACCGAAGCGCCGGCGGTTGCCCTTGGAGTTCGCCATCAGGCCACCGCCCGCAGACCGCGCGGGCGTGCGATCGACTTCACGGTGTTGGACGCGATGTAGGCGGCCAGCACGGACGCCTTGATCCGGACGTGCCTCCCCACCTTCACGTACTCGATCCGGCGTTCCTCGATCAGACGGCGCGGGAACCGCTCGGTGGTGCCGAGCAGTTCGGCCGCCTCAGCGATGCTCAGCAGGGGGTCCATGCGGTGTGCTCCTGTTCCTGGGCGAGTTGGGCGAGCAGTTCCTGACGGTCGGTGGTGCGGCGTTCGTGCAGCTCGCGGGCGATGGTGGCCGCGATGAGGGATTCGCCGGGTGAGTTGCCCGCCCCGGCGAAGGCCCAGTGGGCGAGGACGAGGGTGTCCGCGGCGTCGAGGTCGTCCAGGTCGAGGAGGCCGGCGGCGAGGAGGCGTTCGCGGAGGCCGCTGCGGGCCTGGTCGGCGCGGAAGTCGGCCCGGACCTGGCGGAGCGCGCCGAGGGTGGTCGAGTAGGTAGGGGACTTGCTGGAGAAGTGGCCGCGGAAGCCGAGCATGTGCGACCAGTGCGCCAGCAGCCGATCCGGGTAGAGCGGATCGAGGTCCCAGCAGGTCTCGATGAGGCGGCGGGTGTGCTCGGGCAGGTCATGCCGGTCCAGCTCGTGGCGTTCCAGGATGCGGCGGTCCACGGTGTCGGTGGCTTCCGCGCTCTTGGTGGCGTACTTGGCGACGTAGGAGGCCACGGCCTGTTCGGAGATCTCTCCGGAGCCGAAGGCGCCGATGGGCCGGACGTCGACCTGCTTGCCCCACTGGAGGACGCGGCCCCGGACGTGGCCGGAGGTGGCGAGCGGGACGCCGGCGCGGCGGGCGGCGGCGCGGATGGCGGCGTCCAGGAGCGCGACGGTGGCCCAGGCGGGGGCGGTGAGTCGGGGCCGGTGGGCCCGTCGATGCGGATCACGGCGTGGAAGTGGACGGCGCCGCGGCGCTGGTACTCGGCGACCTTGCCGAACGAGAGCTTCGCCTGCTCCTTGAACTCGTACTGGTAGAGGCCGGCCATCTTCGCCATGGTCCGGAAGAGGTAGATGGTGAAGCGGCGCCACAGGTCGGGGGCGTGGTTGTTCCAGAGCACGGCGTGCGCGTAGTCGTAGGCGTCCAGGTCGAAGGGTGTACCGAGGACGGGCGAGCCGTCGGGGTGGTCGGTGCCGCAGCGGCAGCGGCCGGTGTCGGGGCGGTTGTGGACCGGGCCGAAGGATGGGGCGGTGAGGGTGGCGAAGACGCGGGGGTGGTCGCGGACGGTGGCCGGGATGCCCTTGGGCTCGTCCCCGGCGAGGCCGGCGCGGATGAGGTGGAAGGTGTCGGCCGAGTAGGTCCGGGCGCAGGAGGTGCAGCGGGAGGCCCGGCGGTTGCCGCAGGCGACCTTGAGGCGGTGGCCGGGTTCGTGGTCGGTCGAGAAGCGGTGCAGGACGTTGCCGGTCGGGGTGTGGACCAGAGTCCGGAAGCCTTTGAGGTGGATCGGGTTGGAGCAGCCGCCGGTGCGGGTGATCTGGTCGTGGAGCTTGGGGAGATCGCCGCGGGAGGCGAGCCGGGCGAGGTCGGCGACGGCCAGGCGCTCCAGGTCCGGCGGCGGGGTGGTGGTGCTGGGCACGGTACGAATCCCTCCAACGGAGGCCCCGGAGCCGGGCGGTGGCCGCGACTCCGGGGCAGGTGGTCAGGTCAGGACTGGGGCGTCAGGCCGTGCGGGCCGCGGTGGCCAGGGGGCGGACGATGATGCCGAGGCCGCGGCAGGTGGGGCAGTTGACCGGGATGGTGTGGCGGGAGCCGTCGCGGAGGCGGGTGCCGGTGGCGATGACCGCCTGGGCGAAGCCGTCGCAGGCGGGGCAGATCCGGCCCGGGGCGTGAGAGGTCTGGGGCATCATGAAGGTCTCCTTCGTGGACTTCGGTTCGTGGAGGGGTTGCGGTCCCCGGGCCGGTGGGATGCTTGGCGGCTTTTGCCGGCCCGGGGATCGGTCTGTCAGCGGCTCGTTCACGGTCGCTGGCCAGGTAATTCGCGCGGAGGATCGCGTCTGCGGGGTTAGCCTCCTGCTCATGACTCGGGTGGGCAGGTATCGGTGGCGCACGCGCCTGCGCAGGCACCTTCCGTGGTTCCTGCTGGATCGTGGTTTCGCCCCCAAGGGGGAGCAGGACTGCGGGGCGCACGAGTGGTACAACCAGGACGGCGTTACCGCTCGGTGCTACCACTGCGAGGTCGGCGAACAGCCTTGGCCCGCGGTGGCCCCGATGCTGACCCCCGAGGGCCCGAGTCGGACCGCTAGCGGCGGCGGGAGGTCCGGCTGCCGGGCTTGTGGGCGTACATGTCGCGGTCGGCTGCGGTGAGCGCGTCAGTAAGTGATGGGACCGGCAGGGCGGCCAGGTGGCAGACGCCGACGGAGGCGCCCACCGGCAGCGGCTGGCCGAGGTAGGGCACCGGTTCTCCAAGAGTGGTGCTCAGGGCTTCGAGGCGGTCGGCCGCGTCCAAGACGACGACGGCGAACTCGTCCCCGCCGAGGCGGGCGGGGGTCCCGTTGCGTCCGCACCAGATGTGCAGGCGCTCGGCAGTGGCGGCGAGGACGGTGTCTCCGGCGGCATGGCCGTGGGTGTCGTTGGTCGTCTTGAAGTCGTCCAGGTCGATGAGCAGGACGGTCACTCGGTCCGGGTGGGTGCGGATCAGGTGTTCGGCGCGGGTGGTGAAGCCGTCGCGGGTGTGCAGGCCGGTGAGCGGGTCGCGGCGGGCGGTAGTGAGCTTCTGGTGGAGCCAGAGGCTGTGGCCGGTCCACCCGGCGAGGGGAACGCCGGCGGCGAGGATCGGGGCGAGGTCCATGGTGCGAGTCCTTCCGGAGCGGGTTGCGGGCCCGAGGACGGCGGGATGCTTGGCGGCTTTGCCGCCCCGGGGGCCGGTCAGATACCGAGGGACAGGGCGCGGGCGGACGCCCGGTCGAGCAGGTGGTGCACGTCGGCCTGGCGAGTGCCGGGCGCGTCGTTGAAGCGGTCCGGAGAGGCGTGCGCCCGTCCGGTGGCGTGGAGGACCTCCATCACCTGGACCCGGGCCCGGGTGACGGTGCCGGGGGTGCCGTAGCCGTGGGCGAGGACGGCGGCCTGGGCGCCGAGGAGGCAGACCCTGCCGGTGGTGTCCCAGAGGCGGCCCTGCGTCCAGCCGAAGGCGGCCATGTAGCGGGAGGTGAGGCGGAGGTGGTCGGCGACGGTCACCGGGGCCGGACGGGCGGGGCGGTGCGTGAGCCGGTCGAGGAGCGTCGGGCGGGTCAGCGGGAAGGCGGCGTTCCAGGCCTGCACGGTGCTGCCGAGCGGGCAGACGTACGGGGCTGTCTGCCGGGTGGCGGCCGGGAGGGTGGCGAGGTACGCCTCGATCTCGGCGACGAGGGCGGAGCCCTCCGGGGTGAGGACGAGCGGTCCCCGGAGGAGCGCGGCGGCGGTGGTCATCGGTGGTCCTGCTGGGTGCCGTTGACGACCTGGACGCCGGTGCGGGTGGTGCCGTCGATGACCGGCGCCAGGAAGCTGTGGGCGAGGTAGAAGCCGAAGAGGCCGATGGCGACGGCGACCCAGAGGCGGATGCCGAGGAAGCGGATGACGGCCCAGGTGATGACGCCGAGGACGACGACGAGCGGCAGGGTGACGGTCATGGCGGATCTCTCCTGTCAGCGGACGGTGCAGCGGTGGGTGCGGGCGGCGATCTCGGCGGCGGCGCGGCCGGTGTACTCGGCGGAGAAGCCGCAGCGCGGGGCAGTGCAGACGGCGGTGTGCATCTCGCGGCCGCGGCCGTCGTAGTAGGTGGCGACCTGGACGGGGCCGATGCGGACGACGTTGCGGGGGCGGATCGGGCGGGGCATGGCATGTCCTCCTGTCAGGCGAGTTGGGCGGCGATGGCGTCGGCGAAGTGCGGCGGGACGCCGAGGCGGGCCCGGAGGGTGTCGGTGCCGATCGGCTCGCCGGTCCGGGCGCGGTGGTCGTCGGCGACCTTCCGGGCGTGGTCGACCAGGGCGGCCGGGACGGCGACGGCCGGCGGAACCGGGGCAGGGGCGGGAGCCGGGTCAGCGGCAGTCGCGGTGGGCAGTGCGGGCAGTGGTTCCGGCGACAGGACGGGGACCGGGGCCGGTTCGGTGTCGACCAGCTCCGCGGCGGTCTCGTAGAGCGGCAGGTCGGCTTCTTCGCTGGCCGGTTCGGCGTGGCTTCCGGGGCTGTGGGCGAGGAGCGTGCCGCCGAAGAAGGCGAGGGCGGGCCACCCGGCGACGAGGATGCGGAGCCAGGCCGGGACGTGGACCAGGTCGAGGAGCCCGGCGGTGGCGACGTTCGCGCCGAGCGAGGCGGCCAAGGCGATGGCGAACCAGGTCCAGGCCGAGCCCGCCGGGCGGCCGGAGGCGCGAAGGGTGCGCATCCGGCGCCAGGCGGCGACCAGCAGCAGATCCACGGAGACCGGGTAGGCCCAGGCCTTCCAGCCGTGCTGGCCGGCGGCTTCGGCGATGTCGTGGAGATGGGCGAAGGACAGGGCGCCCGCGATGGCGGCTTGGATCAGGACGGCGTCCGGGCGGGGCAGGCGCATCGGTCTTCCTCCCTTCGATGAGAGCCCGGGTGTGGGCATGACTGGGTAGGGACGTGGCGCGGAGACGGCAGCGCCGGCCGATGGGGTGCGGTGCTACTCGGTGACCGGGTTCGGGAAGAACCGGGGCGGCACCGAGGGCTTCGGCGGGATGATGACCACCGGCGGGACGTACGGCCGGAATGCGGCGAGCGTCGCCAGATCGGGCACCAGGTGCGTGGTCGCGCGGCAGACGGCCGCGGCGTCGGCGAGGAGAGGTTCGGGGTGCGGATGCGGGACCAGCCGCCGGAGGTGTCACCGGCGACGGCGACGCCCGGCATGTCGGGGGCGATCTGAGTGGCGGTGAGGACAGCCTCCGGCGAGATGTCGCCGAGGCCCATCTCCGCGGTGGGCTTGTCGTTGACGCGGTGAATGACGCGGCCGGTCAGCTGGGCGCGGAGCATCGTTGCGCCCTTGCCCAGTTCGGCGCCGAACCGCTGGCCGCAGATCTCCAGGAACATCCCTGCGGCGCGGCCAAGTTGGGCGAGACGGATCAGCTGCGTGACCATGTGGTCCCGCCGTTCCTCCTCCTTGCGGGTGGCGATGAGGAACAGTTCGGCGATCTCGTCCACGATCAGGACCACCGGGACCGGCCGGAGCTTGGCCGGTAGACCCCAGATGTCCGAGGCGATGTCGTCGGCCGCCACGGCCCGCGGGATGCCCTGGTACTCACGGATCAGGTCGTACCGGTCCTCCATCTCCTGGACCAGGGCGTCCAGCAGGCCCCGGGCCATGTCCGGATCGGTGGCCAGCGCTGAGAGGCGCGGTGCGAACGGGGCCTGTTCGACGCCCCGCTTGCAGTCGATCCCGACCAGCGCCACGTTCCGGCCGGCGAGCTGGGTGATCAGGTTGCGGATGTAGACGGACTTGCCGGTCAGCGTTGCGCCGAGCGTCATGCAGTGCGGCACCGCCCGGTAGTCCCGGGTGAACGCCGTGCCGTCGTCCCGCATCGCGACCGGCACCACCAGGTCACCAGACGGTGGACGGCGCGGCATCCGCACCTTGCGGAGCACGTCGAAGCCGGTCATCCGAAGCTCCACCACACCCGGCTTGATCTCGGCGACGTGGACGGAGTGGACACCCCAAGCGTGCCGCAGCCGTTCCGCAGAGGCAGCCACGTCCGCCGGTTCCTGCCCGGGCGCCAGCCGGAGCCGGACCCGAAGGCCCGTGGTCGTCGGCCGGACCCGGCGGATGCGAGGCGGAACCGGACGGATCTCGCGGCGAGTGGTCGCCCGGGTGACCAGGACCCGCAGCCGGGACGGCGCCACGGTGAGCCCGCACGAGTCCATCGTGCTGCTGTAGGTAGCCGAGAAGCGCAGTGCGGTGACCGGCAGACCGACCGCCGACCAGAACACGGCCGGAGCCTTGACCCGGGCGTACGCGGCGCCACTGGTGACGGCGGCGAGCGCGGTACCCGCCTCGGTGAGAACGAGAGCCCCCGACATGGCGATCAGCCCTGGACCGCGGCGGGGACGAGCGAGGTCACCGCGGTAGCGCGGAACGAGATCCCGTGCCGCTTCTGGCCGTTGAACTCGTTCTCCCAGTCCCGCGCCTTGAGCCCGGTCAGCGCGACCGGCGTGCCGACGGTGAGCCCGTCCGAGATCCCGGTCTCCGGGACCGACACGGTGTAGAGGTTCGCCTCACCCTCGTCCGCGATGGTCAGCCCCACGGTCACCATCCGGGCCCCGGTCTCCCGGTCGATCGCGACCTCGCCCGTCTGGCGGTTGGTCACCTTGGGCGCCGGCGGGACGGCGACGAACACGAACGCGGTAGAGGTGTCGACCTTGAACACAGCCATGACGGCATCTCCCCTTCGTTGAGGAGCCTCCGAGTGAGGCTCTTCTCTAGAGATGTCTCCAGTGAAGCTCTCATCTCTAGAGAAGTCAATCTACTTCTCTAGAGATCTATGGAGTGGGATGCCTGTGATGCCAGAGGTGCGGGCAGAAGGGGGCGACCCTAGGATGTCTAGAGAACAGCGAGGAGCCGCCACGATGGCCAGCCCAGACGACCGCCGCCAGCCCAAGTACCAGCAGATCGCCGATGCGCTCAAGGACGCCATCCGGTCTGGTCAGTACGGGCCGGGCGACCGTCTCCCTGGTGAGAACGATCTGATGGCCACCCATGGGGTCGCCCGCATGACCGCGCGTCAGGCTCTGGGCGTGCTGCAGAACGAAGGGATCGCCGAGGCTCGAAAGGGCGTGGGCGTCTTCGTGCGTGACTTCCGCCCGCTCCGCCGGCAGGGCATCAAGCGGCTCTCACAGGAGCAGTGGGGCTCTGGCCGCTCGATCTGGTCGGCCGACATCGAGGACCGCACTCTGGTGGTCGATCAGGTCAGCGTCACCGAGGAGGAGTCGCCAGCCGACATCGCCCAGGTGCTCGGCGTCGAGCCGGGGCGTGCGGTGTGCGTCCGGAGTCGCCGGTTCGTTCTCGATGGCAAGCCGGTCTTGCTGTCGACGTCCTACCTTCCCGCCGATCTAGTGGCGGGTTCGGCCATCACCCAGGAGGACACCGGCCCTGGCGGGACGTATGCCCGGCTGGCAGAGCTGGGCCACAAGCCCGTGCACTTCCGTGAGGAGATCCGATCCCGGATGCCGTCCCAGGACGAGGCCGACCGGCTTCGCCTGTCCATGGGTACGCCGGTGATGTTGATCTGCCGGACCGCATTCGCCGGGGAAGGGCACGCCGTTGAGGTCAATGAGATGACCCTCGACTCCGCTTCCTACGTCCTGGAGTACGACTTCGACGCCTGAACGTCAGCGCTCCCAGGTGCGGCCTTGCCGGGCCACCGAGAAGATTCGGCCCACCTGTTCGGAGCTCAATGTCGGAGACAGCCCTGCGAGCACTCGGTCCAGCCGTCCCCCGTCTACGAGCAGGACTGACGGGAGTGCGTTCGCCACGGTGATGCTGTCGGCACCCACGACGGCTATTACGGGTCGGACGGTGACAGCGAAGCCGCAGAGCGCGGAGAGCAGGCGAGTGACCCGCGCAGCCTCGTTCTCGCTGATCGGCACGTAGCGAGTCGACGCGCGATTCACCGTGATGGCATGGTCGCCCTGCCAGAGGGCGGCGCCCCGGTGATGCTTGGTGTTGATGGTGAACACGCCGGCAGGACCGATGGCCAGATGGTCGATGTCACTGCCGCTCGGTAACTGGAGCGAGTGGATCACCTCCCAGCCCCGGCCACGAAGGCGGTTCAGCCGTCGCCCGGTGACCATCTCGCCTCGCAGGCCAACTGCCCAGGAATGCGCTTCCGTTCGGTCGGCCGGCAGCCATCGGGCTACGAGCCTCTTCAGGGGCTCGGCTCAAGAGCCGAGATCTGCCGACGGAGAGCATCGCCGGGCTTGTTCAGGGATAGGTCCACCGGCTGTCCAGCCGGCAGCTCCGGGGCCGACTGGGCGAACTCTGCCGGGGGAGCAGGTCTCTGGGAGGTGCCAGCTGCAGCAGGATGGGCGGCCATCACCACCTCGCGGCAGCTCTCATCGAGGATGACGGTCCGACCGGTGACCACGTCGTGCCACCCCACACACGTGCCGTCAGCCACCCGGTTCACATACAGCCGGTCGTGCCCGTGACGACGCCAGCGCTTGATCTCGAAGCCGTCCATCCCCACCCCCGGAACAGGAGCTACCCAGGCGCAAGAGCCAGTACACGGACGATCGTCGTGGCGCAGTCAACGAGGCGGGGTGGGTGGTTGGTTGGTCGAGGTGGAGAGGTTGTTACGAGTTTCGCTACTTCATCAAGGCGCGCACAGCGCGCCAGCGCGCGGCCCTGGCCGCTCGCCGACGCTCCTGTCTTCGCCCCGCTCCGGCGGCGCCCCGGCCGCGCCGGCGGACGGACGGCAGGGATGGGCTGAGCCCAGAACCCCGCCGGGGCCGGGGGCGGGCGGCTCCACGGTTTTACCCACCTGTCAGGACCGGGACCCGCACCGAGCAAGACCGGGGGCCACTCGGCCAAATTGCGGTCAGGCCCAGAAGCCCTGACCGAGTCGCAACAGCTTACGGCCCCCGATCATGCTCGGACCCAGACCAGACAGGGCACCGGCCAAAACCGCTCCACCGCCCGAGTTGCGATCTGAGCCCGTTTGCCGGAAGGCCCAATCAGTGGACGGCGGGGCTGGGAGCATGATGCTGTGACTAACACGATCCAATGGCTAGCACCAGCGGTTGCACTGGTGGGTGCTATGACTGGTACGGCCCTTGCCGCCCGAGGCGCCTCGGCATCGTACCGACGATTGGTAGATGAATACCGTGAACGCCTCCGGCGTGAGCTGCCTGCCACCCCAGCCGGCGGAACCAAGCTCGCTGCCGATGCAAGCGGCGTGGTGCTCACCATTCCACCCGAGGAGCCTCCCGGGGACACTGCCGGGGAGCCGAGCGGTTCTGATCGTCGCGTCACCAACACCCACTATGAGATCCACGTCCACCAGGATGCGCTTGAGCAACAACGTGCTGAGCGGGAGGAGCAGACCTTCACGGTCCTCTTGGCTGACTACTACGCTCACGGTCTGGCTCAAGCACAGCGCAGCTCAGTGGTCAGCCTGGCAGCATCAATTGTAGGCGGGATCATTCTCATGGCTGGCGTTTCGCTCGCGATCTGGCGCTCTGAGACGACTGGCCAGCTATATGCGGCTATGGCCACTAGCGTCAGTGGCCTCGTGACCGGCACGATTGCTGTGCTATTCCACAGGCAGGGACGCCTTGCGCTGCAGCACATGGAGGGCCAAGCGCAACATCTCCGGTTGGACATGAGGACTGAACGCGGGTTCCGACAAGCTGTGCGGCTGGTGGACCACGTCGATGACAAGGCACTGCGATCCCGGCTACAGGCCGCCCTGATTCTGAAGTTCTCAGATGCCCAGCTTCCCGATCTGAGTGATGCTGCTCCGTCGCCACAGGTGGCAAGCCAGCGAGCAGCTTCCGGCTGATAGCAACAGCGGCGGGCGCTGGCGGATCTTGGCACTTGCCGACGGTTCTGCGGTCCGGTGGGTCGACGGCTCGACTCAACATGTTGGGGGTTGGTTGACCCGCCATAGACGTGGCTAGACGCCGAGGCGGCCCCGGACGGTGAGTCCGGGGCCGCCTCTGGGCGATACGAGGTCAGCCAGCGCCAATCGACGATGGCGACTGGTGACGGCGCTCCTGCTGGTCAGCTAGCTGGAGTGAGTGCGGTCGTTGGTCGGCAGGGCGGGTGATCAGAACCTGCCAGCAACTCAGGTGGTCAACGGGAGGTCTGGCGCTCGCAGTCTGAGCATCGTCCATCGCGGCTGATCCCCCACGGACGAGACCGCAGGGCAAGGCCTTCGCCCCCCTTACCGCAAGCTGTGTGCTGCCGGCCGCTGTCCCACGCGTGCGTGATCTCGGCCCTTGCCAGGCTGGGGCTCTTCACAACAACTTCGGTGGCCGCTGTCCACTCTGGTGCTTCACTCATGCCCAGGAGTCTAAGTTGTCTCTGCCCGAGTTGAGTTGGCTGCCGGCTATGCCTGCAGACTCTCGAGAGACTGAGTGTCTAACTTCGCTACAACGACCCCGCACTTGAACGGACGATCGCGGACTCCAGGGGACTGTTTGCACAGGCCATCGACGACCTGGAACCTGCCGAGAAGGTCATCTGGGTTGCTTCGGGACGAAGAGGCCACGACCTCAACAAGCCCAGGGCATGCAGCGGTCCGAGGACGAGCCTCGGGTCAGCAGCTAATCGGATCGAGGCTCGGTGCTTGCGCGATACGGTGCACACCATGCCAGCTGACGAGAACAGCCCACGCTGTCCCGACTGTGACCAGTCCCTGACGCAAGGAGCCATGGTGCTCGGCCGCCGTGAGGAGGACGGGCAGCGTGTCTGTAGAGCAGTGTGGGGCTGCGCTCGTGGGCACGTCTGGTGGGGTTGGTCAGATAGGCCGGGGGAACCGCTGGAGGTCTGCCCTTATCCGAACCTCTTCTAGGGCTGACGGCCGTGCCACAGCCGTGCCATGTGGGGCGGGGAGTCGCGGGGAGTCTCGGGTGGTAGCGGAGGAGAAGTCACCAACCATGCAGCACAGCAAGCGTGCAGGTCAGACAGGTAGGGCAACGCCCGTTCTCCTAAAGCCGGTGTCGCAGGTTCGAATCCTGCATGGGGCACACAACCGGAGACAGAAATAGGTCCAGGCCAGAGGGTGGGAACCCTCCGACCTGGGCCTCTCTCGTTCCGGACGGCTGCGCCTCCCGTGCCCGCGCCGTGCCCGAGGATCGTGGAAATGCACGTCCGCACTCACGCCGGCGTTGACGTCGGATACTGAGGCCCCGTCACCCACGCAGTAGCGTGCCGTGAGCAGCGCAGAGGGGGATCAGGCCATGGGCCCAGAGCGAGAATCCGGCGACTCGGTCGAGGCGGCATGGGACTTCCAGGCACGTTCCGCGGCGGACTGGGACGACCGGGCCAGAGCCTCCACCGCGATTTGGGTACCGCCGATCATGCAAGCCCTCGTTGATGCGGCGCGGAACAGCGTGCTCGGCCGGTTCTATCCCTTCACCAGCCACGCCAGGCTCTGCTTCAGCACCGGTCCCCGGTACTGGCTGGGAGAGGGCGACGTGCTCCCCGTGTGCATCGCACTTCTCTCGGGGGCAGCTACTCGGTGGCCCACAAGCACGATCACCCGGTCGAAGCACTGCTTCAAACGACAAGCGCTGACGAGGCCGTGACAACGGCTGTAAGGGTGCTCAAGGATCATCTCCAGCCATAACCGCCGGCTCGTTGCGCCATGTCGCTGCCACAGCTTCGAACCCCGCCGTGAGGCGCTCTGTCGGAGGCGGTGCGGAACGAGGAAGGGCCGGCTCACGAGGGGGAACCTCGGGAGCCGGCCCTTTGCTGTCGATTCGAGCGGCGGAGACGTCGTGGGGCGGTCCGCCGTCAGCCGGTGTAGTAGCCGGTGATGTCGGCGACCAGGTCGATGTCGCCGTAGCGGTTGTAGAAGGACACCTTGCCGTTGTTCACCGGGACCACGACCAGGTTGGGGATGACCTGGCCGGGGGTGAAGTTGAGGTTGGACGCGACGGGGCGTGTGGTGTCCGCCGGGTAGACGGTGACGAAGCCGCCGGCCGTGGGGTTCACGGCGGTGACGTTGAGGACGACCGCGGTGACCCCGGTGAGCGGGAGCCCCGCGCGGCCGGCGACGCCGAGGTCCAGGGAGCTGTCGCCGTGCAGGCGGGCCGCCTTGCCGCTCGCGGTGCCGGTGCCCGTCCGGGTGTCGAGCAGTCGTGCCGGGCCGGTGCTGATGAACTTCGCGCCGGCATCGGGGAGTAGTAGCCGGTCATGTCGGCGACCAGGTCGACGCTGCCGAACTTGTTGTACAGGTCCACCTTGCCCTCGGATATCGGGACTATGACCTGGTTCGGGATGGTCTGCTTCGCGGTGAAGTTCAGGTTGGAGACCACCGGGAGCGCGCTGCCGTGCGGGAACACGGTGACGAAGCCGCCGGACGACGGGTTCACGGCGGTGACGTTGAGAACCACGCCGGTGGCGTTCGCGGGCACGCCGTCGAGCGCCAGCGTGATCGTGCTGTCCGGACCGACCGGGGCCTTCGTGGCGCCGGTGCCGTACCGGGTGTCGAGCAGGCGGGTCGGCGCGACCGTGGCCAGGCGGCCGGGACCGTCCGGCGCGTAGTAGCCGGTGACGTCGGCCAGCAGGTCGACGTTGCCGAACTTGTTGTACAGGTCCACCTTGCCGTTGACGACCGGGACGACGACCAGGTTGGGGATGACCTGTCCGGCCGCGAAGTTCAGGTTCGACGCGACCGGCCGCGGCTGGCCGTCCGGGTACACGGTGACGAAGCCGCCGGAGGTCGGGTTCACGGCGGTGACGTTGAGGATCACCGCGGTGGCCCCGTCGGGCACCCCGGTGCTGCCGCCGGTGATCGGGAGCGTGACGGTGCCGCCAGCACCGACCCGGGCCTTCGGCGCGCCGGTGCCGTACCGGGTGTCCAACAGCCGCTGCGGTGTCACCGGGCTGTAGCCGCTCGGTACGGGCGTCGTCGCGGTGACCACGTCGACGTCGGTGGACTTGAGGAAGGCCAGCCGGTGGTTGTAGCGGATCGGGTAGTAGGTGTCGCTGCCCACCACCAGCGTGCGGTCGTCGGGCGCATCGCCGTCGATGTTCTGCGCGTAGTAGAAGTCGCCCGCGAGCGGCTGGTCGGCGCCGGGGAGGTACCCCTGACCGGCGGGGATCGTCGCGGTGTACGGCATCGGCGCCAGGTTGGTGGTGTCGATCGCCGGGTGCTGGGCGTAGGCGTCGAGCTCCGGGTACGACCGGCCGTAGACGGGGATCGAGGACAGCCCGGCGCGCGGCACGAGCACGCTCTGGCCGGCCCGGTTGTCGGCAGCGCCGCTCTGCCCGTTCGGGTTGTAGAACCAGCCCTTCACACCGTCGTACCAGATGGCCGTCCAGTCGCCCTGCTGGCCGGCGACCACGTAGCTGGTGCCCGCGACGGCCTTGGCCTTCCAGTTCGCCGCCTGGGTGGTGCCGCCACTGATCAGCGCGGCGCTCGCATTGGGCGCGGTCCGCAGGTAGACGAAGTTCTCCGGGCGGGCGGCGGTGCCGTCCACCGGGGGCGTGTTGGTCGAGTCGAAGGCGGGCGCGATGGTGACCTTGCCGCCGACCAGGATCGGACCACCGGTGCTGGCCCGGACGGGGGCGCCGATCAGGTCCATGTAGTGGTTCCAGTCCCAGAACGTGCCCGGGTCCCAGTGCATGGTCGAGATGTCGCTCTGGCGCGGCCCCGGCACGTCGTCGTGGCCGATGATGTGCTGCCGGTCGAGCGGGACGCCGAAGCGGTCCGCCAGGTAGCGGGTCAGTGCCGCGGAGGACTGGTACAGCTGCTCCGAGTACCAGGTCGACTGGGTCGTCGGGAAGGCGTAGCCCTCGTGCTCGATGCCGATGCTGTGCATGTTGACGGTCTTGTTGCCGGCGTGCCAGGCCATGTTCTTGGTGTTGATCATCTGGGTCACGTGGCCGTCGGAGGACCGGATGATGTAGTGCGCGCTGGCCTGGGTGGCCGGCTTCTGGAAGGTGGCGATCGAGCCGTCGAAGCCGCCCTCGGTGTCGTGGATGACGATGTACCGGATGGTGTCGCCGTCGCTCGGCCGGTCGGCGATCGTGTAGTTGCCGTACGAGGTCGGGTCGGACGCCGAGGTCAGCGCGTACGCAGCCGGCTTGAAGTCGCAGCCGAGGCCGGTCGGGCACTCGATCGGGTGGGGCTCGTCCGCGGCGGCGAGGCCGACGGCCGCCGGTGCGGTGGTGAACCCGGCCTGGACGGCCGTGGTGGTGCCGGTGGTGCCGGTGGCAGCGTGCGACGAGGTGCCGGCGGTGCCGTGCGGGGTGGTGCCGGTCGTCCCGCCCTTGCCCGCAGTGCCGGTGGTGCCCGTCCTGCCGGTCCTGCCGGTCCTGCCGGTCTTCCCTGCCCCGGTCGGACGCTTGACCGCCTTGACGGGGGCGGCGACCGGGACGGGGGTCTGGCCGTCCGCCGAGCTCAGCCGCAGCGCGGCCGAGTCGCCCGCGGTGACCGCGGGGGCCGCCGCGAGCGTCACCAGCTGCCCGTCGGCGGTCATCCGGCTCGCGCCGACCCGGACGGTGCCCAGGACGCGGTCGGCGAAGTCGTTGCCGCCCTGGTCGGCCGGCGACTCGCTGAACCGTGAGACCGCGGCGTACCAGGACGCGGGGTCGCCCGACAGCGGCTTCCCGGCCTCCTTCTGGTACTTCACGAGGAGGGCGGCGGCGCCGCGGATGCTCTGCTCGGAGTCCGTCCGCAGCTGGTCCGCGGGCTTCTTGATCAGCTTGGCGGCCTTGTCGAGCGTGTGCAGCGCCGGGCTGTCCTCGACCTGGACCGGTGCGGCCTTGGCCCGCACGGGCGCGTCGTCGCCACGGCCGTCCACCTCCGGTCCCGGGCCTGCGGCGATGGCCTTGGCGACGGCCGCGGGGTCGACCTGGGTGAGCCCCATGACGTTGTAGTTGCCGGTGGTGCTCGGCTCGCCGTGGTGCGACTCCCACCGGGTCTGCTGGTAGGACAGCGCCAGGAGGACGCTCTCCGGCACGTGGAACTCCCCGGCCGCGGCCGCGAACTGGCGCTGGAGCGCATCCGAACCCGCCGCGGCGGACGCCGGGGTGGTGTCTGCACCGGCGAACAGGGCGAAGCCGGTGGCGGAGGCGACGACCGCTGCGGTGATCGCCAGCGGAATCCGCAGCCGGTGGCTACGGCGGTGTGCGGCACCTGTGGAGCCGTTCCCGGCTCTGTGAGAGGCAGTCAAGGGAGTCTGCGGCCTTCCCGTGTTCAGGGCCGGTGGGGAGTCGGCCCGTGTCTGAGCCGGCTGGCGCGCGAAGGGGCGTCCCAGCGGGGGCTGGTGTGCCTGGTCACACAGCGGGCGACGAGAAGCTAGCACCTGGTCGGACGTGTACACCCCGGCGGGGTCGACCCGTCGGGGATTCGACCACGAACGTCACCGGGACGGGCGGACCAGGGGGCCGTACGGGCTGACCCGGAGTCAGGCGAGGAGTGCCCCTCGGTCGACCCGGCTCCGACGGATGACCGGCCTCCCGCGGGCGGGGCCGACCCTGCCGGCGGGAGCCCGGTGCCGCGGGCCAGGGGTACTGCGGGGGCTGAGGACGATGCTGTGCCGGGCGCCACGAGGTGTGGTGGGACCGCGGGGGCTTCGGCGACGCCCCCGAACGCCCTAGCGGCGGTGCTTGCCGTTGCCGGTGGCTGCCGCGGGCTCCGGGTACGGGATGCGCAGCTTGCGGGCGAGCGGCGCCACCGAGGTGCCCGCACCGAACGGGCGGGCCAGCACGAACAGCGACAGCAGCACGGTGAGCGAACCGGCCGCGAGGCCGACGGTGTTGCTCAGCAGGCCGTTGCCCAGGCTGTCGTTGATCCGGCCGCCGATCCAGACCGCCGCCAGCGCACCGGGGGCGCAGGCCGCGGCGAGCGACAGGTGCAGGGCCACCACCGAGCCGCCGTCCAGGCCGCTGTGCGGGCGTCCCCGGCGGAGCCCGAGCTGCATAGTGGCGTCCGGAGCGGCCGCGGGGGCGCCGGCCGCGGGTGCGACCGGACGGCGCAGGCGGCGGCCGAGGGCCCAGCCCGTGATCGCGACACTGATCAGGCAGGCCACCGTCTGGGCGCCGGCCATGCCGATGATGATCCAGCGCGGGCCGAGCAGCGCGTAGGCGAGACACGCGAGGCCGGCGTTCGCGCCGGTGGTCACCGTGGTCAGCCAGAACGGGGTCCGGGCGTCGCCCATGGCGTAGAAGCCGCGGGCGAGGGCGTACTGCGCGCAGAAGGCCGGCATGCCGATCGCGAAGGCGATCAGGGTCTGCGCAATGACCCAGGTCGCGGCGGGCGTTGTCCGCCCGTGGCCGTACGCGATGGCGGTGATCTGCGGGGCCAGTGCGATGAACAGGACCGAGGCGGTGATGATCATCGCGGCGGACGAGCGGAGCATGCCCGCGAGGTCCGAGCCGATCTGCGAGAGCCGGCCGGCGGTCGCCGCGCGGGTCATGCCGGGCAGCAGGGCGGTCACCAGCGAGATGGTGATGACGCCCTGCGGGACCACGAAGAGCTGGTAGGCGCTGTTGTAGCCGACGAAGCCCAGGCCCATCTCCTTCAGGCCGCTGCCGTCGGCGAGGGCGCCGGCGCGGGCCGTGAGCTGCGTGATGACGGCGAAGGAGAGCTGGGTGACGACGACCAGGAGCAGGGCCCAGGTGGCCGCGCGGAGGGGTTTGGTGAGGCCGGCGCCCTTCCAGTCGAAGCGCGGGCGCCAGCGGAAGCCGGACGAGCGCAGCGACGGCAGCAGGCCCACGGCCTGCACGACGATGCCCAGGGTGCTGCCGAGGCCCAGCAGCATGGTCTGGCCCGAGGTCATCTCACCTGCGTCGCGGGCGCTGGCGCCGATCGCGATGTAGAGGCCGAAGACGCCAATGGCGACGACGTTGTTGAGGACGGGGGTCCACATCATCGCGCCGAAGCGGTCCCGCGAGTTGAGCACCTGGCCGAGCAGGGTGAAGACGCCGTAGAAGAAGATCTGCGGCAGGCAGTAGCGGGCGAATGCGATGGTCAGGTCGCGCTGCGGCCCGTCCGGGTACCCGGAGTAGAAGTCCGCGATGGTGGGTGCGGCCAGCCAGGCGCCGACGGTCAGCACCACGAGGATGACGCCGCACAGGGTGAGCAGGCGGTCGGTGTAGGCGACGCCGCCGTCCTTGTGCGTCTGGGCGGCGTGGACCAGCTCCGGCACGAAGACCGAGGCGAGGACACCGCCCATGAGCATCATGTAGACGACGTTCGGCAGCGAGTTGCCGATGTTGAAGGCGTCGCCGACGGGGCCGGCGCCCAGCGCGGCAACGATCATCGAGCTGCGGATGAAGCCGAGGGCGCGGGACGACAGCGTGCCCAGGGCCATGATCAGGCCGCTGCGGCCGGTCGAGGTCGCGGGCTCCGGGCTCCGGCCGGTCTCGTCCTGGCGCTGGGCCGGTACGGCCGGGGCCGGCGGCTGCCCGGGCGCGGCCGGCTGGCCGGCCTGCGGGGGCTGGGCGGGGATCTTGCGCAGCGCCATGGTGGGCGGGTCGGCGTACGCGTACGAGTCGGAGGACTCGTCCGTCGTGTGCATGGTCATCGGACCCCCGTCACTCGGTGCCTGGGCGGTGGGGCTGCGGGGCCTCCGCGCAGGTGCACCCAGCCGGAGAAGTCTGCCAAACGGCGGCACTCGCTGGGGAGACCGGTGTCGTGGAGGACAGCTCTCCGTGAACGGAGGATATCGGTGCCTCGACGGTCCGAGGCGCGAGGAGCGTGATGGATTGTCACGATCAGAACCCTTATGTCCGCCTTGTGATCGCCCCGTTCGGGTTGATCGACCATCGCTCCGCCCCTCCCTTCGATGGATCTCCCGCGCGACATGTGACCTTTCTCACTGCATGTCAGCTAGAGGTGCTGCCCGCCCAGGGGGCCGCTCCGGTGGGCGCGCCGGACGGCCAGGCCGTCGCCGTCCTCGCGGTCGGTCGATCGGCCCGGGTCGGCTCCTGCCCCCGGCCGGCCCGGGGCATGGCCGGCGCTGCCTCCGTTGTTCGTGCTGCTCTCGTCGTCCTCGGCGCCTTCGTCGTCCTCGGCGCCTTCGTCGTCCGCGGTGCCTTCGGTGTCCTCGGCGAAGGGTCGCGCCGGACCCGTGCCGCGGACGAACACGCGCTGCACCCGTGGCCGGGTGAGCCGGTTGACGGTGGCCAAGTCGCGCACCAAGGCCCCCGGGCGCCACAGCTCGACCGCGGCCGTGAGCAGGCCGAGCGTGGTCGCTGCGGCGAGCCAGCCGGCCAGGACGTCGCTCGGGCGCTCCGCGCCGACGGCGATCCGGCTCCAGCCGACCGCGAAGACCGTGAGGGCGGCGACCGTGCAGGCCCCGATCCGCAGTGCTCGGCCGGAGACCGGCCAGACCAGTGCGGCCAGTGCGGCGCAGGTGATCGCCGAGGCCATGGCGTGGTCGGAGGGGAGCGAGCCTCCGCTCGCATGCGACACCGGGTCGGCGAAGCGCGGCCGGGGCATCCCGATCACACTCCGCAGTGCCGCCGCCGAGGCCCAGCCGAGCAGCGCCTGTGTCGAGGTCCAGCAGGACAGTGTGCGGGCACCCACGATCCAGAGCCAGGCGGCCACCGCGAGCGCCACCACGCGCAGGGTGACCGGACCGCCGATGTCGGTGAGCGTCTGCATGGCGGCCGTCCATGCGGTGTGCTGCCGGGCGTAGCTGTGCAGCCCCTCGATCCAGTGGCGGTCGAGGCGGGCGAGCGGGCCCCAGTGCCGCTCGACCAGCGTGAGCAGTCCGAGGAACAGCATCGCGCAGCCGATGCCCGCCAGGGCGTGCCGGGCCGGTCGCCGGCGAGCGGCGCGGGCGGTGGCGGCCGGCGGGTGCATGGCCTTCACATTCCCCGGCGGGAGTGCCTGTGCGGCCTTGGCGGGATAGCGATTCGGCATCTTTTGTGCAGGGTTGGTGCCATCGCGCGGTGTTGTTCGTTGATAGGGGTGAGGCGGGCCGCAGAGTCGCGGTCGGAGTCTCAGGGTGTGCAGTCGGTGACGTTCTGCTGACCACCCCGGTGAAAACCGGCAGGATACTGCATAGTGCGAGAAAATCTGAGTGTCTTGGGAATGTTGTCCCTTTTCTGTGCGTTGGATCGTTACGTGTGAGCCTCCATGAGGCCCGCATCTCTATGAGCAGCGCAGCCCCGCGCGGGCATCGCCGCCCCACCCGGCTATCCAGCAAGGGAGCAAGCATGGCCACCCGTGCCGTCGTACGCGACAAGGCCGCCCGGACTCGCTCGGCCCGCCCGACCAACCTTGAGGCCGACCGTGACCTCGTCGGCATGTACCTGGACGAGATCGCTCGGACGCCTCTGCTCGACGCTGCCGAGGAGGTCGAGCTCTCGCTTCGCATCGAGGCGGGCGTGTACGCCCAGCACCTGCTGGACGACGACGAGGTGCCCGCGGGTGTGACGCGTGACGAACTGGAGGCGATAGCCGACGACGCCGAGCGCGCCAAGGACGTCTTCATCAGGTCCAACCTCCGGTTGGTGGTCGCGGTGGCCCGCCGGTACCCGCGCAGCGGGCTCCCGCTGTTGGACCTCATTCAGGAGGGCAACGCAGGCCTGGTCAGGGCGGTCGAGAAGTTCGACTACGCCAAGGGGTTCAAGTTCTCCACGTACGCGACGTGGTGGATCCGGCAGGCGATCACGCGGTCGATCGCCGACCAGTCGCGCACCATCCGGCTGCCCGTCCACCTCGTGGAGGAGCTCGGACGGATCCGGCGGGTGCAGCGGGAGAAGGCCAAGGAGCTGGGCAGGGAGCCCGACCCGTCGGAGATCGCGGCCGAGCTGGACACCACCGAGCAGCGGATCAAGGACGTGCTGGACTGGGCGCGCGACCCGGTCAGCCTGAACATGGCGGTCGACGACGAGGGCGAGACCCAGTTCGGCGACCTGGTCGAGGACACCGGCGCCGTGTCGCCGGAGGATGCCGTGATGGTCATGCTCCGTCGCGAGGAGCTGGACGACCTCATCGGCCGGCTCGACGACCGGACGGCGTCGATCATCCGGTCCCGGTACGGGATGGAGGACGGTCGCGAGCGGACGCTCACCGAGGTCGGAAAGCAGCACGGTCTGACGCGTGAGCGGATCCGCCAGATCGAGAAGCACGCGCTGGCCGAGTTGAAGAAGATCGCCGACCACGCGGGCTTCGAGGCGGCGTGAGCCGGAGGCTCGGTGCCGGAACTGCACACGTTCTCCGGTACCGGGCCGGTCGGGTCGGCTGCCGTGGGGCTGTGGAGGCGTGGAGCCGTCGAGCCGTGGAGCCCTACGCTTGCGGTCGAGAGAGTGGGAGGCAGGACGTATGGGTGAGCAGGACGGCGCGCGGCCCGCACAGGGTGGGGAGCCGGAGACGGTCGTGGAGCCGAAGCCCGGTGCGACGAGGCTGGTCTTCGACGACCCGCTGGATCGCCAGACCAGCGACGACACGGACAGCGGGTGGGGCGAGCGGCCCGGCGGGGCCGGCGGCCGAGGCCTGGACTGGTACCTGAGCCAGCGCCCGCCCCACCACGGGGAGTAGCCCGCCGCGGGCAGGGTCGCCCGCCGGGTGCCGCCTGGGGTCAGCGCTGACGGATGAGTGCGTCGCGGATCTCGGTGAGCAGCATGACCTCCTGGGCCTCCGCCTCCAGAGCGGCCTCGTCGGTGGTCTTCCGCTTGGCCAGGAAGTGGATCATCGGCAGGACGAAGATGAAGTAGACCACCGCCGCCGTGATCACGAACTGCAGAACCGCGCTGAGGACTTCGCCCCAGAGGATGTAGACGCCGGACGAGACCGTGCCGTCGGAGGCCAGGGTGCAGGGGCCTTTGAGGCAGGAGCGGTAGAGGGCGAGGTCCTTCGTGCCGAAGAGCCCCACGATCGGGTTGATGATGCCCTTGACGAACGCATTGATGACGTTGGTGAATGCCGCGCCGATGACGACGGCGACGGCGAGATCGATGACATTGCCGCGCAGCAGGAAATCCTTGAAGCCTTTCATGTCGCGCTGAACGACAGTGACGCGTTCCGGTTACGGGCGAAATCCTGGGCACGGGACGACGTCGGCTGGGCGCACAGGATCGGGCGGACGGGCCGGACCCGGCCCTGGGGCGCCCCAGGGCGTGCGCGGGAGGGTCAGTGCACGGGTGGTGCGGTGCCGGTGCAACGCGGGGCGGTGCCGCTCTCGGCCGCCACCGGCGGGGCCGCGGCCGGCGGGGGAGGTGCCGGGCGCAGCGGGCCCGCGCTGAGCGCGGTGGCAGCGGCCAGCAGGCCCGTGGCCAGGAAGCCGGGTCGATGCCGTACGGCCTGCTGGAGGCGGTGTCTGCCGCCCGCGCCGCGCCGGATCGGCGGGAAGTCGGGCACCGCACGGCGGGGCGGTACGGCGGGCGCGGGCGGGGTCGTGCAGCGGCCTGCGGCGACGGATGCCGGCAGCGCCGTCGACGGCACCATCGGGGTCGGCATCGGCATCTGGGCCGGCATCGGCAGTCGGAGCGGTGCGGGCAGGTCGGGCGCCCCGGGGGTGCCGAGGGCGTCGGGCAGCAGCTGGGCCATGGTCGGGGCCTTCCGTCGGAATGTCTCCGCGGCACTCCGAGCGGCGCCGCGGAGATCAGGATGCGGTGCGCATCCGAGCCGGGCGGAAGACCGCCTCCAGGCTGTGGACAACCCGGGGGTGTGGATAACTTTCGTCCCCTGAACGAGGTAATGCCGGGGCCACAGGGAACCTCGGTGCCCAGGCCGGACCGGGGCCATGCCGGGTCCGCGCCGGGGCCACCCGGACCGCAGCCGCACGCACGAAGGCCCGGTACCCCACCTCGCGGTGGTGGTACCGGGCCTTTCGGGCCGGCAGGGTGCGTCAGCTCGCGGCCGGGGCGGAGGCCGTCGAGGACGACGAGCCCGCGGAGGACGACGACGAGGACGAGGACGAGGACGAGGACGACGAGGCCGGAGCCGCCGCGGGGGTGGACGTGGCGGACGAACCGCCGGCGACCGAGCCGCTGGAGGAGGACCGGCTGTCGGTGCGGTAGAAGCCCGAGCCCTTGAAGACGACGCCCACCGCGGAGAAGACCTTGCGGAGCTTCCTGGCAGTCGGGGCACGTGGTCAGCGCATCGTCGGTGAACTTCTGCACCGCCTCGAGGCCGCTGCCGCACTCGGTGCACTGGTACTGGTACGTGGGCACTTGCTTCCTCCTGGCACTCTCGCCTTATGAGTGCTAACGATCGTCCATGATGCGGCATTCCGCTGGAACAGTCCAGCGATGCCGGGTGTGAGATACCTCAGCCGCGCGTCGCTCCGGCCCCGACCAGCTCCGCTCCGCCGTCCGCTCCGGTGCCCGGCGCGGCCTCGGCGTGGCGCGGCAGCACCGCGTCCGCCGTCCGCCCGCCGGTTCGCCCGTCGCTTCGGCCGCCGGTCCGTTCGCCGGTCCGGCCGGCCGGACCAGCCGTCGCACCCACGGCCAGAGCCGGAGCCCCACCCGGAGCCGAAGCCGCCCGTCCGTCCGTGTCCGCAGCCGTGTCCGCAGGCCTGTCCGCAGCCGTGCCCGCGCCCGTGGCCGGGCCGTCGACGGAGAGCGGCGCCGGGGTCTGCGGGGCGACCAGCAGGCGGCGCAGCGCCACCAGGCCGATCAGCCCGAGACCGGCCCCGGCCACCGGGACCAGGAAGCCCACGGAGGGGCCGCCGGAGTCGATGAGCCGGCCCGCGACGGTCGAGCCGATCGCCAGGCCGAGGCCGATGGCGCCGGTCAGCCAGGTGAAGGCCTCGGTCTTGGCGCCGTCCGCGACCAGCGTCTCGACCAGGGTGTAGCCGGTGATCAGGGTCGGTGCGATGGCCAGGCCGCAGAGCAGGGCGGCGACCGCCAGCGCCACGAGGTTCGGCATCGCCCACAGGGTGGAGCAGCCGAGGACGAGCAGCGCGTAGCAGCCGAGCATGCGCTGCTGCGCCGGGCGACGCCAGGCCACCAGGCCGTAGAGCACGCCGGCCAGCATCGAGCCGCCGGCGAAGACGCCGTACACGATGCCGCTGGCGCCGGCCCGGCCGACCGACTCGGCGAAGGCGGTCACGGAGACCTGCATGGCGCCGAAGACGGTGCCCACGCCCAGGAACGAGGCGGCCAGCAGGCGGACGCCGGGCGAGGCGAGCGCGGAGGCGCTGCGGGAGCCGGCGGTCCGCGGGTGCCGGGTGGGCGCGGTGCGGCGCTGGGCGGCGAAGGCGAGGCCGCCGGCGACGGTCAGCGCGGCCTCGGCGATCAGACCGGCCGCGGGCGTGACGGTGGTGGCGATCGCGGTGGCCAGGACCGGGCCGATCACGAACGTGAACTCGTCGGTGACCGACTCGAAGGCGAACGCGGTGTTCAGGGTCGCCGGGGCGTCGGAGAGCCGGGAGACCCACCGGGCCCGGACCATGGCGCCGATCTGCGGCACGCTGGCGCCGGCCGGCGCGGCCGCCGCGAACAGGGCCCAGACCGGTGCGTGGCCGAGGGCGAGGGCGATCAGTGCGCCCACCGACAGCGCGTGCACCGCGATGCTGGGGATCAGCACCGCGGACTGGCCGTAGCGGTCGGCGAGGCGGCCGGTCTGCGGGCCGACCAGGGCCTGGGCGACGGCTGAGACGGCGGCGACGGAGCCGGCCGTCCCGTACGAGCCGTGGGTGTCCAGGACCAGCAGCACGATGCCCAGCGTGAGCATGGCGTACGGCAGGCGGGCGGCGAAGGCGGGGACGAGGAACGTCCAGGCGCCGGGGGTGCGCAGCAGCGCACCGTAGCCGACCCGGGCGGGTGCGGCGGGCGCGGTGGGTGCGGCGGTTGTCCCCGGTCCGGGGACGGTCTGCCCGGTGGCCGTGGGCCCGGCGGTTGCCGGTCCATGGGTGGTTCCGGGCGCGGCGGGCATGGGGTTGTCGACCGTTCGGCGGGCCGTCACGGTCGGTCCTTCCTGCTGCCTGGTAGCGCGCCGGGGTGCGGGTGGGCCCCGACGGCGCCGAGAGTCGTCCTCTCGCGCGTCGACCGGGGTTGTTACCGGGTCCGGGGCCGGCCCGAGGGGTGGAAGCGGGGGCCGGCGTCAGGCTGTGTGCTGCGGACCGCGGCCGCCGAGCGGTCGCGCCAACTCTGCATCAGGCAGATGTTGCGGGTGTCATGCGTGTGGATGGTGCAGGTACGGATCGATCCGCACCGCTCGATTGTACGGCAGACGGCGAAACCGGGCTGCCGATGCAAGCCAGGAGTAGCCCGGATCACAGCCGATGCCAGGCCGGCCGGCGGCGGGAGCCGACATCACCGCCACCGCCCGCCGCCAGCACCACCACCCGCAGCGCCCGCCACCACTCGCAGCGCCCGCCGCCAGCACCACCACCCGCAGCGCCCGCCACCACCCGCAGCGCCCGCCGCCAGCACCACCACCCGCGGCGCCCCGCTACTTTCCGCGCAGCCAGCCGGCGAGCTTGCCGCCCTGGTCGACGGCGCGCAGCCGGCGTTCGGCGGCGTCCCCGACCTCCTCGGTGGTGACGACCAGCAGTTCGTCGCCGGCCCGCAGGATGGTGGTGCGGTCGGGGACGAAGCTGCTGCCCTCGCGGACGACGAGGGTGACGGCGGCGCCCTTGGGCAGGCGCAGCTCGCCGACCTCGACGCCGGACATCCGGGAGCCGGGGGCCAGGGCGACCGACAGCAGGTGACCGTGCAGCTTCTCCAGCGGCGCGGACTCGATGCCGAGGTCCTGGCCCATGTCGCCCTCGCCGATCCGCAGCCACCGGGCGACCAGCGGCAGGGTCGGGCCCTGGAGCAGGGTGAAGGCGACGACCAGGATGAAGACGATGTTGAAGACCTCCTGGGCCCGGGTGCGTCGGCGACCATCGGGATGGTCGCCAGCACGATGGGCACCGCGCCGCGCAGCCCGGCCCAGCTGAGCAGCGCCTGCTCGCGCCAGGGGATCCGGAACGGCGTCAGCGCGGCGACCACCGAGGCCGGGCGGGCGAGGAAGACCAGCACCGCCCCGCTGACCAGGGCGGGCACCACCGCGGAGCCCATCTGGCTGGGGGTGCAGAGCAGGCCGAGCACGACGAACATGCCGATCTGCCCGATCCAGGCCAGCCCGTCGGCGAAGCCGCGGACGGCCGGGCCGTGCGGCAGCTTGGAGTTCCCGAGGATCACGGCGGCGGTGTACACCGCCAGGAAGCCGGAGCCGTGCAGCAGCGAGCCGCCCGCGTACGCCAGCACGGTGAGCGCCAGTACCGCGATCGGGTAGAGGCCGGAGGACGGCAGGGCGACGTGCTTCACCGCGTACGCGCCGAGTCGGCCGACGGCGTAGCCGACCGCCGCGCCGATGGCGAGTTCGGCGATGATCGTGCCGGCCAGGACGTACCAGGGGTCGAGCGGGCCGGTGGTGGCGAAGGCGACGACGAGGATGACCACCGGCGCGTCGTTGAGGCCGGACTCGGCCTCCAGCAGGCCGGTGAGGCGGCGGGGCAGCGGCACCATCCGCAGCACGGAGAAGACCGCGGCGGCGTCGGTGGACGAGACGATGGCGCCCAGCAGCAGGGCCGTCCGCCAGTCGAGGTCGATCAGCAGGTGTGCGCCGGCAGCGGTGACCAGGACGCTGATCACGACGCCGACGGTGGCGAGGACGCCGGCCGCGGGCATGACCGGCTTGATCGAACGCCAGCTGGTCTTGAGGCCGCCCTCGGCGAGGATCACCACCAGTGCCGCGTAGCCGAGGACCTGGGTGAGCTCGGCGTTGTGGAAGGCGAAGCCCAGGCCGTTCGGGCCGAGCGCGACGCCGATGCCGAGGTAGATCAGGAGGCTGGGGAGCCCGGAGCGGGTGGAGAAGCGCACGGCGACCACCGCGACCAGAAGGATCACGGAGAACTCGAGCAGGAACGTGTTCAGGCGGTCGACGGTCACGCAGGGGCACCTCGGCAGGGAGGGAGCGGCTGATGATTCGTTACTCGGTCCAACATTTTACCTGATCTTTGACGATGGTCCTCCGCCGTCGTCCACGGTCATCTTCGCCCGGTATCGTCCCCCTGATCCAGCGCAGGCGTCCCCGGTGCACGCCCGCTGGCTGAGCCGCCCTAATGTGGTGACCTGTCACGGCCGCCACCACCCAGCCAAGGACCCAGATGCCCCGCTCGAAGAAGTTCCGGCGCGCCCGTCTGATCGTGCCCGTGCTGATCGTGCTGCTGATCGTCGGGCTCGGCGGCGGCGGCTGGTGGGCGGTGCACACCGTGCGCTCGTCCTTCCCGGACGTGACCGGCACCGTCCGGGTCGCCGGGATGTCCGCGCCGGTGGACGTGAAGCGCGACGACAAGGGCATCCCGCAGCTGTACGCGGACACCTCCGACGACCTCTTCCGCGCGCAGGGCTACGTGCAGGCCCAGGACCGTTTCTGGGAGATGGACGTCCGGCGCCACATCACCTCCGGCCGGCTCTCCGAGATGTTCGGCTCCGGCCAGGTCGAGACGGACGCCTTCCTGCGGACGATGGGCTGGTACCGGGTCGCGCAGCAGGAGTACGACACCGTCCTCTCCGCCGAGACCAAGAAGTACCTGCAGGCCTACACCGACGGTGTGAACGCCTGGCTCGCCGAGCACCCGGGCGGGGCCGGCGCCTCCCTGGAGTACGCCCTGCTCGGCACCCAGAACAGCAGCTACAAGCCGCAGCGCTGGAGCCCGGTCGACTCGGTCGCCTGGCTCAAGGCGATGGCCTGGAACCTCTCCGGGAACCTCACCGAGGAGGTCGACCGTTCGCTGCTCTCGCAGAACTTCAGCAAGGAGCAGGTCGACCAGCTGTACCCGGACTACCCGTACGACCGCAACGGCACCATCGTGCAGACCGGCACCCTCAGCGCGGACGGCACCACCTACAAGCCGGCCGGCCAGGGCGGCTCCGGTGCCACCACGTCCTCCGGGTCCACCGCGCAGGGCCGGGCCACCGCCGAGGCGCTGCTCAAGGGCGTGACCGACCGGATGGCCGCGATGCCGCAGCTGCTCGGCCCGCAGGGCCAGGGCATCGGCTCCAACTCGTGGGTCGTCGACGGCGACCACACCACCACCGGCAAGCCGCTGCTGGCCAACGACCCGCACCTCGGCCCCGGCATGCCGTCGGTCTGGTACCAGATGGGCCTGCACTGCCGCACCGTCGGCCCCGCCTGCGGCTACGACGTGAGCGGCTTCACCTTCGCCGGCATGCCCGGCGTGGTCATCGGCCACAACCAGAACATCTCGTGGGGCTTCACCAACCTCGGCGCCGACGTCACCGACCTCTACCTGGAGAAGGTCACCGGCCCCGACACCTACCTGCGCGACGGCCAGGACGTGAAGTTCACGACCCGCAAGGAGACCATCAAGGTCGCCGGCGGCGCCGACCGCACCATCACGGTGCGCACCACCGAGAACGGCCCGCTGATCTCCGACCAGTCCACGGAACAGCAGAACGTCGGCACCTACGCGCCCACCGGAAACGCCGCCCCGGACCGCGCCAGCGGCTACGGCGTCGCCCTCCGGTGGACGGCCCTCACCCCCGGCACGACGATGGACGCCGTCTTCGAGCTCGACCGCGCGGCCGACTGGACGGGCTTCCGCAAGGCCGCCGCCGACTTCGCCGTCCCCGCCCAGAACCTCATCTACGCCGACACCAAGGGCAACATCGGCTACCAGGCGCCCGGTGTCATCCCCGTCCGCGGCAAGGGCGACGGCCGCTTCCCGGCCCCCGGCTGGGACTCCGCGTACGACTGGAAGAAGAACCCGCTCCCCTTCACGGCGCTGCCGTACGTCTACAACCCGCCGGCCGGCTACATCGTCACCGCCAACCAGGCCGTGGTCGACAGCACGTACAAGCCCCTGCTGACCACCGACTGGGAGTACGGCACCCGGGCCAAGCAGATCACCGACGACATCGAGGGCAAGCTCAAGAACGGCGGCAAGATCTCGCCGTCCGACATGAGCACCATGCAGCTGGACAACACCAGCGTGATGGCCAAGACCCTGGTGCCGATGCTGCTCAAGATCAAGATCAACGACCCGTACGTGCGCGAGGCCCAGGACCTGCTGAAGGACTGGAACTACCAGCAGGACGCGGACTCGGCCGCCGCCGCCTACTACAACGGCGTCTGGCGGGCCCTGCTCACCCTGGCCTTCGGCCAGAAGCTGCCGGCCGACATGCGCGCCGAGGGCGACTGCCTGCTGGTCCGCCAGAAGGCCAACTCGAACCTGCCCGACGACGCCCTCAACAACACCGTCAAGCCCGTCACCGAATGCGGCACCCGCAAGCCCTCGCAGGCCCAGCCGGACGGCGGCGACCGCTGGATGGAGGTCGTCCGCCAGCAGCTCACCAAGCCCGACAGCAGCTGGTGGGACTACATCGACTCCGACCACATTCCGCAGCAGGGCCTGAACAACCTGCTGGCCCAGGCGATGAAGAACGCCCGCCAGGACCTCACCGCCTACCTCGGCAAGTCCGTCTCCACCTGGACGTGGGGCCGCCTGCACACCCTCACGCTCAAGGAGACGACGCTCGGCAGCGACGACTCCTCGATCGCCTCCGGCCTCGTCCACAAGCTGCTCAACCGCGGCCCCTACCGGCTCTCCGGCTCCAGCGCCGCGGTCAACGCCGCGGGCTGGAACGCGGCCGCCGGCTACCAGGTCGACTGGATCCCCTCGATGCGCATGGTCGTCGACCTCAGCGACTTCGACGCCTCGCGCTGGATCAACGTCGGCGGCGCCTCCGGCCATGCCTTCCACGCCAACTACAACGACCAGACCGACCTCTGGGCGAGCGGGCAGCTGCTGCCCTGGGCCTTCTCCGCGAAGGCCGTCGAACAGGGCGCCACGCACACCATGACGCTCACGGCCGGCTGACCCGGCCACCGGTCGCACACCGGAGGGCGCGGGCGACCGCGCCCCCTCCGGCGTGTCCGCCCGCGCCGGGGCCTACGCCCGCGCCGGGCCCCACGTCTGCTGCCCGCCGAGGCGGTGCAGTCCCGACGGCGTCACCACCGCGTCCACCGGCCGGTCGTGCGGCTCGGCGGGCACCGTCTCCAGCAGCTCGTGCTCGTACAGCAGGACGGCCAGACGCGGCCGCGCCCCGGCCGCCGCCAGCCGGGCCAGCACCCGGTCGTAGCTGCCGCCGCCGCGGCCCAGCCGCAATCCGCCGCGGTCCACCGCCAGGCCCGGCAGCAGCACCAGCCCGGCCCCGCAGACCGCCTCAGGGCCGAGCCGCGGGCCGGTCGGCTCCAGCAGGCCGCGGCCCGCCGGGGCCAGCCCGCCCGGTCCGTCGTAGGCCGCCCAGTCCAGGTCGTTGTCGGCCAGCAGGACCGGCAGCAGCACCCGCACCCCACGGGCCGCCAGCGCGTCCAGCAGCGGCCCGGTGCCCGGCTCGCCGCCCACCGACACGTACGCCGCCACGGTGCCGCCCGGATCGGCCAGCCCGGCCGCGTGCCCGGCCAGTGCCGCGGCCGCCGCTGCCCGCCGATCGGGTGACATGGCCCGCCGTTCCGCCAGCAGGCGTGACCTCAGTGCGGTCTTCTCGTTGTGCAATGGATTGGCAGTCAAGAGTTCCCCACAGCTCGGCACCGATCGGTGCCCCGAGCCTGACACGCGGAAGGCGCCGGATGTCCACCCCGCTCCTGGTCGACGCCCTCGCGGCGCTCGCCGCCCCGCGCTGGCCGGCGCCGGGCTGCTCGGCCTGCGGCTGCGCCGCGCCGCGGCCGCTGCCGCCGGGCGGGAGTCCGCGCTGCGCCGGGAGATCGGCGAACTCCAGCGCGAACGCGACGAACTCCAGCGCACCGCCTCCTGCGACCCGCTGACCGGCGTGTGGAACTACCGCCACCTGCAGATCACCCTCGACAAGGAGATCGAACGCGCCCGGCGGGCCGAGAGCGCCGACGAGAAGCGTCCGCTCGCCCTGCTCATGCTGGAGATCGCCGGCTTCGACGCCGTCGTCGCCGAGCACGGCCGCAGCCGGGCCGGCGCCGTCCTGCGCGACCTCGCCCAGCGGCTCGCCGTCGAGATCCGCCGCTCCGACACCCTCGGCCGGTACGGCGGCGAGGAGTTCGTGGTGCTGCTCCCCGACACCGGCGCCGAGGGCGCCGCGCAGGTCGCCGAGCGGCTCTGCTGGGCCGTCCGCCGCCACCGGCTGCTCGACTGGTCGGCCCCCGCCCCCGCCCCCGGCCACACCCGGCTCCGCGCCGCCGAGCACGGCGCCGGCCGCGACAACGGCCTCACCGCCACCATCGGGATCGCCGTGATGCCCCGGGACGGCGGCCACGCCGCCCTGCTGCTCCGTGCCGCCGACCGCGCCCTCGGCGAGGCCCGGCAGGCCGGCGGCGACTGCTGGCGGGGCGCCCCGGCGGACGCCGCGGCCGGGCCGTCGGAGCAGCCCGCCGCGCCCGGTAGTGTGTCCGGATGTGTCGGCGGGGCCACCCTCACCTCGGCCGGCCATGCCCGCACCGCTGCTGCCGCTGCCGCCACGGTCGCCGCACGGGACGGGGTCTAAGACCCGATTCACCTCGCTCTCAGTGGGCGCTAAATCGCCTTAGTAAGGTCGACCCATGACGAAGACGAACGCCCGCACCCCCGTCACCAAGGCCGTCGTACCGGCCGCCGGCCTGGGAACCCGCTTCCTGCCCGCGACCAAGGCGACGCCCAAGGAGATGCTGCCGGTCGTCGACAAGCCCGCCATCCAGTACGTCGTCGAGGAGGCCGCCGCCGCGGGCCTGTCCGACATACTGATGGTCACCGGCCGCAACAAGCGCGCGCTGGAGGACCACTTCGACCGCGCCTACGAGCTCGAGGAGCTGCTCGCCCGCAAGGGCGACCACGACCGGCTCCGCCGCGTCCAGGAGTCCGTCCAGCTCGCCAACATGCACTACGTGCGCCAGGGCGACCCCAAGGGCCTCGGCCACGCCGTCCTGGTCGCCGAGCAGCACGTCGCCGGCCAGCCGTTCGCCGTCCTGCTCGGCGACGACCTGATCGACCCGCGCGACCCGCTGCTCTCCCGCATGATCGAGGTCCAGCAGGAGCTCGGCGGCTCCGTCGTCGCCCTCATGGAGGTCGACCCCGCGCAGATCCACCTCTACGGCTGCGCCGCGGTCAAGCCCAACGGCTTCGGCGACGACGTCTTCCGGATCACCGACCTGGTCGAGAAGCCCGACACCGAGGACGCGCCCTCCAACTACGCCGTGATCGGCCGTTACATCCTCGACCCGGCCGTCTTCGACGTGCTGCGCGAGACCCCGCCCGGCCGCGGCGGCGAGATCCAGCTCACCGACGCCCTGCGCGAGCTCTCCGCCCGCGACGACAGCGTCGGCGGCCCCGTCCACGGCGTCCTGTTCAAGGGCCGCCGCTACGACACCGGCGACCGCGCCGACTACCTGCGCGCCATCGTCCGGCTGGCGTGCGAGCGCGAGGACCTGGGCCCCGAGTTCCGCGGCTGGCTCAAGGAGTTCGTCGCCACCGAGATGCAGAGCTGACCCACCACGAAGGCGAGTGAGGCGATGACGAGCGCGGGCCCCGCGAACGACCCCTGCTGCGACGACGCCGGGGCCGCGGTGCCTCGCACGGCCCCGGCCGGGCCACGGATGTGGACGGTCGACGAGCACCTCGCCGACGTCCTCGCCCACGTCGCACCGCTGTCCCCGGTCGAGCTCCCGCTGCTCGACGCCCAGGGCTGCCGGCTCGACGAGGACGTGACCGCCGAGGTCGACCTCCCGCCCTTCGACAACAGCTCCATGGACGGCTACGCCGTCCGCACCGCCGACACCGCACGGGCCACCGACACCTACCCGTCGGTGCTCACGGTCGTCGGCGACATCGCCGCCGGCGCCGGGGAGCTCCCCAAGGTCGGGCCGGGCCAGACTGCCCGGATCATGACCGGCGCACCGGTGCCGCCCGGCGCCGAGGCCGTCGCCCCCGTCGAGTGGACGGACGGCGGCACCGGCACCGGCCGCGCCGCCGACACCATGACCGCCGCGGTGGCCGACGAGGAGGTCCGGGTGCTGCGCCCGGTCGCCGAGGGCGCCCACATCCGCCGCCGGGGCAGCGACGTCACCGCCGGCCAGGGCGTGCTGGCCGCCGGGACGGTGCTCGGCCCCACCCAGCTCGGGCTGCTCGCCGCCATCGGCCGCGGCACCGTCCGGGTGCGGCCCCGCCCGCGCGTCGTGGTGCTCTCCACCGGCAGCGAGCTCGTCCAGCCGGGCGAGACCGCCGGCCCCGGCCGGATCCACGACTCCAACAGCTTCACCCTGACGGCCGCGGCCCGGGAGGCCGGCGCCGTCGCCGTCCGGTTCGGCGGCGTGCCCGACGACGCCGCGGTGCTCCGCGGCGTCCTGGAGGACCAGCTCGGCCACGCCGACCTGATCGTCACCAGCGGCGGCGTCAGCGTCGGCGCCTACGACGTGGTCAAGGAGGTCTTCGAGTCCTACGGCGGCGTCGACTTCCGCCGGCTGCGGATGCAGCCCGGCAAGCCGCAGGGCTTCGGCCGGATCGGCGAGGGCCGCGGCGTGCCGCTGCTCGCCCTGCCCGGCAACCCGGTCAGTGCCTACATCTCCTTCGAGCTGTTCGTGCGCCCGGTGATCCGCACCATGCTCGGCGAACCCGACATCCACCGTCCGGTGGTGCGCGCCCGCTGCACCGCGGCGCTGCGTTCCCCGGCCGGGCGGCGGCAGTTCCTGCGGGGCCGCTACAGCGCGGCGGCCGGCACCGTGACGCCGGTCGGCGGCGAGGGATCGCACCTGGTCGGGGCCCTCGCGCAGGCCGACTGTCTGATCACCGTGCCCGAGGACACCACCTCGACGGAGGCCGGCGCCGACGTGGCTGTGGTCCTTCTCACGGAGTAGGCGGGGCGGGGTTGTACGGTAGCGCGGTATTCGACCCGCGCCACTGGAGCAGACCCGTGACCGACACACCCCCGGCGACCGCCTCACCCACGTCGACGACACCGGCGCCGCCCGCATGGTCGACGTCTCCGAGAAGACGGCGACGGTGCGCACCGCGGTCGCCGCCGGCAGGGTCCGGGTCGCCCCGCGCGTCGTCGAGCTGCTGCGCGGCGAGGGCGTGCCCAAGGGGACGCCCTCGCGGTCGCCCGGATCGCCGGGATCATGGGTGCCAAGAAGACGCCCGAGCTGATCCCGCTCTGCCACCCGATCGCGATCTCCGGGGTCACGGTCGACCTCGCGGTCACCGACGAGGCCGTCGAGATCACCGCCACCGTGCGGACGGCCGACCGCACGGGCGTCGAGATGGAGGCGCTCACCGCCGTCGCGGTCGCCGGCCTCACCGTCGTCGACATGGTCAAGGCCGTCGACAAGGCCGCCGCCATCGAGGACGTCCGGGTGCTCACCAAGACCGGCGGCAAGAGCGGCGACTGGGCGCGCGAGGAGACCCGGTGACCGTCGACGGTCCGGCGGGCCGGGCACTGGCGGTCACCGTCTCCAACCGCGCCTCGGCCGGCGTGTACGAGGACCGCGGCGGCCCGCTGCTGGTGGCAGGCCTGCGCGCGATGGGATTCGCGGTGGACGGCCCCCGGGTGGTGCCCGACGGCGAACCCGTCGAGCAGGCCCTGCGGGAGGCCGTGACGGCCGGCTACGACGTCGTCCTCACCACCGGCGGCACCGGCATCTCCCCGATGGACCTCACCCCCGAGATGACCGCCCGGGTCATCGACCGGCAGATCCCCGGCATCGCCGAGGCCGTCCGGGCGTACGGCCGGGAGAAGGTGCCCACCGCGGCCCTCTCGCGCGGCCTGGCCGGCCTCGCCGGACGGACGGTGATCGTCAACCTGCCCGGGTCCACCGGCGGGGTCAAGGACGGCCTGGCCGTCCTCACCCCGCTGCTCGCCCACGCCGTCGACCAGCTCCGCGGCGGCGACCACCCGCGTCCCGACCGGCCCGTCGGCCCCGGGCCCGAGGACGCCGGTCACGGACGTCCGGCGGGAGGCCCGCACTGAACGCCGGCTGGCCGGTCGAACTGACCGAGGGCGACGTGGTGCTCCGCCCGATCCGGGTCCGCGACCAGCGCGCCTGGCAGGACGCCAACCGCCGCAACCGCGACTGGCTGCGCCGCTGGGAGGCCACCGTGCCGCCGGCACCGGCCGGCCGGGTGGGCGCGTCCCGGCCCAGCTACCGGCAGATGGTCCGCTACCTGCGCGGCGAGGCCGCGGCGGGCCGGATGCTGCCCTTCGCGGTGCTCTACCGCGGCCGGCTGGTCGGCCAGCTGACGGTCGGCGGCATCACCTGGGGCTCGATGTGCTCCGCCAACGTCGGCTACTGGGTCGACGAGGAGGTGGCCGGGCGGGGCATCATGCCGACCGCGGTGGCGCTCGCCGTCGACCACTGCTTCCGCACGCTCGGTCTGCACCGGCTGGAGGTGTGCATCCGCCCGGAGAACGGCCCGAGCCGGCGGGTGGTGGAAAAGCTCGGTTTCCGCGAGGAGGAATGCGGCCGCGCTATCTCCACATCGACGGCGACTGGCGCGACCATCTCGTGTACGCGCTCACGGCCGAAGAGGTTCCGGAGGGCATGCTGCGGCGCTGGCGCGGCGTCAGAAGCAGTCGCCGCGGGTATAATTGAATATCTGTTCGAATAAGATATCGATATGGCATCGGCCCCCGGGTCGAGTGGTGGCAAACACCGGCAAATTAGTCGGAGAATCAGCTTGATCACACGACACGCCGCACCAAATTGCTGCCACCGCTCCGTCCGCCCCCGTACCGTGTGAATCGTGAGCAGTAGCGGCCTTATCTACGCGGTCATCGTGGGAGCCTGGGCCGCCTATCTGGTGCCGATGTGGCTCCGCAGGCAGGACGAGCTCAACGAGTCGCGTCCGACGGAACGCTTCAGTACCGCGATCCGCCTGCTGGCAGGCCGTTCGGCGCTGGAACGGCGCGCATCCCGCTCCCTCGCTGACGAATCCGACGGCGACCCGACGGACACGGACGACCCGACCGGCGAAGAGCCGGGCGCCGCGGCCGCGGACGGGCCTGCGCCCGCAGCGGTCGAGGCGGTCGAAGCAGCAGGCGCGGCGGGCACGGCAGGAACGGCCGGGTCGGACGCCGAGCGCCCCGAGTCCGCTGCCCGGCCGGCCCCCGAGCACGCCGCCGCCCCCGGCGAGCACCCTGCGGACGACCGCCCGGCCGCCGAGCGCACTTCCGGTGACCGGCCCGCGGGTGACCGACCGGTGCCCGAACGGCGGGCCCGCCTGCTCGCGCGGCGCCGGCGGATGGTCACCGCCCTCTTCCTCGCCTTCGCGGTCGGCGCCGTCGTGGCGGCCGTCGCGGGCTTCGCCTTCATCTGGGTGCCCGCGCTGCCGGCCGTCCTGCTCACCGTCTACATCGGTCACCTGCGCCGGCTGGAGCGCCAGCGCTACGAAGTCAAGATCGACCGGGTCCGGGCGGCCCAGGCCGCCGATCGGCTGCGCGCCCGCGAGCAGCGGCGGTCGGCCGACCCCGTCGGCACCCGGCCGGCCGGGGAGCCCGTCGAGGCACCCGCCCGGGCCGTCCGCCACGACGCGGTCCACCCCGGCGACCCCGCCGCCCGGCCGCACCTGCGGCTGGCGGTCGACCCGTCCCGCCACGACGAGCCGGCCGCCTCGCCGGCCACCGCCCTGGCCGAGGCCACCGACCACGAGGAGTGGGTCGACGGCATGCGCGAGCGCGCCGGAGCCGGCCCGGACTCCTGGGAGCCCGTGCCCGTCCCGCTCCCGACCTACGTCACGGCGCCGGTCGCCCCCGGGTCACCCGCGGCCTCGACCTCTCCGGCCCCGGCGTCCGCGACTCCGGCCGCCCCGCCGCCGAGCGGAAGACCCCGCTCTTCGACCAGTACGCGGCCCCCGAGGGCGCTGCGGCGCACGACACGGGCTTCACCACCCGCCCCCGGGCCGCCAACGAATGACCTCGGCGGACCCGCCCGACGACGGTCACGGACGGGTCCCCGGAGGTGATAGAGTTCCTTCTCGTTGGGGCTGTGGCGCAGTCCGGTAGCGCACCTCGTTCGCATCGAGGGGGTCAGGGGTTCGAATCCCCTCAGCTCCACCCAACACAGAGGCCCTCCCGGGTGACCGGGAGGGCCTCTGGCCGTTCGTGCGGCAGGCGTTGACGGTTCCCGGGGCCAGGGGGCGCCGACCGGCGCGGCGGAGAGCGGCCGTCATGGTGTCGGCACCTCCCCGTTCAGGTCGAACAGCAGCCATTCGAGCCAGGCCGCCGGTACGTCCAGGGGCCCGGCCCAGGTGTGCACGGCCTGCACGTAGGCGGCGTACCGGGTGGGCCGATGGCGGGTGCCCGCCGCCTCGATGCTGGTCCAGCCGAGCGCGTTGAGGGTGCGGAAGACCCGGTTGTCGAGGATCAGGGCGTACTCGTCCCCTCGCCGCGGTCGTCCACGGCGGCGAACCACTTGGTGAAGAACGACCGTCCCACCCCGCGCAGGGCGAACCCGTCGTAGGCCGCGCTCAACCGGCCGGCGCGGACGGCGCTGCGGGTCGTCCGGAGGACGTGCGGCAGGCGGGGATCGGACAGCGCGTCAGCGGTGTACCGCGGCCCCCGTCCGTTGGTCGTCCCGGAGCCCCAGATCATGACCGCGACGAACAGGTCCCGGAGCCGGTCGGGTTCGTTGCCGGTCGCCTCCTGCCGGAGCGCCGCCAGGTCGTCACGACTGATCAGGCGGTCGCCGTGCCCGGCACCGCCGATCCGGGCGCCGAGCGCGAGCACGTGTGCCGCCGCGTGGGGTTCCAGCCACGGATGCCAGGTCTGCGGGCGGAAGCGGACCGGTGCCTGCCGCCGGTCGCGATGTGCCTCGACCAGCGGGCGCAGCCGCTCGACCATGTCCCGCGGGGATGCCATGGGTCGAGGATGCCCCGGCACGCCGCAGCGCGTGGGACGAATCGGAGAACACTGTCGCCGGGCGGCTGCGGTGCGGCCTTGTGGCGGGGTGCGGCACGGTGCCGGAGCTCGGCGCGGGTGAGGACGCGATGACCGGCACGCCGCCCGACCACGCGTCGGCCGCCGATATTCGCTCGCCTCGACCCGGTGCCGGTTCCTACGATCGTGGCATCAACAAGCGTTGAGCGCTGGGACGCAAGCGGGGCTGTAACCCCTGCTCCTTCGGGATGGCGAGGTTCGATTCCTCGGCGACGCACTGGTTCGTAGCTCAGTTGGCCAGAGCAGCCGTCTCCAAAGCGGCGTGTCGCAGGTTCGAGTCCTGCCGGACCAGCAGATTGCCCCACGAGGGTCAGCGGGAGGCCTTCCCGGCCAGGTACTGCTCCCACGTCCGTCGGCCCACCGCGCGGGCGGGGAGGTCAGGGCGCCCGCGCGCAACCCGGCGCCGAGCTTGCCGGGCAGCGGCACGGCGAGCACGGGGCGGCGCTTGCCGGCCGCCCGGAGCCAGCCCGCGGCCATCCGGTCGAGCCGCTGGACGACGGGCCCGGCCAGATCGGGGACGCGGCCGGCCGGGGCTTCCAGTGCCAGCTCGACCAGTCGGTCCGCGACCTCGCCCCGGTCGACCGGCTGGCAGAGCGCACCGGCCGGGACGAGCATCACCGGCAGCCTGGACAGCACGGTGAAGGCCTTGTCGAGCAGTTCGGGGAACTGTGTGGCGCGCAGGTTTGTCCAGCCCGTCCCCGAGGCGGCGAGGAGCCGTTCGCCCTCCAGTTTGACGCGGTAGTAGCCGTACGGGATGCGGTCCACCCCCACGATCGAGATGTTGACGATGTGTCGGGTCCCGCCCCGTTCCGCCGCCGCCAGCAGGTGGTGGAAGCCCGGGATGTCGTGCTTGGGATGCCGGGTGTCGCTCGCGCAGTGGATCACGGTGCCGGCCCCGGCGAACGCCGCGTCCAGGCTGGCCCCGGTCGTGAGGTCGCCGGTGAACCAGGCCACGCCCGGATCGTCCGGCAGTGCCGCCCTGCGGGTCAGCGCCCGGACCGGCCGCCCCGTGCGGCGGGCCCGGGCCAGCACCTCGCGGCCCAGACCGCCGGTCGCGCCGGTCACCAGGATCGTGTCGTCGTCCATCGGGTCGGGCCCTTCCGTGCTGCGTCGGTGGTGCGGGCCGCCGGAGTGGCCGACTCGGTCGGCGTCCGGCGCCGGCCGCTCCGGGGCGTGCTCAGATCAGGCGGGCGAGGTACCCGTTGCCGACCAGCCAGAGCACGTTGATCTTGGTGGGGGCATCCGGGACGAGAGTGCCGTCCAACTGGTACTGGAGGCCGTACCCGGGCTGGGCGAACCACGGGGCGATCGGACCCGAGTGCACCGTGAACGGCTTCAGGACGCGGTAGTCGTGGTAGTTGCAGCCCGCGGCGGGCGTGCCGTCCAGGCTCTGCGGCGGGATCGACCGGGAGGCGTACGGCAGGCCCTCCGGTGCGAGGAAGCTGCCGTACTCACTGCCGTACCGGTCGATGGCCTGCCCGGGGACGAGGGTGGCGGTGAACTCGACCGGGGTGCCGTCCGGACGCCGGACGTAGCCGTCAGCGGGCGGGTAGATCCAGCCCGGAGAGCCGGAGTCGGCGGTGGGGCTGTAGTAGGTGGCGAGGAACTTCTGCTCGTCGAGGCCACCGGTGCGCCGGTAGCCGAACAGCTCGCGGCCGACCGGCCCGGCCGTCGGGAGCTCTGCGGGGCCGAGGTGCGGGTCGCCGTCGTGGAAGGTTGCCGAGCACTCGGTGGCCGGGGTCGTCCGGGTGAACGCCGGGGCGAGGGCGGCCGGGCCCGGAACCGCGGGTGCGGCGACGGCGGGGACGGCGGGCCCGACCAGCGCGGCGGCGGCGACGATCGGGGCGAGGAGCAGGCGCAGGCGCACGGTCTCTCCGAGGGGACGGCGGATGAGCCGGAGGACGGGCGGTCACCCTCCGTGCTCGTGACGTAGCCAAGGCAAGCCGATGCGGTGACGATCCGTCAACTGTCCGTGGAGATCGTGTCGCAGCGCCCCGGGGGACCCGGCCGCGCGGGCATGCCGCAGGGGCGCCACCCGCGGCCGGGTGGCGCCCCTGCGGTGTGCCGCGCGGATCAGTCGAGCGCGGCGGCCTTGGCCGCCGCGGTGGCGAAGCCGTGGTCCTGGGCGGGCGCGCCGCCGCCGATGCCGAGGGCGCCGACCAGGCGGCCGTCGCGGTGCAGCGGGATCCCACCGGCGATGAACAGCAGGGGCCGGTCGAGGGCGGTGGGCAGGGTGTGGAAGGGGCCGCCGGGCTGGACGGCCTCGACGAGGTCGGCGGTGGGGGCGTCCAGTTGGAGCGCGGTGTACGCCTTGCGGGTGCTGGTTTCGCCCGCGATCAGCACGGCCCGGTCGTCGCGGCGGAAGGCCAGCAGGTGGCCGCCGGCGTCGAGCACGGTGGCGGAGATCCGGACGCCCTGCTCGGCGGCGGCCCGGTGGGCCGCGGTGATCAGGCGGTCGGCGTCGTGGGTGGTGAGGGTGGTCATGGGTGCTCCCGGGGGTCGGGGGTGGGGGTCGATCGGGGTGCGCGGGTTGCGGGTCGATGGGCGGTGCGGCGGGGGCGGGTTGCGGCGGTCAGGTCCGGACGGGCACTCGCGGCGAGGCCGCGGGCCGGTCGGCGGGCGTACCGGCGGGTGTCTCGGCGGTCGCGCCGGCGACGGCGGAGGAGCGGCGCTCCAGGGCGGCGGACAGCACCGCGAGGGCGAGTGCCGCGGCGGCCATGGCGGCGCCGACCCAGTTCGGCGCGGTGACGCCGAGGCCGGCGGCGATGACGGCGCCGCCCAGCCAGGCGGCGAGCGCGTTGCCGAGGTTGAAGGCGCCGATGTTGACCGCCGACGCCAGGGTCGGTGCGTCGCCGGTCTGGTCGAGGACGCGCTTCTGCAGCGGCGGGACGGTGGCGAAGCCGAGGGCGCCGATCAGCGGGATGGTGATCGCGGCGAGCACCTTGTCGTGGGCGGTGAAGGAGAACACCGCCAGGACGGCGGCCAGCGAGCCGAGGGTGACGAAGAGCATCGGCATCAGCCGGCGGTCGGCGTAGCGTCCGCCGACGAGGTTGCCGGCCACCATGCCGAGCCCGAAGAGCACGAGGAGCCAGGTGACGGAGCCCTCGGCGTAGCCGGCGGCGCCGGTCATCATCGGGGCGATGTAGGTCACGGCGGCGAACACGCCGCCGAAGCCGAGCACGGTCATCAGCATGGCGAGGACGACCTGGACGTTGCGGAAGGCGGCCAGTTCGCGGCGCACGCTCCCCGCGGTCCGGCCGGGGGCCCGGTCGGCGGCCGGGGTGCCGGGGACGAGGGCGGCGATGCCGGCGAGGCCGATCACGCCGAGGGCCGCGACCAGCAGGAAGGTGACCCGCCAGCCGATCTGCTGGCCGACGAGGGTGCCGAGCGGGACGCCGACGACGTTGGCGACGGTCAGGCCGGTGAACATCAGGGCGATCGCGCCGGCCTTCCGGCTGGGGGCGACCAGGTCGGCGGCGACGATGGCGCCGATGCCGAAGAAGGCGCCGTGCGCGAGTGAGGCGATGATCCGCCCGGTGAGGACGAGGCCGAAGGTCGGGGCGAGCGCGGTGACCAGGTTCCCCGCCACGAACAGGCCCATCAGCAGCATCAGCATCCGCTTGCGGGGATCCGGGTGCCGAGGACGGCGAGCAGGGGCGCGCCGACCACGACGCCGAGCGCGTAGCCCGTGGTGAGCAGCCCGGCGGTCGGGACGGAGATGCCGAAGTCCTCGGCGACCTGCGGCAGCAGGCCCATGATCACGAATTCCGTGGTGCCGATGCCGAAGGCGCCGATCGCCAGCGCCAGTAGTGCGAGAGGCATGGGGGTGGCCTTCCGGGTTGGTGCGTGCGAGCCCGGCCGCAGGCCGTTGCGGTGAGCTCCTACCGGCTTCGACATTAATTGCAGACGCGTTTAGTTGCAAGCGCGGGCTATTTCGATGTGGAGCTACCCTGGGACCACACGACTGCGAAGGGAACGGGTGGTCCCCATGACGCGACCCGAGCCGGCTCTGGCCCACGGCTGGTGCGCCCTGTCCGCCCTGCACGGCCGGATCGAGGCGCACATCGAGCGCGCCCTCCAGGCGGAGCACGAGCTGAGCGTGCGCGAGTTCTCCGTTCTCGACGTCCTCAGCGCGCAGCACGAGGGCGAGGGCGGCCACTACCGGATGAACCAGCTCGCCGACGCCGTGGTGCTCAGCCAGAGCGCGACCACCCGCCTGGTCACCCGGCTGGAGGACCGCGGCCTGCTCGCCCGCTACCTCTGCCCGACCGACCGCCGCGGCATCTACACCGACGTCACCGACGCCGGCCGCGCCCTGCTGGAGCTGGCCCGCCCGACCAACGACCACGCGCTGCGCGAGGCCCTCGACGCGGCCGGGCGGCGTCCGGAGCTCGCACCGCTGGTGGCCGCCGTCCGCACCCTGGAGCCCGGCCCGGCGGCACTGCCGGTCGGCTGAGCGCGGGCACGCACGCCGAAGGGCCCGGCCGGACGACGTGGAGTCGTCCGGCCGGGCCCCTTCGTGGTTCGCCGGGTGCCGGGGCCGTCAGTCGCGGTACTGGTCGTACTGCTGGGGCGTCGGCTGGTGGGGGATGGTCGCCCGCGCCGGGGCGGGAGCGGCCGGCCGCCGCCCGCGCGGGTGGCGGGTCAGCGTGTAGCCCCAGACGCCGGCCAGTGCGGCGAGCGCGCCGCCGCCGACCGTCCAGAACCAGCGGGTGTTCCAGCCCGAGAACAGGTCGGAGTACCAGTGCGACTCGGCCGCGGCGGGCGCGGCGACCTGGGCGGTGCCCGGAGCCGGCGAGGCGGAGGCCGAGGCCGTGGCCGTCGGGGAGGCCGCGGCCCCCGGCGCGGCGGTCGAGCCCGCGTTCACCGGCGGGACGAGCGGCGCCTTCAGCGAGCCGCCCTCCGGCTGGGCGTCGTCGGCGCCGCCCTTGGCCGCGACGTGCACCCGGACCTGGGCCGCCAGGCCGAGGTCCTGCTGCGGCACGTCGCCGACCGAGAGCCGCACGTAGTACGTGCCCGGCAGCGGGTCTCCCGACCACGGTTCCGCCCACGACCGGACCTGCCGCAGCGTGCAGCTCAGCGACAGGGCGGCGGCCGAGGCGGCGCCGGTGGCGTTCTGCGGGCCCGCGGTGCAGGCCTGGCGGCGGCGCAGGCCGTCGAAGACCTCCACCGACCAGGTCTGCGCACCGTGCCGGTCCGCGGACGGCGGCAGCGTCACGGTCACGCCCACCGTGGGGGTCTGCCCCTCGGACGCGCCGAACGCCCAGTACAGGTAGTCACCGGTGGAGGCGTCCACCGAGGCGTCCTGGCCGGGCGCCAGCGCGGTCGCGGTCAGGAAGGTGGTGCCGGCCGTCCGGGCCGGGGTCTTCGCCCCGCTCGCCGACGGCGAGGGGGTAGGCGAGGCCGCCCCGGCCGCCGGAGCGGCCAGCAGCACGGCGCCCAGCGCGAGGGCGCCGGCCGCGGTCGTACGCATCGTCATTCCACGCATCGTCAGTTCTCCCGCCAGACGGCGATCCGCCAGCGAGCCAGCCAGCCGAACAGCAGGCCGGCCAGCAGGCCCGCGAGGGTCAGCACCAGCAGCAGGATCCAGCCCCGGCCCAGCCCCATCGCCGGCCCGTCGGGGGCGGGCGAGGCGGCGGTGACGGCGACCGTGAGCTCCAGCGGCAGACCCGGGTCGGCCTGCACGCCGGCCTGCGGCGCGAAGGCGTTGCTGACGATCAGGCAGACCTGGTGGCCGTCGGCCCCGGCCGCGCCGGCGGTGGCGGTGGCGGTCGTCGCGGTCGGCGAGGACTTCCCGCCCGCGGGCGCCGACCAGCGCACACCGGTGGAGGCGACGTCGGTCCGGCCGCTGCCGGCGTCGGTGCCGCGGACGAGTTCCTGCCCCGCGGTGTCGGTGGCCAGCAGCAGCACGCCGTAGTCCCGGGCGACCGCCCGGTCCGGGGTGACGCTGACCGAGGCCCGCAGCTCCTGGCCGGGCTGCACCGGCACCCGGTACACCCGGTGCTCGGAGAACTTCTCGCGGTCGCTGTAGACGCCGGGGGAGAGCACCGGGGCGTCCGGGCAGGTGTCGGTGCCGGCGACCTTGGCCGGGGTCACCTTGTAGGTCTCGCCGGCCCGGTCGACCAGCTGCTTGACCTTGTCGGTGAGCTGCTGCTGCGAGCGCACGTCGGTGTACGTGCCGCCGGTCGCGTTGGCGATGCACAGCAGCTGCTGGCGGGTCTTGTCGTCGTGCGCCAGGCCGAGCGTGTCGACCACCAGGTTGATGCCCTGGGCGGCGAGTTCACGGGCCACCTCGCACGGGTCCGGCGGCGCGCAGGAGTCCTCGCCGTCGGTGATCAGCACCACCCGGCGGGTGGTGGGTCCGTTGCCGAGGTCCTGGGCGGCGCCGCGCAGCGCGAGGCCGATCGGCGTCCAGCCGGTGGGCCGGAGGGTGGCGACCGCGGTCTTGGCCTCCAGCTTGTCCGTCCTGCCGACCGGGTACAGCTGCTTGGTGTCCTTGCAGCCCTCCGCCTTGTCGTTGCCGGGATACGTCGCGCCCAGGGTGCGGATGCCGAACTCGGTCTCGGCGGGCAGCGCGTCGATCACGTCGCTGATCGACTGCTGGGCGACGGAGATCCGGGTCTTGCCCTGGATGTCGGCGGCCCGCATCGAGCCGCTGACGTCGAGGACGAGGTCGACCTTGGGCGCCTCGGTGGCGGCGGCCGTGCCGCCGGTCGGTTCGTCGGCGTGGGCGGGGAGTCCGCTGAGCAGCGCGCCGGCGGCTATCGCCATGGCTGCCAGCAGACCCGCGGCCCGGGCCGTCGGTCGTCGTCTGGTGATCGTCACCGACGCATCCTAGGGATCATCAGTTCGTCTTGCCCAATGCGCCGGCCTGCACGAACTGGTGCCGCGTCAGGCGGCTTTCGCACCGCGACAGGGCGGAGGTCGCCCGACGCGGCACTAGGCTCCGAGGCAGCGGAAGGAGCGTGCGATGAGGCTGACGGGGGTGGGCCGCAGGTACGGCCGGGGCGGCCCGTGGATCCTGCGCGGGGTGGGGCTCGCGGTGGCGCCCGGCGAGGTCGTCCGGATCGAGGGCCGCAACGGCAGCGGCAAGTCCACGCTGCTGCGGATCGCGGCCGGCGTCGAGCGGCCCACCGAGGGCGCCGCCGCCCTGCCGGCCCGGCGCGCGTACGTGCCCGAGCGCTTCCCGCCCGCGCTGCCGTTCGACGTCCGCGGCTACCTGCGCAGCCTCGGCCGCGTCCACGGCCTGGACGCGGCCGAGGCGGCCCGCCGCGCCGCCCACTGGATGGAGCGCTTCGGCATCGCCGACCGGACGGGCACCCCGCTGGGCCGGCTCTCCAAGGGCACCTGCCAGAAGGTGGCGGTCGCCCAGGCGCTGCTCGCCGAGGCCGACCTGCTGGTGCTCGACGAGGCCTGGACGGGCCTGGACGGCGCCGCCCGGGCCGAACTCGACGATGCCGTGGCCGAACGCGCGGCCGCCGGCGGACGGGTGCTCTTCGTCGACCACGACCCGGAGCGCCTCGCGGGGCAGGTCACCGCCGGGTACGCGGTGCACGCGGGCGCACTGCGCCCCGGTGATCCCCCGGCCGGCCCGGCGGTCCGACGGTGCGGATCGAGGTCGAAGGGCCGGTGCCGCCCGCCGACCTGCTGCCCGGACGGCCGGTCCGCACCGCGGGCCCCGGCGGCGTGACGGTGCTGGAGGTTTCCGCCGTCTCCTCGGACGCGCTGCTGCGCCGGCTCCTCGCGGGTGGCCGGACGGTGCACGTCCGCTCGGTGGCGGTCGCCGACGCCCTCGCCGGGGAGGCCCGGTGAACGCGCTGACCCGTCATCACCTGGAGCTGCTGCTGCGCTCCCGGCGCTGGCTGCCGCCCTTCCTCTGCTACGGCATCCTGCTCGTCCTCGGCATCTCGGGCGGCGACGACCCGCTGTCGGGCTGCGCGTACAGCGCCGGGCTCCTGCTGCCGGTCACCGCGTGGTGCGTGCGCATCGCGCTGACCGCGGAGCCGGCCGCCGCACGGGCCTGCCGGGCCGCCGCGGCCGGCCGCGTCCGGGTGCACCTGGCCGCGCTGCTGGCGGCCCTGATCACCGCCCTGGGGCCCGCCGTGGCCGGCGCGGCGGCGGCCCTGCTGGAGGGCACCAGCACCCGGGTCGGCCCGGCGACCGTGGCCGCGGCCGCCGTCGGTGCCACCGCGGCCTGCCTGCTGCTGGGGCTGGCCGTCGGCGCGCTGGGCAGCCGCCCGGTGGTGGCGGACCGGACGTACGGCATCCTGCTGACGCTCGGCGGCACCGTCCTGGTCCTGCTGCTGCCGGGATCGCCCGGCCGCACGGTCGTCCGGGGCCTGGTGCTCGGCGCCCGCGACGGCCGGGTCGACCTGGCCGGCGGGATCGCGCCGGCGCTGGCGCTGTCCGTGCTGCTCGCGGCCGCCGCGGTGGCCGTGGCGGCGGTGCTGGCCGACCGGCGCAGCGAGTGAGTCCCAATATCGGACACACCGCCATCAACACCTATAAATATGCCAAATCGTCGCTAGGCTGCCGACATCAGCAGCGGTGCGGGCCCGGCCGTTCCCCGGCCCGCACGTTCGACGAGTTGGAAGGACCCCGCGCGTGAGCAACCTCTTCGCCATCGCCTACCCCGACGTGGCCACTGCCCAGCAGGTCCGCGACGACGCGATCGGTCTGCAGAAGCAGAAGCTGATCGACCTGGAGGACATCGTCGTCGTCGAGCGCCGGCCCGACGGCAAGATCAAGCTGCACCAGGCGGTGAACACGACCGGCATCGGCGCCGCGTCCGGCGCGCTCTGGGGCGGGGTGATCGGCCTGCTGTTCTTCATGCCGTTCCTGGGGGCCGCGATCGGCGGCGCGACCGGTGCCGCGGTGGGGTCCGCGACCGACGTCGGCGTCGACGACAAGTTCATGAAGGAGGTCGGCCACAAGCTCGAACCGGGCTCTGCCGCCGTCTTCCTGCTCGTCCGCTCGGCCACCGCGGACAAGGTCGTCCCGGCGCTCGCCCGGCACGGCGGCGAGATCCTGCAGACCTCGCTCAGCGCCGAGCAGGAGGAGCACCTGGTCGACGCCGTCAAGGCCGCGCAGGCGACCGCGGCCGGGTGACCGGGCCGGCCGCCGGCCCACCGGGGCCGGGGAGCGAACCCCGCCGCCCCGGCCGGTCGGCCGCCGCCGCCCCTCCCGAACCCGCCTGACAGGAAGCCCGCGTGGCCTCTCCCTCCGCCCTGGCCGCGGACGCCCCCGTGCCCGTCCGCCCGCCGGGCAGCCGCCGCAACACCGAGCTCGTGCTGGTGGTCGCGGCGGTGCTGATCGCCGTCCTCGGCTATGTCGAGGTCGGGGCGGCGATCGACGGCCGGCCGCCGCCGGACGCCGCCGAGTACGGCGCCGCCCTGGGCGTGCTCGCCCTCCTGGCCCACCTCGCCGTCCGCCGCCGGGCACGCTGGGCCGACCCGCTGCTGCTGCCGATCGCCGTCCTGCTCAACGGCATCGGACTGGTCGTCATCTACCGCCTGGACCGGGCCACCCCGCACCACACGGCGGCCCCCACCCAGCTGCTCTGGTCGGCGCTCGGGGTGGCGCTGTTCCTCGCCGTCGTGCTGCTGCTGCCGGACCACCGCTGGCTCCAGCGGTACGCGTACATCTTCGCCCTGGTGGCCCTGGTGCTGCTGGTCCTGCCGATCTTCTTCCCGCCGGTGTACGGCTCACGGATCTGGATCACCATCGGCCCGTTCTCCATCCAGCCCGGCGAGTTCGCCAAGGTGCTGCTGGCGGTCTTCTTCGCCGCGTACCTCGCCGTGCACCGGGACGCCCTCGCGCTGACCGGCCGCCGGATCTGGCGGTTCCAGCTGCCGCGCGGCCGGGTGCTCGGGCCCGTCCTGCTGATCTGGGCCGCGTTCGTCGGCGTCCTGGTGCTGGAGACCGACCTCGGGACGTCGCTGCTGTTCTTCGGGCTCTTCGTGGTCATGCTGTACGTGGCGACCGCCCGCAGCGGCTGGATCGCCATCGGGCTGTTCCTCGCCGCGGCCGGCGCGGTGGGCGTCGGCTGGCTGTCGCCGCACGTGCACAGCCGGGTCACCGACTGGCTGGACCCGCTCGGCTCGATCGCCCGCGGCGCCGGCGCCAACCAGATCGCCCAGTCGCTGTTCGCGTTCGCCTGGGGCGGGCTGCTCGGCACCGGGCTCGGCCTCGGGCACTCGATCCTGATCGGCTTCGCCGCCAAGTCCGACTTCATCCTGGCCACCGTCGGCGAGGAACTCGGCCTGGTCGGGCTGGTCGCCGTGCTGCTGCTCTACGCGCTGCTGATCTCGCGCGGCTTCGCCACCGGCATCGCCCTGCGCGACCCGTTCGGGCGGCTGCTGGCGATCGGGCTCGCCGCCATCGTCGGCCTGCAGGTGTTCGTGGTGGCCGGCGGTGTGCTCGCGCTGATCCCGCTCACCGGGATGACGCTGCCGTTCATCGCGCAGGGCGGCTCCTCGGTCGTCACCAACTGGATCATCGTGGCGCTGCTGGTGCGGATGAGCGACACCGCCCGCCGGCCCAGGACCGAGGCCGACCGGTGAACCCCCGCGAGGACCGCGACGTGGCGCAGGGCCGCCCCGGCATCTCCACCACCGGCCGCCGGGCCGGCACCTTCTGCCTGCTGCTGATCGTCGCGCTCGCCGCCCAGGCAACCAGGATCCAGGTCTTCGAAGCCGACTCGCTCGACCACAACACGGCCAACCAGCGGCTCGCCGTCCAGCGCTACGACCAGCCGCGCGGCAACATCCTCGTCGGCGGCCGGCCGGTCACCGGATCCACCGCCACCGGCGGCCGGTACGACTGGAAGCGCACCTACACCGACGGCCCGCGCTGGGCCGCCGTCACCGGCTACTCCTCGCAGACCTACGGCAACAGCCAGCTGGAGGGCATCTACGACGACCTGCTGTCCGGCACCGACGACCGGCTCTCCGGCTGGGCGGTCTGGGACGCCCTCTCCCGCCGGCAGAACCCCGGCGGCGACGTCGACACCACCCTCGACACCGATGCCCAGGCCGCCGCCCTCCAGGGCCTCGGCGGCCAGAAGGGCGCGGTCGTCGCCATCGAGCCCGCCACCGGCCGGATCCTGGCCCTGGCCAGCACCCCTCCTACGACCCGGGCAGCTTCGCCGGCACCTCCGCCGCCGACCGCGCCGCCTGGGACCGGCTGCACGCCGACGCCGACCAGCCGATGCTCAACCGGGCGCTGCGCCAGATCTACCCGCCCGGCTCCACCTTCAAGGTGGTCACCGCCGCCGCCGCGCTGGCCGGCGGCGTCGTCACCGACCCGGACGCACCCGTCGGCGCCCCCTCCCCGTACATCCTGCCGGGGACCACCACCGAACTGGTCAACGACACCTCCGCCTGCGACGGCACCGGGATCACCCTCACCGAGGCGATGGTGAACTCCTGCAACAGCGTCATGGGCTACCTCGGGGTGAAGACCGGCCTGAACGGCCTCACCGCCATGGCGGAGAACTTCGGCTTCAACGACGCCCGCCTCGACACCCCGGTGCGCGCCGCCCGCTCCAACATCGACACCACCATGAACGCCTCCCAGGTCGCGCTCTCCGCCATCGGCCAGTACGACACCGCCGCCACCCCGCTGGTGATGGCAATGGTCGCGGCCGGCGTCGCCGACAACGGCACGGTGATGCGTCCACAGCTTGTGGACAGACTGACCCGCAGCGACGGCACCCCCATCCAGCTGATGCACCCCGAGGTGTACCGCCGGGCGATGAACGGCTCCGTCGCCGGGCAGGTCCAGCAGCTGATGGTCGACGTCGTCGAGAACGGCACCGGCCGGCGGGCCCGGATCCCCGGCGCCACCGTCGGCGGCAAGACCGGCACCGCCCAGCACGGCGTCGACAACAGCGGCACCCCGTACGCCTGGTTCATCTCCTGGGCCCGCCCCGACGGTTCGAACGCCGTCCCGCCGGTCGCCGTCGCCGTCGTCGTCGCCGACAGCGAGGCCACCGACGTCACCGGCGGCGGCATCGCGGCCCCCATCGCCCGCGCCGTCATGCAGGCCGTCCTCGCCCACGGCTGACACCGGCCCTGCGCCGACCGCGTCAATGCCGCGGGACGCGCCGCACGGTCACCGGGCGCTCACGCTGCGCAGACCATACGCTCTCTGCCATGGTGAGCTCTCGGACGCCCGACCTCCCGGAACCGGAGCGCTGCGCCCTGCTGGGCGCCGCCGCCACCGGCGGCGCCGGCCGTGTCCCCCGGCAGCGGTCCGACAGCCGCTCGACCGCGGCCCGGCTGGCCGCGCACCGCTGGGTGCAACTGCTGGGCTGCACCGTCGCCGGCGGCTGGGCGGCCGCCTTCCCGCTCGTCTCCGACCAGCCGTACCAGGTGCTCTGGGGCACGCTCGCCGCCCCTGCCTACGCGCTGGCCGGGCTGTGCTGCGTCCTGCTGCCCCGGCGCTGGGCGCCGCGGGCGGCCGCCGCGGTGGCGCTGACCGGCGCCGTGCTGCTGCCGCTGGTGCTGCTGGCCGCGACCGGCCGCCACCAGTCCGAGGTGATGGTGGTCGAACGCGCCGCACACCTGCTGCTGCACACCGGCGACCCGTACCTCGCCGCCCCCGTGCACGCCGCCGACTACAACCCGTACCTGCCGGTGATGGCCGTCTTCGGGCTGCCCCGGGCCGTCCTCGGTACCGGCGGTGTCCTCGCGCGGCTGCTCGGCGACGCCCGGATCTGGTTCGCGCTGACCTTCCTCGGCTGCATGTTCGGCAGCTGGCGGCTGCTGCGGGCCGCCCGGGACCGGGCCGCGCTGCTGCCGTTGGCCGTGCTCACCTCCTCGCCGCTGATCGCGCTGGCGCTCTCGGTCGGCGGCGTCGACCTGCCGCTGATCGGCGTCTGCTGCCTGGCGATGGCCCTCGCCGCCCGGGAGCGCACGCTCGCCGCCGGGCTGGTCCTCGCCCTCGCGTGCAGTCTCAAGTGGACGGCCTGGCCCGCCCTGCCGGTCGCCGCCCTGCTGATCTGGCGGCTCTACGGGCGGCGACCCGCGGCCCGCACCGCCGCCGTCGCGCTGACGGCCGCCGGGGCGCTCGTGCTGCCGTTCGCGGTCACCGCCGGCCCGCGGATGCGCGAGCAGGTCGTCCGCTTCCCGTTGGGCCTGGCCGCCGTGCGGACCCCGGCCGGCAGCCCGCTGCCCGGCCGGATGCTGGCCGAGCTCGGCCCCACCGGCCACCTGGTCTCGCTCGTCCTGCTGGGCCTGGGCGGACTCGTGGTCGCGTGCTGGCTGCTCGCCTACCCGCCGGCCTCCGCCATCGCCGCCTGCGACCTGCTGGCGGCCGGGTTGACCGTCGCGTTCGTGCTGGCCCCCGCCGGCCGCTTCGGCTACCTGGCGCTGCCCGCCGTGCTTGCGCTCTGGCCGCGGCTGGCCTCCCGCAGCGTCACCGGGCCGCCGCCCCGCCCGGCCGCCCGGCCGGTGACCGGCCTCGTGCAGGTGTGACCCGGGCTGCGGGCACCCCGTGCGGTGAGCGACGATGAGTCAGCACAGGTGACGGGCAGGGGAGCGGGCAGGATGACTGGGCGGATGCGACGGGCCGCGGGACGGCGGGAGTTCCTCGGGATGGCGGCCCTCGGCGCGGCGGGGCTGACCGGCTGCGACACCGGGTCGGGGGACCGTCCCGGCAAGCCCGCCCCGGCCCAGGCGTCGACCGCGGCCCGCCCCGCGCCGACCGGCACCCACGCCGAGAACGCCCTGCCCGGCAACGCCGACTGGCCGGTCACCAAGGCCGGCCCGCGGGACGCCATCGAGGGGTTCGCCGACCGGGTCAGCGTGCTGCCCGGCGAGAGCTTCGGCCTGTACGTCTCCACCACCGCGCCGGCGTTCCGGATCCGCGCCTACCGGATGGGCTGGTACGGCGGCGCCCGGGCCCGCCTGGTCTGGCACTCCGACGCGCTGCCCGGCACCCGCCAGCAGGCGCCCTCGGTCGACCCCGGCACCCGGATGGTGCGCACCGGCTGGAAGCGCACCACCACGGTGGACACCCGGGGCTGGCCCGAGGGCTGCTACCTGCTCCGGCTGGACGCCGAGGACGGCTCGGGCCAGCGGTTCGTGCCGGTCACCGTCCGCTCCCGGACGACCGCCGGGCGCACCGTCGTGGTGAACGCCGTCACCACCTGGCAGGCCTACAACGAGTGGGCCGGCTACAACCTGTACAACGGCCCGAGCGGCGGCCTCGCCACCCGCTCGCTGCAGGTCACCTTCGACCGGCCGTACGCCTACGACGACGGGGCCGGGCTGTTCCTGGTCTACGAGGCACCGCTGATCGCCCTCGCCGAGCGCCTCGGCCTCCCGCTGGCGTACACCACCACCGTCGACCTGGCCGCCGACGCCGCCCTGCTGCACGGCGCCACCGCCGTGCTCTCGCTCGGCCACGACGAGTACTGGTCGAACGAGCAGCGCCGGCACGTCGAGGCGGCCCGCGACGCCGGCACCAACCTGGCCGTTCTGGGCGCCAACTGCTGCTTCCGCCGGGTCCGCTACGAGCCGTCCGAGCTCGGCGCGGACCGGGTCGTGGTCTGCTGGAAGGGCGCTTGGAAGGAGGACCCGGGCTACCGCGCCGGCAAGGCCGCCACCACCGACTTCCGGTCCGCGCCCGGCGCCGACCCGGAGAGCTCCCTGCTGGGCGTCATCTACGACGGCTACCCGGTGGACGCCCCGTACGTGGTCACCTCGCCCGGCCACTGGCTGTTCGCCGGCACGGGGGTGAAGGCCGGCGACTCCTTCCCGCACCTGGTCGGCGTCGAGTACGACCGGGTGAACACCGGCTTCCCCACCCCCGCCCGATCGAGATCGTCGCCCACTCGCCGGTGGTCTGCGAGAGCCGGCACAGCTACGCCGACACCGCGTACTGGACGACGCCCGGCGGTGCCGGGATCTTCGCCAGCGGGACGATGCGCTGGGTGGAGGCCCTGGACGCCAACGGGATCGGCGGCACCCGGGCCGACCACGGCATGGACGCGCACGCCGGTGACCTGGTGCGGCGGGTCACCGAGAACGTGCTGACCCTGTTCGCGGCCGGCCCGGCCGGCCGGGTGCACCCGGCCGTCGACAACGTCGCCGCCGTCTACGGCCGGGGCTGACCGGGGCCGGTCGCCGATCCGTCGGTTTCCTGTCCGTCAGTTGCCGATCCGCAGCAGCTTGGCGGCGGCCGGGCCCGCGGTGGTGGCGCCGTGCTGGCCGTTCTCCACCTCGGCCGCCACGGCGAGGTCGCCGCGGTAGGCGACGAACCAGGCGTGGGTGCCCTGGCCGTCGACCTCGGCGGTGCCGGTCTTGGCGCCGACGCCGGGGATGCCGGCCATCGGCTCGGCCGCGGTGCCGCTCTGCGCGGTCGTCACCATCATCGACTTCAGCGCCTTCTGCACCGAGGACGAGAGGTTGCGGCTCGCGGTGGCCACCCCGTCCGTCATGCCGGGGACGAGCACCGGCTGGTGGAAGGTGCCGTTCTGCACGGTCGCCGCGACCGACGCCATGGCCAGCGAGTTGGTGCGGATCGCGCCCTGGCCGATGAACTCCGGCAGCTCGGCGTTGATGTTCGACACCGTCGGGATGGAGGTGTCGAAGTTCGTCACGCCGGTGTGCCACTCCAGGCCGAGCCCGAAGACCTCCTTGGCGATCCGCGGCAGCGAGTCCGGCTGGAGCCGGTCGTGGCCGGTGTTGATGAAGGCGGTGTTGCACGACTCGGCGAAGTCCTGCCGGAACTTCCAGTCCAGGTGCGCCTCGGTGAAGTCGTTCTTGACCTGCTGGCCGCCCGCGGTGGTCGCCGCCGGGCAGGCGATCGGGGTGTCCGGGGTGACGCCGGCCTCCAGCAGGGCCGCCGCGGTGACCACCTTCATGGTGGAGCCGGGCGCCGTGCCGCCGGTGAAGGCCCGGTTCCCGCCCACCGGGCTGTTGGCCACGGCCAGGATGTTGCCGGTGGAGGGCTCGACGGCGACCACCGAGGCGGCCCTGGTGCCGCCCTGGGACTGCTCCTTGACCGCCTCCTCCGCGGCCTGCTGGAGCTTCGCGTCGATGGTGAGCTTCAGCGGCGGCCCCGGCTTGGGCTCGGTGATGGTGAACAGCCGCTCCGGGGTGCCCGTGCCGTCGGCGTACGAGGCCACCACGCCGCTGCCCGCGTCCCCCGGCGCGGACGCGGCGGACTGCTTGAAGCCCGCCAGGATCGCGGTCAGCGACGGGAAGGACGTCAGTGGCTTGCCGTTGCGGTCGCTGACCGAGCCGGGGGTGCGTACACCGGCTTGACGTCGATCGTCCTGCCCGTGCCCAGCGCCGGGTGGATCACCGACGGCGCCCAGTGCACGGCGGCCTTGCCGTCGCTCATCTTCACCATGCCGAGCGAGCCGGTGTACGTCCAGGCGGCCGTGCTGCCGGTGAACTCCACCTTGGCCGAGAAGGTCAGCGGCACCTGGTGCGCGGCCGGGGCGGCGGAGGACCCGGCCGCCGGGGAGGCTCCCGGCGCGGGCTGCCCCGCCCCCGGGGTGAAGGTGACGGCGCTGGGTTTGACCTTCGTCCGGAAGGCCGTCAGGGCCGCCGTCGCCTCGCCCGGCTGGTCGGTGAGCGCGCCCGCCGCCTCCAGGTCGCCCTTGGCCCAGGCGTCCAGGAAGGCCTTCTCCACGTCGGCGGCCTGCTGCGCGGTCGGCGGCTGGTCGACCACCGTCCTCGGCCCGGCGTGCTGGGCGGTCGAGCCGCCGGTCACCGCCGTCGCGATGTTGTAGACCCCGTAGCCGGCGATCCCGGCCATGCCGGTGGCCACGACCGCGATGCCTATCACGACGCCCTTGTGCATGAGTCCCCCGAGTGATGCGGATGATGTTGACCACCACCGTTAGCACAAGAGTTCCGTGCACTCACGACACATCCGCCAGTTGTGACACACCCGCGATGCGGTGCCGCGCCGGGCTCGCGCCGCACGGCCGTACCTGACTGTCCGTCACATGACGTGCCGGGGCCAGGATCCGCTCCGTCCGGTGGCGCCAGGGGCCGTTCGGGCGACCGTGCGGGGACCGTTCGGGTGGGAACCGTGGCGTGTTGGGGCGCCGTCACGCCGCTTCGGCCCGTCCGTGGTGACGCTGACCGGACAGGGGCGATGCGCCCCTACCGTCATACGAGAGGATCGGTGGATTTGTAGTGCTCAGGTCATCGACGGCGGCCCTGGCCGCGACCTTGGTGGCAAGTATCGGACTGGTGGCCATCACACCGGCCGTGCACGCCTCTGCTGCCACCCGCCAGCGCACGCTCTGTGTCGAGCCCCCGCGCGAGGGCTTCGGCGGTGCCGTGAAGGACGGCAGCGCCGACGACCCGACGCTGGAGCAGTCGGCCCGTCAGGAGCGCAACCTCGCCGACGCGCTCAAGGAGCGCGAGGGGCTCTACACGCCGCTGGAGCTGCCCGGGCCCCCCAACGAACTCCACGCGGACGTGCCGAACGGGAGCGTCGCCATCCCCGTCCACGTCCACGTCCTCTTCGACCCCGCGCGGCCGGAGACCCGGCTGACCGAGGACGAGATCGCCTCCCAGATGACAGAGCTGAACCGTGCGTTCAGCGGGGACGCACAGAGCCCCGACACCCCGTTCCGCTTCAATCTGGCCGACACCGACTACACCGCCAACGACTTCCAGCTCGTCGTCGACACTCCGCGGTTCGACACCATCAAGAAGTCGCTCAACAAGGGCGGCCTCAACGAGCTCAACCTGTACGTCGCCAACCCGAGCACCCCGGAGGGCCTCGAACTCCTCGGCCAGGCGTCCTTCCCCGGCGGCGCGGCCGAGAAGGACTTCGCCCTGATCGGGTGGGACACCATCCCCGGCGCGCGCGGCGGCGCCATGGAGGGCAAGACCGCCGACCACGAGGTCGGCCACTGGCTCAACCTGCTGCACACCTTCGAGAACGGCTGCGGCGTTCCCGGCGACTACATCTCCGACACCCCGCCCGAGGCGTACGCGGCCTCCGGCTGTCCGACCATCGCCGTCCCCGGCCCGTACAACCCGTTCCACAACTACATGGACTACACGGACGACCCCTGCATGTTCCAGTTCACCCCGAACCAGGTCCAGCGGATGGCCGACTCCTGGGTGGGCTTCCGGATGCCCGTCCCGGCCGGCCGCTCGGTGCCCGCGACCCACGACACCATCACCGTGCGCTGACCCGACCACCGCGTCGACGCCGGGCGGCACCGCTCGGAGCGGTGCCGCCCGGCGCGGCTAGATCCAGGTGGTGAACCACATCCGGGCCCGCCAGTCCTCCATCGGGATGGTCTGGCCGGTGAACAGCGGATAGAAGTACAGGAAGTTCCACACCACGGCGAAGACCAGCAGCCCGGCCGCGGCGCCGCCGACCAGCCGGCGGTCCCGGCCCGCCGTGGCGGGGCCGATCATGGCGCCGATCATCATGGTCACCGCCAGCACCAGGAACGGCACGAACGCCACCGCGTAGAACAGGAAGATCGTCCGCTGCTGGTAGCCGAACCACGGCAGGTAGCCCGCCGCCAGGCCGCACAGCACCGCACCCGCCCGCCAGTCGCGCCGCGCCGCCCAGCGGTACAGGCAGTAGACCAGCGCGACCACGCCCGCCCACCACAGCACCGGCGTGCCGATCCCCAGCACCTCGCGGGCGCACTCGGAGACCTTGCAGCCGGACTGCCCCAGCTTCGGCGACTCGTAGAAGTAGGACACCGGCCGGCCGAGCACCAGCCAGCTCCACGGGTTCGACTGGTAGGTGTGCGGGCTCGTCAGGTGCACGTGGAAGTCGTACATCGTGGCGTGGTAGTGCCACAGGCTGCGCAGCCCGGCCGGCACCCAGCTCAGGTCGACCTGGGGCAGCTTCAGCCCGAAGAGGTGGTCCGGCGACAGGCCGGCGCGGTGCAGCGCCCAGTCCCGGCCGTAGCCGCCCTTGCCCGGAGCGGTGCTGCTCAGGAACCAGCCCGTCCAGGAGGCGATGTACGTCACGACGGCCAGCGCCAGCATCACCGGGCCGGCCACCAGCGCGTCCCACAGGCCGAACAGCACCCAGTTCCGGCAGCCGACCTGCCGGCGGGCCCCGATGTCCCAGCAGACGCTCAGCAGGGCGAAGGCCAGCAGCGCGTACATGCCGCTCCACTTGGTGGCCGACATCAGGCCCAGCGACACCGCCGCCGCCAGCCGGTACGGCCGCCACCCCAGGAACAGCCAGTCCCCGGCCGGGGCCTGCTCCAGCCGTTCGGCGAGCAGCCCCCTCGTCCGGTCGCGGTCGAGCAGCAGGAAGCCGAACGCCGCCAGGAACCAGAACATCACCACAAGGTCCAGCAGCGCCGCCCGGCTCATCACGAAGTGCAGGCCGTCCACGGCCAGCAGCAGCCCGGCCACGCAGCCCAGGAGGGTCGAACGGAAGAGCCGGCGCCCGATCCGGGCGATCATCAGGATCGACACCATGCCGAGCAGCGCGGTCATGAAGCGCCAGCCGACCGGGTTCATCCCGTAGATCTGCTCGCCCAGGCCGATCAGCCACTTCCCGACCGGCGGGTGCACGATGTACGCCGGGTCCGTCCGGTACGGCACCGACGGGTTCGCGGCGAGGATCCTGCCGTTGGCGTCGTCCCCCCAGCTGGTCTCGTAGCCGCCCTGCCAGAGCGCGTACGCGTCCTTGGCGTAGTACGTCTCGTCGAAGATCAGCGCGTGCGGCGAGCCCAGCTGCCACAGCCGCAGCACGCCGCCGAACAGCGCGACCGCGGCCGGGCCCAGCCACCCCGACCAGTAGCACAGCCAGGACCAGAGGCGGTCCGGCAGCCGCAGGCCCAGACGCATCAGCACCGGGGACGGCGGCACCACGTCCGGGGTCACCCCCGGCCCGTCCGGCATCGGCGGCACCAGGCTCTCGGCGACCGTCGGCCGCTCCGGTGCCCGGTAGCCGTACCGGGCCAGCTGCCGCTGCCACCCGGAGAGCTCGGGCTCCGCCTCCCGCGGCGCGGGCAGATCCACGCCGGACGGCGCGCCGTCCGGCTCCGCCGCGGGCGCGCTCAGCAGGGCCACCCCGCCCTGGTCGGTGTGGTCCGCGCCCAGGGGCGCCTCAGGTGCCGTGTCGCCGCTCACGCGCCACATCGTAGGGGCGTACTCCGGGCAGGAGGAGGCCCCCTCCGAAGCTGCCCGGTTCGTCACGCTTCTCCCGTCGGGCGGTCCGCCTGCAAGGATGGGCCCGTGACAGGAGTACTCGTTCTCGCAGGCACCCCCATCGGCGACGTCTCCGACGCCCCGCCCCGACTGCTCACCGAGCTGGCCGGCGCGGACGTCATCGCGGCCGAGGACACCCGCCGGCTGCGCCGGCTGACCCAGGCGCTCGGCGTGACCCCGGCCGGCCGGGTCGTCTCCTACTTCGAGGGCAACGAGGTCGGCCGCACCCCGGAACTCGTGGAGGCGCTGGTCGGCGGTGCCCGGGTGCTGCTGGTCACCGACGCCGGGATGCCCTCGGTCTCCGACCCGGGCTACCGCCTGGTGGACGCCGCGGTCGCGGCCGGGATCAAGGTCACCGCGGTGCCCGGGCCGTCCGCCGTGCTCACCGCGCTCGCCCTCTCCGGCCTGCCGGTCGACCGCTTCACCTTCGAGGGCTTCCTGCCGCGCAAGACCGGGGACCGGGCCCGGCAGCTCGCCGAGGTCGCCGCCGAGCCGCGCACCATGGTCTTCTTCGAGGCGCCGCACCGGATCGCCGAGACGCTGGCCGCGATGGCCACCGCCTTCGGCGCGGACCGGCCGGGCGCGGTCTGCCGGGAGCTCACCAAGACGTACGAGGAGGTCCGCCGCGGCCCGCTCGGCGACCTGGCGGCCTGGGCCGCCGACGGCGTCCGGGGCGAGATCACCGTGGTGGTGGCCGGCGCCCCGCCGGCCGCGCCCGCCGCGGTCGGCCCGGCCGAGCTGGCCCGGCGGGTGGCCGTCCGGGAGGAGGCCGGCGAGCGCCGCAAGGAGGCGATCGCCGCCGTCGCGGCCGAGCTCGCGCTGCCCAAGCGCGAGGTGTTCGACGCCGTCGTCGCGGCCAAGAACGCCGGCTGACACCCGGCCCGTACGGGCTCCCGCAGCCGCAGGCCGGGAAGGGTGCCGGTGGCCCGCACCGCGCGTACCGTGGAGGGGAACACCAGGGCGGGAGCCCCCGATCGGGGCCCCGCAGCCGGCTTCGTACAGGTCTCACCAACGCACGTCCAAGACTTGACAAGTCGGGTAAGGAAGCGTTCCCCGCGGGAACCCCTCGGATGGAAAGACCCGAGCCGGACGACCGTCCGGCGGGCACTGGGAGACGGCTATGAGCGAGACGATCGGTAGCCCTCTGACTGGCAACACGCCCACCGGCGGCGGAGTGACCACCCGGCCGTCGACCGCCGTGGAGACCGTGCGGGAGGCCTACTCGTTCGCGTGCCTGAGCTGCGGCTACGGCTGGGAACAGGCCTACGACATCGAGCACCACGCGGACCGTGAGGGTCGCATCGTCTTCGAGTACAAGGCGAACGGGGTCCGGGTCCCCTCGCCGCTGCGCCAGCCGACCTGCCCCGGCTGCGGCGGGCACAAGGTGCGGATCATGCGCGAGGGGCGGGTGGCCAGCGCCGAGCACTCGGTGCACCACGCCCCCGGGTTCTCCTCGCACGCCGAGCCCGCCGACAGCCCGGCCCCGGCGGCCCCGGCGGCCCCGGCCGCCGTGCCGAGCGGTCAGCGCCGCCGCTGGTACCAGTTCTTCGGACACCGCGCCGACTGACCTCCGGCGCCCGTCGCACCGGGGCCCGCTCCCGCCCTCGCCGGTCGAGGGCGGACTCCGGGCGCGACTAGGATTCCCAGGCATGGCGGCCACTGCAGACCACAGCACCACCGGGGCTCCGTCCTCCGCGGACCCGGCGTACTACGTCACCACCCCGATCTACTACGTGAACGACCGCCCGCACCTGGGCCACGCGTACACCACGGTCGCGGGCGACGTCCTCACCCGCTGGCACCGCCAGCGCGGCGAGAGCGTCTGGTACCTCACCGGCACCGACGAGCACGGCCAGAAGATCCTGCGCACGGCGGAGGCCAACGGCGTCACGCCGCAGGAGTGGTGCGACCGGCTGGTCGAGGAGGCCTGGAAGCCCCTCTGGCAGCACCTGGACATCGCCAACGACGACTTCATCCGGACGACCCAGCAGCGGCACACCGACCGGGTGCAGGAATTCGTCCAGGACCTCTTCGACAAGGGCGAGATCTACAAGGGCGGCTACTCGGGCCCGTACTGCGTGGGCTGCGAGGAGTACAAGCTCCCCGGTGAACTGCTGCCCGGCGCCACCGACGACGAGAAGCTCTGCCCGATCCACAAGAAGCCGGTCGAGTGGCTGGAGGAGGAGAACTACTTCTTCCGCCTCTCCGCCTACGGCCCGAAGCTGCTGGAGTTCTACGCCGCCAACCCGGACTTCATCGCGCCGGCCTCCGCGCGCAACGAGGTGCTGCGCTTCGTCGAGCAGGGCCTGCAGGACCTCTCGATCTCCCGTTCCACCTTCAACTGGGGCGTGCCGCTGCCCTGGGACGAGAAGCACGTCCTCTACGTGTGGGTGGACGCGCTGCAGAACTACATCACCGCCGCCGGGTACGGCACCGACCAGGAGCGCTTCGAGCGGCTCTGGCCGGCCTCCGTCCACCTGGTGGGCAAGGACATCCTGCGCTTCCACGCGGTCATCTGGCCCGCCATGCTGATGGCCGCCGGCCTGCCGCTGCCCAAGCGGGTCGTCGCCAACGGCTGGCTGATGGTCGGCGGCGAGAAGATGTCCAAGTCCAACCTGACCGGCATCGCCCCGCAGGACCTCACCTCGCACTTCGGCGTGGACGCCTACCGCTACTACTTCCTGCGGGCGATCCCCTTCGGCACCGACGGCTCGTTCTCCTGGGAGGACTTCACCGCCCGGTACACCTCCGAGCTCGCCAACGACTTCGGCAACCTCGCCTCCCGGGTCGCGGCCATGGTCGGGAAGTACCACGGTGGCTCGCTGCCGGCCGCCACCGCGGCGGGCGCCGCCGAGCAGGCCGTCGCCGACGGCCTGGTGAAGGCCGCCGGGCAGGCCGACCTGAAGATCGGCGAGGAGCTGGACTTCGCGGGCGGCATCGCGGCGATCTTCGAGTTCGTCAAGCAGGTCAACGGCTACCTCACCGAACAGGAGCCGTGGAAGGTCGCCAAGGACACCTCGGAGGAGGGGCAGGCCCGCCTCGCCACCATCCTCTACACCGCCGCCGAGGCGCTGCGCGCCACCGCGGTGCTGCTCAACCCGCTGATGCCGGCCACCGCGCAGAAGCTGTGGGACTCCCTCGGTGCCGAGGCGCCGCTCGGCGCCCTCGGCGCGCAGACCATCGGCACCGTCGCCGACTGGGGCCGACTGCCCGCCGGGGCCATCGTCACCAAGGGCGACATCCTGTTCCCCCGCCTCGAAGAGAAGCCCGCCTCCTGATGGCCGGGAAGAACGACGACCGGTCGACCCCGCCGCCGCTGCCCGAGCCGCTGGCCGTGGCGGTCGCCGACTCGCACACCCACCTGGACATGCAGGACGGCACCCCGGCCGAGGGCCTCGCCCGGGCCGCCTCGGTCGGCGTGACCACGGTCGTCCAGGTCGGCTGCGACGTGCGCGGCTCCCGCTGGGCGGCGGACCTCGCCGCCGAGTTCGAGGCCGTGCACGCGGCCGTCGCCCTGCACCCCAACGAGGCGCCGCGGATCTTCCTCGGCGACCCCGACGGGTGGTCCGGGCAGCACCGCGCACCCGGCGGGGCGAAAGCCCTGGACGACGCGCTCGCCGAGATCGACGCGCTCGCCGCGCTCCCGCAGGTGCTCGCCGTCGGTGAGACCGGGCTCGACTACTTCCGCACCGGGCCGGAGGGCGTCGACATCCAGAAGGAGTCCTTCCGCCGCCACATCGAGATCGCCAAGCGGCACGGCAAGGCGCTCGTCATCCACGACCGGGACGCCCACGACGACGTCATCGCCCTGCTGCTGGAGGAGGGCGCCCCCGAGCGCACCGTCTTCCACTGCTACTCCGGCGACGCCGCGATGGCGAAGGTCTGCGCCGAGCACGGCTGGTACCTCTCCTTCGCCGGCCCGGTCACCTACAAGGCCAACCACGCCCTGCGCGAGGCCCTGGCGGTGACCCCGCTGGACCGTGTGCTGGTCGAGACGGACGCACCCTTCCTGACCCCGCACCCGTTCCGCGGCCGCCCCAACGCGCCCTACCTCATCCCCGTCACCCTGCGGGCGATGGCCGCCCACCGGGGCATCGGCGAGGACGAGATGGCCACCGCGATCGCGGCGAACACGGCCCGCGCGTTCGGGTACTGACACCCGGGGGACGTCGTGATCCGGCGGTACGCCCGGTGCCGCCGGACACCCCGGACCGGCGCGGTGTCCGCCGCCGGACGTGCCCGCCGCCCCGGGGCCCGGCCGACCCCTGCCACGCCGCCGCCCTCCGCGGGGATCGGTCCCGAGCAGGTCGTCGAACTCCGAGCCCCCGCCCGCCCGTATCCTTGCGGGGTGAGCAGCACCGATCCCGCACCCGCCCCCGACCACCACCTGTTGGGCGCCGCCGACATCCGTGAGCTGGCGGCCGCCTTCGGCGTGAAGCCGACCAAGCAGCGAGGGCAGAACTTCGTCATCGACGGCAACACCGTGCGGCGGATCGTCCGGGCCGGCGGGGTGACCGCCGAGGACGCCGTGGTGGAGGTCGGCCCCGGCCTCGGCTCGCTGACGCTGGCCCTGCTGGAGGTCGCCGCCCACGTCACCGCCGTGGAGATCGACCCGCTGCTCGCGCAGCACCTGCCGACCACCGTCGCCGCCCGGATGCCCGAGCGCGCCGACCGCTTCGACCTGGTGCTCAGCGACGCCATGGAGGTCACCGAGCTCCCCGGCCCGCCGCCCACCGCGCTGGTCGCCAACCTCCCCTACAACGTCGCCGTGCCCGTCCTGCTGCACATGCTCGCGACCTTCCCGACCATCGAGCGCACCCTGGTGATGGTGCAGTCCGAGGTCGCCGACCGGCTCGCCGCCAAGCCCGGCAACAAGGTCTACGGCGTGCCGTCGGTCAAGGCCAACTGGTACGCCGACGTGAAGCGCGCCGGGGCGATCGGCCGCAGCGTCTTCTGGCCCGCGCCGAACGTCGACTCCGGCCTGGTCTCGCTGGTGCGCCGCGACCCGCCGAAGACCACCGCCACCCGCGCCGAGGTGTTCGCCGTCGTCGACGCCGCCTTCGCGCAGCGGCGCAAGACCCTGCGGGCCGCCCTGGCCGGCTGGGCGGGCTCGCCCGCCGGCGCCGAGCAGGCGCTCGCCGCCGCCGGCATCGACCACAAGCTGCGCGGCGAGATGCTGACGGTCGAGCAGTTCGCCGCCATCGCCGAGCACAAGCCCGAGGCCCCGTGATGATCACCGTTCGCGTCCCCGCCAAGGTCAACGTCCAGCTCGGGGTCGGCGGCCTGCGCGCCGACGGCTTCCACGACCTGGCCAACGTCTTCTTCGCCGTCGGCCTCTTCGACGAGGTCACCGCGGAGCCCGCCGAGGGCGTCACGCTCTCCTGCACCGGCCCGGACGCGGCCTCCGTCCCGCTGGACGGCACCAACCTGGCGGCCCGCGCCGCCCGGCTGCTCGCCGCGCACCACGGCCTGGCCGACCCCGGCGTCCACCTGCACATCGCCAAGGCCATCCCGGTGGCCGGCGGCATGGCCGGCGGCAGCGCGGACGGCGCCGCCGCCCTGGTCGCCTGCGACGCCCTGTGGGGCCTGGACACCCCGTTCGAGACCCTGCTGGAGCTGGCCGCCGAGCTCGGCTCCGACGTGCCGTTCGCCCTGCTCGGCGGCGTGGCGCTGGGCCGCGGCCGCGGCGAGATCCTGGACGCCCTGCCGGTCGAGGGCACCTTCCACTGGGTGTTCGCGGTCGCCGACGGCGGCCTCTCCACGCCCGCCGTCTTCCGCGAGTGCGACCGCCTGCGCGAGGAGGCCGGCACCGGATCCTCCGAGGCCGAGGTGCCCACCCCGGACGCCGACCCGGCGCTGCTCGCGGCCCTGGCCACCGGCGACCCGGTCGCCCTCGCCGCCGCCCTCGCCAACGACCTCCAGGCCGCCGCCCTGTCGCTGCGCCCCTCGCTCGCCGACACCCTGCACGCGGGCACCGAGGCCGGCGCCCTGGCGGCCCTGGTCTCCGGCTCCGGGCCGACCTGCGCCTTCCTGGCCAAGGACGCCGAGGCCGCCGCCGCGATCGCCGCCGCCCTGACCGCCTCCGGCACGTGCCGGGCCGCGCACGCCACGTACGGTCCGGTGCCCGGAGCGGCGGTCAGCGCACCCAGGCCTTGAACGGCTCGGTCTCCAGGCTGATCCCGACCGGATCGGGCAGGTCGACGGTCTTGCCGAACGGCCGCCGCACCAGGTTCACATAGGACCCGTCCTCGGGCTCGCTGCAGACCAGCACCTCGCAGCTGTCCCGGTCGACCAGCAGGTAGACCGGGATGCCGGTCCCCGCGTAGGCACGGGGCTTTTCGTCCCGGTCGCGGCGGTCGGTGTCGGTGTCGGTGTCGTACGAGGTCACCTCGACCACCATCACGGCCCGGTCGGCGGAGGCCCACTCGCCCTGGCCGGCGAAGCTGCCCTCCGGGGCGAGCACCCCGTCCGGCTTGGCGTGGCCCTTGCGGTAGGTCTCCACCCGCAGTCCGCGTTCCGGGTACAGCCACAGGTCGGGGCGCTGTTGCATGCACTGCTTCATCACCCAGCGGATGATCTCGTCGTGGTCCCCGTCGGGGACTGCCTTGACTCCGATCCGCCCGTGGATGAACTCCATCCGGATGCCCTCGCGCCCGGCCGCCTGCGCGATGTGTTCGAACTCCTCGGCCAGCATCTGCGGCCGGTCCCCGATCGCGGTCACCGCACACCTCCGCTCGTCCTGTCGCTCCTCCGACAGTCGCACGGTACCGCGCCCCGGCGCCGGACCGGCACCGGTCGCGGCCCACTAGGCTGGGTGGTCGGAGATCTCTCTCGACCCCCTCCCAGGAGCGCAGCTGCAGTGGCCGTCAACCTCGCCACCATCGAGTCCGTCACCAAGGTGTACGGCACCCGTGCCCTGATGGACGGTGTCAGCCTGGGCGTCAGCGAGGGGGACCGGATCGGTGTCGTCGGGCGCAACGGCGACGGCAAGACCACGCTGGTCCGGATGCTCGCCAAGCTGGAGGAGCCGGACAGCGGGCGGATCACCCACTCCGGCGGGCTGCAGATGGCCGTGCTCACCCAGCACGACTCCCTCGACCCGAAGGCCACCATCCGGCACGAGGTGATCGCCGACCGCGCGGACCACGAGTGGCTCGGCGACGCCCGGATCCGCGACATCATCGAGGGCCTGTTCGGCGGCCTGGACCTGCCGGGTTTCGCGGACGGCCTGGACACCGTGATCGGCCCGCTGTCCGGTGGTGAGCGCCGCCGGATCGCCCTGGCCCAGCTGCTGCTCGGCGAGCCCGACCTGATCGTGCTGGACGAGCCCACCAACCACCTCGACGTCGAGGGCATCGCCTGGCTCGCCCGGCACCTCCAGAACCGCCGCTCGGCGCTGGTCTGCGTCACCCACGACCGGTGGTTCCTGGACCAGGTCTGCACCCGGATGTGGGACGTGCAGCGCGGCGAGGTCCGCGAGTACGAGGGCGGCTACTCCGACTACGTCTTCGCCCGCGCCGAGCGCGGCCGGATCGAGGCCACCGAGGAGCAGAAGCGGCAGAACCTGGCCCGCAAGGAGCTGGCCTGGCTGCGCCGCGGCGCGCCCGCCCGCACCTCCAAGCCGCGCTACCGGATCGAGGCCGCCAACGCGCTGATCGCGGACGTGCCGGAGCCGCGGGACAAGTCCGAGCTGATGAAGTTCGCCAACGCGCGGCTGGGCCGGACGGTCTTCGAGCTGGAGGACGTGTCGGTCAAGGCCGGCCCCAAGCACCTGCTGGACCACCTGACCTGGCAGCTCGGCCCGGGTGACCGGATCGGCCTGCTGGGCGTCAACGGCGCGGGCAAGACCTCGCTGCTGCGGGCCATGCAGGCCGCGTACGCGACCGACGGGGACGTGCAGCCGGCCGGCGGTGTGATCAAGGTCGGCAAGACCGTCCGGCTGGCCTACCTCTCCCAGGAGGTCGCCGAGCTGGACCCGGCGACCCGGGTGCTGCAGGCGGTCGAGCAGGTCCGCGGCCGCGTCGACCTCGGCAAGGGCCGGGAGATGAGCGCGGGCCAGCTGTGCGAGCAGTTCGGCTTCGGCAAGGACAAGCAGTGGACGCCGGTCGGCGACCTGTCCGGTGGTGAGCGCCGTCGGCTGCAGCTGCTGCGGCTGCTGATGGACGAGCCGAACGTGCTGTTCCTCGACGAGCCGACCAACGACCTGGACATCGAGACGCTGAACCAGTTGGAGGACGTCCTCGACGGCTGGCCCGGGTCGATGGTCGTGATCAGCCACGACCGGTTCTTCATCGAGCGCACCACCGACACCGTCTACGCCCTGCTCGGCGACCGGAAGCTGCGGATGCTGCCGAACGGCGTCGACGAGTACCTGGAGCGGCGGGCCCGGATGGCCGAGCAGGCCGTGCCGGCCGTCGCGGCGCAGATCCCCGTCGAGTCGGGGTCGGCGAAGTCGGCCGGAGACGTGCGGGCCGCCAAGAAGGAGATGCAGAAGCTGGAGCGGCAGATCGCCAAGCTGGACGGGCAGGAGTCCAGGCTCCACGCCCAGCTGGCCGAGCACGCCGCGAACTTCTCCAAGGTCGCGGAGCTGGACGCGCAGCTGCGCAAGGTCCGCGAGGAGAAGGAGGAGCTGGAGATGGCCTGGCTGGAGCTGGCCGAGCAGGTCTGACGCCCCGGCCGGCGCGGCTCAGCGCAGCAGCAGGTCGAGCTCGTCGGCCGCCCGGACGAGCGCGCTGCGCGCCGGGTCGTGCGGGCCGGTCGGCCCCGGCACCGCGCCGGTCGGCGGACGGTGCGCCGCGGCCGCCTCGGCGAGCCGGTCCAGGGCGGCGAACACCCGGGCGGCCTCGGCGGGTTCGGGCCGCCGCCCGCCGTAGCGCAACTGGGCGGAGTAGGCGGCGACCGCGCCGCTGAGCCGTTCCAGGGCGGCGGTCGCGGGCAGCCACTGCGCGGCGTGCCGGCCGGCGGGCGGTGGTTCGGCGAGCCCCTGCTGCACCTCGCGGCGGACGTCGGCGAGCGCCCGGTACGCGACGCGGCGCAGCCACACCTCGGCGACCGGTACGGGCCGCGGCGCGAGGACGGCCGCCAGGTAGGCGCGCAGGGCCTCGGCGCCCGCGGCCAGCCGCGGTTCGATCCGGTGCGGGGCGCGCTCGGGCCACAGCAGGTAGCCGAGCACGAGCACGATGCCGCCGGCCAGCAGGGTGTCCAGCACGCGGGGCCCGGCCTCGGCCGCGCCGCTGCGCCCGCCGAGCTGGATCAGGGCGAGCGCGAGCGGTGTCATCACGAGGGTGTTCAGCCCGTAGTGGGCGGCCGCGGCGTACGGCAGCAGGGCCACGCAGGCCGCCGCCGCCAGGGCGAGCGCCCACGGTGCGTGCACCACGGCGAGCAGCCCCGCCGCGGCCAGCACGCCGAGCAGGGTGCCGGCGATCCGGCTGACCGCGCGGACGAACACCGACCCGAGGTCCGGCTTGAGGACGAAGGCGACGGTCATCGGCACCCAGTAGGCGCGTTCCAGCGGGAGCCGTGCGGTGGCGGCCCCGGCGGCCGCGATGCACAGCGCCACCCGCAGGCCGTACCGGAGCGATCCGGCGGACAGCAGCCGGCCGCGCAGCCGCCACGGGTCGGGCGGCGGGGGCGCCGGGGCGGTGGCGGGCACGGCGTCGCGGCCGGCGGCGAGGTCGACGGCGGTCCGCAGCGCGGCGTCGAGCGCCCGGAGCGCGGGGGTGTCGGGCTGCCAGACGGGGTGGTCCGGTGGCGGCCCGTCGCCGGTCAGCGCCCGTGCGATCAGGCCGGGCACGGCGGCGACCTGCGGCGGTACCGGCCGCCGGGCCCAGAGCAGTGCGCCGGCGGTCTCGGTGACGGCGAGCACCGCGAGGCTGCCGCGCCGCCAGTCGCGCAGCCGGGCCGGTTCCGGCTGCCCGGGCCGGGGCGTGGGGAGCAGGTCCTGGACCCGGTCGATCCGGGCGGTCAGCAGCCGGCGGGCGTCCGGTCCGGCCGGGGTGCCGAGCGCGGCGAGCAGCCCGCCGAGCGCGTCGTACGCCGCGGCCAGCGCCACCGCCCTCGGGTCGGTGTGCGGGCGGCGGCGGGCGGGCAGTCCGAGCAGCACGACGGTGGCGGCGCCGGCCGGCATCATGGCCGCCGCCGCCCACCAGGGGTGCGGGGCGGCCATGCCGCCGCCGAGCGCGGCGGAGACCAGCAGCAGCATGCCGGCGGCCGAGCCCCGCGGGCCGGTGGCGCTGAGCGCGCCGGAGACCAGGGCGACCGCGGTGAGCGCGGCCGCGGCGGCCGGGAGCGGGACGCGGCCGTGCTGGAGGGCGGCGCCGACCAGCATGCCGAGCGCCGACGCGAGGAGCGCGGCGGCCATCCGCGGGACGCGCAGCCGGGCCGGTTCGACCCGGTCGACCAGGGTGGCGTGCACGGCGCCGAGGGCCGCGAAGACGCCGAGGTCGATCCGGCCGAGGGCGAGGCCGAGGACGAGCGGGAGGGCCGTTCCGGCGGCGGCCCGGGCGGCGACGGTGGCCGGCACCGCGGCGGGAGCGGGCCGGGCGGCCCGGGCCCACCAGCTGCGCGGGCCGTTGCCGTCGGGCGCCGACAAGAGATCACATGCCTTCCACCGTGCCCGGGCTGAGGGGCGTTCGCTGCTGTGCGGCGCTGCGCGGCAGAGGGGGCGGGAACCCGCCGTACCGGGGTGAACCGGACGGCCGTCAGTCTACCGGGGCGGGCGGCGGGGCCGGCCGGGCAGCGGGCCGCGGCCGGTCCCGACCCGGGCCCGGTGCTTCGGCGGCTCCGCCCCAGTACGGCTGACGGAGGCTCAGGGCCGGGGGCGGAAGCGGCGTGAGATCTCGTAGCAGGACGCCAGGACCATCACCACCGCGGTCACCGCCCAGCCGACCGAGCCGCCGTTGCGGTACTGGGCGAGTCCGAGGTCGAGCAGCAGCAGGCTGAGGGCGAGGCCCAGGACCGCGAAGGCCTTGTCGAACAGGCCGTTCTTCTCGAACACGTCTCTCACGTGCGCCCTTTCGTGGCAGGGAGCCGCCACGATACCCGGGCCGGATGTGCGGTGCATCACCCCGGGGGTCCCTCGGCGTCCCGGGGCCGGGCCCGGTCAATCCCCCTTCGGCGCAGTGCCGGTGGGTGCCGAGGGGCCCGGCCCCGGCGGGTCAGGCGGCGGCGAGGGCGGCCCGGCCGGCGAGGACGATCGCGGTCTGCCGGGCGACCCGCTCGCCGAGGTGCTCGGCGGTGGCGACGTCGGCCTTGTGCACGCCCTCAGGGCCCTGGTCGGTGTGGGTCTGGGCGCCGGCGCCCAGGAACAGGCCGAGCCGGTTGAGGTCGTTCTCGGAGGCGGTGGAGGAGTTCCAGCCCGGGTGCAGGCCGAGGCTGACCCACTGCATGCCGTGCTGGGCGGCGAGCACCGTGAAGAACTGCAGGGTGTGCAGCTTGTCGCCGCTCTTGGAGCCGGAGTTGGTGAAGCCGGCCGCCAGCTTGTCCTTCCAGTCCTGGCCGAACCAGCGCTTGGAGGTCTCCTCGGCGAAGGCGTGGAAGGCGCCGGAGGCGGTGCCCATGTAGGTCGGCGAGCCGAAGACGATCGCGTCGGAGGCGTCCAGCTGCGCCCACTGCTCGTCGGTGATGGTGTCCACGGGGATCCGGACGGTGTCGGCGCCGGCCGCGGCGGCGCCGCGCGCCACCGCCTCGGCGAGCACGGCGGTGTGGCCGTAGCCGGAGTGGTAGGCGATCGCGACGGTGGGGCGGATGGCAGTGGTCATGCGCGGGCTCCTCGAAGAAGGCGGACGGGTGGCACCGGGCCGTCCGTCCGGACGTCGTCGTTACGGTCTCCAATGTAGACCAGGTTTCTAAAAGTTACCAACCCTCGAATGGAGACCGCACGCTACTCTGGAGTCATGGCCAGCCAGCAGACCGATCAGGAGTTCGACATCTTCGCCGCGTTCTGTCCCAGTCGGGACGTGTTCGCGGAGCTCGCCGACAAGTGGTCCCTGCTGCTCGTCCTGAGCCTGCGCAAGTGCGGTGAGCAGCGCTTCTCCGAGCTCCAGCGCTCGGTGAGCGGGGTCAGCCGCAAGATGCTGACGCAGTCGCTGCGGGCGCTGGAGCGGGACGGCCTGGTGCAGCGCACCGTCCACCCGGAGGCCCCGCCGCGGGTGGTCTACGGCCTGCTGCCGCTCGGCCACGCCCTCGCGGAGCGGATCGCGCCGCTCGGGGAGTGGGTCGAGGAGTACGCCGACTCGGTCGTCGCGGCGCGCGAGCGCTTCGACCGGGCGCACTGCGGCGGGGGCGTGCCGGCGCCGTGATCCGCGCTCCCGGCCGGTGCCGGCGGGGCCGCCCGCAGGATTTCCCTTCCGGGCCGCAGGCCATGTAATGTCTTCCTCGTTCGAAGGAGCGGCCAGCCGCCCGGGGAACAGGCCCCTATAGCTCAGTCGGTAGAGCGTCTCCATGGTAAGGAGAAGGTCTGCGGTTCGATTCCGCATGGGGGCTCCGCAGTGACGAAGGCCCCCGCCGTGAGGCGGGGGCCTTCGTCGTTTCCTCCCGCGGCCTGGCGGAGCGGGCCGCCATGCGCTGTGATGGTGCGTCAATCGCCGGGCCGGTGCGGTCGGGCCCTTCGGCGGCCGCGCGGGGACTGGAGGACGCTGTGGGCGTTCGGCTCGTGATCGTCGACGACCACCGGCTGCTGGCCGAGGCCCTGGCGGCCGCGCTGCAGCTGCGCGGGCACCGGGTGCTGGCGGTGGGGAGCCCCGCCGCGACCGCGGACGCCCTGCTGGTCGGCCGGCGTCCCGAGGTCTGCCTGCTGGGCGTCGCCGGCCGCGAGGACGGCGGGCCGCCGGACGGCGAGCTGGCGGCGGTGCTGCGCCGGCTGCGCCGGGAGCGCCCGGAGATCCCGGTGGTGGTGCTCGGGCCGGTCGGCGAGCCCGGCCGGGTGGCGGCGGCCTTCGCGGCCGGTGCGGCCGGCTACGTGCGCAGCGACGAGCGGATCGAGATCGTCGAGCGGGCGATCGTCCGGGTGCGCGCGGGGGAGGCCGCGGTGGCGTTCGAGGTGCTGCAGGGCGCGTTCGAGGTGCTGCTGCGGCCGGCGGTCGGCCCGGACGACGACGCCGTGCGGCTGCTGCGGCTGCTGACCCGGCGCGAGGCGCAGGTGCTGGTGAGGATCGCCGAGGGCGAGGACACCGCGGCGATCGCGGCCGGGATGGGCATCGCGGCCAGCACCGCGCGGACGCATGTGCAGCGCGTCCTGGTGAAGCTCGGTGCCCGGTCCCGGCTGGAGGCCGCGGCCGTCGCGGCCCGGACGGGCCTGCTGGCGCGGGTGGGCGCGACCTGACCCGGGCGGGCCGGTCGACCGGTCCGGCCGGTCCGGGGTGTCCGAGAGTGGACAGGCCCGCTTTGGCGTGGCCGATATTGTTGACTTCTGGTCGGTGGTGTTCGACTATGTTGATTAGAGCAGAGATCGGAGCGCACCACCGTGAAGAGGACCACCACCAAACTCGCCGACGGCCGCGAGCTCATCTACTTCGACGCGGACGACGCCGCGGACCGGGAGTCCACCGACCTGCGCCCGTTGGAACCCGCCGCGAGCCTCTCCGAGATCCGCCGCGACCCGGCCACCGGCGACTGGGTCACCGTCGCCGCCCACCGGCAGGGCCGCACCTACCACCCGCCGGCCGACGAGTGCCCGCTCTGCCCGTCCCGCGACGGCCGGCTCAGCGAGATCCCGGCCGCCGAGTACCAGGTCGCGGTGTTCGAGAACCGCTTCCCCTCGCTCGCCGTCGACGCCGCCCGCCACGTCACCGGGCACCCCCACCCACTGGCGGCGGCCGGCCCGGGCACCGGCCGCTGCGAGGTGGTCTGCTTCACCTCCGACCACGACCTCTCCTTCGCCGGGCTCGACGAGCCGGGCGCCCGCCTCGTCCTCGACGCCTGGACGGACCGCACCGCGGCCCTGGCGGCCATGCCCGAGGTGGAGCAGGTCTACTGCTTCGAGAACCGCGGCGCCGAGATCGGTGTGACCCTGGCCCACCCGCACGGGCAGATCTACGCCCTGCCCTTCACCACCCCGCGCACCGCCCGCATGATCGAGCAGGCCCGCCGGCACCGCGCCGCCACCGGCCGCAACCTGTTCGAGGACCTGCTCGCCGCCGAGCGCGCCGAGCCCGGGCGCCTCGTCCTGGCCGGCGAGCACTGGACGGCGTTCGTGCCGTTCGCCGCCCGCTGGCCGTACGAGGTGCACCTCTACCCGCACCGCCGGGTCGGCGACCTGACCGCGCTGACCGAGGACGAACGCGCCGAGTTCCCCGCCGTCTACCTGGAACTGCTCCGCCGCTTCGACCGGCTGTTCATCGAACCCGGTCACAATGAGCAGGCTGCCCCGACGCCGTACATCTCCGCGTGGCACCAGGCACCCTCCTCCGCCGGGGGAGAGGAGCTGGCGCTGCACCTGGAGCTGTTCACGATCCGTCGTACGGTAGGCAAGCTCAAGTTCCTGGCCGGAGTGGAGTCCGGCATGGACGCGTTCGTCAACGATGTGTCGCCCGAGTCGGCGGCACAGCGCCTGCGGGAGGTCGCATCATGAGTAAGTACCTGGTCACGGGTGGCGCCGGCTACGTCGGCAGTGTGGTCGCCGCCCACCTCCTGGAGGCGGGCCACCAGGTCACCGTGCTCGACGACCTGTCGACCGGTTTCGCCGAGGGCGTGCCGGCCGGCGCCGAGTTCGTCCGCGGCCGGATCCAGGACGCCGCCGACGTGCTCGACGCCTCCTTCGACGGCGTCCTGCACTTCGCCGCCGCCTCGCAGGTCGGCGAGTCCGTCGCCGACCCGGAGAAGTACTGGCGCAACAACGTGGCCGGCTCGCTGGAGCTGGTCTCGGCGATGCGCAAGGCCGGCGTGCGCAAGCTCGTCTTCTCCTCCACCGCCGCCGTGTACGGCGAGCCGGAGGTCGTCCCGATCGCCGAGACCGCCCGGACGGCGCCGACCAACACCTACGGCGCCACCAAGCTGGCCGTCGACCACCTGATCACCGGTGAGGCGGTCGCGCACGGCCTGGCCGCCGTCTCGCTGCGCTACTTCAACGTGGCCGGCGCGTACGGCGCGTACGGCGAGCGCCACGACCCCGAGTCGCACCTGATCCCGCTGGTCTTCCAGGCCGCGCTCGGCCAGCGCCCGCACATCTCCGTCTACGGCGACGACTACCCGACCCCGGACGGCACCTGCATCCGCGACTACATCCACGTCGCCGACCTCGCCGAGGCGCACCTGCTCGCGCTCGACGCCGCCGAGGCCGGCGAGCACCTGATCTGCAACCTCGGCAACGGCAACGGGTTCTCCGTCCGTGAGGTGATCGAGTCCGTCAAGCGCGTGACGGGCCGTGAGATCCCGGTGGTCACCGCCGACCGCCGCCCCGGCGACCCGGCCGTCCTGGTCGCCTCCGCCGCCCGCGCCCACGAGGCGCTCGGCTGGCGTCCCCGCCGCCCCGAGCTCGACGACATCGTCGCTGACGCCTGGGCCTTCACCCTGGAGAAGCGAGCCTGATGACCGGTTCCCAGTCCGTCCGCGACGGCGCCGCCCCCGAAGGCATCTGGGCGGCGCCCGGCCGGGTCAACCTGATCGGCGAACACACCGACTACAACGACGGCTTCGTGCTGCCCGTCGCCCTGCCGCACGCCGCCCGCGCCACCGTCCGGCTCCGGACGGACGGCGTGCTGCGGCTGGTGAGCGAGCAGGCCGAGGGCGGCGCCGTCGAGCTGGCGGTCGCCGATCTCGCCCCCGGCAGTGTGGACGGCTGGGCCAAGTACCCGGCCGCGGTGGTCTGGACGCTGCGCGCGGCCGGGTACGACGTCGGCGGCGCCGACGTGCACATCGACAGCGACGTGCCGACCGGCGCCGGCCTGTCCTCCTCGGCGGCCATCGAGTGCGTCGTCGCCGCGGCCTACAACGACCTGCACGGCCTGGGCCTGGACGGCCCGGCGCTGGCCCGGCTCGCCCAGCGCGCCGAGAACGAGTTCGTCGGCGTGCCCTGCGGGATCATGGACCAGATGGCCTCGGTCTGCTGTGCCGAGGGCAACGCGCTCTTCCTCGACACCCGCGACCTCGCCCAGCGCCAGGTCCCGCTCGACCTCGCCGGGGCCGGGCTCCGGCTGCTGGTCGTCGACACCCGGGTCAAGCACGACCTCGCCGACGGCGCCTACGCGGAGCTGCGCGCGGGCTGCGAGCGCGCCGCCGCGCTGCTCGGGCTGGCGGCGCTGCGGGACCTCGCCCCGGCCGCCCTGGACACCGCCCTGGCCGAGCTGCCCGACGAACTGCGGCCGCTCGTCCGGCACGTGGTCACCGAGGACGCCCGCGTCGAGCAGGCGGTGGCGCTGCTGGACGCCGGGGACCTGGCCGGGCTCGGCCCGATCCTCACCGCCGGCCACGCCTCGCTCCGCGACGACTACCGGGTGTCCTGCCCGGAGACGGACCTCGCGGTCGAGGCCGCGGTGGCGGCCGGCGCCCTCGGTGCCCGGATGACCGGCGGCGGCTTCGGCGGGTCGGTGATCGCCCTGGTCGACGCCGAGGCGCTGGACACCGTCGCCGAGGCCGTCACCGCGGCCTTCACCGCCGCCGGCTACGCCGCTCCGCGCACCTTCGCGGCCACCCCCGCGGCCGGTGCCCGCCGGCTCCCCTGACGGCGCCCCACCCGCGCCCCCTCCGCTCCCCGGCCCGGCCGGTCCGGCATTCGTGCACGTCAGGCGAAGGCCAAACCGGCACGGGATGAAGAAACTTCACCAATCCCCCACCGGTCCGGCGGCCAGCCTCTACGCTGAGTCCGGTGCCGGTGGGGGCCGGGCCGGAGCAGGGGGACGGACGATGGGGCGTATTCGCGTCCTGGTGGTCGACGACCACCGCATCTTCGCCGAGGCACTGGCCGCGGCGCTCGCCGCCGAGCCCGAGGTCGAGGTCGGGGCGGCGGGCAGCGCGGTCGCCGCCGAGCGCGCGCTCGACCGTGCCGCCGCCGACGGCCGCCCGTACGACGTCGTCCTGATCGACGCCGAACTCGGTCCCGCGGCCGCCGCCACCGGCCCGGAACTCCGTCGCCGCGGGCCCGTCCGCCCGCCGTCCGGATCCGTCCCGGGGCAGGCCCGCGCCCAGCCCCCGACAGCCGTCCTGCCGCAGCAGCGCCACGAGGCGGCGCTGCGGCCGGGGCCCGCGCCGTCGGCCGACGGCATCGCCCTGACTGCCCGGGTCTGCCGCAGCCACCCCGCCCTGCGTGCCGTGGTGCTGGCCACCGGCGACGACCCGCGCCGTGCCGTCCGCGCCCTCCAGGCCGGTGCGGCCGGCTGGGTGGCCCGGGAGAGCTCGCTGGCCCGGCTGATGACGGTCATCCGCGGCGTCCTGCGCGACGAGACACACCTGCCGCCGGCCCTGCTCACCGGCGTGGTCAGGGAACTGACCAGTGCCCGCCGCGACCGGACGGAGAGCGAGCGGCTGGTCGCCACCCTCACCCCGCGGGAGGAGGAGGTGCTGCGCTGCATGGTCGCCGGCCTCGGCCGGCAGGCGGTCGCCGAACGGCTGTACCTCTCCCCGCACACCGTGCGCACCCACATGCAGAACGTCCTCGGCAAGTTGGGCGTGCACTCCACCCTCGCCGCCGTCGCGGTGGCCCGCCGGGCCGGCCTCACGCCCTCGGACCCTCCGCCGGACCCTGTTCTGCCGCCCGCCACGGCAATGCCAGCCCCGCCCGTCGCCTCGACTGCAGGCCCGGGCGCCGGGTGACCACTCCTCCTCGCCCCGCCGGGCCCGGGGAGCGTCCCGGCGCCACACCCAGGTACCGACTCCGTCAGGTCAGCGAGACCGGAGGACAGATGTCGCCGAACAGCACCGCCGCACGCCCCAATTCCCCCTCGTACCGATGCCGAAGCAGGGCGCGGGCGACACAGGCCTGCGCACCCTGGTGATCGGGGCCGGCGCCGCCGGGTCGGCGCTCGTCCGGGACCTGCTGCGGACGCCCGAGTTCGGGCTCGCCCCGGTCGGCGTCCTGGACGACGACCCGGCCAAGGCCAACCGCTCCGTGGACGGCGTGCCGGTGCTCGGCACCCTCGCCGCGCTCACCACGACCGCCGTGGCGCACCGCGTCCAGGTGGTGGCGCTGGCCATCCCCGGGCTGCCGCACCAGCAGGTCCGGGCGTTGGCCACGGCCGCGGCCGGGGTGGGCGCGGCCGTCCGCTACCTGCCGTCCTTCCTGTCGGCGCTGCGGCGCGAGGTGGTCGGCTCCGACATGCGGAGCCTGGACGTCAACAAGCTGATCGGGCGTCACGAGGTGCACGTGGTCTCGCCGGACGTCCGGGCGGTGATCGAGGGGCGGCGGGTGCTGGTGACCGGCGCCGGCGGCTCGATCGGCAGCGAACTGTGCCGTCAGGTCCAGGCGTTCGGGCCGTCCGCGCTGTACATGCTGGACCACGACGAGTCGAACCTGCACCGGCTCCAGCTGGAGATCTGGGGCGAGGCGCTGCTCACCGACGACTCGCTGGTGATCGCCGACGTCCGGGACCGGCCGCGGATCCAGCAGATCTTCCGGGACCTCAAGCCGGAGGTGGTCTTCCACGCGGCGGCGCACAAGCACCTGCCGCTGCTGGAGCGGCACCCGAGCGAGGCCGTGAAGTCCAACGTCCTGGGCACCGACAACCTGGTGGAGGCGGCGCTGGCGACGGGGGTCGAGCGCTTCGTGCTGATCTCCACCGACAAGGCGGCCGATCCGACCTCCGTCCTGGGCGCCTCCAAGCGGCTGGCCGAGCTGATCGTCCGGGCGAACGCCCGGGACGCCCGCAACCTGGGCACCGGCGTGTTCTCCGCGGTGCGGTTCGGCAACGTGCTCGGCTCGCGCGGGTCACTGCTGTCCGTGCTGGCCGAACAGCTGCGGAGCGGCGGCCCGGTGACGGTCACCCACCCCGACGTGACGCGGTTCTTCATGACCATCGAGGAGGCGGTCGGCCTGGTGCTGGAAGCCGGCCGGATGGCGGAGGGCGGCGAGGTCTTCGTGCTCGACATGGGCGATCCGGTGCGGATCGTCGACCTCGTCCACAACTTCGCCCGCCAGGTGCAGCTCGGGGCGGAGGACGTGGAGATCCGCTACACCGGCCTGCGGGCGGGGGAGAAGCTGAACGAGGCGCTGTTCTCCGAGGGCGAGGAGCGGCTGCCCACCGTGCACGGGCGGATCTTCGCCACCCTCGCCGGCGAGGACGCCGGACCGGAGGACCTCGCGGGCGGGCTGACCGCCCTGTACGCGGCGGCGGCCGGCAACGCGGACGACGAGGTGCGGCGCCGGCTCGCGGAGCTGCTGCCCGGGTACCGGACCCCGGAGCCCGAACCCGTCCCGGCGCTCAGCGCGCCCTACCCGGACGGGTTCTGAACGCTGGTCCGGCGGCGACCGCTACCGCAGCAGCCGGGCGAGCAGCAGGTTGGGGTCGGTCATCGTGGTGTACGCCGCGCTGGTGACGTACGCCAGGCTGCCGGCGAACGCGACGGCGGTCGGGTCGGAGAGCCCGTCCTGCCGGTCGAGCACGACGGTGTGCGTGCCGTCGGGGGTGATCCGGGCGACCTGGCCGGGGCCGTCGAGGGCGGCGAGGACGGTGTCGTCGCTGCCCGGGAAGGCGAAGTCGTCGATCCCGGCCAGACCGGTGGCCCGGATCACGATCGGCCCGGCGGCGTCCTGGTCGTGGCCGCGGTCGCCGCCGCCGATCGGGATGCGCAGCAGGGTGCCACGGTCGGTGTTGCTCACCCAGACCGCGTCGTGCTGCACCTTGATGCCGTTCGCGCCGAACCGTCCGGCCGGCCGGAGCTCGGGTCCGTCGGCCCAGACGGTGGCGGTGCCGCCGTGCAGCGGGGCGCGCCACACCACACCGCGGACGGAGTCGGCGGCGTAGAGCTGCCCGCTGTGCTCGTCCAGGGCGAGGCCGTTGGGGAACCCGTCCGGGGGCAGCGCGACGATCCGCTCCGGGGCGCGGCCGGGGAGAGTCGCCAGATGCCGGTCAGGTCGGCGGTGCCGGTGGCGTAGCCGAAGAACAGGGTGCCGTCGTGGGTACGGACGATGCCGGTGGGCGCGGGGACGCCGACCAGCGGGGTGCTGTCCACCGGCGGGGTCGGCAGGGTGGCGAGGACGCGGATCCGGCCGTCGGTGCCGACCCGGGCGATCTGGTGGGCGCCGACGAAGGTGACGTCCGCGGCTCCGTCGGGCTCCAGGGCGATGTTCTCCGGCGTCTGGCCGGCGCCGAGGTCGAAGTGGACGGCGATGTGCGGGTCGACGAGTGGTGCGGCTGCGGCGGCGGCCGGTGCGGCCGCGAGCAGGGCGAGGGCGGTGGCTGCCGCGCCGAGGGCGCCGGCGAGGCGGTGAAGGCGGTGCAACGGGGTCTCCTCCGGAGGCGCGGGCGACCGGTCGTTCACGGTCGGTTCCCATCGCAGCACGCCGGGTGACCGGACACCCGTCGGTGTCGGCCGGGTGGCGCCATCGGGCGTGCCGTCGGAGGTCAGCCCGCCCGGTCGAAGGGGGCGACGAGCTGCCGCAGCAGGGCGGCGAGTTCGTTCTGCTGGCCGCCGGTCAGCTGGGCGAGCAGTTCGCGCTCGTGGGCGAGCAGGCCGGCCAGGGCTTGGTCGGCCTTGTCGCGCCCCTCGTCGGTGAGCCGGACGAGGACGCCGCGCCGGTCGTCCGGGTCGGGCAGGCGCCGCACCAGGCCCTTGCCGGTGAGCCGGTCGATCCGGTTGGTCATGGTGCCGGATGTGACCAGGGTCTGGGTGAGCAGCTGACCGGGGGAGAGCTGGTAGGGCGAGCCGGCCCGGCGCAGGGCGGTGAGGACGTCGAACTCCCAGGGCTCCAGGCCGTGCTCGGCGAACGCGGTGCGCCGGGCGCGGTCGAGGTGCCGGGCGAGCCGGCTGACCCGGCTGAGCACCTCGAGCGGTTCCACGTCGAGGTCGGGGCGCTCACGGCGCCATGCTGCGACCAGCCGGTCGACCTCGTCCTCCATGTCGATCAGTGTATCGGGGGTTGTGTCGATGTGAAGTCTCTTGACATCGAGAATTTTCAAGCGCAGTCTCTCGACTGGATATCTTGATGTCGAGATACTTTTGGGAGGACGCCATGACCGCCGCCCCCTGGGACCCGGACCAGTACCTGCGCTACGCCGACGAGCGCACCCGTCCGCTGCACGAGCTCCTCGCCCGCGTCCCCGGCCTGCCCGCCGCCCCCACCGTCCTGGACATCGGCTGCGGGCCGGGCAACTCCACCGCCGCGCTCCGCGCCCGCTGGCCCGACGCCCGGCTCACCGGCGTCGACGACTCCGCCCCGATGCTCGCCACCGCCCGGACGACCGGCGAGCCCACCGCCGGGTACGAACTGGCCGATGCCCGCAGCTGGGACCCGGCCCCGGCGCGCCCCGACGCCATCGTCTCCAACGCCACCCTCCAGTGGCTGAACACCGCCGGAGCCGGCCGCCCGCCCGGCCACCTGGACCTGCTGACCCGCTGGGCCGCGGCCCTGCGGCCCGGCGGCGTGCTCGCCTTCCAGGTGCCCGGCAACTTCGACGCCCCCAGCCATACCCTCCTCGCCGACCTGCGCCGCAGCCCCCGCTGGCGGCAGGCCCTGGGCACCGACGCCGTCCGGGCGGGCGTGCACGACCCGGCCGACTACCTGCGGACCCTGCTCGCCGCCGACTGCACCGCCGATGTCTGGGAGACCACCTACCTCACCCTGCTGGGCGGCCCCGACCCCGTCCTGGAGTGGGTCAAGGGCACCGCCCTGCGGCCCGTGCTCGCCCGGCTGGCCGACCCGGCGGACCGGGCCGCCTTCCTCGGCGAGTACGGCGCGCTGCTGCGCGAGGCGTACCCGGCGGGGGAGGGCGGCACGGTCTTCCCGTTCCGGCGGATCTTCGCCGTCGCCCGGCGGCGCTGAACCGCCACGGTGCCGCGCGGCGGGACGGGCGCATTCCGTCCCGCGGCCGCCGGGCACCCGGGGCGGATCAGCGGTGCAGATGGTGGTGGCCCGGCATCGCCGGGTGCCGGCCCAGCACGACCACCCCGGTCACCACGGCCAGCAGCCCGACCACCTGCCAGGCCAGGGCGCCCGGGGTGACCCGCAGCCGGTCCCCCAGGAAGCCCACCGCGCAGGCGATCCCGGCCAGCGGCTGGGCGGCGGTGAGCGCGGGCAGCGACATCCGCAGCGGCGCGGCCTCGAACGCCGACTGCACCAGCAGCAGCCCGACGACCCCGATCACCACCACCGTGTACGGCTGCCAGCTGCGCACCACCGCGCCCAGACCGCCCGAGTCCAGCCGCTCCGAGGTCATCCGGGTCAGCGCGTCCTGCAGTCCGTAGAGCAGGCCCGCCGCGAGCGCGAGCAGGGTCGCCTCCTCGAAGAGCGGCATCCGCCGGGCGAGGGCGACCAGCAGCAGGGCCAGGCCCGCCACGATGCCCACCACCAGCCAGAAGCGCAGCGGCCCGGCGGCGGCCCCGCCGCCCTCGGGGCGGCCGGCCGCGATGAACGCCGTCACCCCCAGGGCGATCAGCGCCACCCCGCACCAGCCGGACCGGCCGAGCCGGGTGCCGGTCAGCCACCGGGCCAGCAGCATCGCGAAGACCAGGTTGGTGGCCAGCAGCGGTTCGACCAGCGCCACCTCGCCCTGGCTGAGGGCCACGGCACTCAGGATCAGGCCGGCGACCATGAAGCCGATGCCGAGCAGCCAGTCCGGCATCCGCATCAGGTCGAGCAGGAGGCGCCAGCGCAGCAGGTCGCTGCGCGGGGCCCGCTGCGCCGCGTGCTGCTGGAGCACGAAGCCGAGGCCCAGGCAGCAGGCGGCGCCCACTGCCAGCAAGAACACCGCCACGCGACCACCTCGGAGCCGTCAGGCCTGCCGTTCGCCCACCAGCCGGGGGTGCCGTTCCAGGCCCTCCAGGCCGTGCCACGCCAGGTTCACCAGATGGGCGGCGACCTCGGCCTTCTGGGGCTTGCGCACCTCCAGCCACCACTGCCCGGTCAGGGCGACCATCCCCACCAGCATCTGCGAATACATCGGCGCGAGCCGGGCGTCGAAGCCGCGCGACTTGAACTCCAGACCGAGGATGTCCTCGACCTGGGTGGCGATGTCGCTGATCAGCGAGGCGAAGGTGCCGGTCGACTGGGCCACCGGGGAGTCCCGGACGAGAATCTTGAACCCGTCCGTGGAGGTGTCGATGTAGTCCATCAGGGCGAAGGCCGCCTGCTCCAGCAGCTCCCGGGAGTGCCCGCCGGTCAGTGCGCCGGTGACCATGTCCAGGAGCAGCTGCATCTCCCGGTCGACCACCACCGCGTACAGGCCCTCCTTGCCGCCGAAGTGCTCGTACACCACCGGCTTGGAGACCCCGGCGCGTTCGGCGATCTCCTCGACCGAGGTGCCGTCGTAGCCGCGCTCGGCGAAGACCGAGCGGCCGATCTCCAGGAGCTGTTCGCGGCGCTGCTTGCCGGTCATCCGGACCCGGCCGCCGCCGCGCCCGCCGCGGGCCGGGGCGCCGGAGCGGGTCCGCGCGGCCGGTGCGCCGCCGTCCCCGCCCTGGGCGTGCTGCTGGCCGTCCGCGGTGTCTGCGTTGCTCCCGTTCACCCCTACATCATGCTGCAGCGGGCGGGTCATCCGGCGCGGCGGGCGTCGATCCGTTCGGCCTGCGGCCAGCGGACGTCGCTCGCCCAGCCGAGCCGTTCGCACCAGCGGATCACCCGGGCCGAGGAGTCGATCTGGCCGCGGAGCACGCCGTGCCGGGCGCTGGTGGGGTCGGCGTGGTGCAGGTTGTGCCAGGACTCGCCGCAGGAGAGCACGGCCAGCCACCACACGTTGCCGGACCGGTCGCGGGACCGGAAGGGCCGCGCGCCGATCGCGTGGCAGATCGAGTTGATCGACCAGGTGACGTGGTGCAGCAGGGCGATCCGGACGAGCGAGCCCCAGAAGAAGGCGGTCAGCGCGCCCTGCCAGGAGAGCGTGATCAGGCCGCCGGCCAGCGGCGGGATCAGCACCGACAGGGCCGTCCAGAGCCAGAACAGCCGGGAGATGCGCCGTATGGCCGGATCGGCCACCAGGTCGGGCGCGTACTTCTGCTGCGGGGTCTGCTCCTCGTCGAACAGCCAGCCCATGTGGGCCCACCACAGGCCCTTCATCAGCGCGGGCAGGCTCTCGCCGTAGCGCCACGGGGAGTGCGGGTCGCCCTCCTTGTCGCTGAACCGGTGGTGCTTGCGGTGGTCGGCGACCCAGCGCACCAGCGGCCCCTCGACGGCCAGGCTGCCGGCCACCGCCAGCGCGATCCGCAGCGCCCGGTTGGCCTTGAAGGAGCCGTGCGTGAAGTAGCGGTGGTAGCCGACCGTGATGCCGTGGCAGGTGACGAAGTACATCACCGCCGCGATCGCCAGGTCCGTCCAGCCGATCCCCCAGCCCCAGGCGACCGGGACGGCGGCCAGCAGGGCCAGGAAGGGGACGCCGATGAACAGCGCCAGGGCGATCCGCTCGGCCGGACCCTGTCTCTCGCCGCCCCGGGTCGCCGAGACCTCGTGGGCGGGGCGCTCGGGCGCCACGGTGGGTGCTGTGCCGGCCTGCATGGTCATCGGGCGTCCTCGGGTGAGGGAACGGACCTACGTCTGCGTAACTTACGGCATCGTAGGTAGAGCCGCCCGCGAAGGGAAGACGTGTCGCACCGGCGGACCGCCGAGGAAGGTGGATGCAGGGCGGCGCACCCCGTACGCTTAGGCCTGCGTTGCCCGCCGACGGCCGCTCGGCGCGCACCCGTGCACGGCATCCGTCCCGGATCGTCTAAGGGCAGGACAGCTGGTTTTGGTCCAGCTTATGGGGGTTCGAATCCTCCTCCGGGAGCACAGCGCACAGCCCGCTTCGCTCGGCCGCCGCGCCGCCGACCCTCCCTCAGAACAGCCGAGGAGCCTCCCGCGTGAGTGCCAACAAGCCTGCCGCCGTCGTCGTGCTCGCCGCCGGGGGCGGCACCCGGATGAAGTCCGAGCGGCTCCCCAAGGTGCTGCACGAGATCTGCGGCCGCTCGCTGGTCGGTCACGCGGTCGCCGCGGCGCAGGAGCTGACACCCGAGCACCTGGTCGTCGTCATCGGCCACCTGCGCGAACTCGTCTCCACCCACCTCGCGGAGCACTTCCCGGGCGTGCGCACCGCCGTCCAGGCCGAGCAGAACGGCACCGGGCACGCCGTGCGCACCGCGCTCGCCGCGCTGGCCGCGGACGGCGTCGAGCTCGACGGGACGGTGCTGATCACCACCGGCGACGCCCCGCTGCTGACCGGCGCCACGCTGCGCGCCCTCGCCGACACCCACGCCGAGCAGGGCAACGGCGTCACCGTGCTGACCGCCGTCGTCCCGGACGCCACCGGCTACGGCCGGATCCTGCGCGACGCGGACGGTGCCGTCGCCGCGATCGTCGAGCACAAGGACGCCACCGACGAGCAGCGCGCCGTCGGCGAGATCAACTCCGGGGTGTTCGCCTTCGACGCCAAGCTGCTGGCCGAGGCGCTCACCCGGATCACCACCGACAACGTGCAGGGCGAGGAGTACCTCACCGACGCCCTGGAGATCCTGCGCACCGCCGGTCACCGGGTCGGTGCCGTGGTCGCCGCCGACCACCGCGACATCGTCGGCATCAACGACCGGGTGCAGCTCGCCGAGGCCCGCCGGATGCTCAACGACCGGCTGCTGGAGCGGGCGATGCGGGCCGGCGTCACCGTCGTCGACCCGGCCACCACCTGGTTCGACGTCCAGGTGACGTACGAGCCGGACGCCGTGGTGCTGCCCGGCACCCAGCTGCAGGGCGCCACCCACCTCGGCGCCGGCTGCGAGGTCGGCCCGAACACCACCGTCACCGCCAGCACGATCGGCGCCGGCGCGACTGTGAGCAACGCCACGGTCGTGCAGGCCGAGGTCGGCGAGTCCGCCTCGGTCGGCCCGTACGCGTACCTGCGGCCGGGGGCGAAGCTGGCCCGCAAGGCCAAGGCCGGCACCTACGTGGAGATCAAGAACTCCGAGCTCGGCGAGGGCGCCAAGGTGCCCCACCTCTCGTACATCGGCGACGCCACCATCGGCGAGGGCAGCAACGTGGGTGCGGCGTCCGTCACGGTCAACTACGACGGCGTGAACAAGCACCGGACGGTGATCGGGGCGCACTGCCGTACCGGATCCGACAACATGTTCATCGCCCCGGTCACCGTCGGTGACGGCGCCTACACCGCGGCCGGCTCGGTCATCACCCACGACGTCCAGCCCGGATCGCTCGCCGTCGCCCGTGCGCAGCAGCGGAACATCGCCGGCTGGGTCGCCCGCAAGCGCCCCGGTACGGCTGCCGCCGAGGCCGCAGCCGCTGCCGAGGCCGCCGGGGCCGAGGAGAACTGAGGCGTCTCCCGCGGCCGGTGGGGGATCTTGGGATGTGGTCCCGGGGCGGACGCTTGCTGCCGGGGCGCGTAACCTGGAGTACATACGTGCGCCACTGGGCATATCGTCCGCGTCTCGGCGTACTCCAAAACCCCCGCTGACCGACGGCCCGAGCCCTGCGCCCGGGTGCGCCGCGGCGGGTTCATGTGCGGCAAAAACGCGAGGAGACGGTGCAGTGAGCGGGATCACGACGTCGGGTGAGAAGAAGTTGCGGCTCTTCTCCGGCCGTGCCCACGCCGAGCTGGCGGGGGAGGTGGCCCGGGAACTCGGCACCGAGATCGTCCCGACCAAGGCCCTCGACTTCGCCAACGGCGAGATCTACGTCCGCTTCCTGGACTCCGCGCGCGGTGCGGACTGCTTCGTGATCCAGAGCCACACGGCTCCGATCAACCAGTGGATCATGGAGCAGCTGATCATGATCGACGCGCTGAAGCGGGCCTCCGCCCGCAGCATCACGGCGATCCTGCCCTTCTACGGCTACGCCCGCCAGGACAAGAAGCACCTCGGCCGCGAGCCCATCTCGGCCCGCCTGGTCGCCGACCTGCTCCGCACCGCGGGCGCCGACCGCCTGATGGCCGTGGACCTGCACACCGCGCAGATCCAGGGCTTCTTCGACGGCCCGGTGGACCACCTGTTCGCGCTGCCGATGCTGGCCGACTACGTCGGCGAGAAGGTCGACCGCTCGAAGCTGACCATCGTCTCGCCGGACGCCGGCCGGGTGAAGGTCGCCGACCAGTGGTGCGACCGCCTCGACGCCCCGCTGGCGATCATCCACAAGCGCCGCGACATGACCCAGGCCAACACCATCCTGTCGGCCGAGGTCGTCGGTGACGTCAAGGGCCGGGTCTGCGTGCTGGTCGACGACATGATCGACACCGCCGGCACCATCTGCGCCGCGGCCGACGCCCTGTTCGACAACGGTGCCGCCGACGTGATCGTCGCCGCCACCCACGGCGTGCTCTCCGGCCCGGCCGCCGACCGCCTGAAGAACTCCCGGGTCAGCGAGTTCGTGTTCACCAACACCCTGCCGACGCCGGCCCAGCTCCAGCTGGACAAGGTGACCACGCTCTCGATCGCCCCCTCGATCGCCGCCGCGATCAGGAGGTCTTCGAGGACGGCTCGGTCACCAGCCTCTTCGAGGGCGTGCACTGACCGTCCGCCGCCGTGAACGGCCCCCGCGCGTCCGACGCGCGGGGGCCGATTTCATGGTTGACGCCGACAGCGGTTAGACTCCTGGGACTGCTCGGCGAGGGATGCTGTGCGCCCATTTGGGTGCCCCACCAACCGTGATCGACGCGCTGCTTTTTCAGTCGTCGTCTGCCGCCGAGCAACCCCAAGGTACTTGAGGGTGTGGCCCGGCGGTTTTGTCGTTCCTGCACCCGCGCCAGTTTTTCTCAACGAGGAGTGCAGTCGTGTCCGAGATCCGCATTGCCGCCGAAGCCCGTACCGAGTTCGGCAAGGGTCCGGCCCGTCGCGCCCGTCGCGCCGGCCTGGTCCCCGGCGTCGTCTACGGCCACGGCCTCGCGCCGGTTCACCTGAACCTGCCCGGCCACGACCTGATGATGGCCCTCAAGACCCCGAACGCCCTCCTCGTCGTCCCGATCGAGGGCAAGGACGAGTACGTGCTGCCCAAGGCCGTCCAGCGCGAGGCCATCAAGCGCACCATCGAGCACGTCGACCTGATCCTGGTCAAGCGCGGCGAGAAGGTCACCGTCGAGATCCCGGTGCACACCGAGGGCGAGCTGGCCCCCGGCGGCAACCTGCTCGAGCACGTCCTGAACGCCCTGCCGATCGAGGCCGAGGCCACCCACCTGCCCGAGTCCGTCACGGTCTCCGTCGAGGGCCTGGAGGCCGGTGCCTCCATCCTCGCCAAGGACATCACCCTCCCCAAGGGCACCACGCTGGCCGTCGACGCCGACGCCGTCGTGCTGCAGGTCATCGGCGCCCAGGCCGCCGAGGCCACCGAGGAGGAGGCCGAGACCGAGGCCGAGGCCGTCGAGGCCTGAGCCCCGCTCCTTCTGCGCCGCTGCCCCGGCCGCTCCTTCCTGGAGCGCCGGGGCAGCGGCGTGTCCGGAATGATGGTCCACGAGGTGAGTGAGGAGAACGGTGACGATGGCTGACGACAGGTACGAGGGCCCCTGGCTGGTGGTCGGGCTCGGCAATCCGGGGGACGGCTACGCCCGCAACCGGCACAACATCGGCTTCATGGTGGTCGACCTGCTCGCCGAGCGGATCGGCGCCCGGTTCAAGGCGCACAAGAGCCGCGCCCAGGTCGCCGAGGGCCGGCTCGCCGGGCACCGGGTGGTGCTCGCCAAGCCGATGACCTTCATGAACCTCTCGGGCGGCCCGACCACCGCGCTGCGCGACTTCTACAAGGTCCCCAACGCGGCGATCGTCGCCGTCCACGACGAGCTCGACATCGACTACGCCACGCTGCGCCTCAAGTGCGGCGGCGGCGACAACGGGCACAACGGGCTCAAGTCGCTCACGAAGTCCCTCGGTCCGGACTACCACCGGATCCGCTGCGGCATCGGACGCCCGCCGGGCCGGATGGAGGTCGCGGACTTCGTCCTCAAGGACTTCTCCGCGACGGAGCGCAAGGATCTCGACTGGTTCGTGGACCGCTCGGCCGACGCCGTCGAGGCGCTGCTCACCGATGGCCTGGAGCGGGCGCAGGGCACCTACAACTCCTGACAGACCGCCACCGGGCCCGGCGGCGGCGGGGTTCAGCCGGATTCGGCCTCGAACCAGCCCCGGCGCTGGGCCTCGGTGCCGGCCGCGAAGCGCGTCTCCGCGCCGAGCTCCGCCATGATCTCGCTGATCCTGCGTCGGACCGTCCGGGGCCTCAGGTCGAGCCGGCGGGCGATGGCCTCGTCCTTGAAACCCTGGTTCAGCAGTTCCGCGACCTCGTGGCGCTGCCGGTCCCGGTCGCCGTTGCTGCGGGGCGCCGCGACACCGAACGGCCGGGCCCGCTGCCACAGCAGCTCGAAGTACTGGCGCAGGGCCTCCACCGCCACCGGCGAGGTGATGTGCAGGGCCACGCTGGACCCCGGTGGTGGTCAGTGCCAGCAGCGCCTGCGAGTGCTCCGTCACCTTCATCTTCACCGGCAGCCGCGGCAGCAGCCGCACCTCCCCGCCGCCCTCCACGCAGCGCTGGAGGACCTCGGCGCCCACCGGGTCGCCGAGGAAGGCCGTCTCGTAGATGCCGCGGTGGCGCACGCCGCGGGCCAGCGAGGCGGGGTTCGGCGGCAGGGCGGTGTGCTCGGTCAGCGGGAGGTCGGACCGGAAGGTGTCGAGGGTCAGGTGGTCCTCGACGGCGACCGCGCCGATCGTGTTGGACAGGGCCGCGATCTCGTCGGAGTCGGTCGGCACCCGGGCCAGGCGGTGTGCGGGGGTCTCGCGCAGGTGCAGGTCGGCGGACTGGCGCAGGCGGGCCGCCTCCTGCTGGGCCCGGGCCAGCACGTCGTACTCCGTGGTGACCTCGTGCCGCCGGGCGAGCACCCGCGGCCCGCCGCGCCGACCTCCTGACCCTGGTGGAGGGCGTCCGGGCCGCCCAGCGCATCCTGCGCGAACCGGAGTTCGCCAGGTGGATCGGCGAACCGCTCACCCCGGGCGCGCTCGACGACGACGAGGCCGTCGCCGCCTACGTCCGGGCCACCGGGGGCAGCATCCACCACCTGGTCGGGACCTGCCGGATAGGGGCCGACGACGCCTCGGTGGTCGATCCCGCCTTCGCCGTGCGCGGTGTGACGGGCCTGCGCGTGGTGGACGCCTCGTCCATGCCGGGGATCGTCCGGGCCCACACCCACGCGCCGGTGACGGTGCTCGCCGAGCGCGCCGCGGACGTGATCCGCGGCGTCCGCTGACGGACCGCAGGGCCGCCGCGACAGCGGCGCCGCCCTCCCGGACCGGCACCGGCCGGGTACCCCCGGCACCTGCCCGGCGCCGGACGGCGGTCACTCCCGGTACACAACGGTCGTGCAACGCTTGGCCGCTGGGACGGGATGATGGGCGGTCAGACGTTCGTCATCGGATACGGTCATCCCCGTACGAAGGGTTGAGGTGTTCGATCTGGGGGTATGGCAGGTGGCTCGGTCCTACCGTGTGGCGCGGGTGGTCGGCGGCGCGGCGTTCTGCCTGGTGACGACCGGGGTCGGTGCATCGTCGGCGCAGGCCGCCGACGCGGGCGCGGCCCCCGCGGCGAGCCCCGAACCGGCCGCGGCGCAGATGGCGCCGCCGGTCTCCGGGACGGTCGGCGGGACGTCCGGTCTGTACGCCGTCGGCGGCGGCCTGCTCGTGGTCGCGGGCGGTGCGGCGACCTGGCTGCGCCGCCGCCGGGCCGACCGGACGGTCTGACCGGTGCGGCGCGCGGCGCCGCACCGACGCAAACGCCCGAGGGGGCGGTCCCGCAGGTGCGGGACCGCCCCCTCGGGCGTGTCCGGGGTCAGCCGGTGTTGCGCAGACCGGCCGCGATGCCGTTGACGGTCAGCAGCAGGGCGCGGGCCCGCAGCGGGTCCTCCGTCAGCCCCTGGGCGCTCTCCTCGCGCTGACGGCGCAGCAGCGCCACCTGCAGGTAGGAGATCGGGTCGAGGTACGCGTCACGGACGGTGAACGTCTGCTTCAGCACCGGGTTGTGCTCCAGCAGCTCGCTCTCGCCGGTGAGCCGCAGCACCTCGCGCAGGGTGAGGTCGTGCTCGGCGGTGATCTGGTCGAACACGTGCCGCAGCTCGCCGGGCACCAGCTGCTCGACGTAGTGCCGGGCGATCCGCAGGTCGGTCTTGGCCAGCGTCATCGCGACGTTGGACAGGAAGTTGCGGAAGAAGTGCCACTGCCCGTACATCTCGTCGAGCACGTCGCCCAGGCCGGCCTCGCGGGCGGCGGCGAGGCCGGAGCCCACGCCGTACCAGCCGGGGACGATCTGCCGGGACTGCGTCCAGCCGAACACCCACGGGATGGCCCGCAGGCCGTCCAGGCCGGCGCCCGAGTCGGGTCGGCGGGACGGGCGGGAGCCCAGGTGCAGCGAGGCGAGCTGGTCGACCGGGGTGGCCGCGAAGAAGTACTTCGGCAGGTCCTCCTGCTCGACCAGGGCCCGGTAGGAGGTGTGCGCGGCCTGCGAGACCTGGTCCATCGCCGCGTCCCAGCGGGCCAGCTCCTCCGGTGCCTGGCGCGGCGCGGTGTGCAGCGCGGAAGCGGCGAGCGTGGCGGAGATGGTGAGTTCGAGGTTCTCGCGGGCCAGCGACGGCAGCAGGTACTTGTCGGAGATGACCTCGCCCTGCTCGGTGACCTTGATCTCGCCCTCCAGGGTGCCCCACGGCTGGGCGAGGATCGCCTCGTGCGAGGGGCCGCCGCCGCGGCCGACGGTGCCGCCGCGGCCGTGGAACAGCCGCAGCCGGATGCCGTAGCGGTGCGCGACGTCGCGCAGCCGGCGCTGGGCCCGGTGGATCTCCCACTGGGAGGTGGTGATGCCGCCGAACTTGGAGGAGTCGGAGTAGCCGAGCATGACCTCCTGGATGTCGCCGCGAAGCGAGACCAGCAGCCGGTACGACGGGTCGGAGAGCATCTCGTCCAGGATCCGGTCGGCCTCCTGGAGCTCGTCGGTGGTCTCCAGCAGCGGCACGATGCCGATCTTGGCGATACCGGCGTGCAGGTCGATCAGACCGGCCTCGCGGGCGAGGACGGCCGCGGCGAAGACGTCGTCGGCGCCCTGGCACATCGAGATGATGTACGACTCGACGATCTCGTCGCCGAACCGCTCGAAGCCCTCGCGGATGGTGGCGAAGACACCCAGGGTCTTGGCGCCGGCCGCGTCCAGCGGGGCCGGGACGGGCGCCAGCGGGCGGCGCGAGCGCAGCTCCTTGGCGAGCAGCCGCTGGCGGTACTCGCGCGGCATGTCGGCGTAGCGCCAGGCCTCCTCGCCGAGCCGGTCGAAGAGCTGGCCGAGCGCGTGGTGGTGGGCCTCGGCGTGCTCACGCACGTCCATGGTGGCGAGCTGCAGGCCGAACGCCTCGACGGTGCGGATCGCGCGGGCGAGCCGGCCGTCGGCGATCAGCTCGCCGCGGTGGCTGCGCAGCGAGTCCTGGATCAGCCGGAGGTCGGCGACCAGCTCGCGGGTGCCGACGTAGTCGCGGCCGGTGATGTGCGGGGTGCCGGTGGCGAGCCGCTCGCGGGTGTTCTCCAGCTTGAGGCGGATGCAGGTGGCCTTGAGCCGGTACGGCTCCTCGGCGTTCATCCGCTTGTAGCGGGGGCTGAGTTCGGGCAGCTCGCGCAGGTCGGCGTCGAGCGAGGCGAGCAGCTCCTCGGAGGCGCCGGCGAGGCGGACGGAGGTCGACAGCGCGTTGCGCAGGTCGTCGACGGTGGCCAGGGCGTCCTTGATGCCGTACTCGTGCTGGAGGTTGAGGACGTCCCAGGTGACCTGCGGGGTGACGTTGGGGTTGCCGTCCCGGTCGCCGCCGATCCAGTTGCCGAAGGTCAGCGGGCGCACGCCCTCGGGGAGCGCGAGGCCGACCCGGGCGAGCTCCTCGTGCAGCTCCTCCAGGACGGCGGGGACGGCCTCGCGGTACAGCTCGTCCAGGTAGTAGACGGCGTTGCGGGCCTCGTCGGTGGGCTCCGGGCGGGCGATCCGCAGCTCGTCGGTCTGCCACAGCAGGTCGATGACCTCGGCGAGCCGGCGGTCGGCCTGGCGCTTGGCGGACGAGTGCCGGGTCGGGTCGGCCTCGGCGAGGCCGGAGGCCACGTGCTCGCGGTGGATGCGCTCCAGCAGCTCGCCGACCCGGCGCAGCTTGTTGAGGACGCTGCGGCGGGCGGCCTCGGTGGGGTGCGCGGTGAAGACCGGGCGGACGGCCAGGTGGGCCAGGGTGTCCGCGAGGTGCTTGGGGTCGGCCTCGGCGAGCTGGTCGGCGGTCTGCGCCAGCAGCGATCCCTCGCGGGCCCGGCGGGTGGCGAACTCGCGGCCGCGGTGGACCTGCTCGGTGACGTTGGCGAGGTGGAAGTAGGTGGAGAAGGCGCGGACGAGCTTGCCTGCGGTCTCCAGGTCGATGCCGGCCAGCAGTTCCGCGGTGGCCTCGCCGTCGGTGCGGCTGAGCAGCCTGACCTGCTCGACCAGGCCGAGCAGCTCGGGGCCCTCCTGCCGGACGAGTGTCTCGCCGAGCAGGTCGCCGAGCCGCCGGATGTCCGCGCGCAGCGCGGCGTTGTCGGCGTCGGGGCCGGCGGCGGTCGCTGATGGGTTGTCCGCCGAGGCGGGGACCGGAGCGGTCACGGCTTTCTCCCTGTGGTGGTGGGGGTTCGGCAACGGCTCTCTCCTCCGGCCTTCGGCTGGGAGGTGACCCCAGCCAATATGGGGGAGATGTGTGCGGACCGCGCTGTCCGACTCGCACAGCATAGGTGGCACTGGGTGCCGCGTCCGAGACGTGGCCGGATGGCGGACACGGCGCCGTCGGACCGGCCCGCGGAAGTCGCTGGGGGCGGCCGGGCGGGCGGCCGTACGCTGTCCCCCATGAGCGAGTCGCCGGACGGGGGCGGGCCGGTGACCGGCCCGTGGTGGTGGCGGCGCCGACGCAGTGCGGCGCTGGACGTCACCTTGGCGGTGGTGGCGGCGGTGGAGTGCGCCTTCGGCGCCTACGACACGGTGCACACCCGGCTGCACATGGGCGGGGTCGTGGCCTGCCTGGCGGCGGTGCTGGGCGCGCTGGCGGGGGCGACCCTGGTGGTGCGGCGGCGCTGGCCGGTGGTGCCGATGGTGGTGGCGCTGGTCCTCGTGCCGGGGCTGTTCGGCGTGGTGCCGCTGGTGGTGTCGCTGTACACGCTGGCGGCGACCTGGGAGTGGCCGTCGCGGCGCGGGCGGGTGGTGGCGCTGTCGGCGCTGGCGCTGGCCGAGTCGTTCGGCATGGCCCTGCTGGCGATGCTCGCGCCGGTGTCGACGCCGGCCGAGGTGCACCTGCCGCCGACCTGGGTGTTCGTGGTGCTGGCCGGGCTGGTCGCGGTGGGGCTGACCGTCCCGCCGGTGGTCACCGGACTGTACGTGGGCGCCCGGCGGCGGCTGGTGGAGTCGCTGAAGGACCGGGCGCACGGCCTGGAGGCCGAGCTCGGGCTGCTCGCCGAGCAGGCCAGCGAGCGCGCCCGGCGGGCCCGGCTGGAGGAGCGCACCCGGATCGCCCGCGAGATGCACGACGTGGTCGCGCACCGGGTGAGCCTGATGGTGGTGCACGCCGGTGCGCTGGAGCGGATCGTGGCCAAGGACCCGGAGAAGGCGCAGGCCTCGGCCCGGCTGATGGGCGAGGTCGGCCGGCAGGCGCTGGAAGAGCTGCGCGAGATCCTCGGCGTGCTGCGGATGGCCGAGCCGGTCGCCGCCGTCGCGGCACCGGACTCGCTGGGGGAGCTGCCGAGCCTGGTGGAGCAGTCCCGGGCGGCCGGCATGGCGGTGACGCTGACGGTCAGCGGCGAGCGCCGCCGCTACCGCGGCGAGGCCGAGCGGACGGCGTTCCGGGTGGTGCAGGAGGGCCTGACCAACGCGCACAAGCACGCCGGCGGGGCCGCCGTCGTGGTGCTGCTGGCGTTCGTCCCGAACGGGGTCCGGGTGGCCGTGGTCAACGACTGTCCCGGCGGGGCCGCCGGGGCCGCGCTGCCCGGCGGCGGCAACGGGCTGGTCGGGATGCGCGAGCGGGTGGTCGCGCTCGGCGGCAGTTTCGCCGCCGGTCCGGAGCCGGACGGCGGCTTCCGGGTGGAGGCGGTGCTGCCGTCCCGGCTCGCCGTGCAGGCCGACCGGCTGGTCTGAGCCGCCACCCGGCCGGGGCCGGCCCCGGGCCCGCCGGTCAGCCGGCCGGCCGGGCCGGATCGCGCAGCAGCCGGCCCAGCGGCGGCTGGACGAGCGGGGTGAACAGCCGGACGACGGGCGGCAGCGCCAGGGTCACCGCGAGGGCCAGCGCACAGCCGCCGAGCAGCGGCAGCGCCGTCCACCAGTGGTGCAGCAGCCGGGCGTGGTAGACGCCGGAGGCCTGCACCAGCTTCAGCGGCAGCCCGTGCAGCAGATAGACGTAGAGCGAGGCCGCGCCCAGTGCCGTCCAGCGGGTGCGGCCGGCCGGCAGCAGGGCGAGGAAGGCGGCCCCGGCGAGCAGCGACAGCGCGCCGAGCGCGACCCGCACCCCCAGCCACACCGGGTAGCCGACGTGCAGCTGGGCCGCCGTGCCGGTGTACTCCACCCAGCCCGGGTCCAGCAGCCGGGGCGCCGCCAGCCAGACCGCGGCGAACACGCCGGCCGCCGCGACCGGGGCCCAGCGCCGCACCTGCGTCCGGTGCAGCACGTCGAAGTGCGCCGGGCGCAGCACCAGCCCCAGCACGAACCAGGGCAGGAAGGCCAGCGTGCGGCTGAGCGCGAGCTCCTCGGGCAGCGCGTGCACGGCGCCGGAGCCGGCCGCGACCAGCAGGGCCACGGGCAGCGGGTGGCGCAGCGCCGTCCAGACCGGGACGGTCAGGTGCCACACGAACAGCGACAGCAGGAACCACGTGAGCCAGCGCGGCTGGAGCAGCGCGATCGGCTCCAGCCGCCGGTCCAGCACCATCGGGACGAGGTTGTAGAGCACCTGGAACACCAGGTAGGGCACCGCGATCCGGGTGATCGTGCGCCGGCCGTCCACCGCCGGGCGGCCCGGCCGGGGCCGGGCGAAGTGGCCGCAGAGCGTGACGAAGACCGGCATGGCGAAGGCCGCGACGGTAAGCACGGCCGCCGCGATCGTCCGGTCCGCGGTGAGCAGCGGCATCCAGGTGTGGGCACAGACCACCAGGGCGACTGCCGCGAACTTGGCGTTGTCGAAGAGCGGCAGGCGCTCGGTTCGGGTGGCGGCCGGTGCCGGCGCCGCCGCGGTCTCCACGCTCATCGCGGGCCCTCCCGGTGGTCTCCTCGGAATCTCCACAGTGTGGCGCCGAGCGGGACGGACCGGGAGGGGTTCGGCGGAATCGGGATGGACTGACGGATCGTCAGGCGGTGGCGTGCAGCCGCTCCGGGGCGAGCCCGAGGACGAGGACGGCCAGCGCCTGGTCGACGGTCGCGCCGAGGTACCACTCGCCGGTGGCGTCCAGGCTGAAGACCCGGCCGGTCTCGTCGATGGCCAGCAGGGCCTGCCCGTACAGCTCCTCGCCGAGCGGGGCGAGCCGGGTGCCGAGCGCCCGGCCGAGGTCGGCGAGGGTGCGCGGCTGGTGCAGCCCGCAGCGCGGGTCGAGCAGGAACGGCGTCGGTGCGAGCGCCCGGCCGGGGCCGGACAGGTCGAACGACAGCCCGCCGAACTCGGCCCACGCCTCGACGGCGGCCGGGAAGACGGTGTGCGGGGTGTCCAGCGGCCCGCCGTGCTGGGCGAGGACGTCCGCCCAGGCCTCGGCCTGGCGGATCTCCCAGCGGCCGGGGTGCCAGCCCGCCTGCTTGAGGGCGGCGGCGACGTCGGCGGGGAAGCGCGGCTGGGTGCGTACGGTGGTCGGGTTCAGGGTCTGCTCCGTGGTTCGGGGACAGGGTGGGGCGGCGTCAGCGCGCCGGCGGCCCGACGGCGACGCTCACCACGTTGAGGTGGTCCAGCAGCGGCACGCAGGACCGGCACGGCGGGGCGTGGGTGCCGTGTGCCGGATCACCCTCCTCGCGGATCCGCACCGTGGTCAGCCGGGCACCCTTGAGCGCCTTGCGGGCGTCGTTGAGGCCGAGCGGCTTGCGTGCGGCCCGCTTGGAACGGGCCGCGTCCACCGTGGTCAGGTACTGGGACAGCAGGACGGCCTCCGGGCAGCGGCCCAGGAAGCGCTCCCGGTGCTCGACCGGCAGCCCCGCCAGGAACTCGGCGACCAGCGGGTGCAGCAGCGGAGCGAGGTCCGCCTTGTCGCCCGCCAGGGTGTGCACCTGGCCGTTCTTCAGCGAGAGGGCTGCCGCCACGGCGGGCAGCAGGCTGTCCCGGTGGTGGCGCAGCAGCGGCGTGGCCACGGCGGCGGCCGGCGGCTCCTGGCCGTCCGACGGGTTCGCTGACATGGTCCTCCTCCACTCTGCTCGGTGCCGTGCCCGTTCGGTCGGGCGGGGCCGGGCGGACCGGCGTTTCCGGTCCCCGGCTCACATTCTGGGCCTCAAGACTGTCAAACCCCGTCGGACGCCACGGACCCGGGGTGTACGGAGCGTTGCGAACGCCCGTCGGACGCGCCTCGGGTTTGCGCATTCGGCCCCCGGGGCGTACGGCGGCCGGTACCGTTCCAGCTGCGAGGTCACCTGGGCACATCGTGGGGGCACCGCCGGCAGCAGGGCCGGCGGGAGCGTGCTGCCCCGGTCCCGCACGGACAGCGTGGTGCCCGGGGCAGTGACGCTCCGGCACCGGACAAGGGGGTCTTGTCGATGTCGACGCAGTACGGTCCGGCGGCCGAGGCGCACGAAGCGCCCGGCGAACACGTACCGACGCCGGGCGCCGCCGAACCCGTCGCCGCCCCGCGGATCGGCCTGGCCGTGGTCGGGGCCGGCTACTGGGGCCCGAACCTCGTCCGCAACGCCCAGCAGACCGCCGCCCTGCGGCTGCACTGGCTGTGCGACCTCGACGAGGAGCGCTCCCGCCGGGTCCTCGGCGAGTACAGCACCGTGCGCTCCACCACCTCCTTCGAGCAGGTCCTCGACGACGAGCGGGTGCGGGCGGTGGCGATCGCCACCCCGGCCGCCGCGCACTACAAGCTCGTCCGCGCCGCCCTGGAGGCCGGCAAGCACGTCCTGGTCGAGAAGCCGATCACCACCACCGCCGCGGACGCCGCCGAGCTGTGCGAACTCGCCGAGGACCGCGGCCTGGTGCTGATGTGCGACCACACCTTCTGCTACACCCCGGTCGTCCGCCGGATCCGCGAGCTGGTGCACGGCGGCGAGATCGGCGACATCCAGTTCTTCGACTCCGTCCGGATCAACCTGGGCCTCGTCCAGCCCGACGTGGACGTGCTCTGGGACCTCGCCCCGCACGACCTGTCCATCCTCGACTTCGTGCTGCCGCCTGGCGTCGAACCGGTCGGGGTCAGCGCCCAGGGCGCCGACCCGATCGGCGCCGGCCAGGCCTGCGTCGCCTACCTCACCGTCCGCCTCAGCAACGGCGCGCTCGCCCACTGCCACGTCAACTGGCTGTCGCCGACCAAGGTGCGCACCACCCTGATCGGCGGCTCCCGGCGCACCCTGGTCTGGGACGACCTCAACCCGCAGGCCCGGCTCACCGTCCACGACCGCGGCGTCGACCTCACCCCGCCCGACGAGCTCACCGACGCCATCCGCCACCGCGCCCTCATCTCCTACCGGGTCGGCGACATGGTCGCGCCCGCCCTGGTCGAACAGGAGGCGCTGCGCAACGTGATGGCCGAGTTCGCCGCCGCCATCACCGAGGGCCGGGCCCCGCTCACCGACGGCCGCTCCGGCCTGCGCGTGCTGCGGCTGCTGCACGCCGCCTCCCGCAGCCTCGAACTCGGCGGCGCCACCGTGCCCGTCGGCCCCGCGACCGACGTCGAACCGATCACCGCACAGGAGAGGGCCGCCGCCCGATGAACGCAGTCCCGCTCGCCGGATCCCGCTGCCTGGTCACCGGGGGAGCCGGCACCATCGGCTCCACCGTGGTCGACCAGCTGATCGAGGCCGGCGCCCGCGAGGTCGTCGTCCTCGACAACTTCGTCCGCGGCCGCGTCGCCAACCTCGCCCGCGCCCAGGAGCTCGCCGCCCCCGGGCAGCTGCGCGTCGTCGACGGCGACATCCGCGACCGCGCCCTGCTGCGCGAACTCCTCGGCGACGACACCGACCTGCTCTTCCACCTCGCCGCGATCCGGATCACCCAGTGCGCCGCCGAACCGCGGCTCGCCCTGGAGATCATGGTCGACGGCACCTTCGACGTCATCGAGGCCGCCGCCGAACGCGGCGTCCGGAAGCTGATCGCCTCCTCCACCGCCTCCGTCTACGGCCTCGCCGACACCTTCCCGACGCCGGAGACCCAGCACCCCTACAACAACGACACCTTCTACGGCGCCGCCAAGGTGTTCAACGAGGGCATGCTGCGCAGCTTCCACGCGATGACCGGCCTGGACTACGTCGCCCTGCGCTACTTCAACGTGTACGGGCCCCGGATGGACGTCCACGGCAAGTACACCGAGGTCTTCATCCGCTGGATGGAGCGGATCGACGCCGGGCAGCCGCCGCTCATCTTCGGCGACGGCGCTCAGACCATGGACTTCGTCTACACCGAGGACATCGCCCGGGCCAACCTGCTGGCGGCCGCCGCACCCGTCACCGACCGGGTCTACAACATCGCCTCCGCCACCGAGGTCTCGCTGCGCGGCCTCGCCGACGCCCTGCTCGCCGCCATGGACCGCGGCGACCTCGCGGTCGAGCACGGCCCGGCCCGCGGCACCGCCGGCGGCGTGGTGCGGCGCCTCGCCGACATCTCCGCCGCCGAGCGCGACCTCGGCTGGAAGCCCGAACTCGGCCTGGACGACGGCCTGCGCAGGCTCGTCGCCTGGTGGCGCGAGCAGTAGCCCCCCGCAGCACATAGACCGCGAGCCCCGCCGACCGAGCGAGCACCACGACCTCAGCGAGTACCCCGGAGCAGCCCACCGTGTCCACCATCCCCGTCATGATCCCCTGGCTCGGCGAGGAGGAGGCCCAGGCCGCCGCGGAGGCCGTCCGCTCCGGCTGGGTCGCCCAGGGCCCGCGCGTCGCCGCCTTCGAGCAGGCCTTCGCCGACCACCTCGGCGTGCCGCACGCCGTCGCCGTGTCCTCCTGCACCACCGCGCTGCACCTGGCGCTGATCGGCGCCGGCGTCGGCCCCGGCGACGAGGTCGTGGTGCCCTCGCTCTCCTTCATCGCCACCGCCAACGCCGTCACCTACGTCGGTGCCGTCCCGGTCTTCGCCGACGTCGACCCGGCCACCGGCAACCTCACCCCCGACACCGTCGCCGAGGTGCTCACCGCGCGGACGAAGGCCGTCATCGCCGTCGACCAGGGCGGTGTCCCGGTCGACCTGGACGCGATCCGCGCCCGCGTCGAACCGTCCGGCGCCACGGTCGTCGAGGACGCCGCCTGCGGCGCCGGCTCCACCTACCGAGGCCGCCCGGTCGGCGCGGCCGCGGAGATCGCCGCCTACTCCTTCCACCCGCGCAAGCTCCTCACCACCGGCGAGGGCGGCATGGTGACCTGCCACGACGCCGCGCTCGCCGCCCGGCTGCGCCGCTTGCGCGAACACGGGATGAGCGTCTCGGCCGCCGACCGGCACACCGCCGCCGGCGGGGCGAGCGTGGTGGAGACGTACGACGAGATCGGCTTCAACCACCGGATGACCGACATCCAGGCGGCCGTCGGACTCGTCCAGCTCGGCAAGCTGCCCGCCATGGTCGCCCGGCGGCGCGAACTCGCCGCCCGCTACCGCACCCTGCTCGGCCCGCTGGCCGACCGGATGGTGGTCGCCGACCCGCCGCACGGCACCGGCAACCACCAGGCCTGCTGGCTGCTGCTGCCGGACGGCGCCCCCGACCGCACCGAGGTGCTGGCCCGGCTCGCCGCCGCAGGTGTCTCCGCCCGCCGCGGCATCATGGCCGCCCACCTGGAGGCCCCGTACAAGGGCACCGCCCGGGTGCCGCTGCCCGCCACGGAGCTGATCACCCGTCGCTCGCTGATCCTGCCGCTCTTCCACACCCTGACCGAGCAGCAGCAGGACACCGTGGCCGCCGCCCTCCGGGAGGCCGTCGGGTGACATCGGTCAGGCACCTCGGGCACGCCGGCTTCCTGGTCGAGCACGCCGGCCTGCGCATCCTGATCGACCCGTGGTTCCACCCCGCCTTCCTGGGCGCCTGGTTCCCGTACCCCGACAACCGCGAGCTGCTGCCGGAGGTCGTCGCCGGCCACCACGACTACCTCTACGTCTCGCACACCCACGAGGACCACCTCGACGAGCGGCTGCTCGCCCGGCTCTCCCGCGACGTCACCGTGCTGGTGCCGCGCTACCGCACCGGCTCGGTGGCGCGTCGGCTCGCCGCGCTCGGCTTCACCCGGCAGGTCCGGCTCGCCCACCGCGAGGAGCACCGGCTCGGCCCCGACGCCACCGCCACCATGCTGCTCGACACCAGCCACAAGGAGGACAGCGGGCTGCTGCTCGACCTCGGGGGCTTCCGCTTCCTGGACCTCAACGACTGCAACCCGCCGCTGTCCGACCTCCCCGCCGGCATCGACCTGCTGGCCGCCCAGTACTCGGGCGCCATGTGGTACCCGAACGCCTACGACTACCCGCCGGCGCAGATGGCCGCCAAGACCGCCGCCGTCCGCGCCGACCTGATGGACAGCCTGGCCCGCAAGGTCCGCCTCACCGGCGCCCGCACCTACCTGCCGTCGGCCGGCCCGGCCTGCTTCCTCGACCCGGAGCTGGACCGCTTCAACGACCGCCGACGGACGATCTTCCCGCACTGGGAGGACGTCGCCGCCGACTTCGCGCGCGCCTGCCCCGGCACCGCCGTCGTGCGCACCGTCCCCGGCGACCGCGTCGAAGCCCGCCCGCGGCCCGACGGCCCGGAGGCGCCCCCGGCCCCGCCCGGCCGCTGGCACACCGACCCGGCCGGCTACCTCGCCGACTACCGCGAACGCCGCCGGGACGAATGGCAGGCCTACCACCGCGGCGAGATCGCCGAACCCACCGCGGAGGAGGTCGGCGCGCACTTCGACCGGCTCCAGCGGCTCAACCGGCCGCTGCTCGCCGACTACCGGGCCGGGCTCGCGCTGGAGGCCGGCGGCGCCGCCTGGCGGATCGCCCTCGGCGACCTCGCCACCCGGATCGAACTGGAGGACGACCCTGTCGACCCCGGGTACACCATCCGCGTGCCGCCGCGCGCCCTGCGGGCCGTCCTCGACGGCCGGGCCGGCTGGGAGGAGGCGCTGCTGTCCATGCGCCTGGCGCTGCACCGCGACCCGGACGTCTTCGACGTCACCCTGCTCTCGCTGCTGCGCTACGGCCACCAGCCGGCCCAGACCCGCCGGCTGGTCCGCGAGCGCGCCGCCGGCGGCGAGTGGGTCGAGCGGGACGGGCTGCGGCTGCAGCGCTGGTGCCCGCACGCCGGCGAGGACCTCAGCCATGCGCTGATCGCCGACGGCGTCGTCGAGTGCCCGCGGCACCACTGGAAGTGGTCCACCACGACCGGCGCCTGCCTGGCCGGCGGCTCGCTCCCGCTGCGGGTCGAACCGTCGGCCGCCGGCGGGCCGGCGCCCGCGGACGTCCCCGTCCCTCTTCCCGTCCCTGTTCCCGTTCCCGCGTCCGTCCCCCTCCCCGAGCCCGTTCCCGAGCCAGCCGAGAGGCACATTCCATGACCGACATCCCGCTCGTCGACCTGCACGCCTCCCACGCCGAGGTCGCCGAGGAGGTCCGCGCCGGGTTCGACGCGGTGCTGGCGAGCGGCGCGTACATCAAGGGCCCGGACGTCGCCGCCTTCGAGGCCGAGTACGCCGCCTTCTGCGGCGTGCGGCACGCCGTCGGCACCGCCAACGGCACCGACGCCGTCGAACTCGCCCTGCGCGCCCTCGACCTGCCGCCCGGCGCCGGGGTGGTGCTGCCCGCCAACACCTTCGTCGCCACCGCCGAGGCCGTCGTCCGGGCCGGGCTGCACCCGGTGCTCGTGGACGTCGACCCCGACCACCTGCTGATCGACCCGGCCCGGGTGGCGGCCGTGCTGCCGCACGCCGCCGCGCTGCTGCCCGTCCACCTGAACGGCCAGCTCGCCCCGATGGCCGCGCTGCTCGACCTCGCCGGGGACCGCCCGGTGGTCGAGGACGCCGCGCAGTCGCAGGGCGCCCGGCAGGACGGCGCGGCCTCCGGCGTCCGGGGCCGGATCGCGGCCACCAGCTTCTACCCGGGCAAGAACCTCGGCGCGTACGGCGACGCGGGCGCGGTCACCACCGACGACGACGACCTCGCCACCGCCGTCCGGCTGATGGGGGACCACGGCTCCGGGCGCAAGTACGTGCACGAGCGGTTCGGCTTCAACTCCCGGATGGACACGCTCCAGGCGGTGGTGCTGCGCGCCAAGCTCCGCCGGCTGCCCGCCTGGAACGCGGCCCGGCGCGCCGCCGCCGCCCGCTACGACGCGCTGCTCGCCGGGCTGGCGGGTGTCGCGCTGCCGCGCACCCTGCCGGGCAACGAGCACGTCTGGCACCTGTACGCCGTGCGGGTGGAGCGCGACCGCGACGCCGTCCTCGCCGAACTGCACGCCGCGGGCATCGGCGCGGGCGTGCACTACCCCGTGCCCGTCCACCTCCAGCCCGCCTTCCGCCACCTCGGGCACGGCGAGGGCGCCTTCCCGGTCACCGAGCGGGCCGCCGGTGAGATCCTCACCCTGCCGCTGCACCCGCAGATCACCGAGGACCAGCAGATCCGGGTCGCGGAGGTGCTGGCGAAGGCCGTCCGCGGCTGACATGAACGGGGCGGCCGGTCTGCACTCAGGGGTGGCCGCCCCTGCTTCCGGGGGTGCCGCTTCCCCTACGCTGGTGCTCGCAATGTTGCAGCTGCCAGTGGGGGAACCCTGATGACGACAGGTCGGCCCGGCGCCGCCGCGCCCAACTCGGCGTACGCGGGGCAGGTGGTGCAGTTCCCGGACCCGGTCCGGGCCGACCGGCACCCGGCCGGCGTCCGGGTGGACGAGTACGGCCTCCCGGACTTCGGACCGTACGCCGTCGCCGCGGCCGAGGTCGCCGACCCGCCCGAGGGGTTCGGCGTCGACGAGCTCCGGCTGACCGACTACGTCTCCGCCAACGCCGCGCTCTACACCCAGGGCCACGAACTGTGGGCCGACCTGCCGACGGCGGTCGCCACCCCGCACGGCTGGACGTGGCACCACGTCGCCGGCCGCGCCGCCCCGGCTGGCGCCGGATGGAACTCGTCCCGGTCGAGGTCAAGGCGCTGCTGCGGCACCACGGAGGGCTGGCCCGCTCCTCGGCCGACCACTCCCGGCGCGGCACCCGCCCGCTCCAGGAGCGCCGCCCCGTGCACTTCCCGCTGGCCATGGACGGCGGCGACCCGGTCGCGGTCACCGAGGACCTGGTGCAGCGCGCCGAGCAGCGGCTCGGCCACGACCTGCCGGCCGCCTACCGCACCTTCCTCAAGGCCGCCGGCGGCCGGACGCCGGCCGGGGTCGCCCTGGACGTCGAGTACGGCATCCTGCTCGACCAGCCGTTCCTGACGGTCAGTGAGGAATACGGCGTCCACGACCTGGTGTACGCCAACAAGTGCCTGCGCGACCACCTCACCAAGGACTACCTGGGCGTGGCCTACGCCCAGGGCGGCCTGCTGGCGCTGAAGGTGCGCGGCGAGCGGACGGGCTCGGTCTGGTTCTGCCCGTACGACGACGCCCGCGACGCCGACGGCGCCGAGCCGCCCGAGGACCGGGTGGCGCGACTGCTGCTGCCCTGCGGGGAGAGCTTCGACGACTTCCTGCTCCGGCTGGCGGGCAGCCCGCCGGAGCTGGAGACGGTCGCGGGGCTGATGGTGGACGGTGGGTTCGCCCGCGCCGTCCCGGTGAACTGATCAACGGAGGGGTGAGCCGGGCGTGGTGACGTACGCGCAGGCACAGGAGATTGCCGACGACTGGATCAACGCCGGTGTGCCGCGCGCCAAACAGCGCGAGGTACGGGTGCGTGAGTTCGATCTCGGCTTCGTCTGCTGGCCGGTGGAGAAGGCCGGCGAGGAGCCGGCCACGGGCGGCGAGTTGCGGCTGGTGATCGCCCGCGACAGCGGGGCGAGCACGCTCTGGCCGCCGCTGCCGGTCAACGAGGTGGTGCGGCAGTTCGAGGAGACCTACGGCGGCCGGACGGAACCCAACCCGGCCGGTGCGGCCCGGCCGGTGCCCGGCGCGGTCGAGGCCACCTCGTTCCTGCTGAGCCCGCCGCAGTGGCTGCAGGAGGCGGGCGCCGCGGCGATCGCCGCGGAGGCGGAGCGGCTCGGCACCGCCGCACCCGCGCCGCCCGGCCCGGCCGCGCCCGCGCCCGCCTCCGCGCCCGCGCCCGCGCTGCAGACCATGCCGCCGTCCTCCGGCCGTCCGGCCGGCGACGCACCGACCGTGCTCGCGGCGCCCCCGGCCAGGGCGCCTTCGCGCCGCCGCCCGGCGCCGAGGGCCTCACCGTGCCGATGCCGCTCCAGGGCGTCGGCCCGGTGCCCGCCCCGGTGCCCGAGGGCGCGACCGTGCCGCTGCCGGAGGGCTTCCCCGGCGGCCCGGCCGTGCCGCCCGGCCCCGGTACCCCGCCCGCGGGCGTGCCGTTCCCCGGTACTCCGGCCGGCGGCACCCCCGTGCCGCCGCCCGCCGTCGAGCACGCGCCCACCGTGCTGGCCGGCCCCGGCTCGCTGCCGCCGATGCCCCCCGGGCCGTCGGCCGCGCCGGGCGGCCCCGGCATCGAGTACGCGCCGACCATGCTGGCCACCGACGGCCCGCCCGGGCTGATGGGCCTGCCGGGTGCCCCCGGCAACCCCGCGGAGGCGGGCGGCCTGGGCCGCTCCGGCCCGACGGCCCCGCCGCCGCCCCCGCCGGCCGACCTGCACGGCGCGGCCCCCGGCGCCGGCGCGTCCGGGCAGCTCGGCCGCTCCGGCCCGAGCGCCCCGCCACCGCCGCCGCCCGCCGACCTGCGCGGTGCGGCCGGAGGCCCGGCCTCCGGTGCGGTCGGCCGCGGCGGCCCCGGCGCCCCGCCGCCGCCCGCACCGTCCGGCCTGCTCGGCGGCGCGGCCCCGGCACCGGCCCCGGCCGCTGCACCGGCCGGCCCGTCCGCTGAGGCGGCCGGCGTCGCGTACGCGGCCACCCAGCTGGCGCACGCCGTCGAACTGCCCGGCGGCCCCGGCCCCGCCGGGCCCGCCACCCCGCCGTACGCGGCCCCGGCGATGCCCCCGCCGCCGGTCGGCGCCGCCCCGGTGCCGGGCCCGCCGCCGGTGTACGGCTACCCGGGCGCCGGCCCGGTCGGCCCGCCGCCGGCCGTGCCCGGCCCCGCCATGCCCCCGATGCCGGCCCCGGCCGGACCGGGACCGGTGCCGCCCGGTGCGCCCGTGCCCGGCGCTCCGGCCGGCCCCGGCGTGCCGACCATCGGCCCCGGCACCCAGGCCGTGATCAGCTACCGCCGCCCGGACGGCTCCGAGCAGTCCCTGGTGATGGCGAGCGAGCCCGGCACCCCGCACCCGGAGTGGAAGGCGCTCCAGGAGATGCGGCGGCTCGGCGTGCCGCCGGACCAGGTGCTGGAGTTCCACACCGAGCTGGAGCTGTGCGACCTGCCCGGCGGGTACTGCGCCCGGATGGTCAAGTCCTCCTGGCCGAACGTGCGGATCACCCACACCGTCCCGTACGGCCGCGACCGGCAGGCCCGGCAGTCCGGGATGGCGCTGCTGCTCGACCACCTGGACCAGCTGCACCAGCTGGCCGCCGCCCCGCAGCGGCCCCGGCCGGTGCACGCGCCGCTGCCGCCGCCCGGCACCGTCGCCCCGCTGCCGCCGCTCGCCCCGCAGCAGCTGGCCGCCGAACTCGGCCAGGCCTTCAACGGCGCGGTCTTCCGCTTCGAGCAGCGCGCGGTCTCCCGGCAGGGCGTGCCGGAGGCCGTCGCGCAGACCCTGATGTGGGCCGGCCTGCCGCGCGACTTCGCGCCGTTCTTCTGGGCCCAGGCCCAGGAGGGACGGCCGATCCCGACCCTCGCCGAGCTGGCCGCCGAGCGCGGCCGCCCGGCCGGTCCGGACTTCGGCGGCTACCTGGTGCTCGGCAACGACTACGGCCGGCAGCTGTGCGTCCAGTACGGCACCGCCGCGGTGGTCGCGGTCGACCTGGAGGGAACCGGCGAGCCGCCGCGCTTCGTCAACAGCGGCGTACCCGAGTTCGTCCGCTGCCTGGCCGTCCTGGGACGGATGTGGCGGCTGCGCTACGGACTCACCCCGGAGCAGGCCGGCCGCTGGACCACGGACCTCCAGGCCCAGCTGCTGGCGGCCGACCCGGCTGCCCTGCACACCCCCGAAGGCTGGTGGGCGGTGCTGCTGGAGCAGTTCTGGGACGGCCTGATGTAGCCGACCGGGGGCGGGCCCCGCGGACCGCCCCCGGCCTCGCCTGGTTGGGCTTTCGACCGTATCTGCGCAAAATAGGTCAAGTGGGCGGCCCTGGGTCGTCCCCGAACGGACAGAGATCCCGCGAGCACGGGTCCCGACAGCACGAGGGGAAGAGAGCCGATGAGCGACGCCGTCTCCCAGCACGGCTTCACGGTTGCCAGGCGCGGTTACGCGCCCGAGCAGGTCCACGGGACGCTCGCGGGGCTGACCGCGGAGCGCGACGAGGCGTGGGAACGGCTCAGCGTGCTCGGCGCGGGCCTGCGGGAGATGGAGAAGCGCCTCGCCGAGATCCTCCAGGCCAAGGAGGACGCGCCGCAGCCCGACTACGGCCGGCTCAGCGAGCAGGCCGCGGCGCTGATGGCGATCGCCGACAACGAGAGCGAGGCGGTGCGCTCCGCCGCCCTGCGCGGTGCCGGCGACATCCGCGACGACGCGGAGAAGGCCGGCCAGGCCGCGGCGCGCTCCGCCGAGGCGTACTCGGCCACCCTGCGCGGGGAGGCGGAGCAGGCCGTCCGGGAGACCGAGACCAGCAGCCGGGCCACCTCCGAGCGGATGCGCCTGGAGGCCGAGCTCGACGCCCGTGCCGCCCGGGACGCCGCGACCGCCGACGCCGCCCGCATCCGGCTGGCCGCGGCCGAGGCGGAGGAGCGCGCCGAGGCCAAGCTGGCCGAGCTGCGCCGCCGCTCGGACGAGATGTTCGCCGAGGCCGAGGCCCAGGCCGACGCCGAGGAGGCGAAGATCACCGCGGGCGCGGAGCGCCGGCTGCGCGAGGCGGAGCAGCACCGCGAGGCCGTCCTCGGCGAGATCCGCACGATCGAGGGCGCGGCCCAGACCAAGGCCGAGGACCTGCTCTCCGCGGCCCGGCTGAAGGCCGAGCGGATCCGCGTCGCCGGCGAGGCCGACCAGCGCGACTTCGCGGAGCGGCACGCGACGATGCAGGAGCAGCTGGACACCATCAAGAAGACCCTGGCTGAGCTCACCGGTGCGGCGATCGGGGCGATCGAACCGGGCCGCCGCCCGGCCGCCCTGGAGGCCGCCGCCAAGGAGGCCAACGAGCCGGAGCTGACCCTCGACCTGCTGCTGAAGAAGCCCCTCGTGGCGCCCGCGCCCGCGGCGGAGGAGACCGAGGAGACCGCCGACACCGAGGCCGGGGCCGACGTGGTTGCCGACAGCCCTGCGGAGTCCGAGGCCGAGCCGAGGATCGTCCCCAAGATCGTCATCGTGGACGACGGCATCGACCACGACACCCGCCCCAGCCACATCACCCGCCGGGGCTGACGCGGGACCGGTAGCACGACGGAGCCCCGTCCCGCCGATCGCTCGGCGGGACGGGGCTCCGTCGGTAGGGGCGGACCGCGCCGGGCATCCGGCCGTCGTCGGTCCGGCCCGGGGTGGCGAAGTCGTCATACCCGTTGTTGCCGTTCAGGCTCGGCGGATGCGGGACGCGTCGTCCTTCCGCGCGTCCGCCCGGCCCGGCGGCGTCCAAATCGATGGCTTTGTTCGCGAGAACCGACAGCAGATGTTCACCACTTCGGGATTCACCGGGGTCAGCGGCCGTTCGATTTCCACTGAGGCCCGCCGGCGACTGGACCGACGAAGTATTCGGTTGTTCATGAACGGCTGAACCTGCCACGGTCACCGGCATGAGCGTGGTTCTGGGAGACAAGTCCGGGTTCGCCGCAGAGGTCGGCGAGCCGGGCCCGCTGTGCCGGGTCGACCTCTGGGCGGCTGGAAAGTGGCTGACCTGCGACGACAACATGGCGTACGTCCCCCAGTTCCGCCGCGATGTGCTGGACACCGCCGCCTGGCTGCGGTCCGGCGAAGGTTCTTCCTTGCCGTTCGCCGGCTTCTCCGCCGAGGCCGCACACCGGCGTCTCAGGCAGCACGCGGGGGGCGACGACGAGTCCGAGGCCGACCACCAGCTGCGCAGCCGGTTTCGGTTCCTGCTCTGGGGGCCCACCACCGACAACGTGATGGCCTACTTGTTCCGCGAGGACGACCGCTTGGTGATCACGCTGGAGTTCTGGCGTGAGGAACACCTGGTCAGCCATCCCGAAGACGCCGGTTCGGTCTTCGGGATCGAGATCCCGGTCGAGGAGTTCATCGGGATCCTTGAGGGTATCGCGGCCGCGCTCGACGCCAGCTGGAGCGAGAGCCGGTCTGATCCTTCGGTGCCACCACGTGTGTCTCTCTCCCCAGGGCGGGACTGATCCGCGGAGAGGCCCGGTTCGATTACGGACTCACTCAAGCGACTCCCGAAACGGTGAACATCTGCTGTCGGTTCTCGCGAACAAAGCCACTGTTACGACTTCACCACCATCGGCTGCATCTACGGCGGTAACTGGAACGACCGGGTGGACTACGTCGAGCTGTAGTCACCGACTGTCGAACACCCGTGTGGGGCCGTCTCTGGGGGCTGGCCCCACACGGGGTGCAGGCCGGATGGTTGCGCGGCACCCGGTGTTCCCTGCGACCGGGGGAGCGAGGCTCACAGCACCTCGACGCTCGCCCCCGTCAGCCGGCGCCGGCAGTCCAGCACGTACCGCGCGTGCCGCGACACGGCCTCGTAGTCGAACTCGTCGTGGTCGGCGAGCAGCACCACCGCGTCGGCGGCGGCGAGCTCCTCCGGGGTGGCCTCCACCCGCCGTACCGAGGCCAGCGGCCCGCCCCCGTGGGCGTCGTGCTCGGCGGCGCGCTGGCCCGGGATGTGCGGCTCGGCGACGTGCACGCCCGCCACCACGTGCGGGTCGGCGGCGCGGACGTCGGCGCCCATCCGCGTCAGCAGCTCCACCACCCGGGCGGCCGGGGTCTCCCGGGCGTCGCCGGTGTTCTTCTTGTACGCGAGGCCGAGCACCAGCACCCGTGAGCCGTTGACCGACCGCTGCCGGTCGTTGAGCGCCTCGGTGAGCCGCCGCACCACGTAGTCGGGCATGTGGCTGTTGACGTCGTTGGCCAGCTCCACGAAGCGGAACGACTGCCCGAGCGCGCGCTCCACCCGCCACGACAGGTAGGAGGGGTCGATCGGCAGGCAGTGCCCGCCGACGCCCGGCCCCGGGGTGAACCGCAGGAAGCCGAACGGCTTGGTGGAGGCCGCGTCGATCGCCTCCCAGACGTCGATGCCGAGGTCGTGGGCGAACATCGCCAGCTCGTTGACCAGCGCGATGTTCACGTGCCGGAAGGTGTTCTCCAGCAGCTTGGTGAGCTCGGCCTCCTTGCACGAGGAGACCGGCACGGTGCGCTCCACCAGCTGCCCGTAGAAGCCCTCGACCGCGGCCAGGCCCTCCGCCGTGGTGCCGGAGACCACCTTGGGGGTGTTCTCCAGCTTCCACTCCGGGTTGCCCGGGTCGATCCGCTCGGGGGAGTAGCCGAGGTGGAAGTCGGCGCCGGCGCGCAGCCCCGAGCCCTGCTCCAGCAGCGGGGCGAGCAGTTCCTCCGTGGTGCCCGGGTAGGTGGTGGACTCAAGCACCACGGTGGCGCCGGGCCGCAGGTGGCGGGCGAGCAGCCGGGCCGAGGCCTCGATGTACGAGAGGTCGGGGACGCCGTCGCGCAGCGGGGTCGGCACGGTGATCACCGCGACGTCGAAGCCCGCGACGTCGGTCGCGTCGGCGGACGGCAGGTAGGAGCCGCCGTCCAGCAGCGGGCGCAGCCGCTCGGCGGGGATGTCCTCGACGTAGGACTCGCCGACCGCGAGCCGCTTGATCCGGCGCTCGTCGACGTCGTACCCGACGACCCGGTGCCCCACCTCGGCGGCCCGGACGGCCAGCGGCAGCCCGACGTAGCCCTGCCCAGCGATGACCACGCGCATGACGAAGTACCCCCTCCATCGCGAATGGTGCGCACACCCTCTCCGGGGTGGCCCCACACCTTCTTCACACGAGGGTACGGAGCCGGGGCGGGGCGCGGGCGGCTTCGCGCAAAGCGGTGGGCCGGGGGTGCCGGACGGCACCGGACGGCGGGTTGCGGACAGCGGTGAGGCCCGGGCCGCGCTCCAGGGAAGAGCGGTGGCCCGGGCCTCCACATCTGCCGGCCGCCCCCACCCAGGGCCGTCCGGCCTTCGCACTCCCGACCCCCATCGGGATGCGACGGGCCCGCTGCAGCCATCCCCCACGGTTGGGTGCGGCGGGCACGTGATCCATCCTGCGCGGTCGGCATGGACGGGCAGTGACAGGAGTATGTCGAGTTCTTGACGTTCTGCCCCGGCCCGTCCCCCTCCCGCCCGCGCCCGGCCGCCCGCTCCGCACCCCCGGCCGGCCCCCGCAGGCCGCGCCCGCGGGCCCGTCCGCCCGTGCCGGGCCCGGTTCGCGGGGGTGTCCGCGCGGCGTGCGGCGTAGGCTGGATACCCCCGGGGCGCACCGCGTGCCGGGCTGTTCGCGTTGCCCGGCCGACCGCTCGGCGCCGGGCCACTCCAGCCGTGGAGCCAACAAGCATGAGCCTGTCCGGACTGCTCGATGTCGTCGTACGGGACGCCGCCCTCGCCGAGGCGATCGAGGCGGCGGCCACGGGGCACAGGCAGCACCTCGACCTGGTGGGCCCGCCGGCCGCCCGTCCGTTCGCGATCGCGGCGCTGGCCCGGTCGCTGGCGGCGAAGGCCGGCGAGCGCGGCCGCCCGGTGCTCGCCGTGACCGCGACCGGCCGGGAGGCCGAGGACCTGGCCGCCAGCCTGCGCTCGCTGCTGCCGCCGGACGCGGTGGCGGAGTTCCCCGCCTGGGAGACCCTGCCGCACGAGCGGCTCTCGCCGCGCTCCGACACCGTCGGCCGCCGCCTGGCGGTGCTGCGCCGGATCGTCCACCCGCTCGCGGACGACGTGGCGGCCGGCCCGGTGCAGATCGTCGTCGCGCCCGTCCGGTCGGTGCTCCAGCCGCAGGTCAAGGGCCTGGCCGAGCTGGAGCCGGTGGCGCTGCAGCGCGGCGGCCGGCACGACCTGGAGGACGTGGCCCGGCGGCTCGCGGCGGCCGCGTACGCCCGGGTGGAGCTGGTCGAGAAGCGCGGCGAGTTCGCGGTGCGCGGCGGCATCCTGGACGTCTTCCCGCCGACCGAGGAGCACCCGCTGCGGGTGGAGTTCTGGGGCGACGACGTCGAGGAGATCCGCTACTTCAAGGTCGCCGACCAGCGGTCGCTGGAGATCGCCGAGCACGGCCTGTGGGCGCCGCCCTGCCGTGAGCTGCTGCTGACCGACCAGGTGCGGGCCCGGGCGGCCGAGCTGGCCGTCGAGCAGCCCGGGCTGGCCGAGATCCTGGACAAGATCGCCGAGGGCATCGCGGTCGAGGGCATGGAGTCGCTGGCGCCCGTCCTGGTGGACGACATGGAGCTGCTGCTCGACGTGCTGCCGAAGGGTTCGGTCGCGGTGGTCTGCGACCCGGAGCGGGTCCGCACCCGCGCGGCCGACCTGGTGGCCACCAGCCAGGAGTTCCTGGCGGCGTCCTGGGTGGCGGCCGCGGCCGGCGGCGACCGCCCGATCGACGTCGAGGAGATCGACGTCTCGGCGGCCTCGCTGTGGTCGCTGGCGGACGTCCGCGAGCACGCCGCCGGGATCGGCCTGCCCTGGTGGTCGGTGAGCCCCTTCGCCACCAGCGACTCGACCGTGAGCGAGATCCTGGAGTTCGACGCCGACACCCTGACGCTGGGCATGCACGCGGTGGAGGCCTACCGCGGCGACACCGCCCGCGCCATCGCCGACGCCAAGGAGCGGCTGAACGCCGACTGGCGGGTCGTCATGGTGACGGAGGGCCACGGCCCGGCCTCCCGGCTCGCCGAGGTGCTCTCCGGCGAGGGCATCCCGGCCCGGCTGGTCGCCGACCTCGCCGAGGCCCCCACCCGGGACGTCGTGTACGTCTCCTGCGGCTCGATCGAGCACGGCTTCGTCGACGAGGCGCTGAAGCTCACCGTCATCACCGAGACCGACCTGTCCGGCCAGAAGTCCTCCACCAAGGACATGCGCCGGATGCCGTCCCGGCGGCGCAACGCGATCGACCCGCTGGCGCTGGCCGCCGGCGACTACGTCGTCCACGAGCAGCATGGCGTGGGCCGGTACGTGGAGATGGTGCAGCGCACCGTGCAGGGCGCGACCCGCGAGTACCTTGTGCTGGAGTACGCGCCCGCCAAGCGGGGCCACCCCGGCGACCGGCTCTTCGTGCCGTCCGACCAGCTCGACCAGGTCACCAAGTACGTCGGCGGCGAGGCCCCGACGCTGCACCGGCTCGGCGGCGCGGACTGGGCGAAGACCAAGCAACGCGCCAAGAAGGCGGTCAAGGAGATCGCCGCCGACCTGATCAAGCTGTACTCGGCCCGGATGGCCGCCCCCGGGCACGCCTTCGGCCAGGACACCCCGTGGCAGCGCGAACTGGAGGACGCCTTCCCGTACGCCGAGACGCCCGACCAGCTCACCACCATCGGCGAGGTCAAGTCGGACATGGAGAAGTCCGTCCCGATGGACAGGCTGATCTGCGGCGACGTCGGCTACGGCAAGACCGAGATCGCGGTGCGCGCGGCCTTCAAGGCGGTGCAGGACGGCAAGCAGGTCGCCGTCCTGGTGCCGACCACGCTCCTCGTCCAGCAGCACTTCTCGACCTTCGCCGAGCGCTACGCCAACTTCCCCGTGGTGGTGAAGGCGCTGTCGCGCTTCCAGACCGACTCCGAGGCCAAGGCCGTGCTGGAGGGCCTGTTCGACGGCTCGGTGGACGTCGTCATCGGCACCCACCGGCTGTTCTCCTCGGAGACCCGCTTCAAGGACCTGGGCCTGGTCATCGTCGACGAGGAGCAGCGGTTCGGCGTCGAGCACAAGGAGCAGCTGAAGAAGCTGCGCGCCAACGTCGACGTGCTGACGATGTCGGCGACGCCGATCCCGCGCACCCTGGAGATGGCGGTCACCGGCATCCGCGAGATGTCCACCATCACCACCCCGCCGGAGGAGCGGCACCCGGTGCTGACCTTCGTCGGCCCGTACGACGAGAAGCAGATCGCCGCCGCCGTCCGCCGCGAACTCCTGCGCGAGGGGCAGGTGTTCTACATCCACAACCGGGTCGAGTCGATCGACAAGGCGGCCGCCCGGCTCAAGGAGCTCGTCCCCGAGGCGCGGGTCGCCACCGCCCACGGGCAGATGGGCGAGACCCAGTTGGAGAAGGTCGTCGTCGACTTCTGGGAGAAGGAGTTCGACGTCCTGGTCTCCACCACGATCGTCGAGTCCGGCATCGACATCTCCAACGCCAACACCCTCATCGTCGAGCGCGGCGACACCTTCGGCCTCTCCCAACTGCACCAGCTGCGCGGCCGGGTGGGCCGCGGGCGGGAGCGCGGCTACGCCTACATGCTGTACCCGCCGGAGAAGCCGCTCACCGAGACCGCGCACGAGCGCCTGGCGACCATCGCCCAGCACACCGAGATGGGCGCCGGCATGTACGTCGCGATGAAGGACCTGGAAATCCGCGGCGCGGGCAACCTGCTCGGCGGCGAGCAGTCCGGGCACATCGCCGGCGTCGGCTTCGACCTCTACATGCGGATGGTCGGTGAGGCGGTGGCCGAGTTCCGCGACCAGCTGGCGGGCGGCGACGTGCCGGAGGAGGAGCCGCTGGAGGTCAAGATCGAGCTGCCGGTCGACGCGCACGTCCCGCACGACTACGCGCCCGGCGAGCGGCTGCGCCTCCAGGCGTACCGGTCGATCGCCGCGGTGAACTCGGAGGAGGACATCGTGCTCGTTCGCGAGGAACTCACCGACCGCTACGGCAAGTTGCCCGATCCGGTGGAGAACCTGCTGATGGTGGCGGGTCTGCGGCTGTACGCCCGGCGCTGCGGGATCGGCGACATCACGCTGCAGGGCAACTTCGTCCGGTTCGGCCCGGTCGAGCTGCGGGAGTCGCAGGAGCTGCGGCTGAACCGCCTCTACCCGCGCACCCAGATCAAGGGGTCCACCTCGCAACTGCTGGTGCCCCGGCCGGTGAGCGGCGGCCGGATCGGCGGCAAGCCGCTGCTCGGGCGCGAACTGCTCGCGTGGAGCACGGAGTTCCTCACCACGATGTTCGACGACCTGGCGGGCGCCAGGCGCTGACGCCCATCCGCCGGACGGGCACGGGGTCTGGGCAAGGGGCCGGAACGCTCCCTATTGTTCACCTCAGTCAGGAGAACCATCGGACACCGCACTGGGTCCTGGCCCGGCAGGATCGGCCGGACAGGGCCCAGCCGCACCCGCCCCCGGCCTCGGCCGGGGGCCCACCCGGGAGGCCCCAAGTGATCCGCACCCGCTCCGCCCGCCGGCCCGTTCGTACGGTCGCCGGTGTCCTGCTCGCCGCCGCGGCGCTCTCCGCGTGCGGCGGCGCACCGGCCCACCAGGGGGCGGCGGCGGTGGTCGGCGACGAGCGGATCCCGATCTCCACCGTCCAGGCCAGGGTGACCGCGCTGCGCGACGCCACGGTGGTCGCCGCCGCGGGCGGCGCCGTCCCGGAGGAGAACGGCCTCGCCCGCCGCACCGTCGCCGAACTCGTCCTCGACCGGGTGATCGCCCGGGCCCTCGCCGACCGCGGACTGTCCGTCTCCGAGGGCGAGGTCGACCAGCAGCGGGCGGCCGACGCGAAGATGCTCGGCGGCGACGCCGCCCTGCAGCGGGCCCTGGTGCTCCGGCAGGGCGTGGACGCGGCCGCGATCCCGTCCTTCTACCGCCAGCAGCTGGGCATCAAGAAGATCGCCGCGGCCCAGGGGCAGGACGCCCAGACCCCGGCCGGCGACGCGGTCGTCCGCAAGGCGCTCGCCGAGGCCGGCGGCGCCCTGCGGATCGACGTCAACCCCCGGTACGGCCGCTGGGACCCGCAGCGGATCGCCCTGGTCGACGCGGTCGCCGACTGGCTGCCGCAGCGCGCGGCGACGGCCTGACCCCGCCCCCGGCGGTCCGCGCCGGAGGGTAGGTTCGGGGTGTGGAGACTCCGAAGCTGATCCTGCTGACCACCACCCACCGGATCGCCCCCGGCCTGCTGTCCTGGCCGGCCTGGGAGGCGCTGAAGTCCGCCGGACGGGTGCTGGCCGCCGACCCGGAACACCCGCAGCTGCCCGCCCTGCGCCAGGCCGGCGTCGAGGTGGAGCTCGTCGAGCGGACGTCCGCCCCGGCGCTGGCCCGGCTGCTGGCCGGGGCAGGCCCGGTGCTGTTCCTCGGCAGTCCGGACGGCGACCCCGGCCTCACCGACGCGCTGGCCCGGATCGCCGTCGAGGAGGCCGGGTCGGTGCCGGAGATCGAGCTGCTGCCCGGCTCCTGGGACCTCCCCGGGGCCCGGCTGCTGGACCTGGCCTCGGTGATGGACCGGCTGCGCTCGCCCGGCGGCTGCCCCTGGGACGCCGAGCAGACCCACGAGACGCTGGTGAAGTACCTGGTGGAGGAGGCCTTCGAGCTGGTCGAGGCGATCGAGGAGGGCGACCGGGTCACGCTCCGCGAGGAGCTCGGCGACGTCCTGCTCCAGGTCTTCTTCCACTCCAGGATCGCCGAGGAGCACCCCGAGGACCCGTTCTCGGTCGACGACGTGGCCGGGGACATCGTCGAGAAGCTGATGTACCGCCACCCGCACGTCTTCGGAGACGTCGAGGCCGACGAGTCGGCCCAGGTGGAGGCCAACTGGGAGCAGCTGAAGGCCGCCGAGAAGCAGCGCGAGTCCGTCCTGGACGGGGTGCCGGCCGGGCTGCCGTCACTGGCGTACGCGGCGAAGCTGGTCTCCCGCGTCCGCCGGGCGGGCTTCACGGCGGTGCCCGACGCGCCGTACGAGCTGCCCGCGGAGCTGACCGCGGACAGTGCGGGCGAGCTGCTGCTCGCGGTGGCGCAGCGCGCGTACGACGCCGGGGTGGACGTGGACGCCGCGCTGCGCGGCGCGGGCCGCCGCTACCGGACGGCGGTGCGGGCCGCGGAGGGGCTGACCGACTGACGCTGCGGCGGGACGACCTCGCCGATCGCCTCGCCGACCAGGGCGAGGAGTTCGGCCAGCGGGTCCAGGTGGTCGGGCAGCTCGTCGAGGGAGACGACCCGCTCGCCGTGCGGGCCGGCCACCGCGAACAGGTCGATCGGGCCGAGGTGCTTGGCGGCGGTGGCGACCAGCGCGGCGATGTCGCTGGGCTGGTGGGCGTCGCCGCTGACGCCGACCACCGGGCAGCCGGGCCGGTCGAGCTCGGCGGCGAGGTCCTCGGCGACTCCGGGGCGCAGATCGGCGACCAGCAGGCCCTTGGCCCCGGCGGCGGCGAACCGGCGGGCGAGATCCCCGCCCTCGCCGCCCCCGAGTACCGCGATGACCACCACTGCCCCGGCTACTCGCATGGCCTGCTCCTCCCTGAGAGCGATACCCCGTGGACGGCACCGCACGGCCGCCACCAACGGTTATCGGAGGATGGTAGGCACCCCGCGACCCTCCGCAACAGGGATTACCCGCCAGGTGACCAGACTCACGCCCGTCCAGGTCAAGATACGGTCTGGAACATGCCGGACACCCCCTGCCGCACCGACCCGACCTCTTCACGTGGGAGTTCGCCGCCGATCCCTACCCCGCGTACGCCTGGCTGCGCGAGCACGCGCCGGTGCACCGCACCACCCTGCCCAGCGGGGTGGACGCCTGGCTGGTCACCCGGTACGCGGACGCCCGGCAGGCGCTCGCGGACGCCCGGCTCTCCAAGAACCCGGTGCACCACAGCGAGCAGGCGCACCGGGCCGGCCGGGTCGGCATCCCGGGGGAGCGGCAGGCGGACCTCATGACCCACCTGCTGAACATCGACCCGCCCGACCACACCCGGCTGCGCCGGCTGGTGTCCAAGGCGTTCACCCCGCGCCGGGTGGCGGAGTTCGAGCCACGGGTGCAGGAGCTCACCGACCGGCTGATCGACTCCTTCGCGGAGCGCGGCTCGGCCGACCTGATCCACGAGTTCGCCTTCCCGCTCCCCATCTACGCGATCTGCGACCTGCTGGGGGTGCCCGCCGAGGACCAGGACGACTTCCGGGACTGGGCGGGCATGATGATCCGGCACGGCCGCGGCCCGCGCGGCGGCGTGGCGCGGGCGGTGAAGCGGATGCGCGGCTACCTCGCCGAGCTGATCCACCGCAAGCGCGCCGACCTCGGCGACGACCTCATCTCGGGCCTGATCAGGGCGAGCGACCACGGCGAGCACCTCACCGAGAACGAGGCGGCGGCGATGGCGTTCATCCTGCTGTTCGCGGGCTTCGAGACCACCGTCAACCTGATCGGCAACGGCCTGTACGCGCTGCTGCGCAACCCCGGCCAGCGGGCCCTGCTCCAGGCCTCGGTGGCCCGCGGCGAGAGCGGCCTGCTGGAGACCGGCATCGAGGAACTGCTCCGCTACGACGGACCGGTGGAGCTGGCCACCTGGCGGTTCGCGACCGTCCCGCTGACCGTCGGCGGGGTGGGGATCCCGGCCGGCGACCCGGTGCTGGTGGTGCTGGCCGCGGCCGACCGCGATCCGGCGCGGTTCTCCGACGAGAACACGCTGGACCTCGCCCGCACCGACAACCCGCACCTGGGGTTCGGACACGGCATCCACTACTGCATCGGCGCGCCGCTGGCCCGGCTTGAGGGGCGGGCGGCGCTGGCCACCCTGCTGACCAGGCTGCCCGACCTGGAGTTGGCCGCCGACCCGGACGAACTCCGCTGGCGGGGCGGTCTCATCATGCGCGGGCTGCGGGAACTGCCGGTGTCCTTCACGCCCTCCGGGGGCTGACCCGCCGCCGGACGGCCGGCGCGCCGGGAGCGGCCGGCGGCCGTCCGCTGCTCCGCCCGGGGGCGTGTCGACCGGGCGCGTGTCGCGGCCCGCCCGAAGGGCCGTCAAACCGGACAAATCAGCCTCGTTCGTGGGCGATAATCGGTTCGCCGTAATTCTTGCGTGATAGTGGCGATATGAGCTTGTGATTGGTCGTTCGATCTGCCTACTCTCCGGATCGGCCCGCAACCGCGGGCCGCGGCCGCGGAACGCCGAATCCTGTCCACCGCGCGCCGATTCGACGGAACAGACCCAGGACAGGGGCGGGGGACCCACGTTCGTCGCCGTCCCCACGGCTAGGGGTGAAGCCGCGTCAGCAGGTCCCCTCCTGCGGCCGCGGCCGGGCCAAGCCTCCCGGTCCGAACCCGACAGCTCACCTCGCAGGCGTTCGGAGAGGGACTTCCCATGCTCTTCACCGGACCTGGCCGCCACCGCCGTCGCACCTCCGCCGAGAAGGCGGTCGCCGTGGCGGGCGTCACCGGCGTCGGCCTCGCCCTTCCGCTGCTCACCGCCGCCGGCGCGTCCGCAGCACCGGTCTCCACCTGGGACAAGGTCGCCCAGTGCGAGAGTGGCGGGAACTGGGCCATCAACACCGGCAACGGCTTCTACGGCGGCCTCCAGTTCACCGCCGGCACCTGGAAGGGCTTCGGTGGCACCCGGTACGCGGCCTTCGCCCACCAGGCCAGCAAGGGCCAGCAGATCGCCGTCGCCGAGAAGGTGCTCGCCTCCCAGGGGCCCGGCGCCTGGCCGGTCTGTTCCAAACGCGCCGGCCTGACCCGCGGCGGCGGCTCACTCGCGAAGGCCGATTCCGCCGAGGGCGCGAGTACCGCGGCGCCGCGCTCCGGCGCCGCCCCGCAGTTCCCCGGCCGGGGCGGCTGGGACGCGGACGACCGGGTGTACTGGTACCAGAAGGACGGTGCCTGGTATTGGACGGCGCACCGGGAGATCTACCAGCGGTACGCCGCGGCCGCCGACCTGCCGGAGGGCGTGGAGGAGGCGTCCGACACCGGGCCGGACACCGGCTCGCGGGCAGCTGACCCGTCGGACGCCGGCGGGCAGACCCTGCAGGCGGCGCCGCTGCCGGAGACCGGCCGCGGAACGTACACCGTCCGGCCCGGTGACACCCTGTCGGGGATCGCCGTCGAGCGGGACGTGCCCGGCGGCTGGCAGCAGCTCTACGCGGCCAACCGCGCGACCGTGGGCGCCGACCCCGACCTGATCCTGCCCGGGCAGGAGATCGAGCTGGGCTGACGGCCGCCCGGCCTCCCGGTCGCGGCCCCGGCGCCGCGGCTGCGACCGGGAGGTCCGGTTTACGATCCTTCAGGTGAACTACCGGCGAGTAGCCGGGCCACACGGTGAGACAGGGCCATGCCCGGCATGGCCCTGGGGCCCCGTGCGGTTAGGCTCTGGTCGTAACGACTCACATCCGCTTCCGCTAGGAGATGCTTCGTGCCGTCCATTGATGTCGTCGTAGCCCGTGAGATTCTCGACTCTCGCGGCAACCCCACCGTCGAGGTCGAGGTGGGTCTCGACGATGGCAGCACGGGCCGTGCCGCCGTCCCGTCCGGTGCGTCCACCGGTGCTTTCGAGGCGCTGGAGCTCCGCGACGGCGACAAGAACCGCTACTTCGGCAAGGGCGTCGAGAAGGCCGTCCTCGCCGTCATCGAGCAGATCGGCCCCGAGCTGGTCGGCTACGACGCCACCGAGCAGCGCCTGATCGACCAGGCCATGCTCGACCTGGACGCCACCCCGGACAAGTCCTCGCTCGGCGCCAACGCCATCCTCGGCGTCTCCCTCGCCGTCGCGCACGCCGCCTCCGAGGCCAGCGACCTGCCGCTGTTCCGCTACCTCGGCGGCCCGAACGCGCACGTCCTGCCGGTGCCGATGATGAACATCCTCAACGGCGGCTCGCACGCGGACTCCAACGTCGACATCCAGGAGTTCATGATCGCCCCGATCGGCGCGGAGTCCTTCTCCGAGGCCGTCCGCTGGGGCGTCGAGGTCTACCACACGCTCAAGGGCGTGCTGAAGGAGCGCGGCCTGTCCACCGGCCTCGGCGACGAGGGCGGCTTCGCGCCGAACCTGGACTCCAACCGCGAGGCCCTCGACCTCATCGTCGAGGCCATCAAGAAGGCCGGCTACACCCCGGGCAAGGACGTCGCGCTCGCCCTGGACGTCGCCGCCTCCGAGTTCCACAACGACGGTGCCTACACCTTCGAGGGCAAGGCGATCTCCTCCGCCGAGCTCATCGACTACTACGCCGAGCTCGTCGCCGCGTACCCGCTCGTCTCCATCGAGGACCCGCTGGACGAGTCCGACTGGGACGGCTGGAAGGCCATGACCGACAAGCTGGGCGACAAGGTCCAGCTCGTCGGTGACGACCTGTTCGTCACCAACCCGGCCCGTCTGGCCCGCGGCATCGAGACCGGCACCGCCAACGCGCTGCTCGTCAAGGTCAACCAGATCGGCTCGCTGACCGAGACCCTGGACGCCGTCGAGCTGGCCCAGCGCAACGGCTACCGCTGCATGATGTCGCACCGCTCCGGCGAGACCGAGGACGTCACCATCGCCGACCTCGCCGTCGCCACCAACTGCGGCCAGATCAAGACCGGCGCCCCGGCCCGCTCCGAGCGCGTCGCCAAGTACAACCAGCTGCTGCGCATCGAGGAGATCCTCGACGACGCCGCCGAGTACGCGGGCCGCGGCGCGTTCCCGCGCTTCAAGTTCGAAGGCTGAGCTGACACCCGCGCGCTGACACACAGCCGCTGGACCGGTGCCCCGGCGTCCACCCCGTAGGGTGGGGCCGGGGCACCGGCGTGAGCAGGAGGGGTACGAGCATGTGGAAGATCCCGGGACTGGCGGGGCGTCCGCGCTTCACCAGCCGTGCGACGGTGCTCGTGCTCGTCCTGTGCTCGCTGGTGGCGATACTCGCCTACCCCACCCGGCAGTTCCTGACCCAGCGCTCCGAGATCGCCGCCCAGCGGGCCCGGGCCGAACACGCCCGCCAGCAGGTGGAGGAGCTCCGCCGGGAGAAGGCCCGCTGGCAGGACCCGGAGTACGTCAAGGCGCAGGCCCGCGAGCGGCTGCACTACGCGATGCCGGGTGAGACCCCGTTCGTCTCGGTCGACCCGTCGGCGCCCGCCACCCAGGGCTCGGTCTCGGGCGACGCGCTGGGCTCCGGCCCCGTCCGGGCCGCCAAACCCTGGTACACCACCGTCCTGGACTCGGTCGACCTGGCCGACCAGGCCCCCGCCCCTCACGAAGACAGCACCCCATGACCTCTGAACAGCTTCCCGGCCCCGCCGACGCCCCCGACGCCGACCGCGACATCGCCGCCATCGCCGCCCAGCTCGGCCGCGTCCCGCGCGGGACGCGCGGCGTGGCCCACCGCTGCCCGTGCGGCAACCCGGACGTCGTCGAGACGGCGCCCCGGCTGCCCGACGGCACGCCGTTCCCGACGCTCTACTACCTGACCTGCCCCCGAGCCGCCTCGCTGATCGGCACCCTGGAGGCCGACGGCGTGATGAAGGAGCAGTCCGCGCGCCTCGCCGAGGACCCGGAGCTGGCCGACGCCTACCGCAGGGCGCACGAGGACTACATCGCCCGCCGCGACGCCATCGAGGTGCTGGAGGGCTTCCCGAGCGCGGGCGGCATGCCCGACCGGGTCAAGTGCCTGCACGTGCTGGTCGGCCACGCGCTGGCGGCCGGCCCGGGCGTCAACCCGCTCGGCGACGAGGCGATCGGCATGCTGGAGGACTGGTGGGCCAAGGGGCCCTGCGTCTCGCCGGCCGAGGTCGACGCCGCGGCGGGCCGGGTCGCCCGCAACCGCGCCAAGAACCAGGACCACACCGCGGTCATCGCGGCCAAGGAGCAGAAGTCCGCCGAGCGCGCCGAGAAGAAGCGCCAGGCGCAGGAGGAGGGGACAGGTGACCACCACCCGCGTGGCCGCGATCGACTGCGGCACCAACTCGATCCGGCTGCTGATCGCCGATCTCGACCCGGACACCGGGGCGATCGCCGATCTCGACCGCCGGATGGTCATCAACCGCCTCGGCCAGGGCGTGGACGCCACCGGCCGGCTGCACCCCGACGCGCTGGAGCGCACCTTCGCGGCCTGCCGCGAGTACGCCGCCGTGATCGCCGAGCACGGGGTCGGCCCGGAGCGCATCCGGTTCGTCGCCACCAGTGCCTCCCGGGACGCCGAGAACGCCGCGGAGTTCACCGCGGGCGTGCGCGCGATCCTCGGTGTCGCACCCCAGGTGGTCAGCGGCGACGAGGAGGCCCACCTCTCCTTCGTGGGTGCCACCAAGGAGCTGACCGCCGGCACGTTCAAGGCGCCCTACCTGGTCTTCGACCTGGGCGGGGGCTCCACCGAGTTCGTGCTCGGGGCCGACGACGTCCGGGCGGCCCGCTCGGTGGACATCGGCTGCGTGCGGATGACGGAGCGCCACTTCGCCGGCAGCGAGCTCCCGACGCCCGATCAGATCGCCGCCGCGAAGGCCGACATCCTCGCCGCCCTGGACACGGCGGCCGAGGCGGTGCCGCTCACCGAGGCTGCCACCCTGGTCGGCCTGGCCGGCACCGTCACCACGGTGGCCGGCATCGTGCTCGGCCTGCCCGCGTACGACTCCGAGCGGATCCACCACGCCCGGCTCACCGTCGGGCAGGTGCGCGAGACCACGGCCCGGCTGCTGGGCGCCACCCACGCCGAGCGCGCCGCGATCCCGGTGATGCACCCGGGCCGGGTGGACGTGATCGCCGCCGGGGCCCTGGTCCTGTTGGAGATCATGGAGCGGACGGGCGCCCCCGAGGTGGTCGTCAGCGAGCACGACATCCTCGACGGCATCGCCTGGAGTATCGCCTCCTGACCCGCTTCGCCCCTTACCGTGACGGCCCCGGAGCGCCCCGTCGGCGCCCGGGGCCGCGGCCTGCGGGGCGCGCCGCGAGAAAGTTCGTGAATTTCTTCACATGGCGGCCCAGCCTTTCGTCGGACTCCGGGGCCCGCTCCGTCCGCTATGTGGGACCGAAGGCACCTCTCGGGGCACGGCCACCGGATCGCAGGCAGGGCTCGGCCACGGCCGGTGGAATCGAATTCCCGCCCGGGAACCGCCGCCCCCCGGGGATCGTTGCTGCTCAGCGACACCCTCCGCCCGGCAGGGCTCACCCGTACCCACCCGCGGGCGTGAGCGGACGGCCACCGGCCGGAAATGCGGCCGCGTAGTGTAGCAGGGGGTGTCCAGGGGCTTGTGACGGGCCTCACGAAGTGCCCGTCAGAAGGGGGTGGATACTTTCGGATATGAGCACCACGGAGCGTCCTCGCATCCTTATCGTCGGCGGTGGTTACGTCGGCCTGTATGCCGCGATGCGCATCCTCAAGAAGATGCGCTACGGCGAAGCGACCGTCACGGTCGTCGACCCGCGGTCGTACATGACGTACCTGCCCTTCCTCCCCGAGGCGGCCGGCGGCAACGTCGCGCCTCGCAACCTCGTCGCGCCGCTGCGCAGCGCCCTCAAGAAGGCGGAGGTGCTCACCGGTGCGGTCACCGGTGTGGACCACGCCCGCAAGGTCGCCACCATCCTGCCCGCGGCCGGCGAGCCCTACGAGCTGCCCTTCGAGTACCTCGTCGTGGCCACCGGCTCGGTCTCCCGCACCTTCCCGATCCCCGGCCTGGCCGAGCACGGCATCGGCATGAAGACGGTCGAAGAGGCGATCAGCCTCCGCAACCACGTCATGCAGCAGCTCGACAAGGCCGAGTCCACGACGGACGAGGACGTCCGCCGCAAGGCTCTGACCTTCGTGGTCGTCGGCGGCGGCTTCGCCGGCGTCGAGACCATCGCCGAGGTCGAGGACATGGCCCGCGACGCGGCCAAGATCTACAAGACCGTCAGCCGCGAGGACATGCGTTTCATCCTCGTCGAGGCGGCCAACCGGATCCTCCCCGAGATGGGCCCGGACCTCGGTCTGTGGACCAAGGAGAAGCTCGAAGAGCGCAACATCGAGATCTACATCGAGACCTCGATGGACTCCTGCGTCGACCAGCACGTGGTGCTGAAGAACGGCGTGGAGGCCGACGCCTCCACCATCGTGTGGACGGCCGGCGTCAAGCCCAACCCGGTCCTGAACCACTTCGGCCTCCCGCTCGGCCCGCGCGGCCACGTGGACACCGCGCCGACCCTCCAGGTCCAGGGCTTCGACTACGTCTGGGCCGCCGGCGACAACGCCCAGGTGCCGGACCTCGCCGTCGGCGAGGGCGCCTGGTGCCCGCCGAACGCCCAGCACGCCGTCCGCCAGGCGCTCGTCCTCGGCGACAACGTGATCTCCGGGATGCGCGGCTTCCCGCAGAAGCAGTACAAGCACAAGAACCTCGGTGCGGTCGCCGGTCTCGGCCTGCACAAGGGCGTGGCGATCCTCTTCGGCAAGTACAAGCTGAAGGGCCGTCCCGCCTGGTGGTTCCACCGCCTGTACCACGGCAGCCGGGTACCGACCATGAACCGCAAGGTCCGGTCTTCACCGACTGGACGCTCGCCATGTTCCTCAAGCGCGAGACCGTCGGACTGGCCGAGATGGAGCGGCCCTTCGAGGCGTTCCAGGAGGCGGCGGGCCCCGCCAAGACCCTCCCGGCCCAGGCGAAGCCGGCCGAGAAGGAACTCGCCACCAGCAAGTAAGCAGACGGCGACCCCGGCCTGGGCAGGCCGGGGTGAGTCGGAGGCCCTCCGCCCGGCAACGTCGCCGGACCACGACCTCCGTGGTGCTCAGCCGGCCGTGCGAGCCGGGCGGAGTACAGAAGTACCGAAGGCCCCTGCCACAACCGGGCAGGGGCCTTCGGCGTGCCCGGTGCCGGGCGGGTGCCGGGCGGCACGGCCCGGGCCCCCGCCCGCGGTCGGGGCGAGGGGCCCGGGAGTGCCCGGCGACGGGGCGTCAGTCGGTCTTGATGGAGGCCAGGATGTCCAGCCGGGAGGCCCGGCGGGCCGGCCAGATCGCGGCGACCATGCCCACCAGCCCGGCCAGCGCCAGGAAGAGCAGCATCTTGCCGTACGGGACGACCGTGCCCAGGCCCGGCAGGCTGGCGGAGAGGGTCCCGTTGACCGCCCAGGCGAGGAAGCAGCCGAGCAGCACGCCGACCACCGCGCCGAACAGCGAGATCACCACCGACTCCAGCCGGACCATCCGCTTGATCCCGCGGCGGTCCAGTCCGATCGCCCGCAGCATGCCGATCTCGCGCTTGCGCTCGAAGACCGACATCGCCAGCGTGTTGATCACGCCGAGGACGGCGACCAGGACGGACATGGCCAGCAGGCCGTACATCATGTTCAGCGCGAAAGTGATCATCTTGTTGAACTCGTCCCGCATGTCCTGCTTGGTCTTGACCTCGATCACCGGGTTGTTGCCGGTGGCGTCCTTGACGGCCTGCCGGAGCGCCGTGGTGGGCCCGTCCGTGCCCTTCACCAGGATGTCGCGGACCTCGGCCTCCTGACCGTGCCCGGTGCCCGCCGCGCTGCCCGCCAGCACGGACGGGAGCATGTCGTTGCCCTCGAACACGCCGCCCACGGTGGCCGTCCCCCGGGTGTCGTCCGGGTAGGTGACCTGCAGGGCGGAACCGACCCGCAGCCCGCTCGCCTTCGCGGTCCTGCCGTCGACCAGCACCAGGCCCTGCCCGAGGGCCTCGGCGGTGCCGCTGGTCATGGTGAGCTTCAGCAGACTGCCCGCGGCGGACGCGTCCACCGACATGGCGGAGGAGTCCACGCCCTCGATCCGCCAGGGGAGGTAGGAGACGGCACTGGCCGCGCTCACCCCGGGGGCCTTGGCGATCCTCGCCGCGAGCTGCGGGTCGAGGCCGTGGCCGTTGACCATGGCGACGTCGTAGTCGGCCTTCATCGAGCCGGTGACGGCCTTGTCCACCGCCGAACCCACCGAGGCGCCGAGCACGGTCAGCGCGCTGACCAGCGTCAGCCCGATGGTGAGTGCGGCCGCGGTGGCGGCGGTGCGGCGCGGGTTGCGCACCGCGTTCTGCCGGGCCAGCTTGCCGGGGGTGCCGGCCAGCGCCGCCAGCAGTGGGCCGACCAGCGCGATCACCGGGCGGGAGAGCAGCGGCAGCAGGACGAAGATGCCGATCAGCGCGAAGAAGGCGCCCGCGGCCACCGGGATCCGGCCGTCGGAGTTGTGGGTGGCCGCGCCCGCCGCGATCAGCGCGAGACCGCCGGCGGTCACCAGCGAGCCGATCACGTTGCGGACGATCAGGCTCTTCTGGGTGGCGGGCTGGTCGCCGCCGCTCATCGCGGCCACCGGGGCGATCCGGGAGGCCCGGACGGCCGGCACCACGGCGGAGAGCACCGTCACCAGGACGCCGACGACCAGCGCGACCACGATCGTGGCCGGGGCGATCACCAGCGAGCCGGTGGGCATGGTGGAGTCCAGCGCGTGCACCAGCGCCTGCATGCCGGCGCCGATCCCGATGCCGGCCAGCAGACCGGCCACCGACGCGGAAACACCGATGATCAGGGCCTCGACCAGGACGGACTTCGTCACCTGGGAGCGCCCGGCACCGACGGCGCGCAGCAGCGCCAGCTCCTTGGTGCGCTGGGCGATCAGCATGGTGAAGGTGTTGGCGATGATGAAGATGCCGACGAAGAGCGAGATGCTGGCGAAGACCAGGAGCATGGTCTTCATCCCGCTGGTGCCCTCCGCGATCATCCGCTTCTGCTCGTCCGTCAGGGACCGGGCGGTCTCGCTGCGGAAGCGGTCGCCGGCCGGGAGCGCCTGCTCGACCCGGGCCAGCAGGGCGTCCTCGGTGGTGCCGGGCCCGGCCTTGACCGCGATGCTGCTGTACCGGCCGGGGGTGAGCAGCAGCCGCTGGGCCGTCCCGGTGTCGAACAGGGTGAGCGTGGCGCCGGCCGAGACCTCCGGGTCGTCGGTGGTCACGATGCCGGTCAGCACGGTGTCCAGGGCCGGGCCGTTGGTGGCCAGCCGGACGGTGTCGCCGACCTTGTAGCCGCCCTTCTCCGCCGTGGCGCGGTCGAGCAGGATCTCCTTGGCGCCCTTGGGCGCGCGGCCCTCCACCAGCGGGTAGCGGGCGTCGTGTCCGGCGGGGTCGGGGACGTAGTTGGCGCCCCGGGCGCTCCAGGCCTGGCCGATCAGATCGCCCTTGCGGTCGGCGACGCCGATGAAGCCCGACACCACGCCGCGGGCGCCCGCCGCGCCCGGCAGGGCGGCGAACTGCTTCACGGTGGCGTCGGTCAGCTGCTCGGTGCCGTGCTCGCGCTTGGGCCCGGGGCCGGAGCCGCCGTCGGCCGTGTAGTCGGTCACCAGGACGGACATGTCGGCGAAGCTCTTGGTGTAGCTGTTCTTCATGGCCTGGCCGAGGGTGTCGGAGAAGACCATGGTGCCGGCCACGAAGGCCGTGCCGAGCAGGACGGCGAGCGCCGTCATCAGCAGTCGGCCCTTGTGGGCCAGCACGTTGCGCAGTGCGGTGCGATACATGGGGTCAGTCCTGGGGAGGTGGGAGCGGGCGGCCTGCGTACGAGGCGTCAGCTCGTCCGACCCTTGGCGTCGAAGCGGCGCATGCGGTCCAGGACGGTGTCGGCGGTCGGGGCGAGCAGCTCGTCCACGATCCGGCCGTCGGCGAGGAAGACCACCCGGTCCGCGTACGAGGCGGCCACCGGGTCGTGGGTGACCATGACCACCGTCTGGCCGAGCTCGCGGACCGAGTTCCGCAGGAAGGAGAGGATCTCGGCGCCGGAGCGGGAGTCGAGGTTGCCGGTGGGCTCGTCGGCGAAGATGATCGCGGGCTTGCTCGCCAGGGCGCGGGCGCAGGCGACGCGCTGCTGCTGGCCGCCGGAGAGCTGGGACGGGCGGTGCGAGAGCCGGCCGGAGAGGCCGACGGTGTCGACGACCCGCTCCAGCCACTGCCGGTCGACCTTGGTGCCCGCGATGTCCATCGGAAGGGTGATGTTCTCCAGCGCGGTCAGCGTCGGCAGCAGGTTGAACGCCTGGAAGACGAAGCCGATCTTGTCGCGGCGGAGCTGGGTGAGCTGCTTGTCGCGCAGCCCGACCAGCTCGGTGTCGCCGATCGTGGACGAGCCCGCCGAGACCGTGTCCAGCCCGGCCATGCAGTGCATCAGGGTCGACTTGCCGGAGCCGGAGGGCCCCATGATCGCGGTGAACTCGCCCTGCGGGAACACCACGCTGACGTCGTCCAGGGCGACCACACGGGTCTCGCCCTCCCCGTAGACCTTGCTGAGGCCGGTGGCGCGGGCGGCCGCCTGGCCGGTGCGGACGGCGGTTGCGGTCGTCGTGGTCACGGAGGAGCTCCTGTCGGGAGGGTGCGGGCTGGCTACTCCATCCTCGGCCCGGCGATCTTGCCCCTCGTCGCTCCGCGGGACGGTTGTGCCGCCCGCCGCCAGGCGTATCCGGAGGTCCGGCCCTCCTCCTGCGGTATGACACCGACCCTGATGCGGCGGCACTGGCCGGAACCGATCGGGCCGCTGGCCGGATCCCGGACAGTTCGTCAGATGGCAAGGAAACATGACAACTTCCGGCGAGCGGAACATGCACAACGAGGGCCCGGGCGACTAGGCTCAGGGGTGGCCCGTACAGGGGCGCGCGGTTCACGCCCGGGTGGTGGAACGCAGACACGGGCAGCTTAAAACTGCTTGGCCGTGAGGCCGTGCCGGTTCGAGTCCGGCTCCGGGCACCAGTGCATCCTGCCCGCTCCCCGAGATCATCCTCACGGTGGACGCGGGCCCCTTTGCCAAACCATTACTCTTGCTCCGTGGGTGGTGCCGTGCCGCCCCGGAGGGAATGACATGAGAAGCAGCAACCCGGTCTTCTCGCGGGAGGGCTCCTTCTCCCGCGACACGGGGTACGCGGGATTCGGCACGACCTCGCAGCCGTCCGCCGCCGGCGCCCACGTGGGCGACCCCTACGCCAACAATCCCTACGCCGCGCGGCCCCAGGGCGGTCCGCTGACGGACGAGCAGCTCGCCGAGATGTACGCGTCCCCGTCCGCGGGCCCGCTGCAGACCGGCCGGATGACCATGGACGACGTGGTCGCCCGGACGACCCTCACCCTGCTCACCCTGGTCGCGGCCGGCGCCGTTGCCTGGTTCGCCCTGCCCTCCGGGACGTACGGCTTCGCCCTCGGCGCGGCGATGGCGGCCTTCGTTGTCGGCCTCGTCATCACCTTCCGGCGGAGCGTCAGCGCTTCGCTCATCCTCCTCTACGCCGGCCTGGAGGGCTTCTTCCTCGGGGCGGTCACCAAGGTCTTCAACGACATCTGGCCCGGCATCGCGATCCAGGCCGTGCTCGGCACGGCCGCCGTCTTCGGCGCCATGCTGGTCGCCTACAAGAGCGGCCGGATCCGTGTCACCCCGCGCTACGCCCGGATCGGCCTGACGGTCGCGATGGGCTTCCTGGGCCTGCTGCTGATCAACCTGGTCGCCTCGCTGTTCGGCGCCGACATGGGCCTGCGCTCCGGGCCGCTCGGCATCGTGGTCGGCCTGCTGGGCATCGGCCTGGGCGCCTTCTTCCTCTCGCTGGACTTCGCCGAGATCGAGAACGCGATCCGCGGCGGCGCCCCGCAGCAGGAGGCCTGGCGGGCCGCCTTCGGGCTGACCCTGTCGCTGGTCTGGATCTACCTGGAGATGCTGCGCCTGATCGCCATCCTGCGCGGCGACGACTGACCACCGGTGCGCGAACGGCCCCGGGAGCTGCTCCCGGGGCCGTTCGCCGTTGCGGGGCCGATACGCTCGCTGCATGTCCGAAGCGCACGACCTGCTGGAAGCCGTCGACCGCCTGGCCGACCGGTGCCGTTCGATGCCGCAGAGCCGGCTGCTCGCGGCGGTGCCGGGGCATCCGTCCCGGGCCGCGGCGGTGCTGGCGCTGGCCCGCAGGCTGGCGCTGACCGCCCTGGCGGCGGAGGGGGAGCCGGCCCGGGAGATCCCGGACGCCGGGGAGTTCGCGGTCGGCGACCAGCTGGCGGTGGCCGGTCACGACCTGGCCGCCGCCGCGGCGGGCGAGCCCGCCCTGCTGGCCGAGGCGCTGGCCGACGTCCTGCGGACGGAGGAGTCGGCCACCCGGTAGGTGGGGGTATCGGGCGGTCAGCTGGTGAAGGCGGCGGTGAGGCCGATGGAGTCGGCGCCGCCGGCGGGCTCGGCCCAGCTGTTCCAGCGGCCGGTGTTGTAGTCGGCGTCGATCTCGGTCAGCCGGTTGGCGGAGTTGATCGCGAAGATGTGGTTGACACCCTGGGCCGTGGCGCTGGTGAGGCGCTTGAGGCCGCCGCCGCCCATGTTCGACCAGCCGTTCCAGCTGCCCAGGTCGTAGCGGCCCTCGGTGTTGTACAGGTTGCCGTCCATGCCGATGGCGTCCAGGTGGACGGTGTCCCCGGCGGCAGCGGCGGCCACGTCCTGACCGGTGAAGCCGTTGGCCGCGGGAGACCAGCCGCTCCATGCGCCGGCGCAGTAGTCGGCGTCGAGCTCCTGCAGTCCGTTGTTCCCGTCGAGGACGTAGAGGTGATTGACGTTCCTCGTGGTGGTCGCGCTTGCCAGCCGCTTGAGGTCGGTGCCGCCGTGGTCGGTCCAGCCGTTCCAGCCCCCGTCGGGGAAGACGCCGTCGGAGTTGTAGAGGTGCCCGTCGGTGCCGATGACGGCCAGGTGCACCGTGTCGCCGTAGGACGAGGCGGTCACCGCCCGGACGCTCGGGCTGCCGGGCAGCGGCGTCCAGTCCGACCACCGGCCGGCGGCATAGTCCCCGTCCTTCTCGTAGAGCCGGTTGTCGGCACCGATTGCGAAGAGGTGATGGACGGAGTAGGTGGCGGCAGCGGCCACCTCCTTCGTCCCGGCGATGCCGCCCAGGTCGCTCCACCCGGCCCAGGACCGCGCCGTGTAGTTGCCCTCGGTGTTGTGCACGCTGCCGTCCGGCGTCACGTTGGCCAGGTGCACCGTGCCGGCCCAGGGCGAGGAGGCGCTCGGGGAGCCGCCGGAGAACCACCCGGCCGCGTACGCCTCGTCGAGTGCCGTGTGGAAGTTCTGCGCGAGCAGGAGTAGCCGGCGTCGTTCGGGTGCAGGCCGTCGGTCATCTGCGCAGGGTGGGTGGCGTCCGCCCGGTTCGCGGGGGTCAGCGCGGGCGCGTCCACGAACCGGAAGTGTCGGCCGGCCTGCTGCTCGGTTGCCTCCAGTTGCCGGAGCCGGCCGTTGTACTGCGCGACCGGCTGCGAGAGGTCCTGGTTCCACCAGCCGGGTGTCGTGGGGATGAGGCCCTGCATGACCACGGTCACGTTCGGCCGGTCGGTGAAGATCCGGTCGATCAGCTGGGTCGCCCGGTCGGCAGCGTGGGCCTGGTCCAGGTTCTGGTTGAGGTCGTTGATCCCGATGTGCAGCAGGACCACGTCCGGGCGGGAGCTCGCCAGCCAGCCGTCGACTCCGGCCCGGATCTGGTCGATGGTGTCACCCGGGTGGCCCTCGTGCTCCGGGTCGGTCATCGCGCCGTGCTGCCGTCCGCCGACGAAGTCGACCGCGTAGCCGGAGTGCCCGGCGGTCAGCGCGCTCAGCGGCTGCCGGTAGCCCCCGCCGGTGCAGCTGCCCTGGCCGAACGTGATCGAGTCGCCGAGCGGAAGGACCCGGACGGTCGGTGCGGAGGCGGTCGCCGCCTGCGCGGGGAGGCGACGACGCCCGCCGCCAGGAGCACGGCCGAGACGGTGAGCAGGGCGGGGCGTTTCATCGGATCTCCAGGGGCGCGGTCGGGGCGTGCCGGAACACGGGGCCGGCCGCCCGGGGAAGAGGCCGGGCGGCCGGACGCGGGTGGGGTATCGGGCGGTCAGCTGGTGAAGGCGGCGGTGAGGCCGATGGAGTCGGCGCCGCCGGCGGGCTCGGCCCAGGTGTTCCAGCGGCCGGTGTTGTAGTCGGCGTCGATCTCGGTCAGCCGGTTGGCGGAGTTGATCGCGAAGATGTGGTTCACGTTGGTCACGGAGGACGTGGCGCTGGTGAGGCGCTTGAGGCCGCCGCCGCCCATGTTCGACCAGCCGTTCCAGGACCAGGCGTCGTAGTTGCCCTCGGTGTTGTAGAGGTTGCCGTCCATGCCGATGGCGTCCAGGTGCACGATGTTGCCGAAGGCCGCGGCAGTGACGTCCTTGCCGGTGAAGCCGTTGGCCGCCGGCGACCAGGAGCCCCAGCTGCCCGCCGCGTAGTCGGCGTCGATCTCCAGCAGCTGGTTGTTGCCGTCCACCGCGAAGACGTGGTTGACGTTGTTGGCGGTGGACGCGCTGGCGAGGTGCTTGAGGTTGGTGCCGCCGTGCGCCGTCCAGCCGTTCCAGCCGCCGCTGGGGTAGTTGCCGTCCGAGTTGTACAGCTGCCCGTCGGTGCCGATCGCGGTCAGGTGCACCGTGTTGCCGAACGACGAGGCGGAGACCGCGACCATGGTCGGGCCGGCCTCGGGCTGGAACCAGCCGCTGCTCCACTGGCCGGTGGCGTAGTTGCCGTCCTTCTCATAGATGCGGTTGTCGCTGCCGATCGCGAACACCCGGAGGGTGGAGCCGGTCGAGGTGCTGGTGACCTCCTTGATGCCGGCGGCGCCCATGTCGCTCCAGTTGCTCCAGGAGCCGGCCGAGTAGTTCCCCTCGGCGTTGTGCAGCCCGCCGTCCGGCGTCAGGTCGACCAGGTGCGCCGTGTTGATCCACGGGGAGGTGGTGGTCGCGTCCACCGTCGGGCTGGCGTACCCCTGGAGGTTGACGGTGTATCCGTTGACCGTCCACATGCCCGAACCGACCTGACCGGAACCGGAGTTGTGAGTGACGTGACCCGGCGACGCGCCCTGGTTGCCGCCGATCCACTCGATGGTGCCGTTGGCGTTGACCGCGGTGACGATGGCGACGTGGTCGTAGGTCGAGCCGCTGAACGCGTTCGGGTGGAAGAAGACGGCGTCGCCCACGTGCGGGGTGGAGGACAGGCCGCCGGTGTTCTTGTTGGCGTACGTCGCGAAGCTGTTGGCCAGGTTGTTCAGCACACCCAGGTTCTTCACCCCGTTCTGTGCCCACACCCAGCCGGCGAAGTCGGCGCACCAGGCGTGCGCTTCGGATCCGCCCGAGCAGCTCGACGACTGGCCGGTGCCGGAGGCGTAGTAGCCCGCGCCACCGTTGCCGCACGCGGCGTTGCCCAGCTGGCCGGCGGCGGTGTTCGCGATCGCCTCGCCCGGCGTGGTCGCATGGGCGGCCGTCGTGGCGGCGGTCACGGCGGCCATGGCGGCGGAGGCGGTGAGGGCGGTGGCGAGGGCGAGACGGGCGAGCTTGGTGGGGCGAACGGGCATGACAGTGCTCCTCGGGGCAGGCGGAACCAGGGGGCGGCCGACGGGGCGGCGGCAGAGGACGGAGAAGCGGTCGCGGACGGGGCGACGGCTAGGGGGTGGCGGCCGGGCCGGAGACGACGGAGTAGCCGGCGGCGTCGGGGGTGGTGCGAACGACCAGGGTGACCAGGTCGGCGGCCGAGCGTTCGGCCGCGGTGGCCGAGAGGCCCCGGACGAACAGGGCGACGCCGAGTCCGTGCGGGAAGCTCCGCACCCGTACGTGCTCAAGTGCGTGGCGCGGGGCGGCGTGCGCCCACAGCGCATCCTCCAGGACGGCGGCCTCGGCGGGCGTCCCGGGTGTCCTGCCTGCGCTGGCGAGCAGCAGGTGGACGAGGACCATGCCGGGTCAGTCCCAGCCGATGCCGTCGGCGACCGGGCCGCCGGCCGTGATGGCGGCCGTCGGCGCCGTGCTTCCCGCAACAGCGGTGGCCGGCGCGGCCAGCGCGACGCCCGAGAGCAGGAGCGAGACGACGGCGAGGCCGAGGCGGCCGGTGATGCTGGACATGGCGGTACCCCCGAAGTGGACGGATGCGGTGTCGACGAGAAGCGGTGCGCGGTGGTCGGACCTCGTGGTCGCGGGCCCCGCCGCCGTTCCGGTGATCACCATCCTGCTCGGCCGGGAACCCCCGCGACAGGCCTGAGCCCGGGCACCAAGCGGACTGGCAGCATCAGGACATACCTCCGCCAGGGCTGTCCGCAGCCCCCGGAGCCGCTTGCCGACCGCGACCCCGTTTGGCATCATCGCGCCGACTGGATCATGGCGAGTGGATCATGGTGCGGCTGTCGATCTGCCGGGGGCTGAGCACATGTTGGACATGCTGGGATTGGACGCCAGGACCGAGGCCGTCTACTGGCCGATCCCACCGGGGGTGTGGACGATCTCTGCCGGCAGCTGGGCATGCCGGAGGGTGCCGTCCGTGAGGCGCTCGACACGCTGGCGGATCTGCGACTGCTGCGGGCCTCGCGGGACGCGCCCGGTGCGCTGCGCCCGGTCAGCCCCGAGCTGGGGCTGGGGTTGATCCTGCGCAGCCAGGAGGACGAGCTGCGCCGCCGTCAGCAGGAGCTCGCACTGAGCAAGGCGGCGGCCGCGCTCGCGGTCAGCAAGTACGCCGCGCGGGCCCCGAGGGCCGAGAGCGGGGGCGCCGAACGTCTGGTCGGTCTCGACGCCATCCAGGCCAAGCTGGAGATCCTCGCGCGGGAGGTCGGCGGCGAGTGCCTGTCGGTGATGCCCGGAGGTGCCCAGTCCCAGGTCAGCCTGGACGCGTCACGGTCCCTGGACGCCGACGCGTCGGCCCGCGGTGTCGAGCTGCTGACGCTCTATCAGGACAGCGTCCGCAACGACGCCCCCACCTTCGAGTACGCCCAGTGGCTGACCGAACTCGGCGGTCAGGTGCGGACCTGCCCGACCTTGCCGCCGCGCATGCTGATCTTCGACAGGGAGGTCGCCGTCGTCCCCATCGATCCGGCCAACACCAGGCTTGGCGCGCTCTGCACCCGCGAGCCGGGCATCGTTGCGTCCCTGGTTGCCCTCTTCGAGCAGACCTGGCAGGTCGGCGTGCCGCTGGGCGCAGACCGGCCGCAGCCGTCCGGTCCGGGGCTGACCTCCGGTGAGCGGGAGCTGTTGCGACTGCTGGCGGGTGGTCTGACCGACGAGGCGGCCGGCAAGCGGCTCGGGGTGTCGGTGCGTACGGTGCGGCGCCAGATGGCCGCCCTGATGGAGCGCCTCCACGCCTCCAGCCGCTTCGAGGCCGGTCTCAGGGCGGCCCAGCAGGGCTGGCTCTGAAACCGCTGCCGCGCGGGGCCGTTGCCGTCGGATCGCGGCGGGCGCGCGCCCGCCGCCCGCCGATCCGCCGCGATGCGGGGAGCGGGCCGGGCGGCCGGCCTGCCGCCGGTGCTGCCCGGCCCTGCGGCCTCAGATGCTGGCGACCACGCGGTCGGCGAGCACGTACACCGTCTCGTCGTCGGTGGAGAAGGTCAGCGAGTACGAGCCGGAGAACCGTGAGCCGCCGAGCAGCCGGACGTCCTCGCCGGCCTGGACGGCGTCGATCAGGCGGTAGGCCGCCTCGCGGTCGCCCGGGGCCACGCAGAGCGTGGTGCCGTCGGCGAAGGCGTACACGTCCAGGGTGCCGAGCGGTCCGGGGCGCACGTCGGTGAGGGCGATCCGGTCGTCCGCGAGGGCGGCCAGCCGGGTGTCCGTCCACTCGCGCGAGGGCGTCTGGCTCGGCACGAAGTCCGGGTGGGACGGGTGGCGGCGCGGGTCGGGTGCGGTGGCCGGCTCGGCGTCGGCGTCCAGCAGGCCGGCCTCAAGACCGGTGGCGATCAGGTCGGCCTCGCGGCGGGCGCGGACGTCGCCGCCGCCGTCGGCCGGGTGCGGCAGGCCGCCGCCCTGGGCGGGGTGTCCCGTCCGGGCGCCGCCCTCGGGGCCGCCGTCCTTGATGATGTCCTCGAGCGCGTTGCGCAGCGCCTCGCCGAAGCCCGGGTCCATGGTGGCCGCGTTGTCGGCGGCGTCCTCGGGGCCGGTCGGGCGCGGGAAGAAGAGCGGCCACTCCTCCGCGGCGGTCAGGAACGGCCCGTCGTACATCGGGCCGTCCTCGGTGGCGCGGGCCTCCTGCTCGGCCCAGAACGCCCGTGCCTCGGTGATCTCCCGCTCACGGTCGGCGGCGAGCGCCTCGACGACGGCCCGGCGTATCACGGCCTCGTCGACGACGGCCGCGGCCGGGGCGGTGTCCCGGTCGTCCAACCGGCGCGCCAGCGCGCGGACCTGGAGCAGCACAGCGGTGGCGACGGCGATGAGGATCAGCAGGAGAGAGAGGAAGACGGCGCTCACGGAATGTACTCCTTGCGAGGAGTGGAACGGGGTTGCACGTCCACAGTGCCGCATGGGCGTCCGTTGCTGCAGTGGCTGATGTCCCAATTCTGATGAACTTCCCCACTTGTCCTCAAATTGTTAGGTACAACCCCTCTACGCAGCGCAGTCGTCCCATTCCGTTGCGTCGATGAAACGGCTCGGAAATGAAAATCGAGGGCCGGATCACGTTTCGCGTGTGATCCGGCCCTCAGTTACGGAGGGTCACTCCGAATGGGTGGTTTCCCGCTTCCCCGGGGGTGGGGAGGGTCAGCTGAGGCGTTCGATGACCATGGCCATGCCCTGGCCACCGCCGACGCACATGGTCTCCAGGCCGAACTGCTTGTCGTGCCACTGGAGGGAGTTGATCAGGGTGGTGGTGATGCGGGCGCCGGTCATGCCGAAGGGGTGGCCCACCGCGATGGCGCCGCCGTTGACGTTGAGGCGGTCGAGGTCGATGCCGAGGTCGCGGTAGGAGGGGATGACCTGGGCGGCGAAGGCTTCGTTGATCTCGACGAGGTCGATGTCGTCGATGGTCATGCCGGCGCGGGCGAGGGCCTGTCGGGAGGCCTCGACGGGGCCGAGGCCCATGATCTCGGGGGAGAGGCCGCTGACGCCGGTGGACACGACGCGGGCGAGGGGGTGATGCCGAGTTCGCGGGCCTTGGTGTCGGACATGATCACGAGGGCGGCGGCGCCGTCGTTGAGGGGGCAGCAGTTGCCGGCGGTCACGGTGCCGTCGGGGCGGAAGACGGGCTTGAGGCCGGACACGGCGTCGAGGGTGACGCCGGCGCGGGGGCCGTCGTCCTGGGAGACGACGGTGCCGTCGGGGGTGGTGACGGGGGTGATCTCGCGCTGCCAGAAGCCGGCCTTGATGGCCTGCTCGGCGAGGTTCTGGGAGCGGACGGCGAACTCGTCCTGCTCGGCGCGGGTGATGCCCTTGAGGGCGGCGAGGTTCTCGGCGGTCTGGCCCATGGCGATGTAGGCGTCGGGGGCGAGGCCGTCCTCGCGGGGGTCGTGCCATTCGCCGCCGCCGTGCTCGGCGCGGTGGGCGGTGCGGGCCTTGGCGTCGGCGAAGAGCGGGTTCTCGGTGCCGGGCATGCCGTCCGAGGTGCCGTTGATGCTGCGGGAGACGGCCTCGACGCCGGCGGAGATGAAGATGTCGCCCTCGCCAGCCTTGATGGCGTGCAGTGCCATCCGGGTGGTCTGCAGCGAGGAGGAGCAGTAGCGGGTGACGGTGGCGCCGGGCAGGTAGTCCATGCCCATCTGCACCGCGACGATGCGGGCGAGGTTGTGGCCCTGCTCGCCGCCGGGCAGGCCGCAGCCGAGCATCAGGTCCTCGATCAGGCGCGGGTCCAGCTCCGGCACCTTGGCGAGGGCCGCGGCGATGATCTGCGCGGTGAGGTCGTCCGGGCGGACGTCCTTCAGCGAGCCCTTGAAGGCCCGGCCGATCGGCGAACGGGCAGCACTGACGATGACGGCTTCGGGCATGGTGGGCTCCTCGCGGGTCGACCGGCTGGCGGGTGCCCGCGGGTGAGCGCCGAGCGGCCCCGAGGGCACCCGGGAGGAAAGTTACCGCTAAGTAGGTCCGGCGTCACCCGCGCCCGGGTGTGAGTTGGCCGACGCCGCCTCGGGCACGCCCGTCCCCGGCAGGCCGAGCCGCAGCCGGTGCCGCAGCAGCGCCCAGCGCCGCGCCGCCGCCTCCGGCCCGGCCGCCGCCACCTCGGTGCCGGAACGGCCCGCCGCGGCCGCCGCCGCCACCTCCACCGGCAGCACCGCCTGGGCCTGCGGCGGCTCGACGGCGCCGCTCTCGGCCGGCCACAGGTCGACCGCCGCGCAGAGCGAGGGCAGCATCGCCATCGCCGCCGTCGCGTAGCCCTGCGCCGACGGGTGGTAGCGGTCGGCCGCGAACATCTCCGGCCGGGCCGCGAACTCGGGGCCGAGCAGGGAGCCGAGCGACACCGTCCGGCCGCCCGCCTCCACCACCGCGATGGTCTGCGCCGCCGCCAGCTGGCGGCTGAGCCGCCGGGCCACCCAGCGCAGCGGCGGCCGCACCGGCTTGATGGTGCCCAGATCCGGGCAGGTGCCGACCACCACCTCGCAGCCGGCCGCCTGCAGCGCGCGGACGGCGTCGCCGAGCTGCCGCACGGACTGCGCCGCGGGGCTGCGCCGGGTGACGTCGTTGGCGCCGATCATGATCACGGCCAGCGCGGGCCGGTGCGGCAGTGCCCGTTCGACCTGCCACGCGAGGTCGGGCGAGCGGGCGCCGGACTTCGCCACGTTGACCAGCCGCACCCTGCGCTCCGCCACCGAGGCGAGCCCCGAGGCCAGCAGTGCGCCCGGGGTGTCCCGCCCGCGGGACACCCCGAGCCCGGCCGCCGTGGAGTCGCCCAGGAAGGCCAGCACCAGCGGGGGTCCGCGGCGGCCGCGGCGGCGCCGTCGGCGAACGCGTCCCCGTACACCCCGTCCGCGTGCGGCGGATCGCCGTCCAGCAGCCCGATCGCGCGGATCGCGAGCCTGCTCTCGGTCAGCAGCAGTCCGGCCAGCCCCACGCCGAGCAGCCCCAGACCGCCGCCGCCGTACGCGGCGGCCGTGGCGATCCGGCGGGCCACCCGCGCCCTTGACGCCTGTGCCCCTGGCATCCTGCACCCCCTTGTGCGGTCGTCCGGAGCCGTTGTACCCCGTCCTACCCCGCACGGCCGCGCGGCTATCGGGGCCTTCGGCCATCCGTGGCCATACCCTTTAGACACCCACAGTCACATGCGCCACTACCCGGGAGGATCCCCGTGCGGTACAGCAATTCGATCATCGAGCTGGTCGGCAACACGCCCCTGGTCAAGCTCACCAAGGTCACCGAGGGGATCAGCGCCACCGTGCTGGCGAAGGTCGAGTACTTCAACCCGGGCGGCTCGGTGAAGGACCGGATCGCGCTGCGGATGATCGAGGCGGCCGAGGCCTCGGGTGCGCTCAAGCCCGGCGGGACGATCGTCGAGCCGACCTCCGGCAACACCGGCGTGGGCCTGGCGATCGTGGCGCAGCAGAAGGGCTACAAGTGCATCTTCGTCTGCCCGGACAAGGTCTCCACCGACAAGATCAACACCCTCCGGGCGTACGGCGCCGAGGTGGTCGTCTGTCCGACCGCAGTCGCCCCTGAGCACCCGGACTCCTACTACAACGTCTCCGACCGCCTCGTCCGCGAGACCCCGAACGCCTGGAAGCCGGACCAGTACTCCAACCCGGACAACCCGGCCTCGCACTACCACTCCACCGGTCCGGAGCTGTGGGAGCAGACCGACGGGCGGATCACCCACTTCGTCGCGGGCGTGGGCACCGGCGGCACCATCTCCGGCACCGGCCGCTACCTGAAGGACGCCTCCGGCGGCGCGGTGCAGGTCATCGGCGCCGACCCGGAGGGCTCGGTGTACTCCGGCGGCACCGGCCGCCCGTACCTGGTCGAGGGCGTCGGCGAGGACTTCTGGCCGACCGCGTACGACCGCGAGGTGGCCGACGAGATCGTGGCCGTGTCCGACAAGGACTCCTTCCAGATGACCCGCCGCCTTGCCAAGGAGGAGGGCCTGCTGGTCGGCGGCTCCTGCGGGATGGCCGTGGTGGCCGCGCTGGAGGTCGCCTCCCGGCTGGGCCCGGACGACGTGGTGGTCGTGCTGCTGCCGGACGGCGGCCGCGGCTACCTCTCCAAGATCTTCAACGACGACTGGATGGCCGACTACGGCTTCCTGCCGACCGCCACCGACGAGGCGCACATCGGCGAGGTGCTCGCCCGCAAGGACGCCGTCGAGCACGAGGGCATCCCGCAGTTCGTCCACATGCACCCGGGCGAGACGGTCGCCGAGGCCGTCCGCGTGCTGCGCGACTTCGGCGTCTCGCAGATGCCGGTGGTCTCGCCCGGCGCCGGCCACCCGGACATCATGGCCGGCGAGGTGATCGGCTCGGTGGTCGAGCGCGAGCTGCTCGACGGCCTGTTCGCCCAGCGGATCCAGCTGACCGACTCGCTGGACAAGGTGATGTCCAAGCCGCTGCCGGTGGTCGGCTCGGGCGAGTCGGTGACCAACCTGATGACCGTGCTGGAGAAGGCCGACGCGGTGGTCGTGCTGGTCGAGGGCAAGCCGCAGGGCATCGTCACCCGCCAGGACCTGCTGGCCTTCCTGACCAGCCGCGCCGGTCACTGACGCGCCGTCGGCCGCTGACGCCCTGTCGGTGCCGTCGGCACCGACCGGGCGTCCGCCGTGCCGGGGCCGCCCCCGCTGTGCCGAACAGGTGAAAGGCCGGCGTCCCGCCAGTTGGTACACCGACGTCACCTCGACGCATCAGCCCGTTAACAACGGTCGTGCATCGTATTGGTCAACGGCAAGACGCCGAGCATGGTGACAGCGGAGGCGGGAGCGGCTCCCCGGCCCGCAGTCACCACGGACACGTCGGTCGGCCCTGACCCGGCCCTCCGTGTCCTGCCCGCGGGGGTTGCCGTCGTCCCGCCCCTGTTCGGCCTCGGCCTTCGGGTCGGGGCTGCCGACAGGGTGCGGCACCCCCGCGGCACCCATCGCGCCGAAAGGCGCGTCTCCGCGGCTCCCGGGTGGGGAGCCCAAGCGGAGACGGGAGGGCCGGTCCCCAGCTTCTGGGGGCCGGCCCTACCCGTGTTCGCCCTTCGGGGCCCGGCCCATTTGGGTCCGCCCGCCCGCTGACCTAGGCTCGCCGCCATGACCAGCACTGACCTGCCCGCGCAGGACGCACCGCGTTACGTACGCCTCAGCATCGAGCTCATCGCCGAGATCACCGATGAGCAGGCCCTCAAGGCCGCCGCGCTCGCCCAGGTCGAGAACGACGAGTACCTCGACGACGAGGAGCGCACCCAGTCCGTCGAGGCCATCGAGGTGGACCCGTCCGGCTCGCTCGCCCACTTCATCGACCCCGTCGCGCTGCTCGGCGACGTCCCGGGCATCGAGCTGACGTCGGCGACCTGGGAGTCGGCCCACACCGAGTACGACCCCGAGGACGAGAGCTGGGACGAGTACAGCGTCGAGGCCTCGGACGAGGCGGACGGCGAGTAGCCGAGCCCTTCCTGCGGTGCCGTGAGTTCCGCCACAGAGAGCCCGATCCGGACCTTTCCGGACCGGGCTCTTTGTCCGTTATGGAGCGATCGGAAGTACTCTCGTACGATCTCAAGCATTTGCGCCTTGGAACCGATTCATGCCGGTTTGCGGTGCTTGATTCCGTACCCGCGCCGCCGTGCGCGAACGCCGACCAGCAGGGAGAACACCGTGACGGCACCCGAGAAGCAGGAGCGAGGGACCAAGGGCACCTGGACCCGCCGCGGAGTGCTCGCCGGCCTGCTCGGCGCCCCCGTGCTGCTGGTCGCCGCGTGCAACGACCCCGTCTCCTCCTCGGGTTCCGCCGCCTCCGGCACGACCGCGGCCGGGGTGGGCGGCGTTCCGGCCGCCGGCGCCACCGGCACCCCCAGCAGCAGCCCCCGGACGTCGACCGCCCGAATATCCATATCCCCGGCCGACGGCGTCAGCACCGCGTCCTTCACCAGGCCGATCACCGTCACTGTCACCGGCGGCACCCTCGCGTCCGTCACCGCCACCGACGGGAGCGGCCGCGCCGTCCCCGGCACCCGCGCCGCCGACGGCCTCAGCTGGACCTCCACCGGCCCGCTCGCCAGCGGCACCCGCTACTCCGTGGCCGCGTCGGCCGTCGACAAGGACGGGCTGGAGGCCGACGCGCACGCCGCGTTCGCCACCGCCTCCCCCGCGAACACCTTCGTCGGCTACTTCACGCCCGAGGACGGCGCCACCGTCGGCGTCGGCATGCCGGTCACCATCAACTTCAACAAGCCGGTCGCCAACCGCAGGGCCGTCGAGCAGGCGATCACCGTCACCGCCGACACCGGCGTCGAGGTCGTCGGGCACTGGTTCTCCAGCACCCGGCTCGACTTCCGCCCCCGTGACTACTGGGCGAAGGGCACCACCGTCACCCTCAAGCTCCGCCTCAAGGACGTCGAGGGCGCCAAGGGCGTCTACGGCACCCAGTCCAAGGACGTCCGCTTCACCGTCGGCCGCAGCCGCACCAGCGTCGCCGACCTCTCCGCCCACACCCTCACCGTCACCACCGACGGCCAGGTCACCGCGACCTACCCGATCATCGGCGGCGCCCCCGACCACAGGACCTGGGGCGGCAAGCTGGTCATCTCCGAGCAGTTCGAGCAGACCAAGATGGACTCCACCACCGTCGGCCTCGGCGACGAGTACAACATCCCGGACGTGCCGCACGCCCAGCGGCTCACCACCTCCGGCACCTTCATCCACGGCAACTACTGGTCGCCCGCCGCCGCCTTCGGCACGGCCAACCTCAGCCACGGCTGCATCGCCCTGCGCGACGTCAAGGGCGGCGGTGACGCCACCACCGACGCTGCCGTCTTCTTCGCGCACTCGATGGTCGGCGACGTCGTCGAGGTGATCAACTCCGGTGACCAGACGGTCTCCCCGACCAACGGCCTCAGCGGCTGGAACCTCGGCTGGGCCGACTGGAAGGCCGGCAGCGCGCTCTGACGCGCCACCGGGCCGTCGGCCCGGCGCGGGGTCCCGGCGGGCCCCGCGCCGAGCGCCGTGTCGCGAACCCGCCGGTGCCCGGGCGGAGGGTCCGGCAGGCTGACGGCATGACCACCGCCACCGCGATCGCCGTCCTGGCGATCGACGCCGACACCTGTGCCGACCTCCGCCGCTGCGACGACGCGGGCCGACCGCCCGTGCTGTCCGCCCCCGCCGAGGGCGGCGCCCCGCTGCGCTGCTGCCTCACCCGGGCCCGCCCCGGCGAGGCGATCGCCCTGGTCTCCTACGCCCCGCTGCGCCGCTGGGCCGCCCGGACGGGGGCCGACCCCGGCCCGTACGACGAGCAGGGCCCGGTCTTCCTGCACGCCGGCCCCTGCGCGGGCCCGGCACCGGGCTGGCCGGACGGGATGCACCACGGCCCCCGGGTGCTGCGCGCCTACGACCGGCACGGGCACATCCTGCGCGGTGTCCCGGTCGAGCCGGCCGCCGCCCGGGACGCGGCCGCGGACCTGCTCGCGGACCCGGAGGTCGTCCTGGTGCACGTCCGCGCCCTCGGGTTCGGCTGCTTCCAGCACGAGGTGCGGCGCGGCTGAGCCGCCGCCGACGGCCCGGGCCGGGCGCTCAGTGCTCCTCGGGGCCGTCCGCCTGGCGTGCCGTCCACACCGCGCGCAGCTCCTCCTCGGTGCGGCCCGCGAAGGTCGGGGCGAGGGCCGCGAGCAGGCGTTCGGCGTACTCCTCGGCGGTGCCGACCTGCGGGTGGTCCTTGCGGAACTCGTCCCACTCGACGCAGTCCAGCGGCTCCGCGATGTCCTCCGGCCCGATCGGCCGGTCGGCCCACCAGGCGTCGTCGACGCCGTCGAAGACGTCCCGCAGCAGTTCGTAGCGGAGCGGTACGGACTCGGCGAGCAGGACGGCGTCGTACAGGTCCTTGCCCTGGGCGAAGCCGTCGGTGACCAGCCAGAGGATCTTCCAGGCGAGGGAGAGCTCCCGGTCGGCGGTGCGCAGCCGGGTGCCGGCGCCGACGCCGGAGAGCGCCGGCAGGTCGGTCGGGACGGCCGGGGAGGGCAGCCGCTCGGTGAAGACGAAGTCCAGCTGGACGGTGCCGCCGGGCAGGCCGTCGGCCGTCCAGGGCAGCACGAGGCGGCGGCCGGGCACCCGGTCGTACGTCCAGATCTCGTCCCGGACGGCGCCGGCCGCGTCCAGCCGCGGGCCGCCGGAGAGCCGTTCGCCGGACAGCCGTTCGGAGGTGGCGGCCAGGTCGGTGAGCAGGATGTCCGTCCGGGGGTCCGCCAGCTCCCAGTCGGCAGGGGTGACGACGAAGTCGAGGTCGCCGGGTTCGCGGGCGTCCGCGCCGAACCAGGCGGTGAGCAGGGCGGAGCCGCGCAGCACCAGGTGGTCGGCCCACGGCGTGGCGGCCACCGCGGCGAGCACCGTGTCGAGGGCGGCGCGGCGGGCGGCGTACCAGCGGGCGCCGACGGCGGGGTCGGCGAACTCCGGGTCGCCGGCGCGCATGGCCTTGACGTAGCCGAGCAGCGAGGGGTCGAACACCGGTCGCTGGACGGCGCCCTCGTCGGCCACCGGGTAGAGGGAGCGGGGAGTTGCAGCTCCGCCAGGTCGGCGGTCGCGGGGCGGTGCTGCGGCACGCGCAGTTCCTCGCTCCAGGGGCCGTAGCCGAGGTCCTGCCAGGCGTCGGTCATCGGGTGTGTCCTTCGTGTATCCAGCCGGCGTCGAGCGCCTCGGCGGTGTCGAGAACGGCGAACTCGCGTTCGACGGTGAGAATGTGGTGGCCGCCCAGGTCGGCGACCAGCGCGTCCAGGCGGCGCCCGGCGGTGGCGGAGCCGACCAGGCGGCAGCGCTGGGTGACGAAGTGCTCGCGCCGCCCGTCCGGCCGGGTGCGGCGGGCGTTGCGGGACAGGTGGGCGTCGTGGCGTTCGGCGATCGCGGCGAGCTCCGGCCCGGGCGGGCCGTCGAGCAGCAGCTTGACGTGGTGTTCGAAGTAGTAGGCCGGCCCGAGGCGGCGCGCCCGGGCGTCGGTGGCGGGTACGCCGCCGGCCCAGGGCGCGGCCTCGATCTTGGTGCGGAGCACCGCGAACCCGGCCCCGCCCACCGCCTCGGCGGTCCGCGCGGCGAGGGCGGCCGCGTCGGCGAGACTGCCGGCCGTCCGCAGCGTCAGCATCGGCTGCCGGGGGACGGCCCCGCGGGACAGTTCGATGTCGACCACCTTGAGCCCGCGTTCGGCGGCCCAGCCGGTGAACTCCCGGCCCTGCTGCGGTGCGACGGTCAGGTGGATCTCGAAGTCGCCGTGGAAGGACGGCGGGTGGGTCGGCCGGGTCGGCTGGGTGGCGTGCACCGGGGCATCCTGTCAGGCGGTGCCGACAGCCGGGCCGACGGTGGGAGCGGCGGTCGGAGTGGTGGTCCGCACCGCCGCCAGCACGGCGGCCGCCCGGTCCCCGGTGAAGGCGGCCACCGGGTTCTCGAACTGCGACCAGGGCAGCGGGACGGTCTCGCCGAGGGCGCGGAACTGCTCGACGGCCTCGACGTGCCGCTTGTGCCGGTGCAGCAGGAGCGCCGCCCAGCCGCGGGCGTCCGCCAGCCGGTGGTGGTCGGCCGGGGCGGCGGCCAGGTCGGCGAGGACGGCGTCGAGGGCCGCGCCGAGCTCGGGCCGGAGGTACCCCTGCGGTGCCTGCGGGGTGCCCGCGTACTGCTCCCAGTACGCCTCCAGCCGGAGCGCGGTGAGGAGGCTGCCCGCCGGGGCCGTCGAGGCGGCGGTGTCGGCGAACGCGTGCATCAGCTCGTGGCTGCCGTGCCACTTGGCGCACCAGTACTGGAGGGCCTGGAGGTGGGCGCCGGTGTGGTGCGGGTCGCGCGCGACGATGTCCGCCCACAGGGCACGGAACCGCTCGTTGTCCCAGTTCAGGCCGCGGGCGATCCGGGCGAGCGCGACCAGGGCGTTGGGGTCGCCGGGGTCGGCCAGGGCGGCGGCCTCCCGGGCGGCCGCCTCGGCCTCGCCGAGCACCCGGTGGAAGCCGTCGGCCTGCTCCCGGGTGACGTGCTGGGCGCGCTTCCCGCTGCGGACCGTCCAGGCGATCATGACCAGCGCCTCGGCGTGCAGCAGCGCGGCCTGCGGGTCCTCGGGCCGTTCGCGGCGCCAGGCCTGCAGCCAGATGTCGTCCTCGGCGGCGAGGTCGGAGAAGGGCCGCATCCGGTACCAGAGCAGGTCCGAGGTGGTGCCGACGGCCTTGAGGTGGTCGGCGACCGGGCGCCAGTCGCCGGCCCGGGCGGCGGCGAGCGCCTCGGCCGTGCCGGGGAGGTGCCGGGCGTCCTGCACGACCAGCCGGGCGGCCGGCAGCAGGCCGTGCTCGGACGGGACGACGGAGGGCCCCGGCGCCGGGCGGGCGGCGATGGCCGCGGCCTGGAGCCGGGCCGTGCGCGCCTTGGCCCACCAGGTGAAGAGCCGGGCGCCGACGAGCAGGAGCAGGGGGACGATGACGATCAGGCGGGCCATGGCCGTTACTTCCGGAGGTCGGTGAGGGGGCGGCGGGGACGGCCTCGGCGGCGAGGCCCGCCCCGGCCAGCAGGGCACGCAGCGGCGCGGTGTCCGGGGTGTCGGTGACGGCGGCGCCGAGGGCGGCGGGCAGGGCCTCGGCCACCCCGTCGGGCAGGCGCAGTTCGGCGGGGGCGGACCAGGAGAACTCCCAGCGGGCCAGGCCGGCCTCGGCGAGGGCGAGCAGGGCCGTCCGGGAGAGCGCGGTACGCAGGGCGGGCCGCAGGAACTCGCGGGCGGCGCGGCCGGTCGCGGCGGCGGCCTCCGCGCTCTTCGGCAGCCGGTCGGCGATCTCGAAGCCGCGGCCGGCGTCGACCGCGTCGAGCAGCGCGTCGAGGGTGGGCGCGCACCCGGCCTCGGTGAGGGCCCGGTGGACGGGCTGCGCGGCGGCGCGGGCGTTGCGGACGCCGGTGGCCTGGAGCAGGTCGGGCCAGTCCAGGCGCTCCTTGCCGGCCGCCTCGGGCACCAGGGTGGCGTGCTCCAGCGCGGCGAGGGTGCGCTCGGGGTCGCGGAGCAGGGCCAGGGCGGGGCCGGACCCTTCGGCGCTGCGGCCGTCGGCGGGCAGCGCCTCGACGGCGGCGACCCGCCGGGCGATCGGCGGGTGGGAGTCGTACGGGTCGGCCTCGGTCTCGGGCAGGCCGATCGCGGCGAGCTCCTTGCGGCGCTCGGGGTCGGTGAGCAGCCGGCCGAGGCCGCCGTAGACCTCGCCGGGCGGCGGGAGCAGGCCGTCGTCCCAGCCCATGGTGGCGTAGCGCTCCATGTAGAAGCCGTGGGCGGTGTCCAGGACGGGGATGCGGCGCAGGGCGGCAGCGGTGGCGTCGCGGCCGGCGATCGTGGCGGCGGCCCGGTCGGCGGCGTACTCCTGGCGGCGGCTGACGGCTTCGGAGACCCGGAAGTAGAGCTTGGCGTACTGGGTGAACAGGCCGGCGAGGACGCGGTCCACGCCGCCGCCGGCCTCCTCGCCGCTGGCCTGCTTGCCCTTGGCGAGGCGCTTGGCGTCCTTCGCGGCGATCTCGGCGGCGGCGCCCGCCCGGTGGGCGTCGGCGCGCCGGTGCAGCGTGCCGATGGTGTGCAGGAGGGCGGTGCGGCCGGCGACGCTGACGCCGGCGAGGCGGACGTCCCGGTTGCTGTAGTGGCCGAACTCGTGGGCGAGCACGGAGTCCAGCTCGCCCTCGGAGAGGCCGAGCAGCAACGGGGCGCCGATCACCAGGTGCCGCGGGCCGGGGACGAGGCCGAGCAGCCGGGTCTCCTCCCGCACGCCCGCGTTGACGTCGGGGACGAGCCGGATCTCGGCCGGGCCGCGGACGCCGGTCAGTGCGGCGATCCGGTCGACCCGCGCCCACAGCTCGGGCTGCTGCTCGCGGGTGACGGGAAGTCCGCCGGCGGCCCCGTCGCGCGGACGGCGGGTCAGGAAGACCACCCGCAGGACGGGGTAGGCCACCGCCGCGGAGAGGGCGTAGATCTTGAGCAGGCCGAGGCTGACGTGGCCCAGGCCGGCGAAGAGCGCGATGTCGAGGCCCAGCAGGCCGAGGATGATGGCGGCCGCCAACAGATAGAAGCCGGCCAGCATCGCGACGGCGAGGGCGGCGCGCCCTGCGGTGTTCGCGGCGGTCGTGGCCGCGGGTTGCGGGGTCGTGCCCACGTGCGGTTCCCCCCGGGGAATGTGTCGATCATGTGTGCGGACGCGTGATCGTAGCGGGCGGGCGGGTCGCCCGCGTACTGCTTTCCGCGCGGGGCCGGCGCACCACCCGCCTCCCCGGCGCCCGCTCCGTACGTCCTGCGCGCTCCCCCGTGCGGGGACGGCGCGGCGCACTAGGCTCGGAGGCATGACCGAGCACCAGTTTTCCCACGGCTTCGAGACCCTCGCCATCCACGCGGGCCAGGAAGCAGACCCCCGGACCGGGGCCGTCGTCACGCCGATCTACCAGGTGTCCACGTACAAGCAGGACGGGGTGGGCGGCCTGCGGGAGGGCTACGAGTACAGCCGTTCCGCCAACCCCACCCGCACCGCTCTGGAGGAGTGCCTCGCTGCGCTGGAGGGCGGTGCCCGCGGCCTCGCCTTCGCCTCCGGCCTCGCCGCCGAGGACACCCTGCTGCGCACGATCCTCAAGCCGGGCGACCACATCGTCATCCCGAACGACGCCTACGGCGGCACGTTCCGGCTGTTCGCGAAGGTGCTGACCCGCTGGGGCGTGGAGTTCTCCGTCGCCAACACCCAGGACCTCGCGGACGTCCGCGCCCAGCTGCGCCCGAACACCCGGGCGGTGTGGGTGGAGACCCCGTCCAACCCGCTGCTGGGCATCACCGACCTGACCGCGCTGGCCGAGGTCGCGCACGCGGCGGGCGCGCTGCTGGTGGTCGACAACACCTTCGCCAGCCCGTACCTGCAGCAGCCGATCGCGCTCGGCGCGGACGCCGTGGTGCACTCCACCACCAAGTACATGGGCGGCCACTCGGACGTGGTCGGCGGCGCGCTCGTCCTCGCCGAGGCGGGTCTCGGCGAGGAGGTGGCCTACCACCAGAACGCCATGGGCGCGGTGTCCGGCCCGTTCGACGCGTGGCTGGTGATGCGCGGCATCAAGACGCTGGGCGTCCGGATGGACCGGCACAGCGCCAACGCCGAGAAGGTCGCCGAGCTGCTGGCCGGCCACCCCAAGGTGCACCAGGTGCTCTACCCCGGTCTGCCCGAGCACGCCGGGCACGACATCGCGGCCAAGCAGATGAAGGCGTTCGGCGGCATGGTGTCCTTCCGCGTCAACGGCGGCGAGGAGGCCGCGGTCGAGGTCTGCAACCGCACCGAGCTGTTCACCCTCGGCGAGTCGCTGGGCGGCGTGGAGTCGCTGATCGAGCACCCGGGCCGGATGACCCACGCCTCGGTGGCCGGCTCGGCGCTGGAGGTGCCCGCCGACCTCGTCCGGGTCTCGGTCGGCATCGAGTCGATCGACGACCTGCTGGCCGACCTGCGGCAGGCGCTCGGCTGATCAGGGCGCGCCGCCCTGGCCCGCGGCGTACGACTCCAGGGAGTCGTTGAAGCGGGCCAGCAGGGCGCAGAAGGCCCGCCGCTCGTCGGCGGGCCAGTCCGCCGTCAGGCGGTGCATCAGCTCCTCCCGTCCGGCCTGGACTTCGGCGAGCCGCCGGCCGCCGAGCGGGGTGAGCGCGAGGTGCACCGCCCGCCGGTCGGCCGGGTACGGCACCCGGCCGACCAGGTCGGCCTCCACCAGCGGCGCGGCCTGCCGGGTGACGGTGGAGGAGTCCACGCCGAGCGCGGCGGCCAGCGCCTTGACGCTGACCGGGCCGTGCCGCTGCAGTTCGTCGAGCAGCAGGTACCCGGCGCGGTCCAGGGAGCCCACCGCGGTGTGCCGGACCTGCTCCAGCCGGCGGGCGAACACCGCCACCTGGTGGTGCAGTCGGGGGTCGAGGGGGTCGTGGCGGCCGGCGGTCCCGGGCGAGGTGGTCGTCATCGCGGCTCACGTTCGGGTGGCGGTGCGGGTGCTCGGAGCCAGCAGCGTACGCGCGGGGACCGCTGCCGGGAACAGGGCCGACACCGACCGGGCGCCGGTGCGGAACGGCCCGGGCGGGCGAGCGGGGAAAACCGGCCGCGCCCCGCCGCGGTCGTACGCTGACCGCATGCAGAGCTGGCCGATCACCCTCGACGACGTCCGCGGTGCCCACAAGATGCTGGCCGGGGTCGCCCGGGTCACCCCGATGGAGAGCAGCCGGTACCTGTCCGCGCTGGTCGGCGCCCCCGTGCACCTCAAGTGCGAGAACCTCCAGCGCACCGGCTCCTTCAAGCTGCGCGGCGCGTACGTGCGGATCGCCGGGCTGACCCCGGTGCAGAAGGCGGGCGGCGTGGTCGCCGCCAGCGCCGGCAACCACGCGCAGGGAGTCGCGCTGGCGGCCTCGCTGCTGGGCGTCCACTCGACGGTCTTCATGCCGCTGGGCGCGCCGCTGCCGAAGGTCGCGGCGACCCGGGAGTACGGCGCCGAGGTGCGCCTGCACGGTGCCACGGTGGACGAGACGCTGCTCGCCGCGCAGCGCTGGTCGGAGGCGACCGGCGCGGTGTTCATCCACCCCTTCGACCACTGGGACGTGGTCACCGGTCAGGCGACGGTGGGCTTGGAGATCCTGGAGCAGTGCCCGGAGGTGCGCACCATCCTGGTCGGGGTGGGCGGCGGCGGGCTGATCGCCGGGATCGCCGCCGCGGTCAAGCCGCTGCGCCCGGACGTCCGGGTGGTGGGGGTGCAGGCGGCCGGCGCCGCCGCGTACCCGCCCTCGCTGGCGGCCGGGCGGCCGGTGTCGCTGGAGCGGGTCGCCACCATGGCGGACGGCATCATGGTGGGCCGGCCCGGCGACATCCCGTTCGAGGTGGTGAACACGCTGGCCGACGGGGTGCTCACGGTCTCCGAGGACGCCCTGTCGCGGGCGCTGCTGGTCGGCCTGGAACGGCTGAAGCTGGTGGTCGAGCCGGCCGGGGCGAGCCCGATCGCGGCCCTGCTGGAGCGGCCGGAGGCCTGCGAGGGCCCGGTGGTGGCGGTGCTGTCCGGCGGCAACATCGATCCGCAGCTGATGCAGCGGGTGCTGCGGCACGGGCTGGCGGCGGCCGGCCGTTACCTCTCGCTGCGGGTGCGGCTGGCGGACAAGCCGGGTTCGCTGGCGGCGCTGCTGGCGGTGCTGACCAGGCTGGACGCCAACGTGCTGGACGTGGCGCACGTGCGGATCGACCCGCAGCTGGGCCTGGCCGAGGTGGAGGTGGACCTGCACCTGGAGACCAAGGGGCCGGAGCACTGCGCGGCGGTGATGGGGGAGCTGCGGGACGCGGGGTTCGTGGTCGCCCGCTGACCCGGCCGGGGTGGCCCCGGCGGGGCCGGCCCGTCACCCTTGACGCGATATATCGCGTACTGCCATGCTCTCCCCGCATACGCGATACATCGCGATTTTGGACCTCCGCCCGATCGGACACCTGTGTGACGATCGGAAGAAATGACGGACACAGAGGAGATGAGGCAGGCCATGGCGCCAGCCATCCAAGCCGAGAACCTGGTCAAGACCTTCGGTGACGTCCGCGCCCTCGACGGGGTCAGCCTCGACGTCCCCGAAGGCACCGTGCTGGGCCTGCTCGGCCCCAACGGAGCCGGCAAGACCACCACCGTCCGCGTCCTCACCACCCTGCTGCGCCCCGACTCCGGGCGCGCCACGGTGGCCGGCCTGGACGTGCTCGCCCACCCCAACCGGGTGCGCAGCCTGATCGGCCTGTCCGGCCAGTACGCCGCCGTCGACGAGTACCTGACCGGCCGCGAGAACCTCCAGATGGTCGGCGAGCTCTACCAGATGAGCGCCCGCGACGCGAAGGCCCGCGCGCGGGAGCTGCTGGAGTGGTTCAACCTCACCGAGGCCGCCGACCGCACCGCCAAGACCTACTCCGGCGGCATGCGCCGGCGCCTCGACCTGGCCGCCGCCCTGGTCGTCCGCCCGCCGGTGATGTTCCTCGACGAGCCCACCACCGGCCTGGACCCCCGCAACCGCCTCGCGCTGTGGGACGTCATCGAGACCCTGGTGGAGCAGGGCACCACCCTGCTGCTCACCACGCAGTACCTGGAGGAGGCCGACCGTCTCGCCCACGACATCGCGGTGGTCGACCACGGCAAGGTGATCGCCCGCGGCACCGCCGACGAGCTGAAGGCGCAGATCGGCGGCGAGCGGATCGAGGTCGTCGTGCACCGCGCCGACGAGACCTCCGAGGCCCTGGCCGCCCTCGCCCCGTACGCCAAGGGCGACCCGGCGGTGGAGAAGAACACCCGCCGGATCACCGTGCCGGTCAGCGGCGGCGCCAAGGTGCTCGCCGACGTGATCCGCGAGCTCGACGCCCGCTCCATCGAGATCGACGACATCGGCCTGCGCCGCCCCACCCTCGACGACGTGTTCCTCTCGCTCACCGGCCACGCCACCGCGGCCGAGGAGAACGGCGAGGACGGCTCGCAGCAGCCCGCCAAGGGCCGCCGCGGCCACGGGAAGGAGTCCTGACATGACGGCGACCACCACCACCGGCGGCGCCATCGGCCAGGCCGTCCCCCGCCAGCGCACCGGCCTCGCGGCCATGGCCCACGACTCCTGGGTCGTCGCCAGGCGCAACCTGCGCCGGATGACCCGGATCCCCGAGATCGTGGTCTTCGGCCTGATGCAGCCGGTGATGTTCGTGCTGCTCTTCTCGTACGTGATGGGCGGTGCCATCCAGATCCCCGGGACGAGCGCCAGCCACGACACCTACATCCAGTTCCTGATGGCCGGCATCTTCGCGCAGACCGTCACCTTCGCGGTGGCCGGCGCCTCGGCCGGCATCGCGGAGGACATGACCAAGGGCCTGGTCGACCGCTTCCGCTCGCTGCCGATGACCCGCTCCGCGGTGCTGGTCGGGCGCACCCTCGCCGACCTGGTGCAGACCGCCTTCACCCTGCTGGTGCTGGCCCTGGTCGCGCTGCTGGTCGGCTGGCGGATCCACGAGGGCCTCCCCAAAGCGCTCGCCGCCTTCGGCCTGCTGCTCCTGCTGGGCTACGCCTTCTCCTGGATCGGCGCGCTGATCGGCCTGTCGGTGCGCAGTCCCGAGGCGGCCACCTCGGCCGGCCTGATCTGGCTGTTCCCGCTGACCTTCATCTCCAACGCGTTCGTGCCGGTCAGTTCGATGCCGGGCTGGCTCCAGCCGATCGCCTACTGGAACCCGTTCTCGGCGACCGTCCAGGCCTGCCGCGAACTGTTCGGCAACCAGGTCGGCCCGACCCCGGACTCCTGGCCGATGCAGCACGCCGTGCCGGTCTCGGTGGTCTGGTCGCTGGTGATCATGGCGGTGTTCTCCTGGCTGTCGGTGCGCAAGTACCGCTCCGCGGCGGGCTGAGCCCCGGCATGGCGAAGGGCGGCCGGACGGCCGCCCCTTCCGTGTGTCCCGGGTCAGCCGGCGTGCGGCTTGGCCTCGATGATCGTCACGCTGGCGCGCTTGCCGTTCGGCAGCTCGTAGGTGGCGTCCTCGCCGATCTTCTTGCCGTTGATGGAACGGCCGAGCGGCGACTGCGGGGAGTAGATGTCCAGGTCCTCGCCGGCCACCTCGCGGGAGCCGAGCAGGAAGCGCATGGTGTCGTCCTTGTCGCCGTCGAAGGCGACGGTCACGACCATGCCGGGGGCGACGATGCCGGAGTCGGCCGGGGCCTCGCCGACCTTGGCGCGCTCCAGCAGCTGGGTGAGCTGGCGGATCCGGGCCTCGTACTTGCCCTGCTCCTCCTTGGCCGCGTGGTAGCCGGCGTTCTCCTTGAGGTCACCCTCCTCGCGCGCCGCCTCGATCTTCTGGGCGATCTCGGTGCGCCAGGGGCCGGTCAGGTGCTCCAGCTCGGCCTTGAGCTGGTCGTAGCCGGACTGAGTGAGCCAGGTCACGTCATCGCTGGTCTGGGTCACAGGTGCTCCTCGTCGGTACTGGGCGGTGCTGAGGGTTGATCGTCAGCAGGGGATTCGGTCGATTTACAAAGCAACGCCCGCTCCCGGGCGGTCGGCCGCGGAAGGGGCGAAACCACGAGCCTAACAATGTCCGCCCCTCCACGGGAGGGGTGATCGGGCGCGTTGACGCAACGTGACCGCCGAAATGCCCGCGGCACTCCGTACGGATGCCCGCCCGTACGCTCGAATATGCGCCCGGACGAGTGAGATGTGCAAAGGCCCGCTCGGCCCCGCCGCTACTTGTCCGGGGTGCAGCCGAGCAGCTCGGCGGTGGTGCCGCGGGCCGTGGTGCGAAGGGTCACGATCGCCGAGTAACTACTGCCCGCGGCCGGCACGCGGAAGTCGGACTGGCCGACCACCGTCTTGTCCACGCTCATCGACCGTACCGTGCAGACGCCGCCGGTGCCCGCATTCTTCGTCACCGACAGCTGCAGCTGCATCTCCTGGTCGGAAACCGCCTGGAAGGTCGGGACGGTGCCGCTCATCGCGGACTCCCGCAGCACGTACGAGGCGCCGAACCAGGCCACCAGGCCGACGAACAGCACCCCGCAGACCACCGCGGCGATCCGCAGCCGGCGGTCCGCCTCCGCGTCCGAGCGGCGGCTGTAGCGGCCCTCCGGCGGCGCGGAGGTCGTAGGGCTGGAGTCCATGGCGCTGCTCGGTCCTTTCGACGAGGGGCACTCGGGCCCCGGCGGGAATGGAGCGGCCCCTCAGTCCGTCACTATAGAAGGGGCACGTCCGCGCCGGAGTCGGCGGGGGAGCCGACCCGACGATTCGGACATTCCGGGAAGGAAACCAGGCGTTGAGTGAGCAGTTGCGACTGATGGCGGTGCACGCGCACCCGGACGACGAGTCCAGCAAGGGCGCCGCCACCATGGCGATGTACGTCGCCCGGGGGTGGACGTCCTGGTGGCCACCTGCACCGGCGGGGAGCGCGGGTCGATCCTCAACCCGAAGCTCCAGGGCGACCCGTGGGTCGAGGCGAACATCCACGAGGTGCGCCGCAAGGAGATGGACGCGGCCCGCGAGATCCTGGGCGTGCAGCAGGCCTGGCTGGGCTACGTCGACTCGGGCCTGCCCGAGGGCGACCCGCTGCCGCCGCTCCCCGAGGGCTGTTTCGCCCTGGAGGACGTCGACACGGCGGCCGGCGCCCTGGTGAAGCTGATCCGCGAGTTCCGCCCGCACGTGATCACCACGTACGACGAGAACGGCGGGTACCCGCACCCCGACCACATCATGACCCACAAGATCACCATGGTGGCCTTCGACGCCGCCGGTGACCCGGACGCCTACCCGGAGGCCGGCGAGCCCTGGCAGCCGCAGAAGCTGTACTACAACCACGGCTTCCCGATGGGCCGCATCCGCGCCCTGCACGCCTACCTCAGCGAGCACGGCTTCGACTCCCCGTACGGTGAGTGGATCGAGGGCTGGGAGAAGAGCGGCCGCAAGGAGCGCGAGATCACCACCCGCGTGAAGTGCGACGACTGGTTCGAGATCCGGGACAAGGCGCTCATCGCGCACGCCACCCAGATCGACCCGGACGGCCCGTGGTTCCGCGTCCCGATCGACGTCCAGCGAGACGTCTGGCCGACCGAGGACTACGAGCTCGCCCGTTCCCACGTGGACACCGACCTGCCCGAGGACGACCTGTTCGCCGGGCTCCGCAAGTAGCAGCACCCCGGTGGCCCGGCCCGTGTAGGGCCGGGCCACCATGGAGAGATGAGCACCCCCGTGAACCCCACCCACCTCGCCGCCGACCTCGCGCTCGACCAGGCCAAGGTAACCCCCGGCCTGCTGGGCTTCGTGGTCTTCGCCGCGCTCGGCGTCGCGACCTGGTTCCTGCTGAAGTCGATGAACAGCCGCTTCAAGAAGATCGACTTCGCCGAGGACACGGAGCCCGGCAAGGAGTAGCCGCCCCGGCCACGTCCGGCCCCGGCCCGCCCCCGCGATACGCGAGGATGGGCCCATGCCGAACCGTCTCGCCGACGCGACCTCGGCCGTCCGTCGGCTACGCGGCCTGCCACTGGTGCCGGTGAACGCGCAGGCCCGGTGGTCGGCGGCGCTCACACCTCTCTGATGATCACGCGGCTTCCGCAGAGCTTCGACCAGTCGTCGCGGTCGGAGGTCAGCACGATCACGGGGGCCGGGGCCCGTAGCGCGAGAGCGGCGACGAGAGCGTCGATGGCGTATTTGTGTCCGTGCAGCCCGCCGCCGTCCCGGAGCAGCGCCACCGCGGTCAGCGCGTCCTCCTGGATGACCGGTTCCACCCGCAGCCGAGAGAGCACCCACTTCAAGCGCGCCAGGTCGGTCTTTCCCTGTGCGGCTTCGACGATGGTCAGCGCCGACACCAGGACAGGTACTCCGACCTGTCGGGATGCCTCGATGCGAGCTGCCATCCCGCGGTCGTTGCCCAGGAGCAGGGAGAGCGCCTCGGAGTCGAGCACCAGAGAGCGGGCCGGCTGCTCCTTCATGCAGCGCCCCGATGGACGTCTCGGGCGTTCTCTTCTCCGAAGAGATCGCGGCGGGCGGCCTCGATCTCCTGCTCCGTGAGAGCGCCGTGCTCCTTTTCATGGGAGGCGACGATCTCGGCGAGCCCGTCCATGGCGAGCTGGTGCCTGACGGCCTCGGTGATGTAGCTCGACAGCCCTCTGCGGCCGGTCCGCGAGCGGAGCTCACTGATCAACTCGGCGGGCATCGACACGGAAATGTTCTCGGTGGTCCCGGCTCGGGTCGGCTTCATGGCCCCAGTGTAAGACGGTGTCTATTACACCGAGAGGATTTCGATGCCCCGGGCCTTCCCGCGCCGAGAAGCGGCTCTCTGCTGAGCTGCCTGTCCGACCCGGGGCGGACAAGCGCCGTGCCTCCGCCTCCGTGCTCGCGCAGCAGCCGGAGTCGCCCCCGGGGTGGCGAGTGTGGTTCTCGCTGTCCGCCAGTGACAGACTGTCAACCGTGGATCGCTTGGCCAACGCCACCTCCCCACACCCTCAGCAGCACGCCGAAAGCCCGGTGGACTTGTGGCCCTGGGGGCCCGAGCCGTTTGCAGAGGCGGAGCAGCGCGGGGTGCCCGTGCTGCTGTCGGTCGGGTACGCGGCTTGCCACTGGTGCCACTGAACTCGTCGACCCGAGTAGTCCGCGGCTCTTGAGTCTGCCTGGAACGCGAGGCGACACGCTCAGAAGGTGGTGGCCCACTTGGAGGTGGTCATGCCGGTCGGGAGCTCAGGCCCGTAGCGCGCGCAGCACCTCTGCCGCCCCGGGAGGGGCGTTGTCGTTAGCGCCTCACGGTCTTGCCGGACAGCTGGAACTCCGGGGCAGACGTCGGGTATCTGTGCAGCGGGAAGAGTGAAACTCGAGTGCCGAGGTTCCGCCATCTGAGAGTATTGTCGCAGCCACGCTGACGCGCCGTTGGGGCGGCGTGCGCTGGACACGGTGTGAGCGAACGGAGCCCAAGTGTCGCTGGAGAGGTTCTCGCTGGAGAACTATCGCTGCTTCAGAGAGAAGCAGGAGGTGGAGCTTGGCAAGATTACCGTCGTGCTGGGTCGGAACAATTCCGGCAAGAGCGCCGTCGTGCGAGCGCTCCCGCTTCTGTCCATCGGTATCCGTGGCGACTCCCCGTATCCGCTAGACCTGGACCTGGTCCAGGGCTCCACCCCTCGTTCGCGGATCTGATCCATGGCTCGTCACCTCATGGGCACATTCGCCTGGGTGCCACGATCGGCATTGATGGCGGTGGGGTCGTCAGTGCCACCGCCGAGGTCCAGAACATCGCGAACCAGGGAATGCAGCTGGTCTCCTCGTTGGAGATCTCCTGTGGGTCGGAGGTCGCGAATATCTCCTGGATCCGCGGCATCGACGCCTACTCTCCTGAGAAGCGCGCGTATCTTGTCGACGGTCATGAGGGCAAAGTTGGATTTCGCGGACTGCTGCCCGATCCGGCCGACTGGCCGGACTCCGTCGGCGGTGTGCGCGGAGTCACCCGACTGATTCGGGAAGGCCTTGACGAGATCCGGTATCTGGGTCCGTTCAGGAAGAGCCCGGAGCGCTTTTTTCGGTCTCCGGTCAGAACCCTGGGCAGCGTTGGTTACCGGGGGAGCGGGCCCTCGGCGTGCTCGCTGCGGATGAGATGTACGGGCGCGGTCTGATCGGCCGTGAGGTGAACACTCTGCTGGAGAACATCCTGCCCGGCTGGCTCCTTGAAGTCACCGACGTCGGCTCCGGGATGTACATTCCCAAGCTACGTTCCCAGCGCGACCGCGATCTCGTCGTCCACATCGATGACGTCGGCACCGGCGTGGTCCAGTTCCTGCCGATAGTGATCCAACGGGCCGCAGACCGCGTGGAGTCGCCCGCTGGGCCTGTGATCGAGATCGTGGAGGAGCCCGAACTTCATCTCCATCCTTCGGCGCACGCCGCGATCGCCGATCTCTATGTCGACGCCGTGCAGGAGTCGCAGGTGCGCTTCCTGGTGGAGACGCACAGCGAGAACTTCCTCCTTAGACTGCGCCGACGGGTTGCGGAGCGGAAGCTGTCGCCGGATGACGTGAAGATCTACTTCGTCGAACAGGCCGAGGGAGCCGCTACCCTGCGAAAGATCGAAGTGGATGCTCTCGGCAACCTCGACTACTGGCCGCGGGGAGTCTTCGCGGAGGACTTCGAGGAGGTGCGCGCCCTCGCGGACGCGCAGGCGAATCGGATCAACGATGCGCGTTGAGATTCCGGTTGACCTGCTGGCAGATCGCCAAGGCGACGAGAATGCCGAGCTCATATTGAAGCTGATCGGATTCTTTAGGGAGGCGCGGCACGAGTGGGTGATCTCCCCTCATGACATGGACGTCGTCCGTGCGTTCCTGGAGCGTCACGTCCCGGTCCTGGCGCAGATTTACCTGCTACTCGCACAGAAGGCGAGCATGGCTCAGGCCTGGGCGCCGCACGGGGGACCTCCGGCGTGGTCACTGTGGCTGGCGAGACGCTGGCAGCAGACCTCCGCGACCTGGAGCGGCCGGCTGTCCTGGTTGTGGAGAACGCGGTCTACGACTGGCAGATGATCGAGTCGCTCGCGCGCCTGTTGGGCTGCGAGGACGTCATCGACGCCAAGGAAGACAGCCGCCTAGGTGTGTACAACGGAGGTGGCAAGGACGGCGCGACCCGGCACGCCGTCGACCAGGCCGCGCAGTTCTCCAGGACCAAGCGTGTGGTCCTGGTCATCGATAGCGACAGCTTCCACTCCACGGACCGGACCGGCAATCACGAGAAGGCCGAAGCCGCGGCCCGCGAAGGCGTCAGTTCGCACGTCCTCAGCTTCCGGGAGATGGAGAACTACATTTCCAATCGAGTCCTGGCCCGCCAGCCGAAAAAGGCCGTCGGAATGTCTTCCATGGCCAAGCGTCTGACGTCTCTCAAGAACTTCTCACCCGAGCAGCGTGCCTACTTCGACATGAAGCACGGATTCAAGGGGAAATCGCAGCGAGGCCCCGACCAGAAGGGGCGACACTCCGGGAAGGCCGGGGCGACCTACGTCATTCCTCCGCGTCACGGTGATCTGTACGACCAAGTGGCGGAGCAGGATCTGATCACCCTCCAGGAGGGGTTCGGGACGGACTTGCCGGGCCTGTTCCTGCAAGAGGTGATGCGCGGCGGGATATCGGAGCGGGACCTGGATGGCCTAGGGCCCGGAGCGAAGCGGGAATTGCAATCGATGTTCGAGATGATTCGGGGCGTGATCTGAGCATGGGAGATATCGAGGTGGTCAAGGATATCTCGGTGGTGCCGGAGGTCCACTTCCTGGAGCAGGTGTTGGAGCGGATTTCGCAGGGTGAGCTGCGGGTGCCGAAGTTCCAGCGCCCTTTCCTGTGGCGCCCCGAGCAGATGCTGCAGCTATTCGACAGCATGGAGCGTGGCTATCCGATGGGAAGCCTGCTCATCTGGGAGACCACCATGCCGCTCGAAAGCCTCGACACCATCGGTGGGCACAGAATTCCACCAGCACCAGAGGGGGCGAAGGTTGCCTATGTGCTGGACGGTCATCAGCGGCTCTCGACCCTCTTCGGCGTCCTCCACCGCTCAGCCGACGCCCCACGGTCCACGCAGCAGGAGGACTGGATGTGGTGGGTCTACCGGCCGCTCGTCCGGTCGGAAAACGACGGCTTGCGCTACCGTCACTGGAAGAGTGGCGATGAGGTGCCCAGCCACTTCCTGCCCATGCGGTCGGTGCTGGGGACCCTGGACTTCCTTGAATACGCACGGAAGCTGTCTGATGTCTACGCCTCTCGCGAGGAGGCCGACCGCCTCACCACGGAGAGCGAGCGCATCGCGAAGCGGGTAAAAAACTACAAAGTCTCCGTTGTGCGCATGGAGGGTGGCACTCTCCAGCAGGCCATCGAGGTCTTTTCCAGGATCAACAGCAGCGGCCAGAAGATGCGTCCCGACCAGATGGTCTCCGCTCTGACCTACGGGACCATTGGCTCGGAGACACTCAGCGACAAGATGGAGGAGATCAAGGGACGGGTCGCCGCTTCTGGCTTCGGCGAGATCCCAATCATGACGATCTTTCAGACCGTCCTTGCGCTGTCCGGCGAGGAGGACGTACAGCGGGACACGTCCTGGGAGACCATGGCCCGCAAGGTCCAGGACCAGCTCATGACCGCAGTGACGGATACGGACCTGATCCTCCAGCAGGTGGTCGAGTTCCTGCGGGATGAGGTCCGGGTCCCGCTGGCCCGCTTGGTTCCTTACAACATCCAGATCATGCTGCTCGCCGTCTTCTTCCACTTCTCCGAAAAGGTCGAAGCGGAGCAGCGGGTCAAGCTCCGGAACTGGTTCTGGACAACGTCGCTGGCGGGCACCTTCGCCGGGTCCACCACCACCCAGGTCCGGAAATTCATCACGGAGATGAAGGCCTTCGCCGGGGGCAAGGGCGGGCTCAGCTACTCCGGCGAGCGGGCGCGTTCCTTCCCCGAGCGCTTCGACCTGCGCAGCGCGCGCGTGCGTGCCTACCTCCTCTGGGATCTGCAGACGTTCCCCGAGCGGAAGAATCTCGACGGCGGCACCGCCAACGTACTGGAGCAGCTCGCGACGGCACACAGCGAGACCTATCGACACGTCATCACTCAGAGCGGAGTCCCGGGGCCTCCAGCCCCGCCAACCGGATCGTCATGACCACACCGCCAGGCGTGTCGATCCGGCAGGCGCTCATCAGACTCGCGGAGGAGGGGAAGATCGACATCCTGGACTCACACGGAGTCAGTCTCGCGTCCATTGAGCACCTCAAGGCCGACGAGTTCACCGACTTTATTCTTGCGCGCCAGCACGAGCTGGCTGCGAGGGAGCGGCAGTTCATCGAGAGCCTGGGCATCAAGTCGGCGGACAAGGAGGCCGGGGAGGCCGACATCGACACCGAGTGAGGGCAACGAATCCAGGCTTCTACGGCCTGGAAGACGCAATGCGGATTTCCCGCCCTGGCTCGACAGTCAGCGGCACGACGCGATCCCGTGTGTTCGGGTCATCTGCCGTGGTATCGGTGCCCCGGAGGGCGTTGCAGGAAGCAAGGACTAGTGCGGCATCACTCACCTCCTCCTCGATTTTCAGGGCTGTTTGCTGGTATCGGCGCGGGGCTCTTTCCTGCGCTTCCAGGAGCGTCGCCGGCGCGCTTCTGTGGTTGTTTGGAGAAACCAGCACTGGGTTCTGGGGCCGGAGATACGTGATGCCGTCGTGCACCGTGTCTCCGGCATCGTGGTGCGCTTCCACGCCGCCCCCTCGGGCTGGAGATTCCCTCATACCGAGTAACTGCGGATGGGCACACCTCGGCCAAGCGGACTGGTACGGGCGGTTCCACAGGCTCGGTGGGGGTGGTGTGAGAAGCTGAACGCATGAACCGGTTGGCCGACGCGACCTCGCCGTACCTGCAGCAGCACGCCGACAACCCGGTCCACTGGTGGCCCTGGGGGCCCGAGGCCTTCGAGGAGGCGCGGCGGCGCGGGGTGCCGGTGCTGCTGAGTGTCGGGTACGCGGCCTGCCACTGGTGCCACGTGATGGCGCACGAGTCCTTCGAGGACGACGTGCTCGCCGAGTACGCCAACGAGCACTTCGTCGCGGTCAAGGTCGACCGCGAGGAGCGGCCCGACGTGGACGCCGTGTACATGGAGGCCGTCCAGGCCGCCACCGGGCAGGGCGGCTGGCCCATGACGGTCTTCCTCACCCCGGACAAGGAGCCGTTCTACTTCGGCACCTACTTCCCGCCCGAGCCCCGGCACGGCATGCCCGGCTTCCGGCAGGTCCTGGAGGGCGTCACCGCCGCCTGGCGCGACCGCCGCGACGAGGTCGCCGAGGTCGCCGGCCGGATCCGCGCCGACCTCGCGGAGCGGGCCGCCGTCTACGGCGCCGGCACCGGAGCCGTCCCCCGCCCGCCGAGGCCGACCTGCACCAGGCCCTCGCCGGACTCTCCCGCACCTTCGACGCCAAGCGCGGCGGCTTCGGCGGCGCGCCCAAGTTCCCGCCGTCCATGGCGGTCGAGTTCCTGCTCCGCCACCACGCCCGCACCGGCTCCGAGGCCGCCCTGGAGATGGCCGGCCGGACCCTGGAGGCGATGGCCCGCGGCGGCCTCTACGACCAGCTCGGCGGCGGTTTCGCCCGCTACTCGGTGGACGCCGACTGGGTCGTCCCGCACTTCGAGAAGATGCTCTACGACAACGCCCTGCTGATCCGGGTCTACCTGCACCACTGGCGGGCCACCGGCGACCCGCTCTCCCGCCGGATCGCCCTGGAGACCGCCGACTTCCTGCTGGACGCCCTGCGCACCCCCGAGGGCGCCTTCGCCTCGGCCCTGGACGCCGACTCCGTCGACCCGGCCACCGGGAAGACCGCCGAGGGCGCCTACTACGCCTGGACCCCGGAGCAGCTCACCGCCGTCCTCGGCGCCGAGGACGGCGCCCTCGCCGTCGGACTCCTCGACGTCACCGGCACCTTCGAACACGGCACCTCCGTCCTCCAGTTGCCCGCGGACCCGGCCGACCGGCAGGCCTTGGCGCGGATCCGCGCCCGGCTGCTGGCCGCCCGCGCCGAACGCCCGGCCCCGGCCCGCGACGACAAGGTGGTGGCCGCCTGGAACGGCCTGGCCGTCGCGGCCCTCGCCGAGACCGGCGCCCTGCTGGACCGCCCCGACCTGGTCGAGGCCGCCGAGCGCGCAGCCGACCTGCTCATCGCCGTCCACCTCACCGCCGACGGGCGCCTGCTGCGCACCTCCCGCGACGGCCGCCCCGGCCCCAACGCCGGTGTCCTGGAGGACTACGCCGACCTCGCCGAGGGCCTGCTCGCGCTGTACTCCGTCACCGGCGAGAGCGCCTGGCTCGACCTGTCCGGCGGCCTGCTCGACACCGTCCTCGTCCACTTCACCGACCCGGCGAGCGGCGCCCTGTACGACACCGCCGACGATGCCGAGGAGCTGATCCGGCGCCCCCAGGACCCGACGGACAACGCCACCCCGTCCGGTTGGACGGCCGCCGCCGGCGCACTGCTCGGCTACGCCGCGTACACCGGCTCCGACCGCCACCGCACCGCTGCCGAACGGGCCCTGGGCATCGTGGGCGCGCTCGCCGGCCGGGCCCCGCGCTTCATCGGCTGGGGCCTCGCCGTCGCGGAGGCCCTGATCGACGGGCCGCGCGAGGTCGCCGTGGTCGGCCCCGCCGGCGACCCGGCCACCGCAGCACTGCACCGCACCGCGCTGCTCGCCACCGCCCCCGGCGCCGTCGTCGCCGTCGGCGAGCCGGGCACCGCCGACGTCCCGCTGCTGGCCGACCGGCCCCTGCTGGACGGGCGGCCCGCCGCGTACGTCTGCCAGCACTTCAGCTGCGACGCACCGACCGCGGACCCGGCCGAACTGGCCGAGCGCCTGCGGTAGCGCGCGGGCGGCCCGCGGCCGGGCAGGTCCCGGCACCGGGGTCTGCCGGGCGGGCCCTACTCCCAGTCCCAGCCGATGCCGAGCAGGCAGGGGGTCAGCCCGGTGGCCACGAGATGGACGCTGCCGTGGCCGTCGAGCGTCAGCTCCTCCGTCTCGTACGGCTGCTCGCCGGGGGTGCGCACGGCGAAGCGGAAGCAGCGGACGGGCAGGGCGGCCGGGTCGAAGGTGAGCTGGAGGACGTACTGCCCGGCGCCGGAGTTGAAGCCGCGGACGTACTCGCTGCTCGGGGTCGCGGTCGGCGCGTCGTCGAAGCCGTAGCCCAGCAGGTGGGTGTCGCCGGCGCTGAGGCGGCGGTCCAGGAGGAGTTCGGCGACCAGCAGCCGGGCGGCGGGGTCGCGGCGGATCCGGCCCGGGCGGCAGTTCTCCTCGGCCCGGACGACCACGTGGCCGATGTCCGCCCCCGGGTCGCCCTGGTGCAGGGCGAGGTAGCGGTCGATGCCGTCACGGTGGGCCCGCAGGGCGTGCTGCGAGTCGCGCCGCAGCAGTTGGCGGTCGGGGCCGATCCGGATCCGCTCGATGTGCACCAGGGTGTGCAGCCCGGTGTCGGGCGGCCCGGCGATGGTGGCCAGCAGGTCGTCGACGGCCGACGGGTTCCCGATCAGGTCGCGGTAGGGGAGGGTGACCGGGCCGGCCGGCTCGGCGACGGTGCGGCGCGGGCCGAGCAACCGGGTCAGCGAGTGCTCGGGCAGCTCCAGCACCTCCTCCAGGGCTCTGACGGCGCGCAGCGACTCGGCTCTCTCGGGCCGCCGCCGGCCCTGCTGCCAGTAACTGAGGCTGGTCACGCCGACGTGGACGCCGCGCTGGGCGAGGCGCTGCTGGACCCGTTGGAGGGCGAGGCCGCGGGCGGCGATCGCGGCCCGCAGCGCGAGGTGGAACGGGCCGGTGCGGAGGACGGACGCGAGCTCGGGCTGGACGGTCTGCTGCATGGCTACCTCCCGGATGACCGTGAATATTCACACCTTGCGGCGGCGGTGTCATCAGGGCGGGGGCCGCGCCGCTGGTCGCGGCGGGCGGCATTCACATCCGGAAGGCCTCGTTCACTCTCCACCGGCCTTGCGCTGCAAGCGCGTTGACCCTGGCCAGGGCCGGCCGGATGCTCTTCGCACCGCGTCCGGACGCGCACCCCCACAGCCTCTTCCTTCGCCCCGCATGGAGGAACCCCCACATGCCAACTCCCCGGACCCGCCTGCGCCGTGCGTTCGCCGCACTGGTGCTGGGCGTCCTGGTACCGGCCCTGACGCTGACCGCCGGCGCCCCGGCCCAGGCCGCCTCGAAGATCCTCAACATCACGATGCAACAGCAGCAGCAGGACAACTGGTGCTGGGCCGCGAGCGGCGACACGATCGCCTCCTACTACGGCTACGGCTACAGCCAGAACCAGTTCTGCAACCTCGCGTTCGGCCGGTCGCTCGACAGCAGCTGCCCCAACAGCCAGGCGACCCTCGGCGACGTGCAGAACGCCGTCGCCCGGATCGGCATCAGCACCGGCCGGTACGTCACCGGCTACCTGTCCTACGCCACCGTGCAGGGCGAGGTGAACGCCGGACGGCCGATGGAGACCCGCATCCAGTGGTCCTCCGGCGGCGGCCACATGCTCGTGCTGTACGGCTACGACACCGCGAACAACTGGGTCTACTGGGGCGACCCGTGGCCGTCCGACTACCGCTACAACTGGGCGGACTACCGGTACTACGTCGACAACGGATCGTTCTCCTGGACCCACTCCCTGTACCGGATCGGCGCGTGAGGACGGCAGCCATGACCGCATTCCCGAGATACCTCGCCACCGTCCTGCTCGCCGTGGCCGTCGGCGTCGCGGCCGCCCCGCTCGCGCTGGCCGCCGACGGCGCCGGTGCGGCCCCCGAGCCGATCGCCGGGGCGGACCTCGCCGCGGCCCGGACGGCCGCCCGGGAACCCGCCGTGCTCGACCGGGTCGGGCACTTCTTCGCCCGCGGCGGCATCGCCCCCAACCGCCCGCCGGCGATCAGCCCGGCCGACGAGAACCGTGCCGCCGCCGCTGCCGCCCCGCAACTGGCCGGGGACACCGTCGCCGTCTACACCCTGAACGCCGGCTTCGTGACCGGCACCGCCGGGGCGCCGGTCGCCCGGGTCGACTTCGTGGCCAGCAAGGCGGTCGCCGCGGACGGCCGGACGGCCTCCGTGTGGACGGTCCGCGACGGCACCGGCTGGCGGGTGGTGAACATCGCCTCCGGCGGCGACGAGGTGGACTACCCGGCCAAGGCCGCCGCGGGCGGTGGCGGCACCGCCTTCCGCGAACCGCAGATCAACGCCTGGTACGTGCTGCGCGGCGACCGGGTGCTGCCGCTGGACGACGAGGCCGTCCGCTCGGTGGGCGCGTCCGGGGTCACGCTGGCGGCCTACCGGCAGCTGGTGCACCGCCGCTACGGCGACAAGCTGCCCGGGTCGGCCTACGACCGGGCGGGTGAGGGCGGCGGCTACGCGCCCGGGTCCGCGTCCGGGGCCGCGCCGGAGGGCGGGGCGGGCGCGGTGCCCGCAGTGGCGGGCGCCGTCCTGGGCGTGGCCGCGCTGGTGGGGGCCGGCGCGGCCGTCCGCCGCAGGACGGCCCGGAGGTAGGGCGCAGCCGCGCGTCCCGCGCGGCAGGTACGGCCCGGTGGTCGGCGGACCACCGGGCCGTCCGCATGCCCACGGCCCTGCCCTGGTGGCACGGGACGGCCCGGAGGATGCCTCGACCGGGTCTGCACGCGGATTTGATGCAACGTTGATCCGCCGTTCGCCTCGCAACGCGCTGGACATGTCACCGTAGGTGGGGAGATATCTGACGGTCGGTCACCTGACGGGAGGCGAGGCGATGGCGTCGAGGGACGCGCAGTTCTGGGGCGGAGTGGTGGTGGTGCTCGCCGCGCTGGCCGTGGTGGCCGGCTACCTGCTCGGCGGGCCCCGCGCGGTGTGGACGGTCGCGGCGGGCGAGACCCTGCTGGTGATGGCGTACGTCGCCCGCCGCTTCCAGGCGAAGGCCCACATGCGGGCGGCCGGCGAGGGGCCCGACGCCGGGCACTGCGAGCGCTGCCGCCGGGCCCGTGAGCGCCTGGAGGCCCGGGCGCGCTGAGCCGCGCCCGGGCGGGCCCGCCTCCCGGCCCCGAGGGCCGGGAGGCGGAGGGCGGGTCAGGCGGCGGCGCTGTAGGCGACGATCGAGACGCCGACGTACTGCACCACGAAGGCCCCGAGAGTGAAGGCGTGGAACACCTCGTGGAAGCCGAACCGGAGCGGTGACGGGTTCGGCCGCTTGAGGCCGTACACGATCCCGCCGAGGCTGTAGAGGCCGCCGCCGACGATCATCAGGGTCAGCACCGCCGCGCCGCCGGTGTGCAGGAAGTCCGGCAGGAAGAAGGCGGCCGCCCACCCGAGCGCGAGGTAGACCGGGGTGTAGAGCCAGCGCGGCGCGCCGACCCAGAACACCCGGAAGGCGATCCCCAGCAGGGCGCCGCCCCACACCGCCCAGAGCAGCAGCTGCCGGCTGGCGCCGTGCAGCAGCAGGATGGTGAACGGGGTGTAGGTGCCCGCGATGATCAGGAAGATGTTGGCGTGGTCGAGGCGGCGCAGCACGGCCTCGCCCCGCGCGCCCCAGGTGAACCGGTGGTAGACCGCGCTCACGCCGAAGAGCATCCAGGCACTCACCGAATAGACGGTGCAGGCGATGCGGGCGGCGGTGGAGTCGGCCAGGCAGATCAGGACGATTCCGGCGGCCACCGAGGCGGGGAACATGCCGGCGTGCAGCCAGCCGCGCCACGTGGGCTTCACCGGCTCGAAGTCCGGGTCGGGGCCGGGCCGGCGGCCGTGGCAGTGAGGTCCGCAGTCATGCGCGACATCTTACGGAACCGTAGGTTACCGACAAGTAGTCAGTGGCGCGTGTCACTTTTGGACGTTCTGGAGTGTTAGCCAGGTCTCATCCCCGGGTTGCGTGCGGCCGGAATCGTCCATCTGCCTCCGAATAACCTGCCGAAATGTCGTAAGGATTCGATTTCCTAGGACAGATTGCACGTATAGGGGGTGGTGTCCGGAGCTACGGTGTAACCACCCTCAACCCCCGCGATGCCGTCTCCTGGACGAGATGGTGTGAAACGGAGCGATCGTGTCGATCGAGAACTCTGCGCTCGCCGAGACCGTGCCGACCCGCCACAAGCGCCTGCTGGCCTGGGTCGCCGAGATCGCCGAGCTGACCCAGCCCGACCGCATCGAGTGGTGCGACGGCTCGGAGGCGGAGTACCAGCGCCTCGCCGACCTGCTCGTGGCCCAGGGCACCTTCAGGAAGCTCGACTCCGAGAAGCGACCCAACTCCTACTACGCCGCGTCCGACCCGACCGACGTCGCGCGTGTCGAGGACCGCACCTACATCTGCTCCGAGCAGGAGAAGGACGCCGGCCCGACCAACAACTGGAAGGCCCCCGCCGAGATGCGGGAGCTCTTCTCCGGTGCGGGCGGCCTGTTCCGCGGCTCGATGAAGGGCCGCACGATGTACGTCGTGCCGTTCTCCATGGGCCCGGTCGGCTCCCCGCTCGCCGCCTACGGCGTCGAGATCACCGACTCCGCCTACGTCGCCGTGTCGATGCGGGTGATGACCCGCATGGGGCAGGCCGTGCTCGACCAGCTCGGCGAGGACGGCGAGTTCGTCAAGGCCGTGCACACCGTGGGCGCGCCGCTCGCCGAAGGCGAGGCCGACGTGCCGTGGCCCTGCAACTCCACCAAGTACATCTCGCACTTCCCGGAGACCCGCGAGATCTGGTCCTACGGCTCCGGCTACGGCGGCAACGCCCTGCTCGGCAAGAAGTGCTACGCGCTGCGGATCGCCTCCACCATGGCCCGCGACGAGGGCTGGCTGGCCGAGCACATGCTCGTCCTCAAGCTCACCCGCCGTCCGGCGAGGCCAAGTACATCGCGGCGGCCTTCCCGTCCGCCTGCGGCAAGACCAACCTCGCCATGCTCCAGCCGACGATCCCGGGCTGGAAGGTCGAGACGATCGGCGACGACATCGCCTGGATGCGCTTCGGCGCCGACGGCCGCCTCTACGCCATCAACCCGGAGGCCGGCTTCTTCGGCGTCGCCCCCGGCACCGGCACGGACACCAACGCCAACGCGATCGAGACCCTCTGGGGCAACACGGTCTTCACCAACGTCGCGCTCACCGACGACGGCGACGTCTGGTGGGAGGGCCTCACCGACGAGGCGCCGGCGCACCTCACCGACTGGCGCGGCAACGACTGGACGCCCGCGTCCGGCACCCCGGCCGCCCACCCCAACGCGCGGTTCGCCGTCCCGGCCGCGCAGTGCCCGACCATCGCCCCCGAGTGGGAGGACCCGGCGGGTGTGCCGATCTCGGCCATCCTGTTCGGCGGCCGCCGGGCCACCGCCGTCCCGCTGGTGACCGAGTCCTTCGACTGGCAGCACGGCGTCTTCCTCGGTGCGAACATCGCCTCCGAGAAGACCGCCGCCCAGGAGGGCACCGTCGGCGAGCTGCGCCGCGACCCGTTCGCGATGCTGCCGTTCTGCGGCTACAACATGGGTGACTACTTCGGCCACTGGCTGAAGCTCGGCGCGCAGGCCGACGCCGACAAGCTGCCGAAGATCTACTACGTCAACTGGTTCCGCAAGAACAGCGCCGGCAAGTTCGTCTGGCCGGGCTTCGGCGAGAACAGCCGCGTGCTCAAGTGGGTCGTGGAGCGGCTGGAGGGCACCGGCAAGGGCGTCGAGACCCCGATCGGCGTGCTGCCCGAGGTCGACGGCTTCGACCTGTCGGGCCTCGACATCCCGCAGGCCGACGTCGACCTGCTGTTCTCCGTCGACGCCGACATCTGGCGCCAGGAGGCCGCGCTCGTCCCGTCCCACCTGGAGCTGTTCGGTGAGCACACGCCCACCGAGCTCTGGGACGAGTACCGCGCGCTGGTGAAGCGACTGGGCTGACGCCCGACGCGGACGGCCGGAGCCCCGGCCGGACGATCTCCCACCCCGACCAGCGCGGGGGATCGTCCGGATCGGGACTCCGGCCGTCGGCGTTCGCCCGTCCGGAACCGGCAGGGCGTCAGGGCTGGCTGTAGCCGCTCAGGAAGTCGCCGATGCGGGTGACCGCGTCCGCGATGTCCTCCGGGCGCGGCAGGGTGACCAGCCGGAAGTGGTCCGGGTCGGGCCAGTTGAAGCCGGTGCCCTGGACGATCAGGATCCGCTGGGAGCGCAGCAGGTCGAGCACCATCTGCGCGTCGTCCTTGATCTTGTACACCTGCGGGTCGAGCCGCGGGAAGGCGTACAGCGCGCCCTTGGGCTTCACGCAGGTGATGCCCGGGATGTCGTTCAGCAGCCGGAACGCCGTGTCCCGGGACTCCAGCAGCCGGCCGCCCGGCAGCACCAGGTCCTTGATCGACTGGCGGCCGCCGAGGGCGGCCGCGACCGCGTGCTGGGCGGGCATGTTGGCGCACAGCCGCATCGAGGCCAGCACGGTGAGGCCCTCGATGTAGCTGGCCGCGCGGTGCCGGTCGCCGGACAGCACCATCCAGCCGGAGCGGAAGCCCGCGACGCGGTACGACTTCGACATGCCGTTGAAGGTGACGCAGAAGAGGTCCGGGGCCAGCGTCGCCAGCGGGACGTGCTCCGCGCCGTCGTAGAGGATCTTGTCGTAGATCTCGTCCGCGTAGACCACCAGCTTGTGCCGGCGGGCGATCTCGACGATGCCCTCCAGCACCTCGCGCGGGTAGACCGCGCCGGTGGGGTTGTTCGGGTTGATCACCACGATGGCGCGCGTCCGGTCGGTGACCTTGGCCTCGATGTCCCCGAGGTCCGGGTACCACTCCGACTGCTCGTCGCAGCGGTAGTGGACGGCGGTGCCGCCGGCCAGCGAGACGGAGGCCGTCCACAGCGGGTAGTCCGGCGCGGGGACGAGCACCTCGTCGCCGTCGTCGAGCAGCGCCGTCATGGCGAGCTGGATCAGCTCCGAGACCCCGTTGCCGAGGAAGACGTCCTCCACGCTCAGCCCGTGCAGGCCGCGCTCCTCGTAGTGCATCACCACCGCGCGGCGGGCCGAGAGCAGGCCCTTGGAGTCGCCGTAGCCGTGCGCGGACGAGAGGTTCCGCAGGATGTCCTGGAGGATCTCCGGCGGTGCCTCGAAGCCGAACGCGGCCGGGTTGCCGGTGTTCAGCTTCAGGATGCGGTGGCCCTGCTCCTCCAGCCGCATCGCCTCGTCGAGGACCGGTCCGCGGATGTCGTAGCAGACGTTGGCGAGCTTGCTGGACTGGATGACCTGCATGCCTGCCTACTTTACGGCGCTGTTACGCGGATCATCACGTGTTCTGGGCCACAGACCCCCCGTCCTGCGCAAGGATCGGGGCGACGGACGGAGGGGGCCGTGATGATCGGGCCGTGGGCCGGTGCGCTGACCGGCCTCGCCGCCGCACCCGTGCTGCGCGCAGCCGCCGTGCGGTACGCGGTGCCGTACGGCGAACCGCTGCGCCGCTGCTGTCCCGCCGGGCGCGTCGGGCGGTGGCCGACCGGGCGCTGCCCTGGCTGCGGGGACGCTTCGGCCGGCCCGCGGCCGGGCGCGGTGGAGGCGGTGGCCGTCCTGGTCGGTGTCGCGCTGGGCGCGGCGGCGGGGGCCGGGAGCGCCGCGCTGTTCTGCTGGGTCGGCGCCTTCGGCGTGCTGCTCGGCTTCGTGGACGCGGCGGTGCTGCGGCTGCCCGACGCGCTGACCCTGCCGCTGGCCGCGGGCACTGCCGTGCTGCTGCCGTTCGCCGACCACCGTCCGGCGGTGCTGCTGCGCTGCCTGCTGGCCGCGGCCGCCCTCGGCCTGCTCTACGGCGGCCTGGCGCTGGTCGTCCCGATCGGCCTCGGCGACGCCAAGCTCGCGCCGAGCCTGGGCGCGGTGCTCGGCCTGTACGGCTGGCGGGCGGTGGGCGGCGGCGTCTTCTGCGCCTTCCTGCTCGGCGGCGTGTGGGGCGCGCTGCTGCTGCTCACCCGGCGGGCCGGCCGGGGCGATGCGCTGCCGTTCGGCCCCCGCTGCTGGCCGGCGCCCTGCTGGCCGTCCTCGCCGCGGCCTGACGCCCTGTCCGTCCGCCGGCGGCGGCAGATGGACGGGGCCCGCCGCACCCCAGCGGTGCGACGGGCCCCTCGGGTGGCCGGCCGCCCCACCCTCGGGGGCGGCCGGCCGGGTGCGGGTTACGGCATGGCGTGGGCGTGGGCGCCCACGTTGGTGGAGAAGTCGTTGCCGTTCTTCGCGTCCCAGTTGGTCGACCAGGTCATCGCGCCGCGGATGGTCGGCCACTTGGCCGGCGGCACGAAGCTGCCGCAGTGGGTGCCGGTGGCGAGGCAGTCCAGCGCGTTGTTGACCACGGTGGAGTTGACGTAGCCGCCGCCCGCCGCCTGGCTGGACGCCGGGACGCCGATGCCGACCTGGTCGGGGCGCAGGCCGCCCTGGATGTGGGTGCAGACCTGGGCGGTGATGAAGTCCTCGGTGCCCTGGTTGTAGACCTTGCCGTCGCAGCCGTTCATGCCGCCCGAGTTGTAGAACTGGGTGTTGACGACGGTCAGGATGTCCTTGGTGTTGAGCGCCAGCTGGAAGTAGGCGCCGGAGGTGCTGTACATCCCGATGGTCTCGGGGGCCATGGTCAGGATGAAGCCCGAGCCGACCTTGGACTGCAGGCTGTGCAGCGCCTGGGACATGTACGTCGGGTCGACGCCGTTCTCCAGGTCGATGTCGACGCCGTCGAAGCCGTACTGCTGGATCAGGCTGTAGGCGGAGTTGGCGAAGTTGGTCGCCGCGGCGGAGTTGGCGACGCTGATCGCGCCGTTCTGGCCGCCGACCGACAGCACGACCTTCTTGCCGGCCGCGTGCTTGGCGGCGATGTCCGCCTTGAAGTCGGCGTCGGTGTAGCCGCCGAGCTTGGTGGCGAGCGCCGGGTCCAGGGTGAAGCTGATCGCACCCTGGGTGGTGGTGGCGTCGGCGAACGACACCGCGATGATGTCGTACGCGCTCTGCACGTCGCGCAGCTTCTGCACGGTGGCGCCGTTGTCGAAGTTCTGCCAGTAGCCGGTCAGCGCGTGCTTGGGCAGGCCGGTGGGCGGCGGGGTGGTGGTGGGGCTGCTGCTCGGCGACGAGCTGGGCGAGGAGCTCGGCGAGCTGCTGGGGGAGCTGCTGGGCGAGGCGGACGGCGACGGGGTCGGGGACGCCGAGGTCGGCGAGGCCGACGGCGAGGAGGTCCCGCCCGGGCCGGTCAGCGTGATGTCGTCGGCGTTGTAGGCGCCCTGGCCGTACCAGCCGTGCACGTAGAGGGTGACGCTGGTGGTGGAGGCGCCGGTGGTGAAGGTGCTCGTCAGCTGGTTCCAGCTGCTGAGGCTGGACCAGGTCGACGGGTCGGTGCCGCCGGTGCCGCGCGCGCCGAGGTAGACGTACGGGCCCTGCACGTAGCCGGCCAGCGCGTAGCTGGTGTTCGGCAGCACGCTGACGGTCTGGGTGCACTCGGCGGTGTCGGAGCTGCTGGGCGCGGCGGTCAGCGCGTACGAGCCGGAGTGGACCGGGCTGCTCGCGGCGTTCGCGGTGCCCGTGCACGTCCAGCCGGACAGGTTGCCGGACTCGAAGCCGCCGTTGGAGACGAGGTTGCCGACGGCGGCGTCCGCGCCGCTCGCGGTCAGCGCCAGGCCGGCGCCGGCCAGGGCGAGGGCGGTGGCGCCCGCCGCGACGGCGGCCGGGATCGTGCTGCGCCGGCGCCGGTGCGACGACGGCTGAAGGGTACGGGCCATGGATGGCGCTCCTGGGGGAGGAGGGGAGCCGCCGCGGTGGGGGTCGCGGCGGCTCCGTGTGGGGAGGGTCGGTCCGCAGGGGGTTCGTGGAGGGCCGCCGGTGTGCCCTCGGTCACAAGCTGGACTAGACCAATGCCGGGCGTCAAGCACCCGACCCCCGCTTACGGCTGATTTAAGGAAGCGGAGACCCAACCGTTGCCGAGCCGCCCCGATCGCCCCGTTCGGTCCGGGGCGGTCGCCGTGACACCATCGGTACCAGCGGCTTTACCGCCGTACACCCGGCCGGAGTAGGCTGCGCGCCAGGGATTTCGCACCCGCGACCGTGCCCGGGCGGCCAGGCCCCGGCGGTTCCGGCCGGGGCGACGAGCGACGACGAGCACGGAAGGCCGAGGAACATGGGTCTGCGCGATGTGGTCGAACGGACGCCGGGTCTGCGCACCCTGCTCGACAACGCCTACCGCCTCTACGGCCGTCGGGTCGAGGTCCACCTCGACAACACCCCGCGCCACATCGGCGTGATCCTGGACGGCAACCGTCGCTGGGCCAAGGCCACCGGCGGCACCACCGCGCAGGGCCACCAGCGCGGCGCCGACAAGATCAGCGAGTTCCTCGGCTGGTGCGACGAGACCCACGTCCGGGTCGTCACCCTGTGGATGCTCTCCACCGACAACCTCTCCCGGCCCGCCGAGGAGCTCGTCCCGCTGCTCGGCATCATCGAGGACGCGGTGCGCGGCCTCGCCGAGGCCCGCCGGTGGCGGGTCAACCCGGTCGGCGCCCTCGACCTGCTGCCCCAGCAGACCGCCCAGGTGCTCAAGGACGCCGCCCAGGAGACCGCCCACATCGACGGGATCACGGTCAACGTCGCGGTCGGCTACGGCGGCCGCCACGAGATCGCCGACGCCGTCCGCTCGCTGCTCCAGGAGCACGCCGACCGCGGCACCTCGATCGAGCAGCTGGCCGAGATCCTCGACGTCGAGCACATCGCCGAGCACCTCTACACCAAGGGCCAGCCCGATCCCGACCTGGTCATCCGCACCTCGGGCGAGCAGCGGCTCTCCGGCTTCCTGCTCTGGCAGAGCGCGCACAGCGAGTTCTACTTCTGCGAGGCCTACTGGCCGGCCTTCCGCAAGGTCGACTTCCTGCGGGCGCTGCGCGACTACCAGCTGCGCAACCGCCGCCTGGGCCTGTGAGCCCCGCCGGGGCCGGTCGCCGCTGACCCCGGGTCAGTCGAAATACCCGCAGGCCACCGACCCAAAACGTGCACCAGTTGTGACCCCGCAGTTCGCGCCCGCGGGCATGCACCGCGCCTCGCCTGGGCATACACCGGTCAGACCGGTACCCCGGCCACCGGGGCCGCGGGGACCGGTGAGCCGCGGGTGACGCTGGGTCATCCGCTCTGGAGGCCTAGTGGTCAGTTCCAAGAGCCGCCGGACACCAGACCGGCGCACGTACGTTCTCGACACCAGCGTGCTCCTGGCCGATCCGCTCGCCATGACCCGCTTCGAGGAGCACGAGGTCGTCCTGCCGGTGGTCGTGGTCACCGAGCTGGAGGCCAAGCGGCACCACCCGGAGCTGGGCTACTTCGCCCGTCAGGCGCTCCGTCTGCTGGACGACTACCGGGTCCGCCACGGGCGGCTCGACGAGCCGATCCCGGTCGGGGACTTCGGCGGCACGATCAGGGTCGAGCTGAACCACTCCGACACCTCGATCCTGCCGGCCGGCTACCGCATCGGCGGCGGCGAGGCCGACACCCGCATCCTGGCGGTCGCCCGCAACCTGCAGGCCGAGGGCTACGACGTCACCGTCGTCTCCAAGGACCTCCCGCTGCGGATCAAGGCGAGCTCGGTCGGCCTGCTGGCCGAGGAGTACCGCGCGGAGCTGGCGGTCACCTCCGGCTGGACGGGCATGACCGACCTGCACGTCTCCGGCGACCAGGTGGACGCGCTGTTCGGCGCCGGCCACGACGTCGCGGTGGACATCGACGGCGCGGCCGAGCTGCCCGTCCACACCGGGCTGGTGCTGACCTCGGAGCGCGGCCGGGCACTGGGCCGGGTCACCCACGACGGCCGGGTCCGGCTCGTCCGCGGCGACCGGGAGGTGTTCGGCCTGCGCGGCCGCAGTGCCGAACAGCGGGTCGCCCTCGACCTGCTGCTCGACCAGGAGGTCGGCATCGTTTCGATGGGCGGCCGGGCCGGCACCGGCAAGTCCGCACTGGCGCTGTGCGCCGGCCTGGAGGCCGTGCTGGAGCGCCAGCAGCACCGCAAGGTGATGGTGTTCCGTCCGCTGTACGCGGTCGGCGGCCAGGAGCTCGGCTACCTGCCGGGCAGCGAGGCCGAGAAGATGAGCCCCTGGGCGCAGGCGGTCTTCGACACGCTCTCCGCGGTGACCACCCCGGACGTGATCGAGGAGGTGATCTCCCGCGGGATGCTGGAGGTCCTGCCGCTCACCCACATCCGCGGGCGCTCGCTGCACGACGCCTTCGTGATCGTCGACGAGGCGCAGTCGCTGGAGCGGAACGTGCTGCTCACGGTGCTGTCCCGGATCGGCCAGGGTTCGCGGGTGGTGCTCACCCACGACGTCGCCCAGCGCGACAACCTGCGGGTCGGCCGCTACGACGGCGTGGTCGCCGTGGTGGAGAAGCTGAAGGGGCATCCGCTGTTCGCCCACATCACGCTGACCCGGTCCGAGCGTTCGCCCATCGCGGCGCTCGTCACGGAGATGCTGGAGGACGGCCAGCCGTAGGGGCAAAACAGGACAAACCATACTGAAACAACGTCAAGGGGCCTGCCGCATGCCGGCAGGCCCTTCCGCTGTCACCGGGTCGGACAGGTCGCCGACGACCTTTCGGACAAACGCCCAGCTCGTGAAGATTGTGAGATGCGCCACGCAACCGGGAATTGCGTAGACACGTCCGCTTGCGGCATGGTGAGGGTTCTGTCAGGCCCCGCGTACGGCAGATTCAGCCCGGCAACTCCGGTCGGCGGGCGTCCAACTGAACACCGATGAGCCGTACGCCGCCCGAATCACCACGCAGTTCCGAGTCCGCTCGGCGCCGCGGCGGGCCAGTGTCTCCCGTGACCAGGACCGTACGGAGGCGAGCGGCAAGGGGCATGTTGCGCCCGTACGGTCACGCATGGGCGCCGCCGGAAGGAAACCATGTGACTCGGATCTCGGTCCGGGGAGTTGCCGTGGCCTCCGCCACCGCCGTCACCGCTGTCGGTGCGGTCGTGGGCGCGGCTTCGGGCAGCGAGGGCACGACCGTCCAGACGGTCGACGTCGCGAGCGCCACGCTGCTCGCCGACGCACCCTCGGGTACCCAGGCACAAGCGGTCAGCGACGCCTTCGTGCGTCAGGCGACGGCCCAGCAGGTGTCCGCGGACGCGGCGGCCAAGAAGGCCGCCGAGGAGTCCGCACGCCAGAAGGCCGCTGCCGATGCGCAGGCCAAGGCGGATGCGGACAAGGCCGCGAAGGCCGCCGAGGAGGCCAAGCGCAAGGCCGACCAGGAGGCCGCGAACCGCGATGCCGCGCGTACCGCGCTGGCCGCGATCCCCTCCGGCTCGGTGCAGCAGATCGCCGCCCAGATCATCGGCGACCCGACCCAGTTCTCCTGCTTCAGCCAGATCGTGAAGCGCGAGAGCGGCTGGGACTACACGGCCACCAACGCCTCCTCCGGCGCGTACGGCCTGGTGCAGGCGCTGCCCGGCTCCAAGATGGCCTCCGTGGGCGCCGACTGGCGCACCAACCCGGCCACCCAGATCAAGTGGGGCCTGAACTACATGAACAGCCGTTACGGCAGCCCCTGCGGCGCCTGGTCGTTCTGGCAGGCGCACAGCTGGTACTAGAGCCCGCGCACGGCTTCCGAGGGCCCCCGACCGCACCCGGTCGGGGGCCCTCGTGCGTGCCGGGCCCCGCCGGCACGGGCGGGCCGCGCCGCCCGAGCGGCGCTGACCAGGGCGCTCGCGGGCGGTGCGGCCTCGGGTGCGGACGCGGGGCGCCGGAGTGGGTCCTGGACCTCCGGCACCGGCCGGTCCGCCGACAGTTGGTCCGTGGTACCGGGTACCTCCCCGCTCGTTCGTGTCCGAAACCACCGCATTTCTGTTGATTCGTCATCATCCGCGGCGCAGACCCTCCCCCGGGGGCACGGGACTGCGGGTACCCCGGGCGGGTAGCGTCGGCACGGACGTCCCGGCGGTACGGGACGCACCCAAGGACGACGGGGAGGGCGGCGGGCGTGTCGCAGGACAGAGAGGCGCTGAAGACGCTGGCGAAGGCCGGCGCGGTGGCCGCCGGCGTGTGGGCCGGGGTGGAGCGCCGCCGCCGTGCGGCCGCGGCGCGGGCCGCCGGTGAGGGCGGCCACGACACCGACCCCGCCGACCGGGACGCCCCCGTTCCGGCGCCCCGCCGGGCCGAGCCCGAACCCGAGCGCATCCCGCACCCCGTCCGGGAGGTGCACCACCCCGGGCGGCCGGCGACCCCGGCGGAGGCCGTGCCGTGGACGCTGCGGGTGGCCGCCGAGTCCACCTGGCGGCTGCTCCTGCTGGGCGTCGCGCTCTACGTGGTCTTCCGGGTGGTCGACATGCTGCGGCTGGTCGCCTTCGCGGTGCTCGCGGCGCTGCTGATCTCCGCGCTGCTGGAGCCCACCGTCTCCGGGCTGAAGCGGCTCGGGGTGCCGCGCTCGCTCGCCGCGGCGGGCACCTTCCTGAGCGGGGTCGCCGGGATCGGGCTGGTCGGCTGGTTCGTGGTCTGGCAGGTGACCACCAACATCGAGTCGGTGACCGGCAAGGTCCAGGCCGGTGTCAACCAGCTCCGCGACTGGCTGGTGACCGGGCCGCTGCACCTGACGCAGCAGCAGATCAACGACTTCGCCAAGCAGATCTCCACGGCGATCGGCACCAACTCCGAGCAGATCACCTCCGCCGGCTTCACCGGGGTGACCATCGCCGTCGAGGTGCTCACCGGTGTGGTGCTGGCCGCCTTCACCACGTTCTTCCTGCTGTACGACGGCGCCCGGATCTGGTCCTGGGTGCTGCGCGGCCTGCCACGGCACTCGCGCTACGCGATGGCGGGGGCCGGGCCCAAGGCCTGGGCGACGCTGACCGCGTACGTCCGCGGCACGGTCTGCGTGGCGTTCATCGACGCGCTCTGCATCGGGATCGGCATCCAGCTGCTGGGGGTGCCGCTGGCGCTGCCGCTGGCGGTGATCATCTTCCTCGGGGCGTTCGTGCCGCTGGTCGGCGCCCTGGTGACCGGCACCATCGCGGTGCTCATCGCGCTGGTCACCGTCGGGCCGTTCACCGCGCTGATGGTGCTGGTGGTGCTGGTCGCCGTCCAGCAGATCGAGGGGCACCTGCTGCAGCCGCTGATCCTGGGCCGGGCGGTGCGGGTGCACCCGCTGGGCGTGGTGCTCGGTGTGGCGGCCGGCTCGATCGTGGGCGGGATCGGCGGCGCGATCGTGGCCGTCCCGCTGATCGCGGTGACCAACACCGTCGTCTCGCACCTGCGGCGCCGCAACGCCGCCGGGATGGAGGTCTTCGAGGCGCTGGAGAACGCCCGCGAGGCGGCCGCGGGCTGAGGGCCGGGGCCGCTCGGGGCCCGGGCGCGGGAACGCCGGAGGGGCGCGGTCACCCGCGCCCCTCCGGTACGTCTGCCGTGCCGCCGGTCAGAGGTCCGCGATCGCGGCCTCGGCGTCCAGGGTCGCGGCGACCGCCTGCAGCACCGAGGCGATCTTGATGGAGGCCTGGATCACCTCGCGCTCGACACCGGCCTTCTTCAGCACGGCCTCGTGCGAGTCCAGGCACTGGCCGCAGCCGTTGATCGCGGAGACCGCGAAGCACCACAGCTCGAAGTCGGCCTTCTCGACGCCCGGGGTGCCGATGATGTTCATCCGCAGGCCGGCCCGCATGCTGCTGTACTCCTTGTCGGAGAGCAGGTGCAGCGTCCGGTAGTAGACGTTGTTCATCCCCATGACCGCGGCGGCGCCCTTGGCGGCGGTGTACGCCTCCGGCTTCAGGTTCGCCTTCGCCTCCGGCGCCAGTGCACGGAGCACGGCGGGCGAGCGGGTGGCCATCGCGCAGGCCAGCACGATGCCCCAGAGCTGCTGCGGCGGCAGGTCGGAGTTGCCGATGACCGCGCTCAGGTTGAGCTTGAGGTCCTTGGCGTACTCGGGCAGGGCCGCCTTGAGGTCGTCGAGGGCCATCGGTCAGCCCGCCAGCAGGGCCTGGGCGTCGAGGGTGTCCTCGCCCTTGGTCCAGTTGCACGGGCACAGCTCGTCGGTCTGCAGGGCGTCGAGCACCCGCAGGACCTCCTTGGGGTTACGGCCGACGGAGCCGGCGGTCACCATGACGAACTGGATCTCGTTGTTCGGGTCCACGATGAACACCGCGCGCTGGGCGGTGCCGTCGGCGGCCTCGACGCCGCAGGCGCGCATGAGGTCGTGCTTGACGTCGGCCAGCATCGGGAACGGCAGGTCGCGCAGGTCCTTGTGGTCCTTGCGCCAGGCGTGGTGGACGAACTCGGAGTCACCGGAGACGCCGAGGATCTGCGCGTCGCGGTCGGCGAACTCCTCGTTCAGCTTGCCGAACGCGGCGATCTCGGTCGGGCAGACGAAGGTGAAGTCCATCGGCCAGAAGAAGACGATCTTCCACTTGCCCTCGTAGGTCTTGTGGTTGATCTCGGCGAAGGCGTTCGCGGCGTCGAGGTCGACACAGGCGTTGAGTTCGAACTCGGGGAACTTGTCACCGATCGTGAGCACGTTCGCTACTCCTGGGTTGGAAGCTGAGGGATATTGCCCGAATTGCCTATGGTTCGACGGATTCAGGCGGCTCCACCCTCGCACACCCCGGACTGATCGGGGAAATAGCTAGAATCGATGCATCTGATCGGAGAGAGCTATCAGTACCGCCCCGCACCACCCCAAGCCCCGCACTCCGAGCGTCGCCCAGCTGCGCGCCTTCCTCGCCGTCGCCGAGTACCGGCACTTCCGGGAGGCCGCCGCGGCCACCGGCACCAGCCAGCCCGCACTCTCCGGGGCGGTCGCCGCCCTGGAGGAGGCCCTCGGCGCGCAGCTCGTCGAGCGTACGACGCGACGCGTCATGATCACCCCGCTGGGCGAGCGCGTGGCCGGCCACGCCCGCCGGGTGCTGGGCTCGCTGCAGGCCCTCACCGAGGAGGTCGACGCCGCCCGCCGGCCGTTCACCGGCCCGCTGCACCTCGGCGTCATCCCGACCGTCGCCCCCTACCTGCTGCCCACCGTGCTGCGGCTCGTCCGCGACCGCTACCCCGAGCTCGACCTGCACGTCCACGAGGAGCGCACCCCCTCCCTGCTCGACGGGCTGACCGGCGGACGCCTCGACCTGCTGCTGCTCGCGCTGCCCGCCGGCGGCTCCTCGCCCACCCGGGACATCCCGCTCTTCGACGAGGACTTCGTCCTCCTCACACCGCCCGACCACGACCTCGCCGGCCGCACCGACGTCCCCCGCGACACCCTGCTCGACCTCGACGTCCTCCTCCTGGAGGAGGGCCACTGCCTGCGCGACCAGGCGATGGACATCTGCCGCGAGGTCGGCGCCGACCCGGCCGTCTCCACCACCCGGATCGCCGGCCTGTCCACCCTCGTCCAGCTGGTCGCCGGCGGCCTCGGCGTCACCCTGCTGCCCGCCACCGCGCTGGCCGTCGAGGCCGGCCGCTCCGACCGGCTCGCCGCCGTCCGCTTCGCCGATCCGGCGCCCGGCCGCCGGATCGGCCTCGCCGCCCGGCCGGGCTCCGCCCGCAGCGCCGAGTTCGACCGCTTCGCCGCCGCCCTCAAGGACGTGCTGCAAGGGCTGCCGGTGCGCATCGTGGAGCCGTGAGCGGGGCATATCCGAAGCGGACGCCGATACCGATGGGGGTGGGGCCGTGTACGTGTCGCGGATCAAGGTGGCCGGGCTGCGCTGCTTCAGCGGGCCGCGCGCCGTCGACCTCGCCGTCGAACCGGGCCCCGGCTGGACGGTGCTGGCCGGCCCCAACGGCTCCGGCAAGTCCACTCTGCTCGCCGCCCTCGCCCTGGCCCTCGGCGCCCGGCCGCCCGGCGATCCGGCCGACTGGCTCGCCCCCGGCAGCGACCGCGCCGAGGTCGACCTGCCCGGGGCCGGCCGGTGGAGCACCGACGGCCCGCTGCGCTCCCCGCACGCCGTCGGCCGGCTGGTCGGCGCCGACCGCACCGCACCCGCCCGGCTGACCGCCGCCGCCGCCCGCTTGCTGGAGGAGGGCGTCCTGCCCGACGGCTGGCGGGTCGCCGACCCCGAGCGGGCCCTCGTCCGCCCACCGGACGGCCCCGCACAGCCGCTCGCCGCCCTCGGAAGCGGCACCGCAGCCCTCGCCGCCCTGGTCGCCGCCCTCGCCGGCGACGCCCGCGCCGAGCCGGCCGACGGCGCCACCACCGTCCCGCTGCGCGCCACCGCGCTCATCGACGACGTCGACCTCCACCTGCACCCGCACTGGCAGCAGCGGATCGGCGGCTGGCTCACCACCCGCTTCCCGAACGTCCAGTTCCTGGTCGCCACCCACAGTCCGTACGTCTGCCAGGCCGCCGACCCCGGCACCCTGGTGCGGCTGGCCGGCCCCGGTGCGGCCGAGCCGCCGCACGTCCTCGGCGAGGACGTCCACCAGCGGGTGCTGTACGGCAGCGGCGACGACACCGCGCTCTCCGAACTGTTCGGCCTGCCCAGTGCCTACTCCGCCGCCGCGGAGGCCGAACGGCAGCTGCTGGTGCGCCTCGAACGCAAGCTCTACGCCGGCCGCGCCACCAGCGCCGAGGTCGACGCCTACCGCCGGCTCGGCGCCAAGCTCAACAGCTCGATCGCCGCCCGCGCCGATGAGATGGCCGCCCGGCTGCTCGGCGACCAGCCGTGATCCCGCTCCGGCGGCCGCCCCTCCAGCCGGCCCTCGCCGCCGACCTGGAACGCCGCACCGCCGCCATCCGCGCCGCCGGGCCCAGCACCGCGGCCGGCCGCTCCGCCTGGCGCACCGCCCGCCAGCCCAAGGCCCAACTGCGTCTGCTGCTGCGCCGGATGGCACCGGGGCTGGAACGCTGCATGTACTGCGGCGACAACCTCGGCACCGACATCGACCACTTCGAGCCGATCGCCCGCGACCCGCTGCGCACCTTCGACTGGCAGAACCACCTCCTCGCCTGCGCGCACTGCAACAGCAACCAGAAGCGCGACCGCTTCCCGTGCGACCCGGCCACCGGCGAGCACCTGCTGATCGACCCGGCCCGCGAGGACCCGGCCGAGCACCTGGTGCTCTATTTGGAGTCCGGCGCCTACGACGCGCTGACGCACCGCGGCGAGGCCACCATCGAGGTGTTCGGGCTGAACGCGCGGGCCGAACTCGTCCGCGGCCGAAGGATGATGTTCACCGTGGTGAAGTCCCTGCTGGCCGCCTGGCACGCGGCCGGGGCGGCCGGCCGTACCGCCGAGCAGCGCGAGTACCGGGCCGCGCTGCGCATGCTCCACCACGCCGATGTCCTGCGCACCGTCCTCGCGCTGCACCGCACCCCGGCCCTCGCGACGGCCGTACTGGGGCCGGAACTCGCCGCAGTGGCAGGCCTTCTGGCGCTGCAGGCGGAGCCCGACTGAGCCGGCCGGCTGCCCCGGGATCCCCTCGGGCAGCCGGCCGGCGGCCTGGGTGCGCGGTGCCGCTACGGCCCGTCCGTCACCAGGCGGACGGGGCCGGGGGCGCGACCACGGGCGGGCGGTCGTCGCAGGTGATGGTGTTCGGCAGCTCCCAGGGGGCGAGCCACGGACCGGTGGTGCCGCCGCCGTCGTTTCCGCCGAGGTCGGTGACCGAGAACTCCGAGCCGGTGCCGGGGAAGTTGAACGATCCGCAGTTGTTCACGCCGACCGCGCCGACGTTGCGGGCGTCCACGTTCTCGAACGTGGCGGAGCCGGCCGCGCGGGCGCTCAGCACCGAGGTGCCGGTGCCGTCGACCTCGATGTCCTTGAAGTGCAGGTCGGTGACCTTGTAGAGGTCCTTCACCGGCCAGTCGGCGACCAGCATGATCGCGTTGTAGGTGTTGTCGAGGAAGGAGTCCCCGGTGACCCGGATGTCCGCGTCGATGTTCTTCTCGAGCGCGTAGAACCAGATGGCGCCCAGGCCGATCTTCCAGTTCAGCTCGTACGTGCCGGCCCGGACGGTGGTGTTGTCGGTGATGAACAGGTGCCCGGTGAACGCCTCGGCGCCGAAGCGGGAGCCGACCTGGATCGCGCTGCCCTCCCGGATCGGGTCGGCGATCAGGTTGTTCGACACCGTGTTGTCGGTGCCGCCGTAGATCGCGATGCCGTTCGCCAGCACCGGGGTCTGAACGGTGTTGTGGTCGAAGGTGTCGCGGGCGTCCTCGGTCTTCTCCGACCACATGGCGAGGCCGTCGTCGCCGGTGTTGCGGATGAAGTTGTTCGACACGACCGAGTCGGTGACGCCGGTGTGGAAGTTGATGCCGTCGGCGATCTGGTCGGCGATCTGGTTGTTCGTGATCCGCAGGTTCTTCATCGGGCCGTCCAGCCAGATGCCCACCTTGGTGTGGTGGAGGTAGAGCCCGTCGATCGTCGAGTCGCTGAGCGAGCCGCCGATGGCGTTCACCTGGTCGGTGTCGATCCGCTCGCGGACGTCGCCCTCGATCGCGAAGCCCGACAGGTGGACGTTGTGGCTGCCGCCCGCCGAGGCGTCCTTGCCGTAGAAGCCGACGCCGGAGTGCACCGATCCGTCCGGTGCCGGGGTGGCGAGGTCGACCTGGTGGCCCTTGATGACGGTGTGCCAGCTGCCGGCGCCCTCGATGGTGACGTCGTCCACCACGATGTGGCGGTTCACCTGGTAGGTGCCCGGCGGGATGTACACCTTCAGACGGGTGCGCTCGGCGAAGGCCACCGCCCGGTCGATCGCGTCGGCGGAGTCGCGCCGGCCGGTCGGGTCGGCGCCGAACGCCAGCACGTTCGCCGCGACCAGGTCCACGTGCGGGGCGCCGACGAGCTGCGAGTCGAGCAGGTCGACGGTGGTCGCCGCGACGCTGCTGCCGGCCGGTACGGCGAGGCGGACCTTGTCACCGGCGCGGTAGGTGCGGCCGAGCAGCAGGCGCTGCTCGTCGAAGGCGTGACCCGGCCGGAACGGCGTCGACACGGTCGGGGCGGGCGTGGTGGCCGCGGGCACGCAGGAGCACTCGGTGATCCACCAGTCCGGGTGCAGCAGGCCGGCCTGCGGGTCGTTGGAGAACGGGTACTGGTTGTAGAGCCAGGCGTACTGCGAGGTGAGCGTCATCGTGCTGCGGTTCCTGCCGTTGACGGTGACGTCCAGCGGCGCGGTGGTGCCGCCGCCGTTCGCCGCGTCCGGGATGCTGTAGCGCACGGTGATCGCGTTCGCCGCGGCCGGGAGGGTGAACTCCACGTACTGGCCGGGCTTCAGGGTGACGGCCCGGCGGCCCGAGGCCTCCGCGGCGAGGGTGTACGCCGTCCGATCGGGGCCGACCACGGTGCCGGTGGTGGCCGCGTTCTCGGCCTCCTGCTCGGCGAAGTCGACGTTCGCGCCGCGGCCCGCGACGAGCGCCGGGTCGAGGGCGGCGCGGGTCACGACGGGGGCGCCGGCGGTGCTCGCCGCGGGGGCGGCAACGGCGGCGCCGCTGAGCACGAGGCTCAGCCCGGCGGCGGCCGCGGTGGCCGTGGCGAGTGCCGTCGCGGCTCTTCGGGCCGGCCGGCCGGCCCTGACCGCCGCCACGGCTCCGGTGGTGCTCCGGGACATCGCATGCTCGTTTCTGTCGAAGAGTTGAGACCCCGGGGCGCTCGGGTGGAGCGCGCGCCAAGAGGTGAACCGACAGTAGGACTCGCGGGCCTCGGCCCACAAGGATCCTGCAAGGGTTTTTCGACTATCTCTTCGTTTTTTGCGTTGTCGCAGTGGTTCGTTGCGAGATCAACGGCGGGCGGGCAGCCGCTGCTCGAACCACACCACCTTGCCCGCCCCGAGCCGGGTCGCCCCCCACTCGTCCGCGCACCGCGCCACGATCTGCAGCCCCCGGCCGTGCTCGTCCTCCGGCCCCGCCCGGCGCGCCCGCGGCAGCGCCGGGCTGTCGTCGCCGACCTCGCACCGCAGCCGCGACGTCCGCACCAGCCGCAGCGTCACCGGCCGGGTGGCGTGCCGGATCGCATTGGTGACCAGCTCGCTCACCATCAACTCGGTGCTCTCCGAAAGCTGTTCGAGACCCCAGCGGCGCAGCGCATGGGCCGCCAGCCGGCGCGCCCGGCCCGGCGTCTCGCGCCGCGGCTGGAGGTACCAGTACGCGACGTCGCCGGCCGGGATCCCGTCGAACACGGCGGCCAGCAGGGCGATGTCGTCCGCCCGGTCGCCCGGCGGCAGCACCCGCAGCGCGTCCTGGCACAGGTGCTCGGGGGAGTGCCGGTGCGCCACCGCCAGCCGCGCGCGCAGCAGCTCCAGACCGGTCGTCAGCGGACGGCGGCGGGTCTCCACCAGCCCGTCGGTGAACAGCAGCATCGCCGAACCGGGTGGCGCCGCAAGCTCGGTGGAGCTGAAGTCCACCCCGCCCACGCCGATCGGAGCGCCCGGCGGCAGCTCCAGCAGCTCCGCGTCGCCGTCCGGGCCGATCAGCACCGGCGGCACGTGGCCCGCGTTCGCCAGCACTACCCGGTTGGCGATCGGGTCGTAGACCGCGTACACGCAGGTCGCCAGGTGCTGCTCGGCGCCCAGGTGCCGGGCCTGCTCGTCCAGGTGGTACAGCACCTCGTGCGGCGGCAGGTCCAGCCCGGCCAGCGTCTGGGCGCTGGTGCGCAGTTGGCCCATCACGGCGGCCGAGGTCAGTGAGTGCCCCATCACGTCGCCGACGATCAGCGCCACCCGGTTGCCCGGCAGTTCCACGGAGTCGTACCAGTCGCCGCCGACCTGCGCACCGCTCTCGCCCGGCAGGTAGCGGTGCGCCAGCCGGACCCCGTGCGGCTGCGGCAGGTGCGTGGGCAGCATCCGCCGCTGCAGCTCCCGCGCCGTCTCGAACTCCCGCGCGTACCGCAGCGCGGTGTCCACCGCCAGGCCCGCCTGGGTGGCGAGGTGGCGGGCGGTCGCGGTGTCCTCCGGCTCGAACCGGACCAGCCCGGCGCGGCCCGGACGCCGGATCAGCAGCAGCAGCCCCAGCACCGCCCGGCGCCCGCGCAGCGGCAGCGCCAGCAGGGCCGTTCCGGCCGGCAGCCGGCCGAGCGTGCGCGCCCCGTACAGCTCCGCCAGCAGCGGGCGCAGCCGCTCCGCGCCGGGCGTGCCGAGCACCACCGGCCCGTACGGGGCGCGGTCGGCCAGGGCGCGCGCCAGCGGCCCGTCCGGCGCCGGACGGCACAGCCGGGCGCGGCGGCCCAGCCGGGTGCCGTGGCCGTGGTGCAGCCGCAGCGCGGTCGGCGGCCCCGGGTCGCGGTCGAGGGCCGGCAGCGGATCGCGCAGGTGCACCACCATCGCGTCCGCCAGGACGGGCACCAGCACCCGGCCGAGGTCGCGCAGCGTCGTCCGCAGGTCGAGCGAGCCGTTGATCCGGCGGGTCGCCGCGTCCAGACAGCCGAGCCGCTCGGCCAGGCCCGGGCCCTCCTCCCGGGCCGGCGCCGCACGCTGCGCGCCGACCATGGGGACGCGGCCCGGTGCCGTGACCGCGGCCGGCGGCAGGGTGAGAGGCGCGGCGGTGGCCGGGGGCGGCCCCGAGGGCCTGGGGAGGTCGTGCACGGGCTGCCCGTTCTGCGGTGGTGGGAGAGGGGTCGGGCGGATCGCTCAGCCGCTGCGCCGGCAGTGCAGGAACAGTTGCTCCTCCGGGGGCAGCGCGGTCGACGCGGGGGCGTAGGGATGGCCGGTACACGACTCCACCGTGAAGCCCGAGGCGCCGAGTGTGCGGGTGAGGTCCTCCCGCACGTAGCCGCTCATCCGCACCTCGCGGCCGAGGAACGGCAGCGGGGCGTTGTCCAGGTCGGCCTCGACCATGCCCAGCGCCAGCAGCCCGCCCGGCCGCAGCAGGGTGCGGATCCGGCCCAGCACCGCCGCGATGTCCCGCCGCGGCAGCAGGATCAGCGAGAAGAACGCCGTCGCCGCCGCGAACGTGCCCGCGCCGCGCGGCCCGAGCCCCGGCGCTCCCCACGCCGTGGCCGCCCGCGCGGTCGCCAGGTCGTACATGTCCAGGCGGTGGAACTCGGCGCCGGGCACGGTGGCCCGGGCCACCGCCAGCATGCCGTCCGACAGGTCCACCCCGGTCACCCGCAGGCCGCCGTCGGCGAGCTGGCGGGCGGTCGGCCCGCCGGTGCCGCAGCCCACGTCCAGCACCGGGGCGCCCGCCTCCAGGCGCTCCAGCAACCACGAGCCGGAGGCGAGTTGGCCCGAGCGATCCGGGAAGACCTCGTCGTAGCGGGCGCCGATCGCGTCGAAGGCGACGGCCTGCAGGGCACGTTCGGAACGTCGCCGGCGGCGGGCCTGCTCCGAGATCTGTCCGGTTGTCACGCCTGAGGCACCTCTCCAGCTGGCTCCGGCCCGCGGGCGCCCGCCCGCGGCAGTGTCCGCCCCCGCGTCGGTCGAACCGTCGACCGGTCTGTGCTGGTCTTCGAGAATATGCGTGATCACTCTGCCGTGGGGTGGCTTTCCGGCCAACTCGCCGCACTCGACCGCCATCCGGACGAAACGCCGAATTCGCCCGCTAGCCCGCCGCCGCCGTGGGGCGCCGAACGCCCGGCGCACGCCTCTCACCTGCGGAAATGTCAGGCTGCGTCGCGTTTATCGAACGTCAATCGACGCCTGGCAGAGTCTTCCTCAGCGCCGGGGAAGCGCCAAGGCGTTCCCGCAGCCGGGGGCTGCGGGAGCGCCGACGCACGGGGAGTCATCGCCGGGGGGACGGTGACTACGGCGCGGGGGAGAGAAGGGCTCGGTGTGCTGCCGGTCGATGAGGTCCTTCACGGGGGAGGCCTCGGGCACACCGAGCCGAGTGAACACCGTGTGCGCCTCCTGGAGACAGGCCAGTCCGCGCGAGGGCTGCGCCAGCTCCAGGAGCGCCGCCCCCAGCGTCGCGTTGGCCAGCCCCTGGCAGTACGCGGCGTCCAGCTCCTGGGCGATCGCCAGCGACTCGTCCGCCGCCTCGGCCGCCTCGGCCGGCCGCCCGTCCGCGAGCAGACAGGCCGCAAGCCGGGCCAGCGAGTAGCCCTCCCAGATCCGATGCTGCTGCGCCTGGTACAGCTGGTGCGCCTCCCGGAGTCGGGACGCGGCCTCGCCGGGCGCACCGGTGGAGCGGAGCACCACGCCGAGCTGGTACAGCGTGTCGGCCAGACAGGGTGCGTTCCCGGACACCCGCGCCGCGGCGACCGCGGCCTCGGCCGAGCGGACGGCGTCGTCCTGCTGCCCGAGGTCCAGGTGCGCCCGGGCGATGTTGCCCAGCAGCCGGGCCTCACTGATCGAGGCGCCGAGACTGCGGCTGATGACGTGCGCCTGCTCGAAGAACGCGAGCGCCTCCGAGGACCGGTCGGCCAGACTCAGCACGATGGCCAGCAGGTTGGCGACCGAGATCCGCAGGTGGGTGAGGTCGTCCGGGTGCTGGAAGGCGAGACTGCGGCGCAGCGACGCCTCCGCGTCCCGGAACTCCCCCGCGACGTGCTGCAGGAAGCCGAGCGCCGAGTGCACCCGGGCCAGTACCGCCGGATCGCCCTCGGAGCGTGCGTTCTCCTCCGCCGCCCTGAGGGTGGACCTGATCCGCTGCCCGTGGGTCGGATCCTCCACCACCGTGTTCAGCACGACCAGCAGATCGACCGCCGGACGCAGCAGATCCCGCGGTTCGCCGACGGCGGTCTCGACGGTGCTCAGCAGCAGCTCGACCTCGGACCTGAGCCAGGCCCGCGCGTCGGAGCCGTCCACGGGCCGCAGCCCGGGCGACGCCGGCCAGTGCAGCGGTTCGGGCAGCAGGTCGTCGGGTTCGATCGCGTGGGCCGCGTTGTGGACGCTCGCCACCAGGAGGTCCAGCAGCCGCAACCGCGCACCGCGCTGCTCGGTCCGGTCCTCCTCCAGATCGTTCTGCCGCTGCGCGTACAACCGGAGCAGATCGTGGTACCGGTACCGGCCGGGCGTGAAGCACTCCAGCATGTTGGCGTCCACCAGTGCCTCGGCGAGTGCCTCCGCCTCGTCCTCGCCGCGGCCCAGCAGGGCTGCCACCGCGGCCAGCGGCAGATCCGGTGAGTCCACCAGCGAGAGCAGCCGGAAGGCCCGCGCCTCCTCCGGCTGCAACTGCCCGTACCCGAGCCCGAGGGTGGTTTCCACGGCGAGGTTTCCGAGCTGGAGTTCCTGAAGCCGCCGGCGCTGGTCGGCTAACCGCCGGGCGAGGTCCGACACGCTCCAGCGCGGGCGGCTGGCCAGCCGGGCCGCGGCGATCCGTACCGCCAGCGGCAGGAAGCCGCAGGACTTGACGACGGCCAGGGCGGCCGCAGGTTCCGCTGCCACCCGCTCGTGGCCGACGATGGTGGAGAACAGCGCCAGCGCCTCCTCCGGGGTCAGCTCCTCCACGTCCACCAAGTGGGCGCCGGGCAGCTCCGCGAGCCGGGAACGGCTGGTAACCAGGACGGCGCTGCCGGAGACGCCGGGGATCAGAGGGGACAACTGGGCCGCGTCCCGGGCGTTGTCGAGCAGGATGAGCATCCGTCGGTCGGCGAGCAGCGAGCGGTACAGGGCCGAGCGCTGTTCCAACGAGTCCGGGGTCTCGCTGGCGCCCAGCGTGTACAGGAAGTCGCCGAGGACGACCGCGGGGTCGGCGGGAGTGCCGCCGGCGCCGCGCAGGTCGACGTAGAGCTGACCGTCGGGGAAGGCGGACCGGATCGAGTGCGCGACGTGGACGGCGAGGGTGGTCTTGCCGACGCCGCCGATCCCGGCGAGCGAGGTGACCACCACGGCCTGCCCGGTGCCGCTGCGCAGCACGTCGCACAGCTCGCCCACCAGTTTCGTCCGGCCGCTGAAGTCGGAGACGTCCGCCGGCAGCTGTGCGGGCGGTACGAAGGCCGACGCCTCGTCGGCGTCCGGAGCCGGGCCGACGGTCCGCGGGGTCGGCATCAGCGTCGGGTCGGCTGCCAGGATGCGGCTGTGCATGGTGGACAGACCGGCACCGGGCTCCACGCCCAGCTCGTCGATCAGGAGCTTCCTGGTGTCCGAGTAGACGCCGAGGGACTCCGCCTGCCGTCCGCACCGGTAGAGGGCGAGCATCAGGAGTTCGCGCAGGCGCTCGCGCAGGGGGTGTTCCGCGGCCAGCGAGCTCAGCTCGGTGACGACCTCGGCGTGCAGGTCGATCTCCAGGGCCGTCGTGCACCGCTCCTCCTGGGCAGCTATCTGACGTTCCGTCAGGCGCACGCGATGGGTGTCCGCGTAAGGCCCGGGGATGCCGGCGAGCGGGCGACCCTGCCACAGGGACAGTGCGGAGAGCAGCAGGTCGTGGGCGGCGCGGTGGTCGGCGGCCCCTCGGGCGCCGACGGCCTCCGCGAACCGGACGTCGAAGACGGCCAAGTCGAGCGAGGCGGCCGGTACGTTGAGCACGTAGCCGTCACTGACCGACACCAACAGCTCGGCCGGTGCGCGCAGTTCACGGTTCGGCTCGATGACGGAGCGGAGCCGGGAGACGTAGGTGCGCAGCGCGGCGACCGCCTGCGGCGGAGGCCGGTCCCCACAGGCCGTCCACCAGTTCCTGGGTGCTGACCGGTCGTCCGCGGTTCAGGAGGAGGGCCACCAGCACGGCCTGCTGCTGGGGCGATCCGAGTGCGAGCGGAGCCTCGCCCCGCCAGGCCTGGACCGGGCCGAGTACCTGGAACCGCAGCGAGTCCGTGGTCGGTATCACCCCTGGCTCCACGTGTTGTCCCCCGATGACTAGATAGGTGGTGCTGACGGCAGTTCAGGTCTGTTCCGAGGTGGGGCGCCAGCTTAGGGCGAGGCGTGCAAACAGCGGAGAAGCGGGCAATGGGCCCACTGTTTATAAGACATTTAACGGCGCCTACGATACTGGCCGCAGTGCCCGGGTCGAGTGGTCCGGGCCGACGATCCATGTTGACTGAAAGGCGGTCCCACCGATGGCCGACAACGAGACCACGACCACGGACCCGACCGCGTCCGAGGCTGCCGCGCCCGCCGTGCACACCACCCCGGCAGCCGATGCCCAGCCGATCGAGACGATCCTCGACAGCCTGGTCGAGGAGCCCGGTGCCGAGCCCGCGCCGGTCGGCGACCAGAAGAAGAACGACGGGACGTTCGAGCCTCTCGGCACGGTGATCAACCGGCCGTGAGCCGTCGCGTGCGGATGCCCCGCCCCCATGGGGGCGGGGCATCCGCACGTTCCCCGCTACTCCGCCGACCGCACCCGCAGGCTCGTGATCAGCGGGCCGTCGGTGACCTCGGCGAAGAAGTCGTTGCCCTTGTCGTCGACCACGATGAACGCCGGGAAGTCCTCGACCTCGATCCGCCAGACGGCCTCCATGCCGAGCTCGGCGTACTCCAGCACCTCGACCTTGCGGATGCAGTCCTGCGCCAGCCGGGCCGCCGGGCCGCCGATCGAGCCGAGGTAGAAGCCGCCGTGCTCGGCGCAGGCCTTCGTCACCTGCTTGGAGCGGTTGCCCTTGGCGAGCATGACCATGGAGCCGCCCGCCGCCTGGAACTGGTCGACGTACGAGTCCATCCGGCCGGCCGTGGTCGGGCCGAAGGAGCCGGAGGCGTAGCCCGCGGGGGTCTTCGCCGGGCCGGCGTAGTAGACCGGGTGGTCCTTCATGTACTGCGGCATGCCCTCGCCGGCGTCCAGCCGCTCCTTGATCTTGGCGTGGGCGATGTCGCGGGCGACCACCAGGGTGCCGCTGAGCGAGAGCCGGGTCTTCACCGGGAACTTGGCCAGCTGCGCCCGGATCTCGGACATCGGCTGGTTGAGGTCGACCCGGACGACCTCGTCGTCGAGGTGCTCGTCGGTGGTCTCCGGCAGGTACTTGGCCGGGTCGGTCTCCAGCTGCTCCAGGAACACGCCCTCGGCGGTGATCTTGCCGAGCGCCTGGCGGTCGGCCGAGCAGGAGACGGCCATCGCGACCGGCAGCGAGGCGCCGTGCCGCGGCAGGCGGATCACCCGGACGTCGTGGCAGAAGTACTTGCCGCCGAACTGCGCGCCGATGCCGATCTTCTGGGTGAGCTCGTGGACCTTCTGCTCCAGTTCCAGGTCGCGGAAGCCGTGGCCGGTCTTCGCGTCGCCGGAGGTCGGCAGGTTGTCCAGGTAGTGCGCGGACGCGTACTTGGCGGTCTTCAGCGCGAACTCCGCGCTGGTGCCGCCGACCACGATGGCCAGGTGGTACGGCGGGCAGGCGGCGGTGCCGAGCGAGCGGATCTTCTGCTCCAGGAAGGAGAGCATCGACGACTCGTTGAGGATCGCCTTGGTCTCCTGGTACAGGTACGACTTGTTGGCCGAGCCGCCGCCCTTGGCCATGAAGAGGAACTTGTAGGCGTCGCCGTCGGTGGCGTACAGCTCGATCTGGGCCGGCAGGTTGTTGCCGGTGTTCTTCTCGTCCCACATGGTCACCGGCGCCATCTGCGAGTACCGCAGGTTCAGCTTGGTGTACGCGTCGAACACGCCGCGGGCGATCGCCGCCTCGTCCCCGCCGGAGGTCAGCACCTGCTGGCCGCGCTTGCCCATGACGATCGCGGTGCCGGTGTCCTGGCACATCGGCAGGATGCCGCCGGCCGAGATGTTGACGTTCTTCAGCAGGTCCAGCGCCACGAAGCGGTCGTTGGGGCTGGCCTCCGGGTCGTCCAGGATGCGGCGCAGCTGGGCGAGGTGGGCCGGGCGCAGGTAGTGCGAGATGTCGTGCATCGCCTCGGCGGTCAGCAGCCGCAGCGCCTCGGGCTCCACCGTGAGGAAGGTCCGGCCGTTGGCCTCGAAGGTGGAGACGCCCTCGGAGGTCAGCTTGCGGTACGGGGTGGGGTCGGCACCGAGCGGGAGGAGGTCGCGGTACTCGAAGTCCGGCGTGGGAGCCATGGGGGGTGATCCTTAGCGAGGTCGGCTGCGTCTGCGAAGCACCCTCCAGCGTAGGCGCAGGCGGCAGCCCGGCGGAGCGCAGGTGAGCCTGCGTGACGGGGCTCACGCCTTTCTGCTGCGAACTCTCGTTCGGACGGGCGCCGGTGGCTAGGCTTTCCCCGTGGACAACTCCCCGGCGCAGGACGCCCAGGGCTCCGAGCCCGTACCGATGACCAAGTCCGAGGCCGCGCCGGTCGCCGAGGCGGCACCGATGACCAAGCCGGAGGCCGCGCCGGTCGCCGAGGCCGAGCTGCGGGCCTCGGACGCGGACCGCGAGCGGGTGGCGGAGCTGCTGCGCGACGCCTACGCCGAGGGCCGGCTGACGATGGAGGAGCACGCGGAGCGGATCGAGGCCGCCTACGAGGCCCGGACGTTCGGCGAGCTGGCTCCGCTGACCCGGGACCTCCCGGCGCACTCGGGGACGATCTCGATGGAGAAGCCGCCGCTGAACCGGGCGCCCCGTCCGGCCATGCCGCCGGCCCGCCAGGAGTCCCCGACCATGCTGGCGGTGTTCGGCGGCGCCGAGCGCAAGGGCCGCTGGCGGGTGGGCTCGCACCTGAAGGCGGTCGCGGTCTTCGGCGGGGTGGACATCGACCTCACCGATGCGGTCTTCGAGTCGCCGGAGGTGGTCATCGAGGTGACCGCGATCTTCGGCGGGGTGGACATCAAGGTGCCGGAGAACGTCAGCCTGCACGGCGGCGGCGTGGGCGTCTTCGGCGGGTTCTCGGTGCACGAGCAGACCGCCGCCGACCCGTACGCCCCGGTGGTGCGGGTCAAGGGCGCGGCGATCTTCGGCGGCTGCGAGGCGAAGCCGCGCCGCGGCAAGAAGCTCCGCGAGTGGGTCCGCAAGCAGCTGGACGGCTGAGCGGGCCGGGCCAACTCAGCCGCAGGCACTCGTGGTTGCGGCCAGTGCAGGGAGTAGCCGGTTGCGTGCGGTGTGCATGAATCGGGGTGCGAGGGGTAGTTCCCCACGCACATCGGTTCTTGTTACGGCTGTGGTCCCGGACGGCGGTGGTGCCGCGCGAAGGTACGGGCACGGGGGTGGCCGGGCAGGAACGCGAGCCTTCCCAGCCCGAACCGCGTCAGGAGTTGGCCGTGCTGCATCCGATCGAGCCCAGCGCCACCGGCGCCGCCACCGCCGTCCGCCGGGTGACCGCGGCCGGCCCGGCGGCACAGCCGGCGGAGCCCCTTGATGACAATCCCTGGCACACCGGTGCGGCGTGCCGACGGGACGAGGCGGGCCTGTTCTTCGCCCCCTCCAAGGAGCCCACGGCCGCCCGGCTCGCCCGCGAGGAGCAGGCCAAGCAGGTCTGTGCCCGCTGCCCGGTCCTGCTGGAGTGCCGCGAGCACGCCTTGGCCCAGCCGGAGCCGTACGGCGTCTGGGGCGGGCTGACCGCGGCCGAGCGCCGGGTGGTGCTGGCCCGCCGGCGCCGCCGGGACGCGGAGCTGCGGGAGGCCCGCCGGGTGGGCGCGGGCCGGATAGCCGGTTGAGACGCGGGCGCGGCCCCGGGCACGGGTGCCCGGGGCCGCGGCGTTCGGCGGTGGACCGTCAGTTGGCGCGGTCGAAGTCGATCGCGCTGTAGGCCCGCAGCTTGGACAGCTTGTGCACGGAGTCGATCTGCCGGATCGTGCCGCTCTTGGAGCGCATCACCAGCGAGCTGGTGGTGGCGGTCTCCTGGCGGTAGTGGACGCCGCGCAGCAGCTCGCCGTCGGTGATGCCGGTGGCGACGAAGAAGACGTTCTCGCCGGAGACCAGGTCGTCGGTGGTGAGGACCCGGTCGAGGTCGTGCCCGGCGTCGAGGGCCTTCTGCCGCTCGGCCGCGTCCTTGGGCCACAGCCGGCCCTGGATGACGCCGCCCATGCACTTCATGGCGCAGGCCGCGATGATGCCCTCGGGCGTGCCGCCGATGCCCATCAGCAGGTCGACGCCGGTGCCTTCGCGGGCGGCCATGATGGCGCCGGCGACGTCGCCGTCGGAGATGAACTTGATCCGGGCGCCGGCCTCGCGGATCTCCTTGACCAGGCCGTCGTGGCGGGGGCGGTCCAGCACGACGACGGTGACGTCCTCGACGGCGCTGCCCTTGGCCTTGGCGACCCGGCGGACGTTGACGGCCACCGGGGCGGTGATGTCGACGAAGTCGGCCGCCTCCGGACCGCAGACCAGCTTGTCCATGTAGAAGACGGCGCTGGGGTCGAACATGGTGCCGCGGTCGGCCACCGCGAGGACGGCCACCGCGTTGCCCATGCCCTTGGCGGTGAGCGTGGTGCCGTCGACCGGGTCGACGGCGACGTCGCACTCGGCGCCGGTGCCGTCGCCGACCCGCTCGCCGTTGTAGAGCATCGGGGCTTCGTCCTTCTCCCCTTCGCCGATGACGACGACGCCGTTCATCGAGACGGTGGAGACGAGGGTGCGCATGGCCTTCACGGCCGCGCCGTCGGCGCCGTTCTTGTCGCCCCGGCCGACCCACCGGCCGGCCGCCATGGCGGCGGCCTCGGTGACGCGGACGAGTTCGAGGGCCAGGTTGCGGTCCGGGGCCTCCGGTGCGACCTCCAGCGAGCTGGGCAGGCTGTGCGGCCGGAGTTCATCAAAAGCATGCGTGGTCATCGTCGTTACCTCTCTGTACGCGACGGCCAGTGAGCGCCCGACTACTGCCTGGTCGGAACGCCGTGGTGAGGGTGGTGCGATCGTATCCGCAGGCCGGACGGGTGTCTGTGCCGCATCCTGCGCGATCGGCGGTTCTGCGGTGGTTCGCCCCGGTTCGCTCCGTCCGGGGGTACCCGGTGCACGGGGCGGTGGTGGGGATGGTCCACCATGGACGGGTGGCAGGCAGCAGCAGCATGAGAGGCCGGCAGACGGTACGGGACATGATCCTGTCGATGCTGGCGGTCGGGTTCGTGGGGTTCTTCGGGTACCTCTTCATCCCGCACTCGGGCGGTGACGGGGTGCACCAGGTCGACTACCGGGTCGCCCTCGCGTCGGCGAAGCGGGCCGCGCCGTACCCGGTGCTGGCGCCGCAGGGGCTCTCCGGCCACTGGCGGGCGACCTCGGTCCAGTACTCGAAGGACTCCCAGGGCAACGCGGTGTGGCACCTCGGGTTCGTGACGCCGTCGGGCAAGTACGCGGCGGTGGAGCAGTCCGACGGTTCGCAGAACACGGTGCTCGCCGCGGTGGTGCCGCACGGCGAGCCGGACGGCAGCGCGGCGGTGGCGGGCCAGGACTGGCAGCGCTACCAGGGCCGGCCCTACCGCGGGCTGAGCCGGCAGACCGGCAGTGCGACCACCGTGGTCACCGGCTCCGCCTCCTACGACGAGCTGGCGCAGCTGGCGGGCGCGCTGAAGTGAGCCCGCGCCGGTGAGGTGCGGACACGGCGAAGGGCCCCGGCGGTTGCCGGGGCCCTTCGCCGTTCCCCGCGGGCGGGGGTGCCGGTCAGACGGTGGTGACGACCTCGTCGTAGGCCAGGCGCGGCGAGCGGTCGAACCAGGCGGCGTCGCCCGGCTTGCCGATGTTCACCACGGCCAGCACCGAGTGCTCGCCGTCGGCGAAGAACTCCTTGTTCAGGCCGGTCGCGTCGAAGCCGGTCATCGGGCCCGCGGCCAGGCCGGCGGCGCGCACGCCGATGATGAAGTAGCCGGCCTGCAGGGCGCCGTTCAGCGCGGCGGAGGCCTCGCGGACGGGGCGCTCGGAGAAGAACACGTCCTTCGCCTGCGGGAAGTGCGGGAGCTGGGTCGGCAGCTCCTCGTGGAACTCGTTGTCCTGGGCGAGGATGGCGACCAGCGGGGCGGTGGCGGTCTTGGCGCGGTTGCCCTCGGCCATGTGCTTCAGCAGGCGCTCGCGGCCCTCGTCCGAGCGGACCAGGACGATGCGCAGCGGCTGCTGGTTGAACGCGGTCGGGGCGAACTTGACCAGGTCGTAGATGGCCTGGACCTGCTCGTCGCTGACCGGCTCGTCGGTGAAGGTGTTGGCCGTGCGGGCCTCGCGGAAGAGCAGGTCCTGGGCGGCGGCGTCGAGTGCCAGGGTCATGGGGAGATCCACCTCGTGCGGAAACGGGAGCGGTTGCCGGGCGGCCGTCGGGCCGTCCACCGGATCCAACGGTAGATGAAGATTAAACTATTCCCCAAGGGCGCGTGATGCACATCACGCCACGCCGTCCCGGGCGGTGCCGCGGGCGCCGTGCCGGTCAGCGTCCCGGCGGCTGCTCCTCGGCGGCGAGGGCCGCGTCCAGCCGCGCCCGGGCCCCGTCCAGCCAGCGCTGGCAGACCTTCGCCAGCTGCTCGCCGCGCTCCCACAGGGCCAGCGACTCCTCCAGCGAGGTGCCGCCGGTCTCCAGCTGCCGGACGACCTCCAGCAGGGCGTCCCTCGCCTGCTCGTACCCGAGGTCGTCGTGGGCCGCCGGGGTCGCCGCAGCCGCCCGGTCCGCCTGCTCCTGATCTGCCATGGCGCCAGCGTAGGCGGTGCGGCCGACAAATCGGGGTGCCGGGCGCCGACCCGGCCGATAGCCTCCCGCCCATGACGAGCGAGGCGACGGCGACGACAGGGACGGCCGGGGCGGGCGAGGCGGCCGGGGCGGCCGGGGCCGCGCGGACCACGGGGGCCGCGGGGCCGGCGGGGGCGCCCGGGGCGGTGGCGCGGCAGCCGCAGGGCGGCCCCGTCCGTCCGGCCGTGCCGGACGACGCGCCCGAACTCGTGCGGCTGCGCGGGCTGATGTTCGCCGCGATGCGATCGATGGTGGGCCGGGACACCGCCGGGCCCTGGCAGGCCGCGACCGAGGCCGTGCTGCGCGAGCGGCTGGGGGCCGCCGAGCGCACCCTGCAGGCCTTCGTGGTCGACGACCCGGACGAGCCCGGCCGGCTGGCCTCCTGTGCGGTCGGCACGCTGGAGCAGCGGCTGCCCGCCCCGGGTCACCCCGACGGGCGGTTCGGCTTCGTGTTCAACGTCTGCACCGATCCGGGGCAGCGGCGGCGCGGTCACGCCCGGGCCTGCACGACGGCGTTGCTCGACTGGTTCGACGGGTGCCGGGTGACCAGGATCGACCTGCACGCCAGCAGCGGCGGCGCCGGGCTCTACCGCAGTCTCGGGTTCGGCGAGCACGCGATCCCGCTCTCGCGTCAGCGGCTCATCGAGGACTGACGGGCCGTCGGCCCGGTCGCTCGGTGTCCCGCGGATGCGCGAGCGTGCGGCGCAGGTTGCTCCGGGCTCGGTAGGTGAGCGTCTTCAGCGCGCCGACCCGGATGCCGATCGCGGCGGCCACCTCGCGCGAGCTCAGGTCGTCGAGGTAGCGCAGCGTCAGGGCGGCCCGCTGGCGGTCGGTCAGGGTGGCCAGGGCGGCGCAGAGCCGCTGGGCCTCGACGGCGGAGAGGGCGAGGTCCTCGACGCAGATTCCGGCGTCGGAATCCGCGACCGCGGCCACGGTGGACTCGCTGCGGGTGGCCCGCCGTTTGTCGTGGTCGAACATGATGTTGCGGGCGATGGTGATTATCCAGGCGCCCATGTCCTTACCCGTCCAGCGGTAGCCGCCAATGCAGGCCATTGCCCGGACAAAGGTGTCCTGGGTGAGGTCCTCGGCCAGTGCCCGATTCCCCGTGCGGCGGGTCAGGAACGCCAGGACGGGTCCTCGATAACGGCGGTACAACTCGGCCCAGGCGTCAGGGTCGCCGGCCTTCGCGGCCTCGATCAGAAGTGGTGTCCCATCCATGCCGGACCTCCCGGTGAGCAGGTTCCGCAACGATACGAGCGGGCATGCATGCGTGCAAGCGATTCCGGGATTCCGGTGTCGGGGTAGTCGATCGGCCCTTTATTTCAGCGATGGTCGATCCCGCGTTCGCTTGCACTCATGCAAGCGCCTGGTCGGTGGGCATGACACGCGGTAATCTTGCGCGCCATGCAGCCGCCCGAGGGAACCGTCTTCGAGACCACTCCGGCCCAGCGCTTCGGCGCCGTCGTGCACGAGGCCGCGCAGCGCGCCGGATACGACCTCAGACCAGGTGCGGGCGGCCGGCTCGCGCTGGCCAGGGACACCGGGATGAGCGCCTCCGCGGTCGGGCGCATGCTGCGCGGCGAGACCCTCCCGCGCCCCTCGCAATTCGAGAGAATCGCGCAGGTCGTCCACCTCGGACTCCACGAGCTGCTGGTGCGCGGCGGGGTAATTTCCGAGGATTCCGCCAATGATCTTTCGCAGGGAGTACGCTCACCCATCACTCCCGAGGAAGCATTGGACGCCTGGGGCGTCACCCATCCCATGATCCGGAAATTCCTCCTCGCGACCATCGCGCAGGCTATCGGCCTGCAGCGGGAAAGCGAGCGCGGGCCTTTTCCGCCGGAATCCGGGCACGGGGAGGGCACCACGCACATGCAGAGGTGAGGCCAGCATGCGGAGAATCGCGCCTGCGGCGACCGACGCCGTCCGGGCAGCCGGTGCGGTCGGCGGTGTCGCGCTGATCGTCGCAGGCACCTATGACACGCGATGGGTCCCGGTGCTCGGCTGCCTCGCGGTGGTCGCGCTCGTCACCACGGAGATCGCGCTGGCGCGGATGCGCCGCTGGATGCGCGAGGCCGAGGACCGGACCAGTCGTCAGGCCGAGCTGGCCGCACGGCAGGCGGCGGCGCTGCCCGCCCCGCCCCCGGGGCCCCGCCGCTCGGCGCCGACGCGCTGATCCGCCTGCTGGAGGCCGTCCACCGCGAACTGCGGCACGCCCACGAGGCCGCCGACCGCGCCCAGGCCGAACTCGCCGACCTCAGTCGCGAGTGGAACGCCCTCGTCCAGGAGTCGATGAGCCGTCCCACCGACCCCTGCCCGCGGATCCGCGCCGACTGACCCGCCGCACCCGCGCCACCGCCGGGTGCGGGCAGCGCCGTTCAGGACGGACGGACCGTCACGCCGAAGTCGCCCCCGGCCACCCGCGCATGCAGCTCCGCGCCCGCGGCGACCTGCGCCGGATCCGTCACCACCGCCCCGTCCGCCCGCTGCAGCACCGCGTACCCGCGCTCCAGCGTGGCCAGCGGCGACAGTGCCACCACCCGGGCCAGCGCGTGCCCGAGGTCGGACTGGGCGTGGTCCAGCCGGTGGCCGACCACCCGCCGGGAACGCTCCAGCAGCGAACCCACCTCCGCGGCCCGGCCGTCCACCAGCTGGCGCCGCGGATCGGCCAGCACCGGGCGGCTGCACACCCCCGCCAGCCCCGCCAGCTCCCGCTCGACCCGGCCCACCATCGAGCGCCGGGCGCGGTCCCGCAGCTGGTGCACCCGGGCCAGCTCCTCGCCGACGTCCGGCACCACCCGCTTGGCGGCGTCGGTGGGCGTCGAGGCGCGCATGTCGGCGACGTAGTCCAGCAGCGGCTGGTCCGGCTCGTGCCCGATCGCGCTGACCACCGGCGTACGGGCCGCCGCCACCGTGCGCACCAGCTCCTCGGAGGAGAACGGCAGCAGGTCCTCGACGCTGCCGCCGCCGCGCGCCACGACGATGACGTCCACCTCCGGGTGCTCGTCCAGTTCGCGGACGGCCGCCGCGACCTGGCCCGCCGCGTTGGGCCCCTGCACCAGGACGTTGCGCACCTCGAAGCGGACGGCGGGCCAGCGCCGGCGCGCGTTCTCCAGCACGTCCCGCTCGGCCGCCGACCCACGGCCCGTCACCAGGCCCACGCAGTGCGGCAGGAACGGCAGCGGGCGCTTGCGCTCGGCGTCGAACAGCCCCTCCGCCCCCAGCCGCCGCTTCAGCTGCTCCAGCCGGGCGAGCAGTTCACCCAGGCCCACCATGCGGATCTCCGACGCCCGCAGCGACAGCGTGCCGCGCGCCGTGTACCACTCGGGCCTGGCGTGCAGCACGACCCGCGAGCCCTCCTGCACCACGTCCGCGACCTGCTCGAACACCGAACGGAAGCAGGTCACCGTCAGCGAGACGTCGCGCTCCGCGTCCCGCAGCGTCAGGAACACCATCCCGGCGCCGGGGCGCCGGTTCAGCTGGGCGATCTGCCCCTCCACCCAGATCTCGCCGAGCCGGTCGATCCACCCGCCGATCAGCGCGGACACCTTGCCGACCGGTACGGGAGCCTCGGGAGAGCTGCTGTTCGCCATGACTCAGAGGCTAGCGCCGCCCCCGACGGCCGAGCCCTGGAAGGCCAGCACCAGCAGTCCGGCCGCCAGCCAGCCCATGCCCACCAGCTGGGCGGTGGGCGAGGCCTCGACCAGGACGGCGACGATCACCGCGATCCCGACCAGCGGCACCACCAGGTGCCGCAGCCGGTGCGGCGAATGCCGCTGCAGGGTGTACCAGCCGATCACCGAGGCGTGCAGCAGGGCGAAGGCGGTCAGCGCGCCCACGTTCACCACGGAGGTCAGCCGGTCCAGGCCGTCGTCGCGGCTCGCCGCCCAGCCGGCCGCGGCCAGCGTGATCACCGCGGCCGTCAGCAGCGCCCGGCGGGGCACCGCGGTGCGCCCCTCGACGACGGCGAGCGCCCGCGGCAGCCGGCCCTCCCGGCCCATCGCGAACAGCAGCCGGCCCGCCGCCGCCTGCCCGGCCAGTGCCGCGAACGCCGCCCCGACCGCCTTGCTCGCCGCGACCAGCACGTGCAGCCAGTGCCCGACGCCGGTCTCCACGGTGTCGTAGAACGCCGACCCCTGCCCCGCCGGGTCCGCCGCCAGCTGCTGCGGGGTGTCCGGCTCCAGGACGGCCGCCAGGTACGTCTGCAGGACGAACAGCACACCGGCCAGCGCCAGGCACCACAGCACCGCGCGGGCCACCGCCGCGGACGCCCCGACCGCCTCCTCGACGAAGGTCGCGATCGCGTCGAAGCCGAGGTACGACAGCACGGCCACCGACACCGCGGAGATCACCGCGGTCGGCGAGAAGCCGCCGACCGCGGTGAACGGCGTCGCCCAGCCGCGCTGCGCCCCGTCCTGGGCGAGCACCACCGTCGCGGCGACCACGAACACCGCCAGCACCGCGATCTCCACCGCCAGCACGGCGAACCCGACCCTGGCCGCGAGCCGCACCCCGACCAGGTTCAGCACGGTGGTGACCAGGACGGCCAGCACCGTCCACGCCCACCGCGAGACGCCCGGCACCAGCGAGTGCAGCGCGATCCCGGAGAACAGGTACGCCACCGCGGGGATCAGCAGGTAGTCGAGCAGCACCATCCAGCCGGCCACGAATCCCGGCCCCTCGCCCAGCCCGGCCCGGGCGTACGCGAACACCGAGCCCGTCCGCGGCACGGCCCGCACCATCTCGGCGTAGCTGACGGCGGTCAGCCCCATCGCCGCGGTCGCCACCAGGTACACCGCGGCGACCGCGCCGTGGCTCTTGGCGTCCAGCACGCCGAACACGCCCACCGGCGCCATCGGCGCGATGAACAGCAGTCCGTAGACCATCAGGTCCCGCACCCGCAGGCTCCGCCGCAGGCCGCCGGACTCGCCGTCGTCGCTCACGCGTCCCATTGGAGCACCGGCCCGGGCCGGGCGCGGCCCGTCCGCGTCGGCGCGCCGCCGCGCCGCCCGTACGATGGAGCCATGTCCACCAGTGCTCAGCGCCGTGTCCTGCTCGCCGCCCCCGGGGCTACTGCGCGGGCGTCGACCGCGCCGTGATCGCCGTGGAGAAGGCCCTGGAGCAGTACGGGGCGCCGATCTACGTCCGTAAGCAGATCGTCCACAACAAGTACGTCGTGCAGACCCTGGAGAAGAAGGGCGCGATCTTCGTCGACGAGACGGAGGAGGTGCCCGAGGGCTCGATCGTGGTCTTCTCGGCCCACGGCGTCGCGCCGTCCGTGCACGACGAGGCCAAGGCGGGCAAGCTCGCCACGGTCGATGCCACCTGCCCCCTGGTCACCAAGGTGCACAAGGAGGCCGTCCGCTTCGCCGAGGAGGACTACGACATCCTGCTCGTCGGTCACGAGGGCCACGAGGAGGTCATCGGCACCATGGGCGAGGCCCCGGACCGCATCCACCTGGTGGACGGTGCCGAGGACGTCGCGAACGTGCAGGTCCGCGACGAGTCCAAGGTCGTCTGGCTGTCCCAGACCACCCTCTCGGTGGACGAGACCATGGCCACCGTCGGCGAGATCAAGAAGCGCTTCCCGCTGCTCGTGTCGCCGCCCAGCGACGACATCTGCTACGCCACCCAGAACCGCCAGGTGGCGGTCAAGCAGCTCGCCCCCGAGGCCGACCTGCTGATCGTCGTCGGCTCCCGCAACTCCTCCAACTCGGTGCGCCTGGTCGAGGTCGGCCTGGAGTACGGCGCCAAGGCCGCGTACCTGGTCGACTTCGCCGACGAGATCGACGAGGCCTGGCTGGAGGGCGTCACCACGGTCGGCCTCACCAGCGGCGCCTCGGTGCCGGAGGTGCTGGTGGACGGGGTGCTGGAGTTCCTCGCCGCCCGCGGCTACGCCGACGTCGAGACGGTCAAGACCGCCGAGGAGCACCTGATCTTCTCGCTGCCCAAGGAGCTCCGCCGCGACCTGCGCGCCGAGGCCGCCGGCAAGCTCTGACCCCGTCCTTCCCCGGAGCCCGGGCCCGCCACCTCGGCGGCCCGGGCTTCGGGCTGTCCGCCGACGGGTAGCAGAGCGGGCGTGGCGGGGCGGTTCCCCGTAGGTTTGTGCACAGGCTGTGGACAACGGAGGCGCGGCAATGACGACGGTTTTCGGCGTGGACATCGGTGGCTCGGGGATCAAGGGCGCACCCGTCGACCTGGCGCGCGGCGCACTCGCCGAGGAGCGGTTCAAGGTGCTCACCCCGCGGCCGGCCTCGCCGAACGCCGTGGTCGAGGCGGTCTGCGAGGTCGTCCGGCACTTCGGCCACCAGGGGTCGGTCGGCCTGACCTTCCCCGGCGTGGTGGTCGGCGGCCGCACCCGCACGGCCGCCAACGTCGACAAGGACTGGATCGGGCTGGACGCCGAGGGGCTGTTCCGCGAGGCGCTCGACCTGCCCGCCACCCTGGTCAACGACGCGGACGCGGCCGGCATCGCCGAGGTCGCCTACGGCGCGGGGCGCGGCCGCGGCGGGGTGGTGCTGGTGCTGACCTTCGGCACCGGCATCGGCAGCGCGCTGTTCGTGGACGGCACCCTGGTGCCCAACACCGAGCTCGGCCACCTCGAACTGCGCGGCAAGGACGCCGAGCGCCGGGCCTCCTCGGCGGCCAAGGAGCGCCATGAGCTGTCCTGGGCCCAGTGGGCCGAACGGGTCGACGAGTACCTGGACCTGGTGGAGATGCTGTTCTCCCCGCAGCTGGTCATCGTCGGCGGCGGGGTCAGCCGCAAGCACGAGAAGTTCCTGCCGCTGCTGAAGGAGCGCGAGGCCGAGATCGTCCCGGCCGAACTGCGCAACGACGCCGGCATCGTCGGCGCCGCGATGGCCGCGGCCAAGGCGGGCTGAGCGGACGCGCCCCGCCCGGCTCGCGCCCGCCCGGCTGTGTCAGCGGGCGCGCCTGAGCCGGCGCTGGGCGACGAAGCGGGCGGCGGTGATCACCACGGCCAGGCCGGTGCCGGAGAACAGCCAGCCGGCCCGGACGGCGAGCCCGCCGGCCAGTCCCACCACCTGCCCGGTCAGGCCGGGGGCGGCGACCGGGCCGAGCAGCAGCAGCGCCAGGGCGAATGCGATCGGACCGCTGATCGGGGCGGCCGGCAGGTCGTGCAGCCGGACCCGCACGGCGAGCTGGAAGCAGACCGCCAGGTAGCCGAGGCCGAACAGCACGCCGAGGCCGCCGAACACCAGCCGGTCGAGCCCGGCGGCCACCAGGGTGCCGGCCACCGCCGCGACCCCGGTGCCGACCGCGGTCAGCCGGGCCGGGGGCCCGTTCTCGTCCGGCCGCGGCCCGGCCAGGGCAGGCGCAGCCGGGGCCGCGGGGGCGGCCGTCGCCGGAGGCCGTCCGCAGCCGGGAGTCGGCGGGGGCGGCGGGGGCGGGGACGGCGGCCCGGTCGGTGCCGCGGGTCGGCGGCCGCCGCCGGGGCCCGGGCGGCTGGGTACGGATGCTCTGCTCCACGCCCCCAACGTACGGTAAGATCATCGCCACAGTGTGTAATGCGGCCCCGCGGGTCCTGTCGTGTCCCCGTTCACCCCGGCCCCGGACGGAGTAACGTGCGGGTGACCACGCAGGGGGAGGGGCGCGATGGACGGGTTCTCGTTCGAACGGCTGCACCATGTGCAGCTGGACATGCCGGTCGGCGCGGAGCCGGCCTGCCGGGCCTTCTGGGTCGGCGTCCTGGGGATGACCGAGCTGGCCAAGCCGCCGGTGCTGGCCGCCCGCGGCGGATGCTGGTTCCGCGCCGGCGCGGTGGAGGTCCACCTCGGTGCGGTGGCCGATTTCACGCCCTCGGTCAAGGGCCACCCCGGGATCCTGGTGCGGGATCTGGACGCCCTTGCCGCGCGCCTCACCGCCCACGGCCACCCGGTGACCTGGGACGGCGACCTCCCCGGCCACCGGCGCTTCCACAGCGCCGACGTGCTCGGCAACCGCCTGGAGTTCCTGGAGCCCGACCGGTCGGCCTGACGCGGCCCCGTAGACTGGGGGATCGGCCCGCTCGCCGTGCCGCTCCACGCCCTCCAAGCCCACGGGACATCGCTTCATGTCGCTCACGATCGGAATCGTCGGCCTGCCGAACGTCGGCAAGTCGACCCTGTTCAACGCCCTGACCAAGAACGACGTGCTGGCGGCCAACTACCCGTTCGCCACCATCGAGCCCAACGTGGGCGTCGTCGGCGTCCCGGACGTCCGGCTGACCAAGCTCGCCGAGATCTTCGGCTCGCAGCGGATCCTCCCGGCCACCGTCGACTTCGTGGACATCGCGGGCATCGTGCGCGGCGCCAGCGAGGGTGAGGGCCTGGGCAACAAGTTCCTCGCCAACATCCGCGAGTCGGACGCGATCTGCCAGGTCGTCCGGGCCTTCACCGACCCCGACGTGGTGCACGTCGACGGCAAGGTCTCGCCCAAGGACGACATCGAGACCATCCACACCGAGCTGATCCTCGCCGACCTGCAGAGCATCGAGAAGGCCCTGCCGCGCCTGCAGAAGGAGGCGCGCCTCAAGAAGGAGACCGCGGCGGTGCTGGCCGCCGCCGAGGCCGCCGTCGCGATCCTGGAGACCGGCAAGACCCTCTTCGAGGCGGGCTTCGACACCGCCCCGATCCGCGAGCTGCACCTGCTCACGGCCAAGCCCTTCCTCTACGTCTTCAACGTGGACGAGGACGAGCTGGCCGACGAGGACTTCAAGAACGCCCAGCGCGAGCTGGTCGCCCCCGCCGAGGCGATCTTCCTCAACGCCAAGATCGAGTCCGAGCTGATCGAGCTCGACGACGACGAGGCGCTGGAGCTCCTCCAGTCCATGGGCCAGGACGAGCCCGGCCTCGCCACCCTCGCCCGGGTCGGCTTCGAGACCCTCGGCCTGCAGACCTACCTGACGGCCGGCCCCAAGGAGTCCCGGGCCTGGACGATCAAGAAGGGCGCCACCGCCCCCGAGGCCGCCGGTGTCATCCACACCGACTTCCAGAAGGGCTTCATCAAGGCCGAGGTCATCTCCTTCGGCGACCTGGTGGAGACCGGCTCGATCGCCGAGGCCCGCAGCAAGGGCAAGGCCCGCATCGAGGGCAAGGAGTACGTCATGCAGGACGGCGACGTGGTGGAGTTCCGCTTCAACGTGTAGCGGGTGACTCAACACCACGTCGCTGATCTGGCAAACATTCAGTTCAGGAGGGGTCCGATTCTCTGGAGTCGGACCCCTCGGTGTTTCCCGTGCTGGGGTGACGCAGGGATGGCGCTGCCCCCTCGCCACTTGTCATCACCCTGACCTTCCTTAGTTGTGCTGGGGACGTGCGCCGTTGGTGAGCCGCCCGTGCTGACTAGGCGTGCATCCCGACTCATTCGCTGCCCGCAGGGCCCGGCCAGGGCGTTTGCGGTGCGGGACTTCGAGGCCGGTGTTGATGTAGGCCCCGTTGCCCAGCACGGTCATGTCCTCGCAAGCCGTGGCAGGGACGGAGTCCCGCCAGGCCTTCGCGCCCACCTTGGTGCCGGGCGCCGGCCGGGCCGCGGCGAGCACAAGGTTCGTGTCAGCATCGATGATGACCTGCATGTGTACCGAGAATCGATAGTTGCGCGAGGGCGCCCCGGCCTTCCAGTCGAGGACCGGAATCGGAGTGCCATCCTCGATCTTCAGCCGGTCGAACGCATGTTGATGGCCTTGGCGGATGAGGAAATGTCAGGTCCAGTCGATGTGGAGGTCATCGGCCATTGCCCACGCGAGCGCTGGATGCCCGGGCTAGGCTTGACGGGCGCGAGCACCAGAGCTGAATGAGCGTCACCGGGGAGAGGGATGAGCGGGGCGGGGCAGAAGCATGTGAAGACGACGCCACTGGAGCTGCATCAGATGCGGGCGGCGCTGACCCAGGCTTACCGAGGGATCATCGACGAGAGCGACCTGCAGCGAAACTCCGAGGCCGAGCGGGAGCGAGCCTTTCTGTCCCGGGCCGTGGCGGCCACGGCGATCCGGCGGGTGACGGGTTGGGAGCCTAAGACCTGCGCCGAGGCCGTGATCGACGGCAGCTACGACAACGGAATCGACGCGGTTGCCGTAGTGGACGGTACCCAGGTGTGGCTGGTTCAAGCCAAGTGGAGTGACAAGGGGACGGCTGGATTCCACACGGATGCGGCTCGGGGCTTCGTGGACGGACTGCGGTTGTTGGAGCAGCGGCAGTTCGATGCTTTCAACGACAAGCTCCAGCCGTTCGCTCCTCTTCTCGCTTCGGCCATGGGTGACACTAACCTCAAAATCAACCTGGTCATCGCGGTCGTCGGGAACGATCCGCTCAGCTCGCACACCCTGCACATCCTCGACCGCGCCGTCGAGGATCATCACGGGCACGGGCCGATGCTGCGTTACCAGCTCATGGGGACCGGGGAGCTGCTGCGGCAGCTGCGTGAGGACCGCACTCCAGATCCCGTGAACGTCAAGGTGAAGATGCCGAAGTGGATCCATCGTGACATCCCCTTCCCGGCGTACCAGGGCAGCGTGGCGGCCAGGGAGATTGCCAGATGGTACGAGGACCACGGCGCCCGACTCTTCTCGCAGAACATCCGCCAGTCGCTCGGGCTGACCCGCATCAATTCCGGCATCGAGAAGACCCTGACGGACGAGCCGGAGAACTTCTGGTACTTCAATAACGGCATCACGATCCTGTGCGACAGGATTGAGCCGTACTACCCGGACAGGCGCCACCCCGCCTATCCGGTGGAACTCCGGCTCACCCATGTCAGCGTGGTCAACGGGGCCCAGACCGTTACCTCCATCCACAAGGCGATGCAGGTGACGCCGGGTACCGTCGAGGATGCTGATGTGATGGTCCGCGTGATCTCCCTGGGCGACGAGCGCGCCGACTACGCATCGAAGATCACCGAGACCACGAACACCCAGAACGACGTCGCTCGTAGGGACTTCATCGCTCTGGACGAAACCCAGGCCCTGATCCGGGAGGACTTCGATCTCACCCTGGACAAGACGTATGTCTACAAACGCGGCGAGGCCGATCCTGTACCGGATTCCGGCTGCTCGGTGGTGCACGCGGCCATAGCCCTCGCATGCGCCCGCCGCACCCCTGAGCTGGCCGTACGGGCCAAGCGGGACACTGATCTGCTCTGGGAGCGGGGAGATGGAGGGGCATACCCGCGGCTCTTCGGTGAGGTTCCGAGCGCCTTCCGGGTCTGGCGATGCGTCCAGATCCAGCGAGAGGTTGGCAAGGCGCTCGACGCCCAACGCAAGCGCCTTCAGGGACGCGCCCAGGACACGGCTCAGCGCGGAGATCTGTTGATCACCCATCTGGTCTTTCAGCTGCTAGACCTGGCGGACATCGATGAGCCGGGCTACCCGCTGGATTCCGTGCTGGAGTCCATCCCGAAGTTGACCGAATCCGTGCTGTCATGGTTGATCTACCGGGTGGACGAAACCTACGGAACCACCTCGTTCCTTGGGAGCACCTTCACCAATGAGACACGCTGCCGGGAGCTGTCCCGGGTCGTGCCGCAGGACGTGCGGGGTGGGGCCGTGGCGCCGCAGCTGCCGGACAACTACCAGCCGCCCGCCCTGCAGAAGCGCCGTCGCCGCCGTCCTAACGTCGTTCCGACTCTTGTCAGTGCTGGGATCGTCCCGGACGGGACGCCGCTGGTCTACGTTCCGTACAACGCTCCGGAAGCAAGGGCGACGAAGGAGTGGCTCGAGGCGGACGAGCGCCGGGCGCAGGTCCGCTGGCAGAACGATCGGACAAAGCCGCTCATCTGGTCCTACGACGGTGCAGCCTACTCGGCCAGCGGACTCGTGACCCGTATCTGGGAGCTCGCAGGCTGGGAAGAGGCTCCCATTGCGGTGCAGGGACCTGCGCGCTGGGTGCTCGATGACAAGCGCAATCTGTGGCAGATGGCGAAGGAGTGGCTGGATGCTCAGGAGGAAGAGAGCTGACGCGATCCAGGGCCCGTCCGGTTGCGAGGCCCGGGAGGAGCCCTCGACGGCCTCGCTGGCGTGGCCAGCATTGGCCGGGGTGCGCGCCGGCCCGAGCTAGTGCTGCTCGCACCTGCTGCTGTTTTGTGTGGCGTTGGCGGGACTGCGAGCGCTCACTACCTTTTCGTGAATCCCGAGCTGGATAGGTGCTTGATTTTCTGACCTTCGCCACCTGTCGTCACCTCTCGTATCTCCGCCGTGCTGGACGTCTGTGCGGCACGCTGGCACGTAGTGGGGCTGTGCGCCTGCGCGGCGGGCTCAGCCCTCGTAGTGGTAGCGGCACTGGGCGATCAGGACCGAGTCGTCCGTGACCTTGTACACGAGGCGGTGCTCGTCGTTGATCCGGCGCGACCAGTACCCCTGGAATCCGTGCTTGAGCGGTTCCGGCTTGCCGATTCCCTCGTTGCCGTTGCGGGCGATGTCGGCGACGAGCGTGTTGATCCGCCTGAGGATCTTGCGATCCTGGACCTGCCACCACAGGTAGTCCTCCCAGGCCCGGGAGGCGAAGACGACCTTCACTCGGGGTCTGCCAGCTCTCGCGCCGTTCCGCCGCCGGTCTCCAACTCGTCGATCGAGGCCAGGAGCCGTCGGGCGTTCGCAGGGCTGCGCAGCAGGTAGGCCGTTTCCTTGAGCGACTGGTAGTCCTCGAGCGAGACGATGACCACGGGCTCGCGCCCGGCGCGGGTGATCACTATCTCCTCGCGGTCGTCCGTGACCGCATTGAGCACCTCGGCGTACCGCGCGCGGGACTCCGAATAGGTCATCGTCTTCATGATCGGACTCCTCGTGCTCGACGTACAGGAAATTGTACGTCCGAGGCGGGATGCCGACAAGCGCTCCTCCTTTCCGACCATCTCCCGCGCGCCGACCCCGAGACCCCGCCGCCTCGGCCTCCGGGGTGCCCTGGTGTTCCGTCAGGGGAGGGTGGGGGATCGTCCCCGATGGCGCGGCGGGGAGCGGACGGAAGACTCGGTGGTGGCCGGGGAGACCGGCCGACATGACGATCCGTCGGGAGTCCTGCCATGAACACCGTTGTCCGTCGTACCCGTTGGACCACGCTCGTCGCCGCCGGTGCGGTGCTGGCCGCGCTGACCGTCGGCACCGCCGCCCCGGCGCTGGCCGCCGCACCCGCCCCCGCCTCGGCGCGGTCCGCGACCGGCCTGCCCGCACTCGACCGGGACGCCGTCCGGCAGGCGCTCTCCGGACTGCCGAGCGCGGACGTGTCAGGGGCGCTGGTGCGGATCTCCGGCAGCGCGGGCCGCTTCGACGCGGTGGGCGGCACCGGCGACCCGGCGACCGGCCGGCCGCCGGCGGTCGACGGGCGGTTCCGGATCGGCTCCATCTCCAAGGTCTTCACGGCCACGGTCGTGCTCCAGCTGGCCGCCGAGCACCGCGTCGACCTGGACGCCCCCGTGCAGCGCTACCTGCCGGGCCTGCTCCCGGCGGACTTCCCGCCGATCCGGGTGGGCCAGCTGCTGAACCACACCAGCGGCCTGCCGAACGGCGCCGACGGCCCCTGGGGGGACGGCACGGCAGCCTGGTTCGTCGACCACCAGTTCGACAGCTGGACGCCCCGTCAGGTGGTCGCCACCATGGCCGGCGAGCCGATGTCCTTCGAGCCCGGCACCGCGCAGCAGTACAACGGGATGAACACCTTCGTGGCGGGCCTGCTGATCGAGAAGGTCACCGGCCGCAGTTACGCGCACGAGGTGCAGCGCCGGATCATCGGGCCGCTCGGCCTGCGCGACACCGCTGTCCCGGCGGTCGACGACCCGGCGCTGGCCAGGCCGGCGGCGCGGCCCTACCTGACGGTGCCGGCCGCGGACGGCACCACCCGGCAGGTCGACGTGACGGAGCAGGCCGCGTGGCCGTGGGCGGAGGGCGGGCTGATCTCCAGCGCCCCCGACCTGGACCGCTTCATCACCGCGCTGTTCCGCGGCCGGCTGCTGCCGCCCGCCCAGCAGGCGCAGCTGTTCACCGTCCCCGACGTGCCGAACTTCCACAGCAGCCACTGCGAGACCGGCCCGGGCGCCGGCCGGGCCTGCATGAGCATGGGCCTGGAGCGCACCGAGATCGCAGGGGTCGAGCTCTGGGGAAAGACGGGCTCGCGCCCGGGCTGGACGAGCGGCGTCTTCGCCACCCGCGACCTGGCCCGCACGGTCGTCTACTCGCTGAACCCGACCGGCCTGGACGGCGCCGAGGCCCCGTACATCATGCGTCTCGCCGGGGCGGTGTTCGCGGCCGGTCCGCAGGTCAGGGCTTGATGTTGTGGTTCACCCGGAACAGGTTGCCGGGATCGTAGGCGCGCTTGACCTCGACCAGTCGGGAGTAGCCGGCGCCGTAGTTGGCGGCGGCCCGCTCCTGGTCGTCGCCGGCCATGAAGTTGACGTAGCCCCCGGCGCTCTGGTGCGGCGCGAGCGCCTCGTAGTACCCGCGCACCCAGGCGGTGTTGGCCGCGTTGTCGGCCGGGTCCGGCCAGAGGCCCGCGATCACGGTGGCGAAGGTGGCCTCGCGGTTGCCGAACGCGGTGGCGTCGGTGGGGACGCGGTGGCAGGCGCCGTTGATCGGGTACACGTGGCAGGTGGAGTGCACGGTCGGCACCCGCGGGCCGTGCTCCAGGTGGACGGCGATCGCCGCGTCGCTGAGTTCGTCGGCGAAGGTGCCCTTCCAGTAGTTCTGGAGGCCGGGCGGCAGCAGCGCGTCGAAGGCGCCGTTCAGCACGGGGTACGGCATCGCGCCGACCATCTCGGCCACCGGCGTGGCCACCTCGCGCAGCGGACGGATCGCGGCCTCCGCCTCGTCCGGCGGGCCGGCCCAGCAGACCACGAGGATGGCCATGGTGTCACCGTGCCGGTCCTCGGGAATGAACGGCAGCGGCGGTGCGATCTGGAATCCGGGGAAGGCGCCGAGCTGTTCGGGGGCGTCGACGATGTACTCGCGGTAGCGCCGCAGGAGGGCCTCGGCGTGCTCCAGCTCGTAGAGGATCGGCCCGCCGAACACGGTGTCGACCGGGCTGAGGCGGAACTCGAACGAGGTCACCACACCGAAGTTGCCGCTGCCGCCGCGCAGCGCCCAGAAGAGGTCGGGCTCGTTCTCCTCACTGACGACGTGCAACTGCCCGTCGGCGGTGACCACATCGGCCGACAGCAGGTTGTCGCAGGTCAGGCCGAGGCCGCGGGCCAGGTAGCCGAAGCCGCCGCCGAGGGTGAGGCCGCCGACGCCGGTGGTGGAGATGATCCCGCCGGTGACGGCGAGCCCGAAGGCGTGGGTCGCGGCGTCGAGGTCGCCGAGGGTCGCGCCACCCTCGACCCGGGCCGTCCGCCGGACGGGGTCGACCCGGACGGAGCGCATCCCGGACAGGTCGGCGACCACGCCGTCGTCGCACGTCCCGTAGCCGGGGACGCTGTGCGAGCCGCCGCGGGTCGCCAGCGGGAGGTCGTTGTCCCGGGCGAAGCCGACGGCCGCGATCACGTCGCCGGCGTTGGCGCAGCGCACCACGACGGCGGGTTTGCGGTCGATCATCGCGTTGTAGACCCGGCGGGCCTCGTCGTAGTCCTCGTCGCCGGGCCTGACCACCGTGCCGCGGATCCGGCCTGCTAGTTCCTCAATCGTCTGCGTGCCCATGACAGCCGCTCCTGACCTTGACGGCCCCCTCGGCCGGCCCGGACCTGGAGCGGGTAGCCGACGGTCCCCGGTCGGCCTGGTTCCACGCTACGCCGGGTCGTGGCGCCCGGCTCAGCCGAGGGTGAGGCGCAGGCCGCCGTCGGGCTGCGCCTCGACCCGGACCTGCTCCAGGCTGTCGACGTGGTGGGTGGCCGGATGGGCGAGCGCCCGGGGGCCGACGCCGATCACCCGCATCCCGGCGGCGAGGGCGGCGGAGATGCCGGCCCCGGAGTCCTCGAAGGCCAGGCAGTCGGCGGGGAGGAAGCCGAGCTCGGCCGCGCCCTTGAGGAACCCCTCGGGGTCGGGCTTGCTGGCGCCGACCGACTCGGCGGTGACGAGGGTCTCGGGCAGCGGCAGGCCGGCGGCGCCCATCCGGACCCGGGCGAGTGCCTCGTCGGCGGAGGTGACCAGGGCGTGCGGCTGCCCGGAGAGGGCGGCCAGGAAGGCGGGTGCGCCGGGGACGGGCACGATGCCCAGGGTGTCGGCGGTCTCGTCGGCGAGCATCGCCCGGTTCTCCTGGAGGTTGACCTCCATCGGCCGGTCCGGCAGCAGCAGCGCCATCGAGAGGTGGCCCTGGCGGCCGTGCACCACGTGCATGACGTGGTCCCCGTCGAGTCCGTGCCGGGCCGCCCAGCGGCGCCAGCAGCGTTCGACGACGGCGTCCGAGTCCACCAGGGTGCCGTCCATGTCGAGCAGCAAGGCACGGGCGGTGACGGTGGCGGTGGGCATCCGGTCTCCTTGGCAGGGGGCGTTTGTCACACCAGGATACAAAACGGATGGGTCGGGCGGGGCCGGCTCAGCCCCTGTCGAGCAGGTGGGCGTTGACCGCCCTTGCCGCGTCGGCGAGTTCGGGCAGTTCGATCACCTCGACCCCGGCCGCGGTCAGCATCGCCGTCCCCTGGCAGGCCTGTACGAAGAGGTCGGGCTCGCGCCAGGCCACCACCACGCGGGGCACCCCGGCGGCGACGATCAGCTCGGCGCACGGGTGCGGCCGGGACGCCCGCTGCCCGCAGGGTTCCAGCGAGCTGTAGACGGTGGCCGTGCGCAGCCGCGGGTCACCGGCCGGCAGCTTGGCCAGCGCGGCCTCCTCGGCGTGGTTGTGGCCGTCCACCTCGCGGCTGTAGCCCTCGCTGAGCACCGTGCCGTCCGCGCCGACGATCACCGCTCCGACCGAGAACGCGGTCTCCGACGGCGGGCAGAGCCGCGACAGCTCGACGGCGCGGGCCAGCCAGTGCAGGTCACCGGTCACGGTGCGGACTCCTTGGGGGCGTAGCGGAGCAGGACGACATCGCCCACCGTACGCGCCGCCAGCAGCCGCATCCGCCGCCCCGGCCCGCCGGGGTACTGCGCCGGGCCGAGGAAGCGCGGCGCGTCCGCCTGCCCGACCAGCAGCGGCGCCACCGCGAGCTGGAGTTCGTCGGCCAGCCCCTCGGCCAGGAACTGGGTGTGCACGCTGCCGCCGCCCTCCACCATCAACCGCCCGACGCCGCGCGCCCCGAGGTCGTCCAGGACGGCGCCGAGCCCCACCGCCGGGCCGAGGCCGACCACGTCGGCCAGTCCGGCGAGGGCCGCGCCGAGCGCCGGGGCGGCGGCGTCGGTGGTGTACGCGACCTTGGCGCCGCCGGTGTGCCAGAAGTTGAGCGCGGGGGAGAGACCGCCGCTGTTGCTGAGGGTCACCTTCAGCGGGTACTCCGGGCGGCCGGCGGCGACCCGCGCGGCCCGCCGGTCGGGGGAGTTGACCAGCAGCCGGGGGTTGTCGCGGCGCAGCGTGTTGCCGCCGACGAGCAGGGCGTCGCAGCCGGCCCGGACGTCGTCGACCCGGTCGAAGTCGGCCGGGTTGGAGAGCAGCAGCCGCTCCGGCGAGGCGTCGTCGAGGAAGCCGTCGAGCGAGACGGCGGCGCTCAGCAGCACGTAGGGGCGGCGGGACACGGCGCATCCAATCTGTCGGCTGCCCACCACCGTACGGTTCCGAGCGGCACCGTTCGCCCGGGGGCCGGGCCGGGCGGCAGGGTCGCCACCGGGACGCCGGGGCGGCTGCCTGCCGCCCCGGCCCCGGCGGGGCTCAGGCCACCCGGGGCGGCAGCGGCAGCGGCAGTGCGGGCAGGCCGTCGATGCTCGTGCCCACGTGGTCCTTGCCCTCGCAGTACGCGCCGAACTCCTCGTCCGTCTTGCGGTCGAAGTACTGTGCGTGCAGCTCGCGTTCGGCGCGGTAGTCCATGAACGGGACGGCGAACCCGCAGGAGTCGCTGACCCGTTCGGCGCGGACGAGCACGATCGCGCGCAGCCCGGAGCCGTCCGCGGTCGGGTCGAAGTGCCCGATCAGGGCGGCGAAGCGCGGGTCGTCCCGGAAGACGGCCTCGCCGTGGCCGTGCACCCGGACGACGGTCGGCGGGCCGTCGAAGGCGCACCACATCAGGGTGATCCGGCCGTTCTCCCGCAGATGGGCGATGGTCTCGGCGTGGGAGCCGCCGAAGTCCAGGTAGGCGAGCGTCAGTTCGTCCAGTACGGCGAGCGTGCCGGCCCGGCCCTTGGGGGACAGGTTGACGTGGCCGTCCTGGTCGAGCGGGGCGGTGGCGGTGAAGAAGACCGGCTGCCTCTCGATGAACGAGCGCAGGCGTCCGTCTATGCGTTCGTACGTCTTTCCCATGCCGTCGATTGTCCTCGCACGGCCCTTCCCGCAGCCAGGGCATTCGGCAGACGTCTTGTCATATGAGACATGTTTTCTCGACAAGCGAGACGGTGATTAGGCTGCGGGCACCGAGAGGAGCCACGCATGACGAACCGTCGGATCACGTACACGCATGGACATCAGGATTCGGTGCTGCGCTCGCACCGCAGCCGCAGCGCCGCCGACTCCGCCGCCTACCTGCTCCCCGAACTGCGGCCCGGAATGAGGCTGTTGGATGTCGGTTGCGGGCCCGGCACGATCACTGTCGACCTCGCCGAGGCGGTCGGGCCCACCGGCCGGGTGGTCGCCCTGGACACCTCCGCCGAGGTGCTGGCCGAGGCCGCCCGGTACGCGGCCGGCCGCGGCCTGGACGCCATCGCGTTCGAGGTCGCCGACGTGCACCGACTGCCGTACGCGGACGGCTCGTTCGACGTCGTCCACGCCCATCAGGTGATCCAGCACCTGGCCGACCCGGTGGCCGCGCTGCGCGAGATGCGGCGGGTCACCGCGCCGGGCGGGCTGGTGGCCGTCCGCGACGCCGACTACGCGGCGATGACCTGGTACCCGGAGCTGCCCGAACTGGACGCCTGGCTGGCCCTCTACCGGCGGGTCGCCCGGGCCAACGGCGGCGAGCCGGACGCCGGTCGGCGGCTGGCCGCCTGGGCCCGTGCGGCCGGTTTCACCGACCTGGTGGCCGGGTCGGGCAGCTGGACCTTCGCCACCCCGGAGCGGCGGGAGTGGTGGGGCGGGCTCTGGGCGGAGCGCACCGAGAAGTCGTCGACCGCCGCCACGGCCCTGGCCGAGGGCCTCGCCACTCCCGCCGAGCTCGCCGCGATCGCGGACGGCTGGCGCCGCTGGGCGGCCGACCCGGACGGCTGGTTCGCCGTGCTGCACGGCGAGTTGCTGGCCCGACGCTGACCCCGGCGGCCCCCGGGCGACCCCCTGGGTGCCCGGCGGGCCCGGCTGCTCTTACCTGGCGTTAACGCCCTGCGTACCGGCCGGTAGCAGGAGCTCCGTACCGTCGGAGGCACCGCGGGCCCGGCCTGTCCCCCACCGGGCCGGGCCCGTTACGGTGACGCCATGGACTCCTTCCGGGTGATGCGCCAGGACGACAACGGCAACCGCTACCTCGTCGCGAAGGACCTGGACAGGGGCGCCGCCGACGCGCTGGCCGCCGACTTCGAGGCCCGCGGGCACAAACAGCTCTACTGGGTCGAGTCCGCCGCGGCCGACGGGCCCGTCCGGATGGTCGTCGGAGCCGCCCTCGTCCACCGGGGCCGGGTGCTGGCCGCCCGTCGCAGCGAGCCCGCCGACCTCGCCGGGGCCTGGGAGTTCCCCGGGGGCAAGGCCGAGCCGGGCGAGAGCGAGGAGCAGGCCCTGGAGCGCGAACTCGTCGAGGAGCTGGGCGTGCGGGCCCGCGCCCTGCACCCGCTCCCCGGCCGCTGGCCCGTCCGGCCCGGCCTGGAGCTGCGGATCTGGGCGGCCGAGCTGCTCTCCGGCGATCCCCGCCCCCTGCAGGGCCACTCCGAGCTGCGCTGGCTCGGCCCCGACGAGCTCGCCGACGTCGCCTGGCTGCCGCACGACCGCGAGGTCCTGCCGCACGTGGCGGCGCTGCTCTCGGGCGGCTGACCGGGCGCCACGGGCACCGCGGACGGCGACGGGCAGGCGGCGGGCCCACGGGCAGCCCAAGGCGCCGGGGGCGGGCCCCTCGGCCAAACGGGAAAGACGACCCAATTGCCGGGATACCCGGGCATTGGTCGGGGTATGTCACTGTTCGGCAGAGTCCGTCACGATCGGTGAGGCGCCAGGGGCGCCCCACCGCTCACCCGCATCCGGCGCCCGCCGCGGTGCACCGCCCACACCAGCCGGAGGCCCCGTCGGTGTCGAGCACGGGAAACGGCGGGGGCGAGCGGCGAGTCCGGCGCCTCCCCCGACGCGGATCGCAGCGTGCGGCCGCCGCCCCCGGGATGCCCGCCCGAGGGATCGGCGGCGCCGCCGCGAGAGCGCGGCTGCGCCGCGGCCCGGGCCCGGCCGCCGGGGCGGGCCGCCCGCAGGGCGGGCCCCGGCCGGGCGACGTGCCGCCCACCGCCTCCCCCGCAGCCGGCCGATCCTGCCGTTCCCCGGCGCCGGTACCGGTGCCCCGGCGGGCGGCACCCGGAGCGCCGAGCCCGTCCGGGGCAGCCTCTTCGACGTGGTGAAGGTCGCCATCGCGATCCTCGACACCTCCGGACGGGTGGTGCTCTGGAGCCCGGCCGCCGAGGAGATGCTCGGCTGGCCCAGCGAGGTGCTGGTCGGCCGCCGCATCGGGCAGCTGATCCCCGACCCCGAACTGGTCGGCCAGGCCGAACGGGCGATCCGGGAGACCCTGCGCCAGGGCAGCTGGCACGGCGTCACCCGGCTGAAGGACCGGGACGGCGTGAACGTCCCGATCGAGGTGCGGATCTCCCTGCTCGTCGACGGCGACGGCACCCCGTTCCTGCAGGTCACCCTCGCCGACGCCCGCACGGTCGCCGCGGTCGAGCGCGACCTCGCCGTCCGCGACGCGCTCTTCGAGCAGTCCCCGCTCGGGATCGCGATCCTCGACACCGACCTGCGCTACACCGCCGTCAACCGCACCCTCGCCGAGATGAACGGCGTGGCGCTGGAGGACCACGTCGGCCGCACCACGGGCGAGACCCTCCCCGAGCGGGCCGCCGACGAGATCACCGCGATCCAGCGCCAGGTGCTGGCCACCGGCGAACCGGTGATCGACGTGACGCTGGCCGCGCCGGTCACCGCCAGCTCCGGCTTCCGCTCGATCTCCTACAGCCGGATGACCGACCGGGCCGGCCGGGTGCTGGGGATCTCCGGCACCGTCATGGACGTCACCGAGCGCTACCGGGCGGTCTCCAAGGTCGAGCACGCCCGCCGCCGGCTCTCGCTGCTCAACGAGTTCGGCTCCCGGGTCGGCGACCTGCTCGACGCCTCCCGGATCGCCCAGGAGCTCGCCGGGGCGGTCGTCCCCCGGCTCGCCGACTACTCCGCGGTGATCCTCCTCCAGGCGGTCGCCCACGGCGACGACCTGCCGCGGCACGGCCACGACCGGCGCACCTCGCTGCTCCAGCTCGGCACCGCCTCCGTCCAGGACGGGCCGGAGGTGGAGGCGATGCTCCGCCGCGGCGCCCGGATCACCTTCAGCGAGGAGTCGGCCTTCGGCCGGGTGCTGCGCACCGGCATCCCGGAGCTGCTCAGCGGCAAGGACGAGCTGGCCGACCTCAGCTACCCGGGCGATCCCAAGGTGCAGGCCGCGCAGGACCTCGGGGTGCACTCCCGGCTGGTGGTGCCGCTGCGGGCCCGCGGGATCGTCATCGGCCTGCTGGTGGTCAGCCGCGCCGGCTACCGGGAGGGCTTCGACCGCGACGACCTCGCCTTCGCCGTCGAGCTGGCCGACCGGGCCGGCAGCTCCCTCGACAACGCCCGGCTCTACGCCCGCGAGCGCACCGCCGCCCTCACCCTCCAGCGGACCCTGCTGCCCCAGCAGGTCCCGCAGCCCCCGGGGTCGAGGTCGCCTACCGGTACGTGCCCGGCAGCAGCGGCACCGAGGTCGGCGGCGACTGGTTCGACGTGATCCCGCTGCCGGGGAGCGCACCGCCCTGGTGGTCGGCGACGTCATGGGGCACGGCCTGCGGGCCGCCGCCACGATGGGCCGGCTGCGGACGGCCGTCCGGGTGCTGGCCGCGCTCGACCTGCCGCCCGACATCCTGCTGCGGCACGTCCACGAACTGGCCGACGACCTCGCCCAGGGGCCGGACGAGGCGCTGCTGGCCACCTGCGTGTACGCCGTCTTCGATCCCGGGCGGCGCCGGCTCACCGTCACCAAGGCCGGCCACATCCCGCCGGTGCTGGTGGTGCCGAAGGACGGCGACGGGGCCCGCCGGCGGCCGGCGGGCCGCTGCCCGGCGGGGTCGGCCAGGTGCTCGACCTGCCGTCCGGCGCGCCGCTCGGGGTGGGCGGGGTCCCCTTCGAGTCGGTGCAGATGGAGGTCCCCGAGGGCAGCCTGCTGGCGCTGTGCACCGACGGCCTGGTGGAGTCCCGGGACAAGGACCTCGACGTCGGCCTCGGCCGGCTGGTCAGTGTGCTGGAGCAGCCGTACGCGTCCATCCAGCAGGCCTGCGAGGCGGTGCTCGACACCATGGAGCAGGGGCGCGAGCCGGACGACGTCGCGTTGCTGCTCGCCCGGCTCAGCCACGGCGAGACCGGCACCCCGACGGCGGGCTGGACGCTGCCGGCCGAGCCCACCGCGGTCTCCCGGGCCCGCCGCCTGGTGCGGGCCACCCTCGCCGACTGGGGCGTGGAGCAGCTCACCGACACCGCCGAGCTGCTGGTGAGCGAGCTGGTCACCAACTCCGTCCGGTACGCCAGTGCGCCGATCGGCGTCCGGCTGACCATGGGCGAGACCCTGCTGGTGGAGATCAGCGACCCCCTGCCGGATCCGCCGAGGGAGCGGCACGCCGCCGAGGCGGACGAGGGCGGCCGGGGCCTGGAGCTGGTGCGCCGCCTCGCGCTGCGCTGGGGCGCCCGGGCCGAGGGGATGGGCAAGGTCGTCTGGTTCGAGCTCTCCCCGGAGGAGACCGAGATCGACTGGACGCAGTAGCCGGCGGCCGGGCCGCGCCGTCCGGCCACCCGGCTCGATGTGTACGGTCTGTCCCGGATCGACCACGTTCGCGACGCCCTGATCGGCGCACGGTGTCCGTACGCGGGTGCGAAGGGTCACCTGAGCGTCCGGATCCCGGACGCCGCGCGGGTGGCGGCGGGCGGATCCGGGCGGCCGCGGCGCCTTCCCGAGGGCCGTGGGCGGGGCGCGCCGGAGGTGCCCGGGCGGTGGGCGCCGGGGCGGGCGGTGCGGGGTCCGGAGCGGGTCGCCGCCCGGCTGGCGCTGATGATCGGTCATATGATGAAATTCCCGAATCCGTAGGTGGTTTCACGCCGCCGGGGGCATCCGATCCTGCCGGATCCGATCCGGTCGGAGCCGCCTGCGTGCGCGGCCCTTGACCGGTCGTCCCGATCCGTGCAGACCGGGCCGGTTCGAACAGCGGCGGCCGGGTAAGGAGCACCGGGCGGGCCTCCCCGATTCGATGTTGTGATGCTCGGGGCGTGTGCGCCCGCACCCGGATGATGAATACTCGGTCTTCTCGACATCCGGATGGGCACTGGTTGGAGGGGTCGGTCCGTTGAACAGCACTCCGGCGCCGCAGGCGCCGCAGGCGGCGAGCAGTAGCGGCCATGCCGCCGTGCCCGGCCAGCCGGGCGCACCCCACGCCGAGGACGTCCCGTACGCCCTCGGCAGCTGGGGCCACGGCGCGCCCGGGTCGATCTACGACTACATCCGGGTCGCCACCTTCGCGATCGGGCCGGACGGCCGGATCAGCCAGTGGAGCAACCGCGCCGCCGAGTTCTTCGGCGTCCCCGCCTCCGAAGCCGTCGGCGCCGACCCGATCACCGCCTTCGTGCCCCGCGAGCTCTGGCAGCGCGGCCGGGCCCGGCTGGAGCGCGTCCTGGCCGGCGAGGAGTGGATCGGCACCGCCCCCTACCGCGACGTGAGCGGCGCCGAGGGCCTCGCCGAGGTCTACGTGATGCCCGCCGACGGGGACCCGGCGCCGGGCGCCACCTGTCTCGCCGTCGACGTCGGCCGGCTGCGCACCATCGAGACAGACCTCGCCGCGTCCGAGGCCGTCTTCGGCCAGACGCCGACCGGCTTCCTGCTCTTCGACCTCGACCTGCGGCTGCAGCGCGTCAACGCGGCCTTCGCCGCGGGCGTCGGCCGCCCCGCCGCCCACCTCACCGGCCGGCAGCCCGCCGAGCTCTTCCCGCCCGGCGAGGCCGACCGCCTGATGGTCGCCCTGCGCAAGGTGCTGGCCGGCGGCGAACCCATCCTCGACCTGCGGTTCAACGGCGTCGCACCGGCCGCCACCGGCCGCGACGGCCACCGCCGGTGGTCCCTGTCGCTGTTCCGGCTGACCGGCCCCGGCGGCGCCCCGATCGGCGTCGCCGGCCAGGTCCAGGACGTCACCAGCCGGCACGTCGCCGAGCGCGAGGCCGCCGGCGTCCGCCGCAGCCTCGCCCTGCTCAACGAGGCCTCCACCCACATCGGCTCCACCCTCGACCTGGAGACCACCGCCAAGGAGCTGCTGGACGTGATCGTCCCGCAGTTCTGCGACGTCGCCACCGTCGACCTCTACACCGCACTGCTCTCCGGCGACGAGGGCCCGATCTCCGGCCCCGGCGTGCTGGACGGCTCCGGGGAACTGCGCCGGGTGGCCGTCTCCAGCGTCGTCGGCGGCGCCTCCTCGGTGCTCGGCGGCGAGGGCGGCCTGGCCGCCGTCCCGGTCGCCGAGGCCGGCGGCACGCTCTGCTACCCGCCGCGCTCCCCGCACGCCCGCGCCCTGCGCACCGGCCGCAGCGTGGTGCCCCAGCCGGGGCCCGACCCGCTGCTCCGCTCGACGCTGGTCGTCCCGCTGGTCGCCCGCGACCAGGTGCTCGGCCTCGTCCAGCTCTCCCGGGCGATCGGCTCCGAGCCCTTCGACGCACGGGACGTCGCGATCGCCGAGGAGCTCGTCGCCCGCGCCGCCGTCTGCGTCGACAACGCCCGCCTCTACCGCCGCGAGCACGAGCGCGCGCTGATCCTCCAGCGCAGCCTGCTGCCCCCCGGCAAGCCGGAGGCCACCGGCCTCGAGATCGCCCGCCGCTACCTGCCGAGCAACAACAACACCGAGGTCGGCGGCGACTGGTTCGACGTCATCCCGCTGCCCGGCAGCCGCACCGCCCTGGTGATCGGCGACGTGATGGGCCGCGGCCTGCGCGCCGCCGTCGCGATGGGCCAGCTGAGAACCGCCGTCCGCACCCTGGCCATGCTCGACCTCGACCCGGCCGAGGTGCTCGGCGCGCTGGACGAGATCGCCCGCGGCCTCGGCGGCGACGACGACCCCGCGGGCGGCCAGCCCGGCGCCGGGAGCGTCGAGGTCTACCTCGCCACCTGCGTCTACGCGGTGTACGACGCCGTCACCCAGCGCTGCGTCATCGCCAGCGCCGGCCACCTGCCGCCCGCCCTGCTGTGCCCGGGCGAGCCGGCCCGGATGCTCGACGTGCCGCCCGGCCTGCCGCTCGGCGTGGGCGGCGAGCCCTTCGAGGAGGTCGAGGTCACCCTGCCGGACGGCGCCGTGCTGGGCCTCTACACCGACGGCCTGGTGGAGTCCCGCAAGCACCAGCTGGACGAGGGCCTGCGGGCCTTCCGCACCGCGCTCACCAACGGCTCCAAGCAGCTGGAGCAGCTCTGCGACGAGGTGCTGGACGAGCTGATCCCGCACCACGGCGAGGACGACATCGCCCTGCTGATGGCCAAGGTCGAGGCCCTGCCGCAGGACTCCGTCGGCGACTGGCGGCTGCCGCCGGAGCCGACCTCGGTCGGCCGGGCCCGCGAGCGGGCCTGCGACTGGCTGGTCGGGCACGGCCTGGACGAACTCGTCGACACCACCGAGCTGCTGGTCAGCGAGCTGGTGACGAACGCGCTGCGGCACGGCCGCGGCGAGATCCGGTTGCGCCTGCTGCAGGACCGCACGATGGTCTGCGAGGTCTGGGACGACGGCTACGCGCAGCCCCGGCAGCGGCGCGCCCAGGAGACCGACGAGGGGGTCGCGGCCTCCAGCTGGTCAGCCTGCTCGCCGAGCGCTGGGGCAGCCGGCGCACCCCCAAGGGCAAGATCGTCTGGTTCGAGCTGACGCTCTGACCGGCCCCCGCGCGCCGCTGGGCCGCGCGGGTGATCTGCCCCGACCGGCGGCCGTGTCGGCCGCCGGCGGCCGCCCCGATGGCCTTCAGTGGTCGGCAAACCCGATGTCCCGGGTCAGCCGACCAGCCACCGGAGGAGCGCATGCGCGCCAACCAGGTCGCCGCCGCCACCGCCCTGTGCCTGGCCCTCACCCTGGCCGGCTGCACGGGGGCGGAGCACCGGCCGGACCGTCCGTGTCCGACGTGACGGCCGTCGACCGGGCGCAGACCCGGGACGGCGGCACCGTGCGCTGGGCCGTGGACGCCGTCCCGGCCACCCTGAACGTCTACCAGCCGGAGGCGACCGCCGACTCCGAGCTGATCGCCCGCGCCCTGCTGCCCGGACTGTTCCGGCTGGACGACCGGGGCCGGGCCGTCCCCGACCCGGACTACCTGGCCGGCGCGGTGTCCACCGCGGCCGGGCACAGCCCGCAGACCGTCACCTACCGGCTCAACCCGGCCGCGGTCTGGAGCGACGGCTCCCCGCTGTCGGCCGCCGACTTCACCGCCCAGTGGAAGGCCCTCTCCGGCGCCGACCCGGCCTTCCGCAGCACCCGCCCGGCCGGTTACGACGCGATCGCCTCGGTCTCCCAGGAAGCGGCCCGCACGAGGTCAAGGTGGTCTTCAAGCAGCCGTTCGCCGACTGGCGGTCGCTGTTCACCCCGCTCTACCCGGCCGCCCGGACGACCACCGCGGACGCCTTCAACCAGCCGCTGGACGGCTCCTTCCACACCTCGGCCGGGCCGTTCACCCTGACGGCCTACGACCACGACGGCGGCAAGGCCACGCTCGGCCGCAACCCGCGCTGGTGGGGCGACCGGGCCAAGGCCGACGCGATCGACTTCCGGGCCGTCCCCGCGTCCGGCCGGCTCGACGCCCTCGACCACGGCGACCTCGACATCGCCGCGCTCGGCACCACCGTCGACCGGGCCACCGCGGACGGCACCGACGGCGAGAACGCCGCTGCGCCGCCGGACGCCGCCGCCCTCGCCGAGGCGAGTGCCCAGGCCCTCAAGCGCGCCGAGGCGCTGCCCGGGCTGGCCGTCCACCGGGCGCCGGCCGCCGCCTTCACCCAGCTCACCCTGAACGCCGCCAAGGGCCCGCTGACCGACCAGGGGGTGCGTCAGGCGGTGGCCCGGGCGGTCGACCGCGGGCAGGTCGCCACCGCCGCCCTCGGCCCGCTCGGTGTCGGCGCCGTGCCGCTCGGCAACCACCTGCTGATGGCCGGGCAGGACGGCTACCGCGACAACAGCGCCGCGCTCGGCACCGACAGCCCCGCGGCCCTGCTCGACCGCGCCGGCTGGAAGGAGACCGCCGGCAAGCGCACCAAGGACGGCAAGCCGCTCGCCCTGTCGCTGCTCGTCCCGGACGGCTCCGCCACCGCCCGCCGCACCGCCGACGCACTCACCGGCGAGCTCGCCAAGGCCGGCTTCGCCGTCACCCTGAAGGCCGTCCCCGCCGACTCCTTCGTCACCGACCACCTCGCGAAGGGCGACTTCGACCTCGCCCTGTTCTCCTGGCCGGTCACCGCTTATCCGGCCGACGCGCGCCCGCTGTACGCCAAGCCGCAGCCCGGTCCGGACGGCCTGCCGGTGGACGGCCGCAACTACGCCGGGACGGGGACGGCCGAGATCGACCGGCTGCTCGACCGGGCCGGCGCCGAGCTCGACCCCGTCGCCCGGCGCTCGCTGCTCCAGCAGGCCGACACCCGGCTGTGGCAGCTCGCCGACGTCGTCCCGCTGTACCAGCGGCCCGACCTGGTCGCCGTCCGCAACGGCGTCGCCGGCGCCGGCGCGTACGGCTTCGCGACCCCGCGCTACCAGGACGTCGGCTTCCGGACGACCTGAGCCCGCCGCCGCCGGCCGGGGCTCAGGGCACCGGGACGGCGGCGGGCGGCGCGAGCCGCGCGGCGGTCTCGGCGATCCGGGCCGTCCCGGGGCAGAGGGCACGGGCCCGCTCCAGCGCCCGCCGGGCCTCGTCCGTCCGGCCGGCCGCGCCGAGTGCGGCGGCCAGGGCGCACTCGGCCTGGGCCCGGGCCAGCGGACCGGTGGCCCGGGCGGCCGCCCGCCCGGCCAGGGCGAGGGCCTCCTCGTGCTCCCCGCCCAGCAGGGCGAGCCAGGCCGGGGCGGGGGAGTGCGCCAGCAGCGCCGGGAACGCGGCGCGGGCGGCCGCGACGGCCTCGTCCAGCCGCGGCAGGCACTCGGCCGGCGGCAGCGCGCCCGTCGCGGCGGCGCCGGCCAGGGCCCCGGCCAGCTGGAGGTGGGCCTGCGCGGTGTGGGCCCGGCCCGCCAGGGCGCCCGCCGCCGCGCGGGCCAGCGTCGCGGACTCCTCGTAGCGGCCGCGGGCCTCGGCGACACCCGCCCGCAGCAGGTACTCCCGGCCGCTCGGAAGGCTGTCCGCGGACAGCGGGCCGAGCGTGCTCCCGGCCTTCGCCAGGTCGCCGCGGAGGTGGGCCCGCATCGCCGACACCCCTTCGGGGAGAGCGCCAGGCCGTCGGCGGCGTCCCGCGGCAGGGACGGCATCCGCAGCAGCATCCAGCCGGCCGACAGCGGCTGCCGGACGGCGACCAGCGAGAGGACGGGCGGCACGAGCACCCCGAGGCCGAGCGCCCGGCCCACCCCCGGCCCGCCGACCAGCAGCACACCGAGCGTGATCGGGACGGCGGACAGCAACAGGGTGGCCACCCACAGCCGCAACCGCAGTCGAGGGCCCGCGACCGGCACCCGCTCGACGCAGAGGAAGGGGATCGGCACCCTCCGCAGGGAGAGGGTGATCCCGCCGACGGTGAGGTCGGCCAGCCGCGGGCCGAAGCCGAGCACCGCGACGACCGGGGCGCCCGCGACCCGGCCCAGGAGCAGCCCGGCGAGATGCGAGCTCTGCAGGCCCAGCAGGGCGCCCACGCCGGCCCAGGCCCCGGTCTCCAGGGGCCGGAACGCCCGGGCGTCGCCGCCCTGGAGCAGGGCCGCGCCGATGCAGAAGAGGACGAGGGCACCCAGCATCCGGCTACGGGTGCGGGCGGGGTCGGCGGTCGATGATCGAGTCACCGGAGCAGGGTCGCGCATCCCGGTCGGGTACGTCCGGTCCGTGGCCCAGTTGTGATCTTGCACCCGGTGCCACCCGCCGTTTCGGCCCCGGAGGCCGGTTCCCCGTACCATGGGGGAGCCGTGGCATGGTGTGCCCGGCGGGTGGACCGGTAGTAGCAGGCGGGAACGGGCGGCGGCGATCGACAGGGATCGCAAGTCGGCGTCACGCAGCCGGGCGCCGAAACCCACGAACCGGGAGAATCCGCTCAGCATGCCCACGCGCAACGACATCCGTAACGTCGCCATCGTCGCCCACGTCGACCACGGCAAGACCACGCTGGTCGACGCCATGCTGAAGCAGGCCGGCGCATTCGCGGCCCACCAGCACCTCGACGACCGCATGATGGACTCGAACGACCTGGAGCGCGAGAAGGGCATCACCATTCTCGCGAAGAACACCGCCGTCAAGTACCACCCCAAGGACGGCGGGGCTCCGATCACCATCAACATCATCGACACCCCGGGCCACGCCGACTTCGGTGGCGAGGTCGAGCGCGGCCTGTCCATGGTCGACGCCGTCGTCCTGCTGGTCGACGCCTCCGAGGGCCCGCTGCCGCAGACCCGCTTCGTGCTGCGCAAGGCCCTGACGGCGCGCCTCCCCGTCATCCTCTGCATCAACAAGACCGACCGTCCGGACGCCCGGATCGACGAGGTCATCAACGAGACCTACGACCTGTTCCTGGACCTGGACGCGGACGAGGACCAGATCGAGTTCCCGATCGTCTTCGCCTGTGCCCGTGACGGCGTCGCCTCGCTGACCAAGCCGGAGAACGGGACCGTCCCGGCCGACTCCACCAGCCTGGAGCCGTTCTTCTCCACCATCCTGGAGCACGTCCCCGCGCCGACCTTCGACGAGGCGGCCCCGCTCCAGGCCCACGTCACCAACCTGGACGCCGACAACTTCCTCGGCCGCATCGCGCTGCTCCGCGTCGAGCAGGGCGAGCTGCGCAAGGGCCAGACGGTGGCCTGGATCAAGCGCGACGGCTCGATCCAGAACGTCCGGATCTCCGAGCTGCTGATGACCGAGGCGCTCACCCGCAAGCCGGCCGAGGTGGCCGGCCCGGGCGACATCTGCGCCGTCGCCGGCATCGGCGACATCATGATCGGCGAGACCCTCGCCGACCCGGAGAACCCGATCGCGCTGCCGCTGATCACCGTCGACGAGCCGGCGATCTCGATGACCATCGGCACCAACACCTCGCCGCTGGTCGGCCGCGGCGGCGGCGGCAAGGGCGCGGACGCGAAGTCCACGGTCAAGGACCGCAAGGTCACCGCCCGCCAGGTGAAGGACCGCCTGGACCGCGAGCTGATCGGCAACGTCTCGCTGCGCGTCCTGGAGACCGAGCGCCCCGACGCCTGGGAGGTGCAGGGCCGCGGCGAGCTGGCGCTGGCCATCCTCATCGAGACCATGCGCCGGGAGGGCTTCGAGCTCACCGTCGGCAAGCCGCAGGTCGTCACCAAGGACGTGAACGGCAAGGTCCACGAGCCGGTCGAGCGTCTGACCGTCGACGTGCCCGAGGAGCACATGGGCGCCGTCACCCAGCTCATGGGCGTCCGCAAGGGCCGCATGGACAACATGTCCAACCACGGCTCCGGCTGGGTGCGCATGGAGTTCGTCGTGCCGTCCCGCGGCCTCATCGGCTTCCGTACGGAGTTCCTCACCAGCACCCGCGGCACCGGCATCGCGCACTCGATCCACGAGGGCCACGAGCCGTGGTTCGGCAACCTGGTGACCCGCAACAACGGCTCGCTGGTCGCCGACCGCTCCGGCGTGGTCACCGCGTTCGCGATGACCAACCTGCAGGAGCGCGGCGTGCTCTTCTGCGACCCGGGCACCGAGGTGTACGAGGGCATGATCGTCGGCGAGAACTCGCGCGCCGACGACATGGACGTCAACATCACCAAGGAGAAGAAGCTCACCAACATGCGTTCCTCGAACGCCGACGTGGCCGAGTCGATCGTCCCGCCGCGCAAGCTCTCGCTGGAGCAGTCGCTGGAGTTCTGCCGCGAGGACGAGTGCATCGAGGTGACGCCGGAGACCGTGCGCATCCGCAAGGTCGTCCTGGACGCGAAGGACCGGGGCCGCACCGCCTCGCGCGCCAAGAAGGGCTGACCCCAGCCGCTTCGACGGGCCGGCCTCCACCCCTCGGGGCGGAGGCCGGCCCGGCCGCGTTCCGGGGCCGCCCGGGTGGCTCCCGCGCCCTGGTGGCGTCCCCCTGCACCCATCCGGCGGTATCCAGCTCGCGCCACCGGTGGCCCGATCCTTCGATGGGGTGTGATGAGTCCTACACCCCGAGGAGGAGCCTCATGCCTGCAGCCACCCGAGTGCGCTGGGCCCTGGTCGTCGCGACGAGCGTGGCCCTCGTGGCCACGGGCTGCGGCAGCAGCGGCAGCGGGGGAGGCGGCAGCGGCGCGAGCGGAAGCGGCGGCGGTGTCGTCACCGCCTGGTGGGGAGACCCGCAGAACCCGCTGGAGCCGGCGAACACCAACGAGGTCAACGGCGGCGCCGTCCTCAACATGATCTTCACCGGCCTGGTCTCGTACGACCCCAAGACCAGCGCTCCGAACAACGCCAACGCCGACTCGATCACCTCCAGCGACCAGCAGACCTGGACGGTGAAGCTGAAGCCCGGCTGGAAGTTCAGCGACGGCACCACGGTCACCGCCAAGTCCTACGTGGACGCGTGGAACTACGGCGCGCTGGCCACCAACAAGCAGCTCAACAGCAGCTTCTTCTCCTACATCCAGGGCTACGACCAGGTCGCGCCGGCCTCCGGCAACCCGACCGCGCAGACCATGTCCGGCCTCAAGGTCGTCGACGACAACACCTTCACCGTCGCCCTGACCCAGAAGTTCTCCACCTGGCCGGCCACCCTCGGCTACTCCGCCTACGTCCCGCTCCCGGCGAGCTTCTTCTCCGACCACGCGGCGTACCTCAACAAGCCGGTCGGCAACGGCCCCTACGAGATCACCTCGTGGACCAAGAGCGCGAAGATGCAGCTGCGGCCGTTCACCGGCTACAGCGGCACCAACAAGGCCAAGAACGGCGGCATCGACCTCAAGGTCTACACCGACACCAACGCGGCCTACGCGGACCTCCTCGCCGGCAACCTGGACGTCAACAACGGCCTGCCGAACAGCGCCCTGAAGACCGTCGACTCCGACCTCAACGGGCGCTTCCTCAACACCCCGGCCGGCATCATCCAGACCATCTCGTTCCCGCTGTACGACCCGGCCTGGAACACCGCCGGCGCCAAGATGGTCCGCCAGGGCATCTCGATGGCGATCGACCGGCCCACCATCACCAAGGTGGTCTTCACCAACACCCGTACCCCCGCCACCGACTGGACCTCGCCGGTGCTGGGCGAGGCCGGCGGCTTCAAGGAGGGCCTGTGCGGTGAGACCTGCACCTACAACCCGACCAAGGCCAAGCAGCTGATCCAGCAGGGCGGCGGCATCCCCGGCGGCCAGCTCACCATCTCCTACAACGCGGACGGCCCGCACAAGGAGTGGGTCGACGCGGTCTGCAACAGCATCAACAACGCCCTCGGCAACACCAAGGCCTGCGTCGGCAACCCGATCGGCACCTTCGCCGACTTCCGCAACCAGGTCACCACCAAGAAGATGACCAGCGCCTTCCGCACCGGCTGGCAGATGGACTACCCGCTGATCCAGGACTTCCTGCAGCCGCTGTACTTCACCGGTGCCTCGTCCAACGACTCCGGCTATGCCAACCCGCAGTTCGACAGCCTGGTCAACCAGGCCAACGCGAACCCGGACAAGGCCGCCGCGGTCTCCCAGTTCCAGGACGCGGAGAAGCTGCTCATCCCCGACCTCCCGGCCATCCCGCTCTGGTACCAGAACGGCACCGTCGGCTGGTCCTCCAAGGTCGACAACGTCCTCCTCAACCCCTTCAGCGTCCCGGTCTACGACCAGATCACCGTCAAGTAACCGGCAGGCGGCGGCGGGGCCCGCAGGCCCCGCCGCCACCGCTCCGGCGGCCCGTTGGAGGTTCGCATGGGACGCTACGTCATCAGACGCCTGCTCCAGATGATCCCGGTGTTCCTGGGGAGCACCTTCCTGATCTTCGTGATGGTCCACGCACTCGGCGACCCGGTGAACGCGCTGTTCGGCGACAAGGCGCCCGACCCGGTCATCGCGCAGCAGATCCGCGAGCAGTACAACCTCAACGACCCGTTGTGGCTCCAGTACCTCATCTACATGAGCAACCTGTTCCGCTGGGACTTCGGCACCACCTTCAACGGGCAGTCGGTCACCTCGCTGCTCGCCACCGCCTACCCCGCGACGATCAAGCTCACCGCGGTCGCCTTCACCATCGAGGTGATCTTCGGCGTCGGGTTCGGCCTCATCAGCGGCCTGCGCCGCGGCGGCTGGTCGGACAACACGGTGCTGGTCTTCACCCTGGTCGTCATCTCGATCCCGACGTTCGTCACCGGCTACGTGCTCCAGTACCTGTTCGGCGTGAAGTGGGGCGTCCTGCCGGCCACCGCCGGCGATCCGCTGACCCTCAACTCGCTGCTGCTGCCGGGCATCGTGCTGGCCTCGGTCTCCTCGCCTACGTCGCCCGGCTCACCCGGACGACCGTCGCCGAGAACTCCAAGGCCGACTACGTGCGCACCGCCGTCGCCAAGGGCCTGCCGCGCCGCCGGGTGGTGCTGAACCACCTGCTGCGCAACTCGCTCATCCCGGTCGTGACCTTCCTCGGCGCCGACCTCGGCGCCCTGATGGGAGGCGCCCTGGTCACCGAGCGGATCTTCAACATCCACGGCGTCGGCTACTACCTCTACCAGGGCATCGTCCGCCAGAACACCGCGACGGTCGTCGGCTTCGTGACGGTACTGATCATCGTCTACCTGGCGGCCAACCTGCTCGTCGACCTGCTCTACGCGGTCCTGGACCCGAGGATCCGGTATGCCTGACCAAGAGAAGTACAACAAGGCCGACCCCCTCGCCGACGCCGGCACGGAGGAGGAGGAGATCCAGAGTGCCGTCGAGAGCCGCACCTTCGACCTGGGCACCATGGAGGCCCAGACTTTAATCAAGAACGAGCGGCTGCACGACGAGTCCGAGGTCCCGGCCGTCGACGAACGCGTCCAGCCCCGCAGCCTGTGGCAGGACGCCTGGCGGGACCTGCGCCGCAACCCCATCTTCATCATCTCGGGGCTGCTGATCGTCTTCCTGGTCATCGTGGCGATCTGGCCCGGCCTGTTCACCTCGACCGACCCGCTGCAGTGCGACCTGTCGAAGGCCCAGCAGGGGCCCGAGTCCGGCCACCCGTTCGGCTTCGACGGCCAGGGCTGCGACGTCTACTCGCGCACGATCTACGGCGCCCGTGCCTCCATCACGGTCGGCGTCTGCGCGACCGTCGGCGCCGCGGTGGTCGGCACCGTGCTCGGCGGCCTGGCCGGCTTCCTGGGCGGCTGGTCCGACTCGGTCATCTCCCGCGTCGCCGACATCTTCTTCGGCATCCCGATCCTGCTCGGCGGCCTGGTCTTCCTCTCGGTCATCCCCAGCCGGTCGATCTGGATCGTGGTGGCGTTCATCGTGGTGCTCGGCTGGCCGCAGATCGCCCGCATCGGCCGAGGCGCCGTGATCACCGCCAAACAGCAGGACTACGTGACGGCGGCCAGGGCCCTGGGGGCCAGCAACTCCCGGCTGATGCTGCGCCACATCCTGCCCAACGCCGTCGCGCCGATCATCGTGGTCGCCACCATCGCCCTCGGCACCTACATCGCCCTGGAGGCCACCCTGAGCTTCCTCGGCGTGGGCCTGAAGCCGCCCACGGTCTCGTGGGGCATCGACATCTCCTCGGCCTCGGCCACCTTCCGCAACGCCCCGCACATGCTGCTCTACCCGGCCGGGGCACTGAGCCTCACCGTCCTGGCCTTCATCATGCTCGGCGACGCGGTCCGCGACGCTCTTGACCCCAAGCTGCGCTGAGAGGGGCCCCCACCAACCATGGACAGCGGCATGAGTAGCGACGACGGCGAAAGCGCCATCCGGATCGACCCGCGGGACTCCGGCGCCCCGACCCCGGACGGCCCCCTGCTCGACGTGCGCGGGCTGCACGTCGAGTTCCGGACGAGGGAGGGCGTCGCCACGGCCGTCAACGGCGTCGACTACTCGGTCGCCGCCGGTGAGACGCTCGCCGTCCTCGGCGAGTCCGGCTCCGGCAAGTCCGTCACCGCCCAGGCCATCATGGGCATCCTGGACACCCCGCCCGGCTACGTCACCGGCGGCGAGATCCTCTTCAAGGGCCGCGACCTGCTGAAGCTCGGCGCCGAGGAGCGCCGGAAGGTCCGCGGCGAACAGATGGCCATGATCTTCCAGGACGCCCTCTCCTCGCTGAACCCCGTCCACTCCGTCGGCGCCCAGCTCGGCGAGATGTACCGGGTGCACCGCGGCGCCTCCCGCAAGGACGCGAGGGCCAAGGCCGTCGAGCTGATGGACCGGGTCCGCATCCCGGCGGCCAAGGAGCGGGTGAACGACTACCCGCACCAGTTCTCCGGCGGCATGCGGCAGCGCATCATGATCGCGATGGCGCTGGCCCTGGAGCCGGACCTGATCATCGCGGACGAGCCCACCACCGCCCTGGACGTGACCGTCCAGGCCCAGGTGATGGACCTGCTGGCGGAGCTCCAGCGCGAGTACAACATGGGCCTCATCCTGATCACCCATGACCTCGGCGTGGTCGCCGACGTCGCCGACAAGATCGCGGTGATGTACGCGGGCCGGATCGTCGAGACGGCCCCGGTCAAGGAGCTGTACGCGAACCCGGCCCACCCCTACAGCCGGGGCCTGCTGGACTCCATCCCCCGGCTGGACCAGAAGGGCCAGGAGCTCTACGCGATCAAGGGACTGCCGCCCAACCTGCTGCGGATCCCCCGGGCTGTGCCTTCAACCCGCGCTGCCCGCGCGCCCAGGACATCTGCCGGCAGGAGGTGCCCACACTGTTCGAGGTCACCGAGGACGACGGCACGCCCGTCCAGGGCCGGGGCAGCGCCTGCTTCTTCTGGAAGGAGACCGTCCATGACGTCTGACGGGACGGGCGCGGCGGAGGCCGCGCTGCCGCAGGAGGTCGCCTTCGCCCAGGAGGTGCCGCGCGGCGAGCCGATCCTGCAGGTCCGGGACCTCGTCAAGCACTTCCCGCTGACGCAGGGCATCGTCATCCGCAAGCAGATCGGCGCGGTGAAGGCCGTCGACGGCGTCTCCTTCGACCTGATGCAGGGCGAGACCCTGGGCATCGTCGGCGAGTCCGGCTGCGGCAAGTCGACCCTGGCCAAGGTGCTGATGAACCTGGAGCCGGCCACCAGCGGCTCGGTCCGGTTCAAGGGCGAGGAGATCTCCGGCCTGTCCGGCGGCGCGCTGAAGGCGGTCCGGCGCAACATCCAGATGGTGTTCCAGGACCCGTACACCTCGCTGAACCCGCGGATGACCGTCGGCGACATCATCGGGGAGCCGTACGAGATCCACCCGGAGGTCGCGCCCAAGGGCGAGCGCCGCAAGGCGGTGCAGGACCTGCTGGACGTGGTGGGACTCAACCCGGAGTACATCAACCGGTACCCGCACCAGTTCTCCGGCGGCCAGCGCCAGCGCATCGGCATCGCCCGCGGCCTCGCGCTCAAGCCCGAGGTCATCATCTGCGACGAACCCGTCTCCGCCCTCGACGTCTCCGTCCAGGCCCAGGTGATCAACCTGCTGGAGCAGCTCCAGAAGGAGTTCAACCTCTCCTACATGTTCATCGCCCACGACCTGTCGATCGTCCGGCACATCTCGGACCGGGTCGGCGTCATGTACCTGGGCCGGATGGTCGAGATCGGCTCCGACGAGGAGATCTACGACCACGCCACCCACCCCTACACCCAGGCGCTGCTCTCCGCCGTGCCCGTGCCGGACCCGGCGGCCCGCGAGGCCAAGGACCGGATCGTGCTCACCGGCGACGTGCCGTCGCCGGCCAAGCCGCCGTCCGGCTGCCGCTTCCGGACCCGGTGCTGGCTGGCCCAGGAGAAGTGCTCGCACGACGACCCGGCGCTTGCCGTCCGCTCCTGGCTGGAGGGCAAGGCCGCGCACGAGTCGGCCTGCCACTTCGCGGCCGAGCGCGAGGCGGACAGGACGTAGCGCCGGGGCGGGAACGATGACGGGGCCCCTTCGAGCTCCGGCTTCCGAGGAAACCGGGCACCGAAGGGGCCCCGCCGTTCACATCACTTCGCTTCGGCGTCCCGCTGCTCGGGGACGGCGGTCTTGGTGGTGCCGTCCTCCGGGAAGTGGCAGGCCGTCAGGTGGCCCTCGGCGCTGCCGGAGAGCTGGATCAGCGGCGGCTCCTCGGTCGCGCACTTCTCCTGGGCCTTCCAGCACCGGGTGCGGAAGCGGCAGCCCGACGGCGGGTTGATCGGCGACGGGACGTCACCGACCAGCCGGATCCGCTCGTTGGCGACGCTGTCCGGGTCCGCGTCCGGCGCCGCCGACAGCAGCGCGTGGGTGTACGGGTGGCGCGGCGCGGTGTACAGCGAGTCGCGGTCGGCGATCTCCACGACCTTGCCGAGGTACATGACGGCGACGCGCTGCGAGAAGTGCCGCACGATCGACAGGTCGTGGGCGATGAAGACGAACGCGATGCCCAGTTCCCGCTGCAGCTCCTGGAGCAGGTTGACGACCTGCGCCTGGATCGAGACGTCCAGCGCGGAGACCGGCTCGTCGGCGACGATCAGCTTCGGGTTCAGGGCGAGCGCGCGGGCGACGCCGATGCGCTGGCGCTGACCGCCGGAGAACTCGTGCGGGAAGCGGTTGTAGTGCTCCGGGTTGAGACCGACGATCTCCAGCAGTTCCTTGACCTGGGCCTCCCGGCCGCCGGCCGGGTTGATGCCGTTGATCTCCATCGGGCCGCTGATGATCGTGCCCACGGTGTGGCGCGGGTTCAGCGAGGAGTACGGGTCCTGGAAGATCATCTGGATCTCGGACCGGATCGGCGCCAGCTCCTTGCGGGAGGCGTGCGCGATGTCCTGGCCGAGGTACTTGATCGAACCGCGGGTCGGCTCGTACAGCCGGGTGATCAGCCGGCCGGTGGTCGACTTGCCGCAGCCGGACTCGCCGACCAGGCCGAGGCTCTCGCCGGTGGCGACGGAGAAGCTCACGTCCTCGACCGCCTGCACCGCACCCACCTGGCGGCGGAACGGGAAGCCGCCCATCACCGGGAAGTGCTTGGTGAGGCCGCTGACCTCCAGCAGGGTGCTGCCGGGGGCCACGGGCTTCGCCGCCGCCTCGCTCAGGGTCTGCTCTGCGCTCATGGGAATTCCTTGCTCCTTTACCGAGGTCCTGATCAGCTGCTCAGCCGGGGCAGGATCTGCTCGGTGAGGATGGACTGCTTCTGCGCGGGGGTGAGGTGGCACGCCGACAGGTGGCCGTCGGTGTCCGCCCTCTCCAGCGGCGGGCGCTCGGTGCGGCACTTGTCGCCGATCACGAGCTCGCGGTACTCGCAGCGCGGGTTGAAGGCGCAGCCGGACGGCGGGTTGAGCAGGCTCGGCGGGGTGCCCGGGATCGGCCGCAGCGGGACGTCCACCGAGGCGTTGATCCGGGGGATCGAGCTGAGCAGGCCCCAGCCGTACGGGTGCTGCGGGGTCTTCAGGATCTCGCGCATGGTGCCGCGCTCGACCGCCCGGCCCGCGTACATCACCAGGACGTCGTCGGCGATCTCACGGATCACGCCGAGGTCGTGGGTGATGAAGATGATCGAGGTGCCGAACTCCTGCTGGAGGTCCTTCAGCAGGTCGACGATCTGGGCCTGCACGGTCACGTCGAGCGCGGTGGTCGGCTCGTCCGCGATCAGCAGCTTCGGGTTGCAGACCAGCGACATCGCGATCATGGCGCGCTGGCGCATGCCGCCCGAGAACTCGTGCGGGTAGGAGTCCACGCGCTTGTCGGGCTGCGGGATGCCGACCTTCGCCAGCATCTCGACGGCCCGGGCGCGGCCCTCCTTCTTGGAGGCGCCGGTGTGCTTCATGAACGGCTCGGCGATCTGCCGGCCGATCGTGTAGTACGGCGAGAGCGCGGCCAGCGAGTCCTGGAAGATCATCGCCATCTTGTTGCCGCGGAGCTTCTCCAGCTCGCGCTGCGGCAGGCCGAGCAGCTCCTGGCCCTCCAGGGCGATGGAGCCCTCGATGGTGGTGTTGCGCGGGTTGTGCAGGCCCATGACGGCCAGGTTCGACACCGACTTGCCGGAGCCGGACTCGCCGACGATGCCGAGGGTCTTCCCGGCCTCCAGGTCGAAGTTCAGCTCGTTGACGGCCTTGACGATGCCGTCCTCGGTCCGGAACCGGACCTTCAGGTCGCGAACCGAGAGGAACGCGCCGCCGGCGCCGGTCTCGGCGGCGGCCTCGGACTTGGTGAGGGTGCTCACGGTCGGATCTCCTCGGGTGCGGAGTGGTGCTGGGCGATGACGGATGCGCGGGCGGTCATCCGATCCTCACCCGGGGGTCGAGGAGTCCGTAGGCGGCGTCGACGATGATGTTGAAGATGAGGATCGCGGCGGCGCTGAAGAGCAGCACGCCGAGTTCCAGGGCGGTGTCCTGGGTCAGCACCGAGCGGACGGCGAGCATGCCGAGGCCGTGGATACCGAAGGACACCTCGGTGATGATGGCGCCGGAGAAGACCAGGCCGAGGTCGAGGCCGAAGATCGTGATGATCGGGGCCATCGCGCCGCGGAGCGCGTAACGGCTCCACACGTAGCGGTTCGACATGCCCTTGGCCCGGGCGGCCCGGATGTGGTCCTCGGAGAGCTGCTCGATCATCAGCGAGCGGACCTGGCGGGTGTAGTTCGACCAGAAGATGATCGACATGACCAGCCACGGCAGGACCATGCCGGTGATGGAGGCGATCGGGTCGTCGGTGAACGGCGTGTACCCCGGCTTGTCCAGCCAGTGCAGCGTCGTCACGAACAGGGCCATCGCCAGCGGTGCCACGAAGAAGATCTGCGTCGACTGGCCGAGCTGCGAGAGCGAGCTCGCCGCGGTGTCGAACCAGCTGCCCTGCTTCCAGGCGGAGATCATGCCCAGTGTCACGCCGATGACCAGGAAGCAGATGGAGCCGCCGATGGCCAGCATGATCGTCGCCGGGTAGTTGGACATGATGATGTCCCAGACGAACTGGTGCCGGCCGTACGAGTAGCCCAGGCATGGGGCGTTGCAGAAGCTGTCGGTGTACTGCGTGCCGACGAACAGGCCCTTGACGTAGTCCCAGATCTGCTCGAAGTGCGACTTGTCCAGGCCCATGTTGTGCCGGACCGTCTCGAGCTGCTGCGGCGTGCAGCCCTTCGGGCAGTTCAGCTGTGCCTGGTCCACCGGCAGCGTCATCACGGCCAGGTAGGTCAGCAGGACCAGCAGGAAAAGGATGACAATCGCGCCGAGCGCCCGGCGGGTGAGAAATCTGAGCATTGGGGATGGGCTCTTCCGAGTGAGGGCGCCGTTGGCGGCCGCGTCATGGAGAGTGCCGGGCCCGGGCGGGCCCGGATGGGGGCCTGTTCGGTGGTCGGCAACTGCCCCGGTGGGGCCGCCCGGTCGGGCGGCCCCACCAGGAGGGCGCGGGAGGTGATCCCGCGCCCTGTCAGGTCACTGCTTGATGAAGACGCTGGAGACGTCGACCGCGCCGATGACCTCGTTGTAGGCGACGCCGCCGAGGCCGGCACCGTACACCTGGTAGAACTTGTCGTAGGTCAGCGGGATCTTCGGAACGTCGGCCAGGGCGGTGTCGGCGAGCTTCATCCACTCGTCGGCGGCCGTCTTGACGTCGGCGATCTTGTTGATGCGGTCGATCTCGGTGTTGACCGTGGCGCTGTTGTAGTGCGTGTAGTTCGGCGAGCCGTCGGCGACGGTGCGGCCGTCCAGGGTCGGCGGGACGACGGTCGAGGCGACCGGCCAGTCGGCGCCCCAGCCGGTGCGGTACAGGTCGAACTGGTTGTCCTTCTTGCCGACCACCGAGTAGTAGCTGGTCGGGTCCAGCTCCTTGCGGTCGACCTTGAAGCCCGAGTTGTTCAGCGCCTCCTGGATGGCGGCGGCGACCGGCTGCCAACGCGGGGTGTTCGCGTAGGCCAGGACGATCGGGTAGTTCTCCTTGCCGGCTTCCTTCAGCAGCGCCTTGGCAGCCTCGGGGTCGCCCTCCGGCTTGGCCTTCAGGCCCAGCGGGTCGGAGTCCTTCCAGCCGGACACGGTCGGGCTGATGAGGTTGTTGGCGACGTCACCGGTGGCCGAGCCGCCGAGCAGCTTCTGCACCTGGGTGCGCGGGAAGGCCAGCGCCAGCGCCTTGCGGACCTTCGGGTCCGTCACGCGGGTGGTGTTGATGTCGAAGGTGTCGACGAACGGCTGGAACTTGTTGATCAGGCGGTCCTTGTAGGTCGCCGCGTCACCCTGGATCTTGGCGATCGAGGGGTTGTCGGCGTTCTGGACCAGGGTCAGCGCGTTCTTGTCGTCACCGTTGCCGGCCAGCAGACGCTGGGTCAGCAGCGGGTTCGTGATGCCGAGCTCGAACTCCCACGAGTCCACGTACTGGTGGCGGATCGGGTCGCTCTTCGGGTCCCAGTTCGGGTTCTTGACCAGCTTGAGGGACTTGTCCTTCTCGTAGCTGGCGATCTTGTAGGGGCCGATCGAGACCGGGTGGTCGTTGTACTTCTCCTTGTCGTCCTTCGCCTTCTGGATGGCCGTGATGTTCGGCATGGCCATCGCGTAGGGCGCGTCCGCGTGCGCGTCCTTGAAGTGGAAGACGATCGTCTTGTCGTCCGGGGTGCCGATCAGGCTGTCCGGAAGCTCCTTGCCCGCGTACGGACCCTCGTAGGTCTTGCGGTAGTCCGCGCCGGAGAGCCAGGTCTGGACGTAGGTCGGGCCCTGGTCCTGGTAGGTCGCGTACAGGCGCTCGACGCCGTACTTGACGTCCTTCGCCGTGATCGGCGAGCCGTCCTCGAACTTGAGGTTGTCCTTGAGGGTGTACGTCCAGGTCTTGCCGTCGTCCGACATCTTGCCGGTGTCGGTGGCGAGGTCGCCGACCAGGATGGTCTTGCCGGTGGCCGGGTCGGTCTTGTAACCGGTCAGCGAGCGGCTGTAGAGCTGCGAGACGGCCTGGTACTCGTTGACGTAGATCTGGCCCGGGTCGAGGTAGTCGAAGCCCGCGGACTCGATGCCGTGCGCCACGCCACCGGGCTTCGCGCCCGCGACGTCCTGGGCCGGACCGGTCGAGTCGGCGAGGGTGCCGACGCCGAAGTTCTGCACGGAGGACTTGGCGGTGTCGCCGGAGATCTTGTTGCTGTGACCGCTGGAGCATGCGGTCATGGACAGCGCGCTGATCGCCAGCATCGCGGGCACGTATGCGGCCTTGCGAAGTCTCATGGTTCCTACCTGTCACTGGGCATGTGATGTCTGACCAGGCGCGGACCGCCGGGGCTCCCGGGACTGCCGGACTGGGGGCTTGCGAGGGTGGTGCTTACCGGATGGTCTTCGGGTCGAGAGCGTCCCGGACCGCGTCCCCGAGCAGGTTGAACGCGAGGACGAAGGTCGTCAGCGCGATGCCGGGGAAGATTAGATAGGTGAGGTCGGTGTCGTAGTACTGGGCGGCGTCGGCGAACATCCGGCCCAGGTCGGGGGTCGGGCTGGTGAAGCCCACACCGAGGAACGACAGGCCGGCCGCGCTGGTGATGATCGCGGGGAGCGTCAGCGTCGCCTGCACCAGGATGGTGGTGGCGAGGTTGGGCAGCAGCTCCTTGAAGATGATCCGCGTGGGCGAGGCGCCGGCGATCTTGGCCGCCTCGATGTACTCGCGCTCGCGCAGGCTGATGGTGATCGAGCGGATCAGACGGGCCATGCCCATCCAGCCGAGCAGCGCGAGGATGACCCACATGCCGACGAGTCGGACCCAGGTCGGGGTCTCCTTGTCGACCGGCACGATCGCGTTGATCACGATCGGGAAGAACGCGATCGCGGTCAGCTGGGTCGGCAGCGCGAGCAGCATGTCGCTGAAGCGGCCGGTGAAGTAGTCGAACTTGCCGCCGAGGTAGCCCTGGGCGAGACCGACCACGACGCCGAGGACGGTGGTGGTCACCACGACGATGACGCCGACGCCGAGCGAGGTGCGCAGGCCGTACAGGATGTTGGTGAAGATGTCCTGGCCGGTCTGCGGCGAGATGCCGAACCAGTAGTCACCGCTGATGCCGCCGTTGGGCGCGATCGGCAGGCCGAAGTCGTCCAGCAGGTTGCTGTCCTTCAGGCCGTAGAAGGTGTACGGGTCCTTGCCGTACAGCGCGGAGATCAGCGGCGAGGCGAGTGCCAGCACCACGTACAGGATCACGATCCCGGCGCACACCACACCGGTGCGGTTGCGCTTGAAGCGACTCCAGGCGATCTGGCCCGGGGTGCGGCCGAGGAGCTCGGCGGGCTTGTCGCCGGCGAGGTCCGACGTGGACCCGTCGAGGACGGCGTCGTCCTCCACCGTGGTCCCGGTTGGCGTCGTCATGGTGCTAAAGCTCCCGACCGTGGTCTGTGATGCAGCAAGGAGAAAAAAGTTGGATACACGGACTCTTGCAACTCGTTTATCGAACGTCAAGAGTGCATCAGTTGCTGGACACCTATTTTTTGCTTCGTGCTGGAATGTCAACCACTTCGTGTCTCGAAACCGCTTGACAGGCCTCCGGTGAGACACCCAAAAACGGACATATCGGGACTGATCGTGTTCACACGTCCGTAACGTGCGCGCCACCAGTCCGGTATCAGGACGCGAGGTCCGGCGGCATGGGCGATCGATGCGCGTAGATCCGGTGTCCGGTTTGGCCCCATCTGAGGCCTTTGTTCACTGAGAATGAGTGTCCGATGATCGGACACCCCGGTTTCCGGGTGTGCGGAACCGAATTCGCGGGCATCCAGCTCGCGGGGGCGGGGTTCATTTCCCCCGGCTTGATGGCAAATTCACGCCAGTGGCGAACATTCGCCGCACAATCCCGGCTGCCTACTTCTGGAAGCCGATGTTCTCGTAGACCGTGTCCGAGAGCCCGGTCGCGCCGAGGTTCGCGAGGTACCGCCGGACACCGAAGAGCGCGGGGCGTTGGTAGAGCGGCACCATGCCGGCCACCTGCCAGGCCTCGGCGTCCGCGCTGTTGATCGCCTCGTACTCCGCCTCCGTCCCGGTCGCCGAGGCGGCGTCGCCCAGGGCCCGGTCGAGGGCCGTGCTGCCGACCTGGGAGGGGTTGCCACCGGCGTTCTGCTGGAACGTACCGCTCGACGAGGTCGCCGGGAAGGGCGTGCCGAGCGTGCTGTAGAGGGTCAGGTCGAAGTCGTGCCGGCCGAGGGAGGAGTCGAAGAAGTCGGCGGTCGGCCGGGCCTCCACGCTGACCTTCACCCCCACGGCGCCGAGCATCTGCACCAGCTGGGCGCTCTCGTTGGCCGCCAGGATGCTGCCGGTCGGGACGACCAGCCGCAGGGTCAGCGACTGCCCGTCCTTCGCCCGGATCCTGCTGTCCCCGGTGCGGCGCCAGCCGGCCTCGTCCAGGGCCTGCTCGGCCGCGGCCGGGTCGTACTGGCTGAGCCCGGCGGAGTTGTCGCGGTAGCCGTTCTGCCCGGGCACCAGGAAGTGGTTGTTCATCGGGACGTACGTCCAGTCCAGGCCCTGCAGGTCGGCCCGGGCGATGCTCTCGCGGTCCACCGCCCGCAGCACCGCGCGCCGTACGGCCGGGTCGGACAGCGGGGCGCTGCGGCCGTTCAGCGCCAGCACCCGGACGTTCGGGCCGCCCGCCTTGCGGACCTCGGCGCCGGGCACCGCCCGGGTGGCCCGGTAGCCGACGGCGTCGGGCCCGATGTCGAAGTAGTCCACCCGGCCGCGGGCGAACGCGTCGGCCATGACGTCGCTGTCCATCGCCCGGAAGACGATGGTGTCGAGCAGCGGCCGCTCGCCCCACCAGGACGGGTCGGCGGCCAGCGTCACCGTCCCCGCGCCGCGGTCGATGCCGACCGGCTTGAAGGGCCCGGCGGTGACCGGGATCCGGTCCAGGAACGAGGTGTTGAAGCGCTCCGCGGTGTCCACGTACGCGGCGGGCAGCAGCGGCACGCCGGCGACGTTGTTGAACATCGCCTGCCACTCGGAGAAGCGCCGGTCGAAGACCATCACGGCCTGGAAGTCGTCGCGGCCCCGGGTCACCGACGCGACCCGGTCGAAGCCGGCCGTCGAGGAGGTGCGGTACGCCGGGTCGTCGCCGTCCAGCGCCTTCCAGGTGGCTTCCAGGTCGCGCCAGGTGATCGGGGTGCCGTCGGACCAGTGCGCCTTCGGGTTCAGCGTCCAGGTGACCGTCTGCCGGCCCGCCGTGGTGCTCTCCTGCGCGTTCAGCAGGAACGCCTGGTCGGGGCGCTGTCCGCCGCCGGCGTCCGAGTGCCAGAAGGTGGGCAGCAGGGCCTTCATCACCGCGGTGGTGGCCGGCTCCGCGCCGTCCACCTGGAGCGGGTTCCACTGGGTGGGCAGCTGGTCGATCCCCCACTGCAGGGTCCCGCCCTGGCGAAGTGCCGTACGAGGCTGCGGATTGACGGACAGTTGGGTCATCCGGGGTGCGCCGCCGCGGCCGAGGTCGGCCGCGTCGTCGGCCGCCGCACCGGCTCCGGCGCCGCTGGAGCACCCGCACAGCAGGAGCGCGAGTGCTGCCGCCGAGGCGGTCGCGGCGAGCGGGAACCGGGGCTTGGTCACGGGGTCTCCCAGCGGAGCGGTGCGGCCGGCTGGCCGTCTGCGTGGGGCGGGCCGGGTGGCTCGGCTGGGAGCACATCCTGCTGATGCCGCGGGCGGGTTGTCGACCTGGTCCGGATCAAGGATCGGTAACACGGTCCGGCGGCCCGCCCAATGGGCGGTTTCGCCCGGTTTTGCCCCGCCACTGGCGAGTAACCGCCATCCATGTGCCGGAGGCCGGGCGGGACGGCTGCGAGCCGTCCCGCCCGGCCTCCGGTCGCCGGTGACGAGGGGTCAGGCGGGGAACACGTAGGTGCGGTCCTTGGCGCTGGTCTTGCCGACCACGGTGGCGATGCCGTCGGCGACGTCCTGCGGGGTGATCGGCACCAGTGCCCCGTTCTTGCGCATCTTCGACTTGTCGAAGACGTTGTTCAGGGCGGCGTCGAGCTTGGCCAGGTCCCAGGTGAGGACGATCTTCCCGGAGGCGTCCGGTGCCAGGGTCAGCGCCCTGCTCGCCGTCAGCTTGCCGAAGTCCCAGCTCCTGGTGCCGGCCTTGAGCGTGATGCGTCCGGCCAGCACCTGCTTGCCGAGGTCTGTCGCGGCGGCCTGGAGCGCCTCCTCGGTGACCTTCGGCTTGGCGGGCGTCAGGGTGAGGGCGATCTCGCTCGCGGGCAGGCCCGCCGCGCGGTTGCGGTACGCCTGCTCGACCTGGGCGGCGGCGGCCGTGGAGTCCAGGGTCTGCCCGGCCTGTCCGGGCACCACCTCGGTCTGGCCGGCCTCGGTGAACCGGACGTAGCCCTCCTTGAGGCCCTGTCCCGACTTGGTGGCCAGGCCGTCCAGCGCGGCCTTCAGCTTGGCCCGGTCGACGGTGACGGTCGGCTCGACGGCCTTGCTGCCGCCGGCCAGCGAGCCGATCACGTCCATCGGGTTGTAGCTGTGCTGCGTCAGCGCGTCCACCGTCGCGGTGGTGTCGAAGGCCAGCCCGGCGGTGGCCGGGTCGAGCGCCACCGACTGGCCGCCGATCTTCAGCTCGACCGGCGCCTTGCCCGCCTTGGCGATCGAGGAGTCCAGGGCCTTGATCGCCTGGTCGCGGCTGTCGCCGCCGATGTCGGTGCCGAGCACGGTGGTGCCCTTGGGGATGTCCGCCTGGTTGAGCATCAGCCCGGTGCCGTACGCGGCGGCGCCGGCGAACAGCAGACCGCCCACGGCGAGGGTGAGGAGCTTGCGCGCCTTGCCCCGGCGCTTGGGGGCGGCCTTACCGGACGGCGCCGCGGCGGGCGCCGGCGACGCTGCGGGGCCTGCGGGCGCCGGTGCGGCGCCGGACGGCTGCGCGGGGCCGGAGGGTCTCCCGTCCGGGGTGGGGGCCGGTGCGCCGAACGGGTCGGCCGGCTCGTACGGGGTGCCGGCGAAGCCGTTGTTCCGGGTGGCGGCGAACGGGTCGTGGGCGGCCGCGGCACCGAAGGGCCGGGCCCCGGCGCCGAACGGGTCGGCGACCTGGCCGCCGGGTATGGCCCCGCCGTGCTGCGGCTCGTCCCGGATCGGGTCGAAGCCGCCGATCTGGGTGTCCTCGGGCTCCTCGGCGGGCCCGCCACCGGGGCGGCCGGGGGCGAACGGGTCGGCCGGGCCGTTCTGGAACGGGTCCTGCGGGGACCGGCGGGCCGCGAACGGATCGGCCGGCGCCGGGGCGTCGGCCGCGGCGCCCGCGGGCCGGGGGCCGGGGTGCCGAACGGGTCCGCGGCGAAGCGCCCGGCCGGGCGCGGCCCGGACTCCGTCCGCTCCGGCCGGGCGGCGAACGGGTCCTGCGGCTGCTGCGGCTGCTGGGGGGCGAACGGGTCCTGCGGCTGCTGGGGCTGCTGCGGCGCGAACGGGTCGTGCGGGGCGGCGAGCGGGTCCCGGGGGCGAACGGATCCTGCGGGGCGCTCTCCGGCGCGGTCGCGAACGGCGAGGCGGGCGCCCCCGAGGGGCGCGGCGCGGAGCGCTGCTCGCCCACCAGCGGCCGGGTGCCGGCGGGGCGTCCGGGCGCCGCCTGCGGGTTGGTCGGAGCCGCCGCCGGGGCGGCGGCCTGCGGTGCGGCCTGCGGTGCGGTCTGCCCACCGGCCGGGGTGCCCGCGGGCGCGCCGGCCGGCACCGGGGCCTGGCCCTTCTGGCGGGGCCGGAACCACTCGCCGGTCGACGAGGACTCCGACTCGGCGCCCGTCGCCGGGCCGCCCGGGGCGGGGGCGCCGGCACCGGGCCGGCCCTCCTGCCACTGCGAGGGCAGCTGGGGCGGCGCGGCGGCGCCGCCGGCGTCCATCACGCCGAGCACGGGGGAGGGGCCGCCGTTGTCCGCGCGGTGCCGCGGCGCGCCCGGCTCGGGGGCCTGCTCCTCGGTCTTGACGGGGCTGCGCACCACGACCGGGGGGATCGGCCGGGAGCCGGGGATGTTGATCCGTACCCGGGTGGTCAGCGTGGTCTCGGTCTTCGGGACGTCGTCGTCCGGCCCGCCGGCCCCGCCGATCGGGGGCTGGGAGGCGGTGCCGAACGGGTCGCCCGAGGCGCCGTGCGCGAACGCGGCGGCGCCGGGGAGCCCGGTGCCGTACGGCGGGGTCCCGGAAGGGTAGGCGTCCGCACCGTCTGCCGGCCGGCGGCCCTGGGAGGCATCCCGGCCGCCGGGGCGGGGGCGCTGCCCCCGCGGGGCTGGTACGCGTTGTCAGATTCGCGGCTGCTCAATGCTGCTCTGCTCCGGGTTCGCGGGGGCGCCTCAGGGCGGCGACCGCGGGTAGTGGGCCGCCTGGGCGCATCCGCGGCGGCGACCGCGCTGCGGACCGGACGGGCCCTCCGACACCAGCTTGTTCACGTGCGGGCCGAGACGGCTCGGGGTCCGCCACGCGATTGGGGCTGAAGGTACCCTCCCGCCCTGCACCCGAGGCATCCGGGGCCGATCCTCGCCCGTCCGCATGGCCGGGCTGCCCGCACCGTCACCACCATACTGGGAAGCGGCGGACCGTGACCCGGCGTGGAACGTCCGGATACGTCCGATTAGTCCCGCTATAGGACTAGGGGCGGACGTCCCTGACGGCCCGTTGCCGGTCGCCCGGCGGCACTCCGAACGCGGGGCCCGAACGGGTCGGCAGGGTCGCGCAGACCACTCCGGCCACCGCCCCGGCGAACAGGTAGAGGTACGAGGTCAGGCCCGCCGCGAGGACGAAGTCGCCCTCCGGACGCGGGGCCATCATCACCAGCAGCACGGCGAACCAGCCCGCCAGCGGGATGCCCGCGCCGAGCTTGGTGCCGGTCAGCCGCAGTCCGCCGTAGAACAGCCCGCCGGTGCCGCCGAAGGCCAGCAGGACACCCAGGGGTGCCCACAAGGCCTGCACGAAGGCTCCGCACAGCGAGACGGCGGCGCCCAGCAGGAACAGCACCGCGTACGCGGTGATCCGCACCCCGCGCGGGGGCAGCGGCTCGGCCATCCGCTGGGCGCGGGTGCCCAGGATTCTCTGGAGCATCAGACCTCCACCCCGGCGAAGAGATCCGTCTCCGGCAGCGCCGAGCCCGCTTCGCCGTGGACCAGCTGGAAGTACTCGGTGGCCAGCAGCGGCTGGCCGAGGTCGTTGCTCAGGGCGAAGTGGTCGCCGGCCACAGTGATCTGGGTGGCGTGCGCCCGCATCGCGGCCGCCTTCGCACCGGCGTACGCGGGGTTGTCCAGCACGGTGGTGACCAGTCCGTCGTCCACCACGCCCGGGACGTCCGAGGGGACGGCCACCCCGGGGAAGCCGCCCGCGGCCGCGGTCTCCTTCAGGCCCTGCTCGATCACCGAACGCGGCATCCGGCTGTAGTAGACCTTGGCGATCCGCCAGGCCGTGCCCAGCTCCGGCCGGTACGCCGGGTCGGCGGCCAGGTCGTACGCGCGCAGCGCGACCCGGTGCGCCTGGATGTGGTCGGGGTGCCCGTAGCCGCCGTTCTCGTCGTAGGCGACCAGGACCTGCGGCCGGACCTCGCGGACCACCGCCACCAGGTGGCCGGCGGCCTCGTCCCGGTCCGCCTGCCAGAAGCAGTCCGGGCGGGTGTTCTCGGTGACGCCCATCATCCCCGAGTCCCGGTACCGGCCGGGGCCGCCCAGAAAGCGATGGTCGGCGACGCCGAGCGCGGCCATCGCCGCGTCCAGCTCGCCGATCCGGTGCGCGCCCAGGGTGTCGTCCCGATCCGCCGTCAGATGCGCCAGCTCGGGGCCGATCACCTCGCCGCCCTCGCCGAGGGTGCAGGTCACCAGCGTGACCAGGGCGCCCTCGGCCGCGTACCGCGCCATGGTGGCTCCGGTGACGATCGACTCGTCGTCGGGGTGCGCGTGCACCAGGAGCAGGCGGCGGGGCGGCAGGTCGGGGGCTGCGGTCATGGCCGCCAGCCTAGGCGATGCGGTGGCGGCGTCCGCGGCACCCGCGCGCGCCGCCCCGCACCGTCCGGGGCCGTGCCCGTCAGAGCTTCAGGCCATTGATCATCCCTGCCACGTTGCTGGTGACCTCCTGGATCGACGGTGCGATCGACGTGGAGGCCAGGTAGAAGCCGAGCAGGGCGCAGATGATCGCGTGGGCCAGCTTGAGGCCGGACCGGCGGACCAGGACGATCACGATGACGAGCATCAGCACGGCTGCGGAGACGGACAAAGCCATTGCGGCTCACACCCCTTCTCGGGTGCGCCGCCCTCGGGGCGGGCGGCGGTCGGAACCTGCGGGACAGAGCCCCGACCCGGCGCCGGGAGGAACGGGACGGTCCGGCTCCGCATCGGGATGATCCAGACATACCCGATCGGTGACCGCCGTATGACGTTCCGTGAGTCCGGCGCGGCGGCGCGCGGGCCCTCCGGGTGCCGAACGGCCGGGCCCCACCGGCCCCGCAGGGCCTTCGCGAGCGGTCGCGCGCGGCTGCTCCGAACGAGTGATCAGCGGCCGGACAGGCCGTAGGGTCGGGAGCCATGACCACCCAGAACCCTGCGGACACCTTCCCCGGCAGTACGCGCGCACCCTGCGCTACACCGTCGGCGCACCCCGGTCCTTCGCCGTCACGGCCGACGGCGGCCGGGTCGTCTTCCTGCGGTCGGGCTCCGGCGGCGACCGCGCCAACCGGCTGTGGACGCTCGACGTCGCCACCGGCGAGGAGCGGGTCGTCGCCGACCCCGCCACGCTGCTCGGCGGCGGCGAGGAACACCTGTCGGCGGCCGAGCGGGCCCGCCGCGAGCGCAGCCGCGAGGGCTCCGCCGGCATCGTCGGCCACAGCCTGGACGCCGCCGGGACGCTCGCCGCGTTCGCCCTCTCCGGCCGGCTGTTCGCCGCCGACCTCGCCGCCGGCACCTCCCGGGAACTGCCCGCCGAGGGCCCGGTGCTGGACCCGCGGCCGGCCCCCGACGGCACCCTGGTCGCCTACGCGACCACGGCCGGCGCGCTGCGCGTCACCAGGACGGACGGCAGCGCCGACACCGCCCTCGTCGAGCCCGAGGCGCCCGGGGTGACCTGGGGCCAGGCCGAGTTCATCGCCCAGGAGGAGATGGACCGCGACCGCGGCTACTGGTGGGCGCCCGGCAGCGACCGGCTGCTGGTGGCCCGCGCCGACGACACGCCGGTGCAGCGCTGGTGGATCGCCGACCCGGCCAACCCCGCCACCGCCCCCGCCGAGGTCGGCTACCCGGCCGCGGGCACGCCCAACGCCGAGGTCGGCCTCTGGCTGGTCGGCCTCGACGGCAGCCGCAGCGAGGTGGTCTGGGACCGGGCCGCCTTCCCCTACCTCGCCCGGGTCCACTGGTCGTCCGGTGGTCCGCCGCTGCTGCTCGTACAGGCCCGCGACCAGCGCCGCCAGCAGATCCGCACGGTCGACCCGGAGACCGGCGCGACCGACCTCCTGGTCGAGGAGAGCGACGACGTCTGGCTGGAGCTCTTCCCCGGAGTCCCCGCCTGGACCCCGGACGGCCGCCTGGTGCGGATCACCGACAGCGACGGCGTCCGCGCACTGACGGTCGACGAGAAGGCCGTCACCGACGGGACGCTGCACGTGCGTTCCGTCTTCGGGAGCACCGACGACGAGGTGCTGTTCACCGCCTCCGCCGGGCCTGCCGACACCGCCCGGCCGCCCGGCTGGACGGGCCTGTTCCGGGCCGGCGCGGACGGCGTCGCCCCTTCGGGCCGACCGGCGACGGCGCCCGCGCCGCCGTCCACGGCGGCGGCACCACCGTGCTGTCCACCGCCGACCCCGACCGGCCCGGCACGCGGGTCGAGGTGCTGCGCGGCGGCGCGGCCGTCGCCACCGTCGCCTCGTACGCCGAGACGCCGCTGATCACCGCCCGGCCGGTGTTCCGGTTCGCCGGGGAGCGCCGCATCCCCTCCGCGGTGCTGCTGCCCGCCGGCTACGACCGCGACCGGGACGGCCTGCTGCCCGTCCTGATGGACCCGTACGGCGGCCCGCACGGGCAGCGCGTCGTGCAGGCCCACAACCCGCACCTCACCTCGCAGTGGTTCGCCGACCAGGGCTTCGCCGTCGTCGTCGCCGACGGCCGCGGCACTCCCGGCCGCAGCCCCGGCTGGGAGAAGGCGATCGCCGGCGACTTCGCCGGGGTCACCCTTGACGACCAGGTGGACGCCGTGCGGGCGCTCGCCGAGGAGTTCCCGCTCGACCTCGGCCGGGTCGCGATCCGCGGCTGGTCCTACGGCGGCTACCTCGCCGCGCTCGCCGTGCTGCGCCGCCCCGACGTCTTCCACGCCGCCGTCTCCGGCGCCCCGGTCACCGACTGGCGGCTCTACGACACCCACTACACCGAGCGCTACCTCGGCCACCCCGACGAGCGGCCCGCGGTGTACGACGCCAACTCGCTGATCGCCGACGCGCCGCGGCTGGAGCGGCCGCTCATGATCGTGCACGGGCTGGCCGACGACAACGTGGTGGCCGCGCACACCCTGCGGCTGTCCTCGGCGCTGCTGGCCGCCGGCCGGCCGCACACCGTGCTGCCGCTGTCCGGAGTGACCCACATGACCCCGCAGGAGCAGGTCGCCGAGAACCTGCTGCTGCTCCAGGTCGACTTCCTGAAGCGCTCGCTCGCGCGCTGACGACCCGGTCGTGTCCTCGGCCATGACATCCGTCATGCCGAGGACACGACGACGGGCACTGCCGCCCCACCCCCGCTCCGGGGACTCTTGAACGGTCGGAACACCATCGAGAGGACACGGGGACGATGAACACACGGACGGGGGAGGTCGCGGCCTTCCGGGACGTCGCCAAGAGCTACGGCCAGGTGAAGGCCGTCGACGGCCTCGACCTGGTGCTGCGGGCCGGTGAGACGGTGGCCCTGCTGGGGCCGAACGGCGCCGGCAAGTCCAGCAGCCTGGACCTTTTGCTGGGCCTGCGGGAGCCCGACCGCGGCACCGTCGAGCTGTTCGGCGGTACCCCCGCGCGGCGATCGAGGCCGGCCGGGTCGGCGCCATGCTGCAGAGCGGCGGGCTGATGACCGATGTCAAGGTCCGCGAGCTCGTCGCGCTGGCCTGCCGGATCCACCCCCGGGGCCACGCCGTCGACACCGTACTGACCGAGGCCGGCATCACCGAGATCGCCGACCGCAAGGTCGACAAGCTCTCCGGCGGCCAGGAGCAGCGGGTGCGCTTCGCGCTCGCCATCGCCGGCGCGAGCGACCTGATCGTCCTGGACGAGCCGACCACCGGCATGGACGTCTCCGTCCGCCAGGCCTTCTGGTCCACCATGCGGGCCCAGGCCGCCGCGGGCAGGACGGTGCTGTTCGCCACCCACTACCTGGAGGAGGCCGACTCGGTCGCCGACCGGGTGCTGGTGCTGCACCGCGGACGGCTGATCGCCGACGGCACCTCCGCCGAGATCAAGGCCAAGGCCGGCGCCCGCCGGATCGCCTTCGAACTGCACCCCGAGGACGGCGAGGTCGAGGAGGGCGTGCTGCGCGCGCTGCCCGGCACCGTCGGGCTGGACGTCACCGGCCGCCCCGGCGGGGTGCGCACCGTGCGGATCCGCTCCACCGACGCGGACGCCGGCGTGGCCGCCCTCTACCGCGCCGGGCTGTACCCGCGCGGCCTGGAGGTCACCAGCCTGGGCCTGGAGCAGGCCTTCCTGACCATCACCGGAGAGCAGGCCGCCCGCGACGAGGCCGCCGCCGACACCACCGGGACCGCGACCGTCAAGGAGAGCGTGCGATGACCACCCTGATCCGGCTGGAGATCCTGCGCACCCTGCGCAACAAGCGGTACCTGATGTTCACCGTCCTCTACCCGGCCCTGCTGTACGTCTTCTTCATCAGCGCCTACAGCGGCGGCGACGTGGCCGGCGGCATCCCCGCCAAGTCGTACTTCATGGTCTCGATGGCCACCTTCGGAGCCGTCGGCGCGGTGCTGACCGGCTCGGCGCAGCGGATCTCGCTGGAGCGCAAGAGCGGCTGGGTGCGGCAGCTGCGGCTGACCGCCCTGCCCGGGCGCGCGTACACCGTCGGCAAGATCGCCTCGTGCGCGGTGACCACCCTGCCGGCGATCGTGGTGGTGTTCGTGATCGGCGCCGTGGAGGGCGTGAAGCTGTCGGCCGCCCAGTGGCTGGGCCTGGCGGCGGTGCTCTGGCTCGGCAGCTTCGTCTTCGCGGCGCTGGGCGTGGCACTCGGCTACGCCGCGCAGCCGGACGCCGTCCAGCCCATCGTCATGATCGTCTACATGCTGATGGCGCTCTTCGGCGGCACCTGGTTCCCGGTCGGCGACTCCCTGAAGGCCTTCGCCCGCTTCAACCCGGTCTACCTCTACAACCAGCTGGCCTCGTTCGTGCAGCCCGGGCACTCGCTGGACACCGTGGCGGTCGCCGGAATGTCCGCCTTCCTCGCGGTCTTCGTGGCCGCGGCCGCCTTCCTGTACCGCAGGGACACCCGGCAGGCATGATGGCCGACATGCTGAGGACCCTCCTGCCGAACCGCCCCGCACCGACCGACGGGGACGCGGTCTCCTTCCGGACGGTGCCGGGCGCGTCGGTGGACAACCGGCGCCAGCTCGTCGTGAAGCTCGCCTGGATGTCGCTGTGGATGATCTACCTGGTCTACCCGGTGGAGGACCTCACCGGCGGCCGGCACGGCACGCCCGCCGTCGTCGGCGGATCGCTCGCCCTGGCCGTCTTCGTCGGCTCCTACCTCGCCCTGGTGGCGCGGCGCTCGACGGCGACGGACGCACCGGTGGGGAACATCGTCACCGTGGCGGGCATGCTGGTGCTCGCGGTGGTCACCTCGCTCACCCTCGGCCCGGCCTGGCTGACCCTGTTCACCTACGCGTCCACCTGCGTCGCCGTGGTGCTGCCGGCCCGGTACGGAGTGATCGGCGTCGGCGCCGTCACCGCCCTCGCCCTGGTGGTCGCCCTGCTGGCGCGGGCCGACGGCAGCACGCTGGCCGCGATCCTGCTGCCCTGCTTCCTCAGCGGCCTCGCCATGACCGGCCTCCAGCGGCTGATCAGCACCATGCGGGAACTGCGCGAGGCCCGGGCCGCGGTGGCGCACCTGGCGGCCTCCGAGGAGCGGCTGCGGCTCGCCCGCGACCTGCACGACCTGCTCGGCCACTCGCTGTCGCTGATCACCATCAAGAGCGAACTCGCCGGGCGCTTCATGGACGCCGAGAAGACCGACGACGCCCGGGCCCAGGTCGCGGACATCGAGAAGGTCGCCCGCCAGTCGCTGATCGATGTCCGGGAGGCGGTGAGCGGCTTCCGGCGGCCCACCCTGGCGGTCGAACTCGCCGCCGCCAGGACGGCGCTGACCACCGCCCAGATCACGCTGGAGGCGTCCCCCGGCTCGCCGAGGGCCGGCCCGGCCTCGACGCGGAGGGCGCCGGGGCGCTGGCCTGGGCCCTGCGCGAGGCGGTCACCAACATCGTCCGGCACGGCGCCGACGCGACCGTCTGCACCGTCACCATGGACGAGACCTGGGAGGAGGACGGCTCTCGCCACGCCGTCCTGGAGGTCGCCGACGATGGCCGCGGCCCCGGCAAGTCCTCGCCCGGCAACGGGCTTTCGGGCCTGGCCGAGCGCCTCGCGCTGGTCGGCGGCCGACTGGAGACCGGCGCCGGCCCGCGCGGCCGGGGCTTCCGGCTGCGGGCCAGTGTCCCGCTCTCCGCCGTGCCCGCCGCGACGGGCGATAGGCTGCGCGAGTGATTCGCGTACTGCTGGCCGAGGACCAGGGCATGGTCCGCGAGGCGCTCGCCGCCCTGCTCGGCCTCGAGGGGGACATCGCCGTGGTCGCGCAGGTCGCGCGCGGCGACGAGGTCGTGGCCGCGGCCGTCGCGCACGAGGTCGACGTGGCCGTGCTCGACATCGAGATGCCCGGGATGACCGGCATCGAGGCCGCCGGACAGCTGCGCCGCACCCGCCCGGCGACCAAGGTGGTGATCGCCACCACCTTCGGCCGGCCCGGCTACCTGCGCCGTGCCATGGAGCTGGGCGCCGACGCCTTCCTGGTGAAGGACGCCCCGGCGTCCGAGCTGGCGGAGGCGATCCGCCGGGTGCTGCGCGGCGAGCGGGTGATCGACCCGACGCTGGCCGCGGCCGCTCTCGCCGAGGGCGCCAACCCGTTGACCGGACGGGAGTTGGACGTGCTCGGGGCGGCGGCCGACGGCGCCGTCAACGCCGACATCGCCCGCCGGCTGCACCTCTCGGAGGGCACCGTGCGCAACTACCTGTCGATGGCGATCCAGAAGACCGGCGCCCGCAACCGCACCGAGGCCGTCCGGGTCGCCCGGGAGAAGGGCTGGCTCTGATCCGGGCCCCATGGCCCGCTCGCCTCCGGGCGCTTGAACCCGGTGCCGACGGTCGTTGCTCCCTCGCTCCTGCGTCGCTCCCTCGCGCCTCCTTTCGACACCGGCGCGCCGGCCGGTCAGTTGAGCCGGTTGCGGGCCGACCGGGCCTCCAGCCTGACCTTGCCCGCGCTCTCCGGATCGAAGGCGTCCAGGATCTGGGCGTAGGAGTCCATCTCGGCCGCGCCGCCGAGGAAGTCCCCGGTGCGGACGAGGATCTCCGCGCGCTCCAGCCGCAGTTGGGCGGGGTGGCGGGGCAGCAGCAGGGCCAGTTCGGTGGCCCACAGCTGGGCGCGGGCGTGCTCCGGGCGCTCGGACGCCCAGCCGCGGATGTTGCCGAGGACGCGCAGCACGATGTCCAGTGGCTGTGCGGGGGTGAGCAGTTCCGGGCCGAACCGGTGGCCGGCGGCGGCCGTGAGCCGGGCCGCGTCGTCCAGGTCGAGCAGCCGGCCGCCGTGGAACGGGTCGGCCAGCACGTACTCGTCGCCGCCGCCCGGCGGACCGACCGCGACGATGAAGTGGCCCGGCAGGGCGATGCCGTGGACGGTCAGCCCGGCGCGTGCGGCCACCCCGATCCAGACCAGCGACAGGGTGATCGGCAGGCCGCGGCGGCGCCGCAGGACCTCCGGCAGCAGCGAGGACTCCAGCCGCCGGTAGTCGGTCTGCCGGCCGTGGAAGCGCTCGCGCCCGCCGAGCACCGCGGCGAGCAGCGCCGCGGTCTCCTCCGGCCCGCGGGGGCGGCGTTCGGCGACCGCCTGCCGGACGGCCGCGGCGTGCCGGTCCAGGGCCGCCTGACAGCCCGACAGCAGCTCGTCCAGGGTGGGCGGCGGCTCCTGGTCCCGGCCCTCTCCCGGCACCCTGTCCAGCAGTTGCTCGGCGGCCGCGAGCAGGCACAGCAGCACCGGGTCGGGGTGCTCGGCCCGGGCCTCGGTACGGAAGCGGATTCTGCTCTGCTCGGTCACTGCTGCCTTCGCTGGGGCGGAAGTGGCGGACATGAACGCTACCGCTGGGGAAGGCGGGCGTAGTGGTAAGTGTGACTGGTCGTGAAGCCCAGCCGGTCGTACAGGGCGATCGCCCCGGTGTTCTCCGCCTCGACCTGGAGGTACGCGGCCGTCGCGCCCTCCTCGGCGGCGCGGGCGGCGAGCACCGCCATCACGGCGGTGGCCAGCCCCGCCCGGCGGGCGTACGGGTCGACCTCGATGGCGCCGAAGCAGGCCCACGGGCCGTCCACGGCGAGCCGGCCGATGGCCACGGGGGTGCCGCCGCCCGGGTCGGGCACGGTGGCGAACCAGACGGAGGGGCCGCCGTGCAGCACCGAGGCGGCGGCCCGCTCGACGGCCGGGTCGTCGCCGACCCGGCGGTAGCGGGACATCCAGCGGGCGTCCGCGGTGCGCGACAGCCGGACCCGCTCGTGGCCGGAGCCCAGCCGGGCCAGCGGGCCGAGCGGGGCGGTGCGCACCAGGGTCGGCGCGTATCCGGCGCCGAGATGGTCGAGTTCGGCGGTCAGGTCGGCCGGCGAGCCGGGGCTGATCACCTCGACGTAGGCGGGCAGGGAGCGGGCCGCGTACCAGTCGGTGACCTCGGCGAGGGCCTGCGGCAGCGGCCGGCCGGGGTCGCCCAGGGCCTGGACGGAGTTGGCCCGCCGGGTGAATCCGGCCGAGGCCCGCAGCGTCCACGCGCCCATCGGCTCCTGCTCGACGGCGGGCCAGCCGCGGCCGGCCGTCCGCTGGAGGGCGACCGGGTCGACGGCGGGCGGGGCGACGGTGCGGGCCGGGAAGAGCGGTACCGTCTTGCCGGCGACCAGCCGGTCGGCACGGAAGGTGACCGGGTCGCCACTGCGCGGGATCACCGTCAGCCCGGTTTCGTCCCAGGATGCGAGCACGCCGACCGCATCGCGGAACACGGGACGCCCGTCCACCACCTCGGAGACACGCCGCACCGAGACACGTCGTCCCACGTCAGAGGGGTTTATCCGGACTTCGGGGCGGCCTGCCGCCGGGCTTCCACCGGACATCGAGCGTACCTCCTGTGCAATTGCGTCCTCTGACCCGCGATACTAGGGGCGGGCATCGACGACGCCGCGCTCACCCGCGCACGCAAGCAAACAGTTTGGGCCGCCAGCCCTTCCGAGGAGGAACGACAGCGTGACCTACGTCATCGCGCAGCCTTGTGTCGACGTCAAGGACAAGGCGTGCATCGAAGAGTGCCCGGTTGACTGCATCTACGAGGGCGAGCGCTCGCTCTACATCCACCCGGATGAGTGTGTCGACTGCGGCGCCTGCGAGCCGGTCTGCCCGGTCGAGGCGATCTTCTACGAGGACGACACTCCGGAGGAGTGGAAGGACTACTACAAGGCGAACGTCGAGTTCTTCGACGAGCTGGGCTCGCCCGGCGGCGCCTCGAAGCTCGGCCTGATCGAGAAGGACCACCCGTTCATCGCGGCCCTTCCGCCGCAGAACGCCGACCACTGATCGGTGACAGTCGAGTCGTGAGCACCAATCACACCGCGCGCGCGCCGTTCCCGGGTCACCCGGGGGCGGCGCGTCGCGTCTCCGAGCTGCTGCCGGTTTTCCCCTGGGACCGGCTGGAGCCGTACAAGCGCACTGCCCTCGCCCACCCGGGCGGGATCTGCGACCTTTCCGTCGGCACCCCGGTCGACCCGGTGCCGGAGGTGATCCAGAAGGCGCTGGCCGCCGCCACGGACACCCCGGGCTATCCGACCGTCTGGGGCCCGCTGGAGCTGCGCGAGGCCGTCGCCGGCTGGCTGCACCGCCGGGTCGGCGCCGAGATCGGCCCGCAGGCCGTGCTGCCCACCGTCGGCTCCAAGGAGCTGGTGGCCTGGCTGCCCGGCCAGCTGGGTCTGGGGCCCGGCGACCAGGTCGCCTACCCCCGCCTGGCCTACCCGACGTACGAGGTCGGTGCCCGCCTCTGCGGCGCCGAGCCGGTGGCGTACGACGACGTGGCGGAGCTGGACGGCTCCCGGGTACGGCTGCTGTGGCTGAACTCGCCGTCCAACCCGACCGGCCGGGTGCTGTCCGCGGACGAGCTGCGCCGGGCCGTCGCCTGGGCCAGGGAGCACGGCGCTCTGCTGGTCAGCGACGAGTGCTACCTGGAGCTGGGCTGGGAGGCGGAGCCGGTCTCGGTGCTGCACCCCGAGGTCTGCGGCGGGTCGCACCTGGGCCTGCTGGCCGTCCACTCGCTCTCCAAGCGGTCCAATCTGGCCGGTTACCGTGCCTCGTTCGTCGCGGGCGACGAGGTCGTCGTCCGGGAGCTGCTGGAGATCCGCAAGCACGGCGGCATGATCGTGCCGGCCCCGGTGCAGGCGGCGACCGTCGCGGCCCTGGCGGACGACGCGCACGTCGCCGAGCAGCGGGCCCGCTACGCGGCCCGGCGCACGGCCCTGCGCGGGGCCCTGGAGGCGTACGGCTTCACCATCGAGCACTCCGAGGCGAGCCTCTACCTGTGGGCCACCCAGGGGCGGCCCTGCTGGGAGACGGTCGCCGAGCTCGCCGAGCTGGGCGTGCTGGTGGCGCCCGGCGACTTCTACGGGCCCGCCGGGGACCGGCACGTCCGGGTGGCGTTCACCGCCACGGACGAGCGGGTCCGGGCGGTCGTGGAGCGGCTCGGCGGCTGACCGCGCCGGACGCGGCATGCGAGGAGGGCCGGCCCCGAACGGGGCCGGCCCTCCTCGCATGCGGTGCGGTGGCGGGGCGTCAGCCGGCCAGGTGGCCGCCGCCGATGCCGCCGAGCAGGGCGCCGACCGGGCCGATGCCGCTGAGCAGGTCGGTCGGGTTGGAACCCAGCGAGGGCATGCCGCCGAGCCGGTTCTCGGCGGCGGGCGCGCCGGTCAGCGAGTCGAGCGCGCCGGCGGCCGGGAGCGACTTGGTGAGGCCGCCGGTCGGCAGGGCGCCGGTGAGCGCGCCGGTCGGCAGGCCCCCGGTGGGCAGGGCGCCGGTCACCGTGCTCAGCGGGGAGGCGGCGGCGGCGCTGCGGGTGCCGGGCACCGCGGGCACCAGCTTGCCGGCGACGGCCGGGCCGGCCCGGTCGATCAGGGCGGGCGCCACCTGGCCGGCGATGGTGGAGAGCGCACCGGTGGCGGCGGTGGTCTTGCCGGCGGTGTTGGTGACCGGGCCCAGGGCCTGGTCGGCGTCCGGCAGGGCGGCGGCCACGGTGTGGCCGGCCGCGTCGCTGGTGGCCGGGACGCCGGTGGCGACGGTCGCGGCACCGGTGGCGCCGGCCGACTGGCCGAGCTCGTGGGCGGCGTCCTGCACGGTGCCGCCGGGGGAGTCGAGCTGGGTGAGGCCGGACCCCAGGTCGGTCCCCTGCGGCACCAGGTCGGCGGCGGAGGCGGAGCCGGCCGCGATCAGGGGAGTCGCTCCGGCTGCGACGAGCAGGGCGGCCTGGGCGATCCGGCGCTTGAGGGGGTGGGACATGGTGCTCCTCAGGGATGACGGGCAGGGCGGTCCGCCGGGCGGACGCCGTGCTTACCGCTCAGGAGGCGGGAAGGTTTCGGCCCCTCAAGGTAAAGGGCAAGCAAAGATCACACGATCGTCTTTGCGCCGGGGGCTCTTCCAGGCCAGCTCCGGAGGCGGTTGCAGAAACGTCACTTCCCTTGCGGGGCCCGGCAAGCAAGGGTGCCGCCCAGGCCCCTTGCGGCGGCCGCCCCGCCGCCTGCCGGAGGTCCACCCGGGTTGACCCGAATCACCCGGCAGGCGGTAGCCCGCTCATCTGTCCGTCAACCTGCCGTCACGTCTTCGCGGGTGCCCCGAGGGTGAGCAGCACCCGGTCGGACGGCGCGTCCGCGGACTGCGGCTTCCACCCGTCCGAGGGCCGGTCGAACCGCCACACCTGCCCGTCGTAGGCCACCGTGCCGATACCCAGCACCTGGGCCTGCGCGACCGCCCACTGCGCCACCGCCCAGCCCGACTGCCGCAGGTCGTCCGACCCGGTCGAGGCGGCGGCCTGCGGGCTCAGCGCCAGCACCGTCCGCGGGTCCTTGGCCGCCTTCGTGGCCGGCGCGACCGCCACCACCCGGCCGAACTCGCGCCTCACCCGGTCGGTCACGGCCTGCGAGCGCTGCGCGGCCGAGCTCGGCGGCGCGGCCGCGGGCACGGCCGAGACCGCCGACGACGGCGTCGGCGAACCGGAGGCGTCGGCCACCGGGTCGTCCAGCTCGTGCACCACGCAGTTCAGCGCGGCCGGCTCCCGCCCGGTGAGCACCGAGGAGACCAGCATCGCGTTCGACTCGTGCTTGGCGTACGCCTGCGGGTAGCCGCTCTTCTGCACCTGCTGGGCCGCGTCCGTCAGCGGCATCCGCGCGTAGCCCTGGATCTTCACCAGGCCGTCCAGGAACTTGTTGGTCGCGTACACCGGGTCCTGGATCTGCGCCGCGGTGCCCCAGCCCTGCGACGGGCGCTGCTGGAAGAGGCCGATCGAGTCGCGGTCACCGCCCACCAGGTTGTGCAGCTTCGACTCCTGCATCGCGGTCGCCAGGGCGATCGTCACCGCCCGCTCCGGCAGCCCGCGGGACAGCGCCACCGAGGTGATCGTCGCCGCGTTGGCCGCCTGCGCCAGGTCCAGTGTCCCGGAGCCCGCCGCGGTGGTGATCCGGCAGCCCTCCGGCGGCACCGTCAGCCGGTCCCGGTTGAACCAGAGCAGCACGCCCGCGGCCAGCGACAGCACCACCAGGCCGACCAGCAGCCGGCGCAGCAGACGGGAACGGCGCCGCCGCCTGCCACCCGGTGCCGCCGCGGCACCACCCGGTCCGCCATCCGACCACTCGGCCACCGCCGCCCCTCTCGTCCGCTCCGTCGCCCGCACACCGTACCCACTCGGACGGCCGGGCAGCTCCGCCCGGTTGCGTCCGGCGCCCGCCGACCGGGCCGCCACCGATACGCTAAACCACCATGAGCAGCCCGAACACGCCCCTCGACCTGACCCTCGACGGCGGTGCGCTGACCGCCCGGCTGGTCGACTTCCCGTCCGTCAGCGGCGACGAGCAGCCCCTCGCCGACGCGGTCGAGGCCGCCCTGCGCGCCCTCCCGCACCTGACCGTCGACCGGTACGGCAACAACGTGGTCGCCCGGACGGACCTCGGCCGGGCCGAGCGGGTGCTGCTCGCCGGGCACCTCGACACCGTGCCGATCGCCGACAACCTCCCGTCGTACGTCGAGGGCGACCTGCTCTACGGCTGCGGCACCTCCGACATGAAGTCCGGCGTCGCCGTGCAGCTGCGACTGGCCGCCACCCTCACCGAGCCCGACCACGACCTCACCTTCGTGTTCTACGACTGCGAGGAGATCGAGGCCTCCCGCAACGGCCTGGGCCGGCTCGCGGCCGAGCACCCCGACTGGCTCGCCGCCGACTTCGCGGTGCTGATGGAGCCCAGCGGCGCCGTCGTCGAGGGCGGCTGCCAGGGCACCCTGCGCGCCGACGTCACGCTGACCGGCACCCGCGCCCACTCGGCCCGCAGCTGGCTCGGCGACAACGCCATCCACAAGGCCGTCGAGGTGCTGCGGCGGCTCTCGGAGTACCGGCCGCGCCGGGTGGTCATCGACGGCCTGGAGTACCGCGAGGGCCTGAACGCCACCCGCATCGACGGCGGGGTGGCCGGCAACGTCATCCCCGACGAGTGCCGGGTGCACGTGAACTTCCGCTACGCCCCGGACCGTTCCGAGGCGGAGGCGGCCGACCACGTCCGCGAGGTGTTCGAGGGCTTCGACGTCACCGTCACCGACACCGCGCCGGGCGCCCTGCCCGGACTCGACCGGCCCGCCGCGCAGGCGTTCCTGGCCGCGGTCGGCGGCGAGGCGCGGGCCAAGTTCGGCTGGACGGACGTCGCCCGGTTCAGCGCGCTCGGCGTCCCGGCGGTCAACTACGGGCCGGGCGATCCCAACCTCGCCCACAAGCGGGACGAGCACTGCTCGCTCACCGCGATCGCCGAGGTCGAGGAGCGTCTGCGGGCCTGGTTGACCGGCTCCTGACGGCCATCGCGAGGTTGCCCGCCGTTCGCCGTAATCGGTGGACGGCGGGCGTAGGGTTTCGTCATGACAGGCACTGGAGACGAAAAGCACTACGGGCACGGTCCCGAAGAAGTCGACGCGCCCGAACGCAAGAAGCCCTGGCCCGAGAAGCAGAAGGGCCCGGTGCTGCTGCGGCGCGACCAGGTCGGCACCAGCACCACCGACCAGCGGCTGCTGGACACCACCGGCCCCACCGACTGGCTGCACACCGATCCGTGGCGGGTCCTGCGGATCACCTCGGAGTTCGTCGAAGGGTTCGGGGCGCTCGCCGAACTTCCGGCCTCCATCAGCGTGTTCGGCTCCGCCCGGACCCCGGTCGACTCGCCCGAGTACGCCGCCGGGGTGGCCATCGGCCGGGCCCTCGCCGAGGCCGGCTACGCGGTGATCACCGGCGGCGGCCCGGGTGCGATGGAGGCCGCCAACCGCGGCGCCTCCGACGCCGGCGGCCTGAGCGTCGGCCTGGGCATCGAGCTCCCCTTCGAGCAGGGCCTCAACGAGTTCGTCGACCTGGGGCTCAACTTCCGCTACTTCTTCGTCCGCAAGACGATGTTCGTGAAGTACGCGCAGGGCTTCGTGGTGCTGCCCGGCGGCCTCGGCACGCTGGACGAGCTGTTCGAGGCGCTCACCCTGGTGCAGACCCGCAAGGTGACCCGCTTCCCGGTGGTGCTCTTCGGCAGCGCCTACTGGGGCGGCCTGGTCGACTGGCTGAAGAACACCCTGATCGCCGAGGGCAAGGCCTCGCCGCAGGACCTGGAGCTGTTCCACGTGGTCGACGAGGTCGAGGACGTGCTGAAGATCCTGGCGGAGACCCGCAGGCCGAACGGCACCCAGGTCTGAGCCGGACGGCTACGCGAGCCCCCGGCGGGCGACCGCCGGGGGCCGGGTGCCGCGGATCGACGCCACCATGTCGAGTACCTGCCGGGTCTCGGCGACCTGGTGGACCCGGTACACCTGCGCGCCGAGCCAGGCCGAGACCGCGGTGGTGGCCAGCGTGCCGAGCAGCCGCTCGTCGACCGGCCGGTCCAGCGTCTCGCCGACGAAGTCCTTGTTGGAGAGCGAGACCAGCACCGGGAAGCCGGTCGCGGTCATCTCCGGCAGCCGCCGGGTCGCCTCCAGCGAGTGCCAGGTGTTCTTGCCGAAGTCGTGGCCCGGGTCGATGATCAGCGCGTCCCGCCGGACGCCGAGCTCCGCGGCGCGCTCCGCCAGCCCCACGGTGACCCGCAGGATGTCCGCCATCACGTCCTCGTACCCCGCCCGGTGCGGCCGGGTGCGCGGCTCGGCGCCGCCCGCGTGGGTGCAGACCAGGCCGACGTCGTACCGGGCGGCGACCTCGGCGAGCTTCGGGTCGACCCCGCCCCAGGCGTCGTTCAGCAGGTCGGCGCCGACCTCGCAGACCGCCTCGCCGACCTCGTGCCGCCAGGTGTCCACGCTGATCACCGCGTCCGGGTGGCGCTTGCGCAGCTCGGCCACGAACGGGACGGTGCGGCGCAGCTCCTCCTCGACGGTGACCTCCTCGCCCGGGCCGGCCTTGACCCCGCCGATGTCCAGGATCGCCGCGCCCTCGGCCACCGCACGGTCCGCGGCGGCGAACGCGGCGTCGTCGGCGAAGGTGGCGCCGCGGTCGAAGAAGGAGTCCGGGGTGCGGTTGACGATGGCCATGATCACGAGTTCGTCCTTGCCGAACTCCCGCGGGCCGAGACGCAAGTCCACCGGAATCTCCTCCACAGCTCGCCCGGGTGCAATGATGGGCCCCGGCCTGTCCGGGGACCATGATCCCACCATTGCCGGAGACGGGTCGCGGAGTATCGGAGGCGGCTCGTGTTCTGGGTGATCGTGGCGGCGATGGCCGTGGTGGTCGGCGGTGCGGCGCTGGTGGCGCTCGGCGGAGGCGGGGTGCTCCCGGAGGCGGTCCCGGACCGGATCGCCGCCCGGCTGCCGCAGGACCGGCCGCTGGCCCGGCACGACGTCGACGGGCTGCGGCTGCCGATGGCGGTGCGCGGCTACCGGATGGACGAGGTGGACGACGTGCTCGACCGGCTCGGCACCGAGCTGGCCCTGCGGGACTCCCGGATCGCCGAGCTGGAGGCGGCCGCCGTCGTCCGCGGCTCGGTCGAGGCGGCGCCGGACACCGCGGTGCTCGACGAGCCGCTGCCCGGCCTGGAGGAGTTCGCCGCGGTGATCGAGCCGGCTGCGGCACCGGCGGACGAGGCCGACGCCGGTGAGGACAGTGCCGCCGGCCCGGCCGTGGCCGGTGAGCAGGCCGCAGCCGAGCAGACCGCCGGTGAGGAGGCCGCAGCCGAGCAGACCGCCGGTGAGCAGGCCAAGGCCGACCTGGAGAAGAAGCAGAAGTGAGCGACGAGGCGACCGGCGCCGTCCCCGGCCCCGACGGCCTGCTGCGCTGCGGCTGGGGCCTGTCGGCCGAGGACTACCGGGAGTACCACGACACCGAGTGGGGCCGGCCGGTGCACGGCGACGACCCGCTCTTCGAGCGGGTCAGCCTGGAGGCGTTCCAGTCCGGGCTCTCCTGGATCACCATCCTGCGCCGCCGGGAGGGCTTCCGGGCGGCGTTCGCGGGCTTCCGGATCTCCGAGGTGGCCGGGTTCGGCCCCGCCGACACCGAGCGGCTCCTGCAGGACGCCGGCATCATCCGCAACCGGGCCAAGATCGAGGCGACGGTGGCCAACGCCCGCGCCGCGCTGGAGCTGGACGGCGGGCTGGACGCGCTGATCTGGCGGTACGCCGCCGACCCGGACCGCCCGGCCCCCGGACGCTCGCCGAGGTGCCGGCCGTGACCGCTGAGTCGACGGCGCTGGCCAAGGAGCTGAAGAAGCGCGGCTTCCGCTTCGTCGGGCCGACCACGGCGTACGCGCTGATGCAGGCCTGCGGCCTGGTCGACGACCACCTGGCGGACTGTCACGTCCGCACCTCCGGCGCCGCCGGCCGCCCGGCCGGGACCTGAGCGCTGCCCGGCCGGACAGGGCCCTGGCTCCGGCCGGCGCGGGCCGGCCCGGAGGCCGTCCGGGTCAGCGCCCGACGTACTTCGGCGTCTCCTTGGCGACGAAGGCGCGGACGGCGATGGTGTGGTCCTCGCTCTCCCCGGCCATGGTCTGCAGCTCGTCCTCCTTGTCGAGGAGCTCGCTCAGCGAGTGCGAGGCCGCGTACGCCAGCGACTCCTTGACGGCGCCGTAGGCGACGGTCGGGCCGGCCGCCAGCTGGGCGGCGAACTCCCGTGCGGTCGCTGCGAGTTCGACGCCCGGCACGACCCGGGTGGCGAGCCCGAGGTCGAGCGCCTCCGGGGCCTTCACGGTGCGCGGCAGCATCAGCAGCTCGGTCGCCCGGGCGTGCCCGACGAGCCGTGGCAGCGTCCAGGAGACCCCGGAGTCCGCGGTGAGCGCGACCCCCACGAAGGACGTGTTGAAGCCCGCCGTGTCGGCGACGATCCGGAAGTCGCAGGCGAACGCCAGGCCGGCGCCGGCGCCCGCCGCCACGCCGTTGACCGCGGCGACGGTGGGCTTGCGCATCCCGGCGAGCGCCCGCAGCAGCGGGTTGTAGTGCTCGGCCACCGTCCTCAGCGCGCCCTCGCCGGTCTCCTCGGCGTGCTTGAGCAGGCCCAGGTGCTCCTTGAGGTCCTGGCCGACGCAGAACGCCCGGTCGCCCGCCCCGGTCAGCAGCACCGCGCGGACCGCCGGGTCGCCGGCGGCCTCGACGACGGCGTCGCGCAGCGCGACCTTGGTGGCGACGTCCAGGGCGTTCATCGCGTCCGGGCGGTTGATGGTGATGACGGCGAGTGCGCCGTCGAGCTCGTACAGCACGGGGTCGGACATCGGGTGAGGGCTCCCTGGTGGTGGTCGGACGTCGGGTCGGCGGCCGTTCGGGACGGGCCGACCGGTTCAGCATGGCCCAGGGGGCGGCCGGCTGGGGAGTGTGAGGTAGCGCACGGTCCGGCCGCTGTCACGGGAGCACCCGAATGGGGCTTATGCACGGCGATGGCCCGGTATGGGAGAGTGCGGTCGCCGCTGCCCGGAGAGTGATGTTGGTCATCGGGGTGCGGGATGCGGGATAATGGCTTCCGATCAATGCGTTCGATACCGGCGGTGGACGGACCTCCGGTACGTAGCTGAGCGGTTGCAGGAAGGGGAACGAGCATGGCGGCCATGAAGCCGCGGACGGGTGACGGCCCGCTCGAGGTCACCAAAGAGGGGCGGGGCATCATCATGCGAGTTCCGCTCGAGGGCGGCGGTCGCCTGGTGGTGGAGCTGACGCCCGATGAGGCCGACGCCCTCGGCGAGGCTCTGAAGAAGGCCTGCGGCTGACGCAGCGGGTGCTCACCTCATCTCCTGGAGATGCCGGCAGGGCCCGGATCCGATCAGCGGATCCGGGCCCTGTGCCGTGCGGCGCCGGGCGGTGTTCCCGCCGCCCGCGGCGCGCCCGGCCCGGACGGGGTGTCAGCGCTTGACGGCGCAGAGCAGGCCGTCGCTGACCGGCAGCAGGGCGGGCAGCAGCCGGTCGCTCTCCCGGACCTCCCGGACGAGCTCGCGCACCGCGTGGGTCTGCGGGTCGTTCCGGTCGGGCTCGGCGAGCCGGCCCTGCTGGAAGACGCCCTCGAAGCAGACCATGCCGCCGGGCCGGAGCAGCCGCAACGATTCTGCAAGATAGGACTGCGACTCGGCCGGATCGCCGTCACAGAAGACCAGGTCGTACTGCCCGTCGGCGAGCCGCGGCAGCACGTCCAGCGCCCGCCCCGGGATGAACCGGGCCCGGTTCGGCGCGAAGCCGGCCGCCTGGTAGGCCTCGCGCGCGTACTGCTGGCGCACCGGCTCGCTGTCGACGGTGGTCAGCACGCCGTCCGGCCGCATGCCGCGCAGCAGGTAGACCCCGGACACGCCCGTCCCGGTGCCGATCTCGGCGACCGACTTGGCGTCCACCGCCGCCGCGAGCAGCCGCAGGAAGGCGCCGCCGCTGGGGCCGATCGCCCGTATCCCGGTGCGCGCCGACTGGGCCCGGGCGTAGGTCAGCACCGCGTCCTCGCCGACGTAGGTGTCGGCGAGCGCTGCGCGCTCTGGCCCGAACTCGGTGATGGCTGCCTCTTCCGGAGCGCCTGGTGCCGACCCGATGTCGACAATTTTCAGCCACAGATTACTGGCCGCCCGGGAACCGCGTCCGTCGGCGGGCCGTTGAAGGGGACAGGACTTGGCGATCAGGGTGCCGACGGCACCGTCGAGGCGGGCCGGCGGCCCGTCCGGGGGCGGTCTGGCACTTTATCCGGATCCGACGGGCGAGGTGGATATGGTGGTGGCCCTGCTGGGCAGAAGAGCCGACCGAGGAGGTGTGGCCGAGGGCGACGTCCCTGTGCAGCGGCACGTCCGCGGCACCTCGTCGGCCCGTACGCCGAAGCCCGTGATGAACCAGCCCGCGCACTCCCCCTGGACGCACACCCCGCGGCCGACGAGACGACGGCCGAGCCGGCCGCGCTCGCCACCTTCGCCGAGGGCCCCGACGCGCAGAGCTGGACGCCGCCCACCTGGGAGGAGATCGTCGAGGCGCACAGCGCCCGGGTCTACCGCCTGGCCTACCGGCTGACGGGCAATCAGCACGACGCCGAGGACCTCACGCAGGAGGTCTTCGTCCGGGTCTTCCGCTCGCTCTCCACCTACACGCCCGGCACCTTCGAGGGCTGGCTGCACCGCATCACCACCAATCTCTTCCTCGACATGGTGCGCCGCCGCCAGCGGATCCGCTTCGACGCCCTCGCCGAGGACGCCGCCGAGCGGCTGCCCAGCCGCGAGCCCAGCCCGGCCCAGCACTTCAGCGACACCCACTTCGACGCCGACGTCCAGCAGGCGCTGGACACCCTCGCGCCCGAGTTCCGCGCCGCCGTCGTCCTGTGCGACATCGAGGGCCTCTCCTACGAGGAGATCGCGGCCACCCTGGGCGTCAAGCTCGGGACGGTCCGCAGCCGGATCCACCGCGGCCGCTCGCACCTGCGCGCCGCCCTCAAGCACCGCGCGCCCAACGCCGCCCCCGGCCGACTGCGCCGCGGCGGCTCGGCCGAGCCCGTCCCGGTCGGCGCCGACCCCGGCGCGGCGGGTGGTCTCGACCGGAGGGGCTCGTGAGCGGCGGCGCCGCGGCAGGCGGCGGGCGGCTGGAGCCGGCCGGCCGGTCCCGGCGGGGCCCGTCCTGGGCCCAGCTCGGCCGGCGCGGCAGCGAGCAGGCGTACTCCGCCGACCCGTCGGGCGCGGTGGAGCTGCGATCCCTCCCCGTCCGGGCGGTGGGCGAGCCGGCCGAGGAGCACCATCTCGGCGACCGGCTCTCCGCCTACCTCGACGGCGAGCTCGGCCACGACTCCCGTGAGCGGGTCCAGGCCCACCTCGCGACCTGCCCCGACTGCCTCGCGGAGGCGGACGAGGGCCGTGCGGTCAAACACCTGCTGACCCGCACCGACACGCCCGACCCCTCCTCGACCCTGATGGCGCGCCTGATGGCGGTCGCCGCCCTGCCGGAGGACGAGCGCGGTGACGGCCCGGGGGCCGACGGCACCCCCGCGGCGGCCCCGCCCGTCGCGGGCACCCTCGGCGGCAGCCGGCTGACCGGCGGCTCGTTCGGCCGCGGCGCCGGTTCCTCGTTCGGCTCCGGCGCGCTCGGTGCGGACACCCCGATTCCCGGCGTCGACCCCCGGGCCGGCCTGCCGGGCCCCGGCGTCGTGTCCGACCGTCCCTTTCCGGCGGAGCGCCCCTTCGCCGCGGGCCTCCCGTCGGCGGGCGACCCGCGCGGCCCGGGGGCCCTGCGCAGCCTGACCGAACTCCGCGCCCGGCGCGGTCCGCTGCCCGTGCGCCCGTCGGCCGGTGTGCCCGAGCCGGCTGCGGCCGCCGCCACCGGCCGCCCGTCGGCGCCGTTCGGCCGCCGCTTCGTCTTCGCCGCCGCCGGGGCGTTCTCGGTGGCCGCGGTCACCCTGGGCGGTGTCGGTGGCCCCGCCACCGTCGGCGGCGAGGAGCAGCACGGCATCCGGGTCACCCCGGTGAGCGGTCCGGGCGCCGGCACCGCCCCGCTGGTCGCCCAGCTGCCCGCGGACTTCCCGATGATGCCGGTGGTGGCCTCGCAGGCCCCGGCGGCCGTCCCGCAGCCCGCGGGGACGAATCTCCCGGGTGACGCGTTCTTCCCGCACCACCTGCTCCGCTAGGAGGCCCGGGAGGCGGGGCCGGCGAAGGCCGGCGGGCCGCCTCCGGCCCGCCGAGTGGTCTTCGCCACCGCTTCACCGGGCTGCGGGGTCACATCGGGGTGTCGGCCATTACCCTGTAGGCACGACCGATGTCCACCGAGCTCGTCGCGTCGTCCATCAGGAGCTGGGAGCTTACGTGTTCACTGACATAGGCCCTCTGGAGGTCGTCGCGCTGGCCGTCATGGCCATTGTGATCTTCGGGCCGGACAAGCTCCCGAAGCTCATCCAGGACACCATGGGCTTCATCCGCAAGGTCCGGGCCTTCGCCGACAGCGCCAAGGACGACATCCGCACCGAGCTCGGTCCGGAGTTCCAGGACTTCGAGTTCACCGACCTGCACCCGAAGACCTTCGTCCGCAAGCAGCTCATGGGCGGCAACGAGGACCCGCTGGGCTTCAAGGAGCTCAAGGACGGTCTGGACTTCAAGTCGGCGCTGAACGACGAGCCCCCGACCCGGTCGTCCGCGCCCGCCCGCACCGCCGACCTCACCAAGTCGGCGCCCGTCTCCTCCGGCGCGCCGCTGGCGGCCGGTGAGCGCCCGCCGTTCGACCTGGACGCCACCTGAGCCCGCGCCCGCCGCAGGCCCCTCCGACGCGCCCGACGCCCCGCCCGGTCACCCGACCGGCCGGGGCGTCGGCGTGTGTGCCGCTAGGGTGATCGGTGCTCCCGCCGCGCCGCAGTGCGCCGTACGGCCCGCCGTCGGCCCCGTTGCGCGGGCCGGGGGCGCCCGGTGCGCCACCATGGAACGCTGCGGCAGAACACGGGTGCGTGGAGGAGGCCTGCGATGGACGCGACGAGCCGAGCGGTGGAGACGGCCCCGCCAGGAGGGCGCGGTGCGCCCGTGGTGGGTGCCCAGGCAGGCCCCGCCGACCCGCTGGCGCCCTACCTGGCGGCGGACTTCCCCTGGTACGGGCTCGACGAGGGCTGGACGGGCCGTCGCTGGCTCTTCCCGGTCGGCGCCGGCCGGGCCGGACAGGGCGCCGGGACGGACTACGGCTCGCTCGGCCACGGCGACGAGCCGGCCCGGCCGTACGAGTCCCGCGAGGCCAACCGGTTCGCGGTGGTGGTGACGGTGGCCCGGCGTCCCGGCCGCCGCAGCGCCGACGACACCGGCACCCTGGAGGCCACCTCGGCGTCCTCCGCCGCCTGGCTGGCCGGCTCGGGCCTGCTCGCCACCGTGCCGCCCGGCCAGCTCGACCGGGCGCTGCGGCAGGACTGGCTCGACCAGCAGACCGCCCTCGCCTGGGACCTCGCCGACGACCTGGAGGGCCCGGGCTGGTCGCCGCTCACCCTGCCGGTGAACGGCGTGCCGCAGCCCTTCCACTACCGCGAGTCCGAGTACGGCTGGGTGCTGGCCGGCGAGGCCCCGGGCGTCCTGCTGGGCGCCTACGGCCGCGGCGTCAGTGCGTACGGCATCGGCTTCAGCACCCTGCCGGACCTCGCCTCCTACCACGGACGCTGACCACCGCGCCGGGGCCCGCCACCGGTCCTGCCGGGCCGGCAGGCCCCGCTGCGCCCGGGGCGGTCGGACGGCTGCCGTGGCGCCCGCCGGCTCGGGAACTCCAGGGCGAGCCCCGGCAGGAACGTCATCACGGCTGTACCCCCGTGCCGCTCCACCACCCGCGCGATACAGTCCGGCCGGTGTCGACAGGAGAAGAGCACGGATGAAGGCTCGGCTTCGTACGTGCCGGGGCGTGCTGGTGCGACTGAGCTGCCTCACGGGGCTGAGCGCCGAGGTCTTCGCGGGTCATGCCTGGTGGAGGCCGATAGCAGCGGTGACCCTGCTTCTCGGCCTGCTGGTGACATTCCACGATGTATGGGACTACCTGCACAAGCGGCCGTCCCGGGCGCCGGTGGCAATCACCCGGACCTCGCCGCCCGCCTGAAGGCCGCAACGGCAAACGGGCCGGTCAGCGGGTCGGGGAGTGCCCCGCCGCTGACCGGCCCGTTGCTCGGTCAGAACTTGTTCTTCGGGGTGAGCCCGAGCGACAGGCCGGAGAGGCCGCGCTGGCGGCCGCCGAGCTTGCCGGCGACGGCCCGCAGGGCGGCGCCGGCGGGCGAGTCGGGGGCGGCCAGGACGACCGGGCGGCCGTCGTCGCCGCCTTCGCGCAGGCGCACGTCGATCGGGATCGAGCCGAGCACCGGCACGGTGGCGCCGACGGAGCGGGTGAGTGCGTCGGCCACGGTCTGGCCGCCGCCGGTGCCGAAGACGTCGATCATCTCGTCGCAGTGCGGGCAGGGCATGCCCGACATGTTCTCGATGACGCCGACGATCTTCTGGTGGGTCTGCAGGGCGATCGTGCCGGCCCGCTCGGCGACCTCGGCGGCGGCCATCTGCGGGGTGGTGACGATCAGGATCTCGGCGTTCGGCACCAGCTGGGCGACCGAGATGGCGATGTCGCCGGTGCCCGGGGGCAGGTCGAGGAGCAGGACGTCCAGGTCGCCCCAGTACACGTCGGCGAGGAACTGCTGGAGGGCGCGGTGCAGCATCGGGCCGCGCCAGACCACGGGGGCGTTGCCCGGGGTGAACATGCCGATCGAGATGACCTTCACGCCGTTCGCCGACGGCGGCATGATCATGTCCTGGACCTGGGTCGGCCGGCCCTCCACGCCGAGCATGCGGGGCACGCTGTGGCCGTAGATGTCGGCGTCCACGACGGCGACCTTGAGGCCGTCCGCGGCCATCGCCGCGGCCAGGTTGACGGTGACCGAGGACTTGCCGACGCCGCCCTTGCCGGACGCGACCGCGTACACCCGGGTCAGCGTGCCCGGCTTGGCGAACGGGATCTCGCGTTCGGGCGCCCCGCCGCGCAGCAGCTGCGAGAGCTCCTTGCGCTGCTCGTCGCTCATCACGTCGAGCTCGACCTCGACGGCGGTGACCCCGGGGACCTTCGCGACCGCGTCGGTCACCCGCTGGGTGATCGTCTCGCGCATCGGACAGCCGGAGACGGTGAGGTACACCGCGACCTTCACCGCGCCGCCGTCGGCGATCCCGACGGATTTCACCATGCCGATCTCGGTGATCGGGCGGTTGATCTCCGGGTCGTGGACGGTCGCCAGCGCCGTGCGCACGGACTCCTCCGTCACGCCGGCGGCAATCTCGGTCTCGTTGGCCATGCCTTGATGGTACGGCGCCCGGCCCGGGGCCCGACCCGTCGGTAGCGTGCTGACGGTCACACGAGGTCGCGGCTCCCGCGGCGGTCCTCCAGCTCCTTGAGCAGCGCCTGGAGCTCGGAGCGGACGAAGTCGCGGGTGGCGACCTCGCCGAGGCCCTGGCGCAGGGCGGCGACCTCGCGGGTGAGGTACTCGGTGTCGGCGATGTTGCGGTCCGAGCGGGCGCGGTCCTGCTCCATGTTGACGCGGTCGCGGTCGTCCTGGCGGTTCTGCGCGAGCAGGATCAGCGGCGCCGCGTAGGACGCCTGGAGCGACAGCATCAGGGTCAGGAAGATGAACGGGTACTCGTCGAAGCGGACGGTGGCCGGCAGCAGCGTGTTCCACACCACCCAGGCGATGATCACCACCGTCATCCAGACGATGAACCGGCCGGTGCCCAGGAAGCGCGCGATCCGCTCGGAGAGCTTGCCGAACGCCTCCGGGTCGTAGGTCGGCATCGGGATCAGTCCGCGCCGGGCGGTGCGCGGCTGGTCGAGCCGGCTGCGGGTGCCCGAGGACTCGGCGCGCTGGGTGCGGCTGCCCTCCCGGGCCCGCAGTTCGCGCAGCTGCCGCAGCTCGCGCAGTTCGCCCTGGATGCGCTGGCGCGGGCTGTCCTCGCGCCCCCGCTTGCGGTCAGCGTCCATGCACGGCCTCGCTCTCGGCACCGGTCAGCGACGCCTCGCGCCAGTCGTCCGGCAGCAGGTGGTCGAGCACGTCGTCGACGGTGACGGCGCCCAGCAGGTGGTCGGCCTCGTCGACGACCGGCGCGGCGACCATGTTGTACGCGGCGAGATAGCTGGTGACCAGCGGCAGGGGGTGTCCGGCGGCAGCGGGTCCAGGTCGTCGTCGACCAGCGAGCCGACCAGGGTGAAGGGGGTTCGCGCAGCAGCCGCTGGAAGTGCACGGTGCCCAGGTACTTGCCGGTCGGCGTCTCGTTCGGCGGCCGGCAGACGTAGACCTGCGCGGCCAGGGCCGGCTTGTTCTCGGCGATCCGGACCCGGGCGAGCGCCTCGGCGACCGTCGCGTCGGGCTCCAGCACGATCGGCTCGGTGGTCATCAGGCCGCCCGCGGTGTCCTCGGCGTACGAGAGCAGCCGGCGCACCGAGGCGGCGTCGTCGGGCTCCATCAGCCGCAGCAGCCGCTCGGCGTCCTCCTCGGGGAGGTCGGAGAGCAGGTCCGCGGCGTCGTCCGGGTCCATCGCCTCCAGGACGTCGGCGGCGCGCTCCTCCTTGAGCTTGCCGATGATCTCCACCTGGTCGTCCTCGGGGAGCTCCTCCAGGACGTCCGCCAGCCGGTCGTCGTCGAGCGCGGCGGCGACCTCGGCCCGTCGCTTGGCGGACAGGTGGTGCATCACGTTGGCGAGGTCGGCGGGGCGCAGCTGCTCGAAGGTGGCCAGCAGGTTGGCGGCGCCCTGGCCCTCCTCGGTGAGCGAGAAGCCGGTGAGCTCGGACCAGTCGACGGTGAGGGTCTCGCCCCGGGCCTTGCGCAGCCGGCTCACCCGGCCGACCTGCACGAAGACCTTGCGGATCTCCCACTCGCGGACCCGGGTCTGCACCATCGCGACGTCCAGGACGGTGACCTCCTCCTGGGTCTTCGTCCGGATGACGGTGAGGTCCAGCAGCTCGGAGAGGACGAGGGTCTCCGAGGGGCGCTGCTCGAAGCGCCGCATGTTGATGACGCCGGTGGTGAGGACCTGGCCGGACTCCAGACTGGTCACCCGGGTCATCGGGAGGAAGATCCGCCGCCGGCCGATCACCTCGACGACCAGGCCGAGCACCCGGGGCGGGCGGCCGCCGATCCGCAGCGAGACGACGACGTCGCGGACCCGCCCGACCTGGTCGCCGTTCGGGTCGAACACCGCGAGGCCGGAGAGGTGCGAGATGAACACCCGGCTGCCTGCGCCTGCCATCGGACCGCTCCCTCCTGACCGGGGACCGTCCGCGCGGTCGCCGCCTGTGCCGGTGCGACGGGCACGTCTGTGGCGCCCAGGCTACCTGCGGGAGCAGGGCGCAGCCCGCCGGCGGCCCGGCGTCGAGGGCCCGGCGCGGCGGGCCCGGGCAGGCCGGGGCGCGGCCGCCGGCCGGGGCCGCGGCGGGGCCGACGGGGTGACGGCGGGCCGCCGGCGGTCCGTCAGCCGCGGCGGCGCTTCAGCAGCAGCTTGGGGAGGCCGGCCGGGATCGGCCGGCGGGTGGTGGCCGGGGTCGGCATCGGCACGGCGCTGTGGGCGTCGTCCGGCATCGTGCCGGGCCGTTCGCCGAGCGGGCCGGCCGGGGCCAGCCGCAGCACCCGGCACTCGCGGGCCCAGCGGTCCCCGACGGTGTCCGTGTCGGGGGCGTTCAGCCGCTTGCCCTTGAGCTCCTCGACGGCGCCGAGCCACGCCTCGCTGCCGGGGGCCAACTCGGTGACGGACGCCGGCCAGCCGGTCAGCCGGCCGCCCTTGTCCTTGCTGCGGACGGTCACCGTCGCCGTCGAACCGGCCGTCAGGCCGTGCAGCGGCTGTTCGCCGCCGTCGCCGACCACCACCACCGCGCCGTCGTGCCAGGCGTGCCACAGGGCCCGGCCGTGCGGCTGCCCGGCGGCCCGCACCCAGAGCAGGCCGGACTTCTTGGCGGCCTCCTCCAGCAGGGCGCGGTCCAGGAAGTCGTCTGCGGCGGTCGTCGTACGCTCCATGGCCCCAGCGTACGGCCTGGGGGCCGGGCGGCAGCAGGGTCGTCCATCCGCGCTCCGCGGTCCGTCTCACCGCCCGGGACGACAGTGCCATGACGTCCTGACAGGCCTTACCGTAGTGGCGTCCCGTTCCACGCCCCGAGGAGAACCGTGCCCGCCGCCCGGTCCGACGCCGCCGCCCCCGACTCCGTCGCCGTCCGGGCCACCGGGCAGGCCGCCCCCGGACACCGCGCCCTGCCCAGGCTCGACCTGCTGCTGCTCGCCGTCTCGATCGGCGGCATCTCGCTGTCCGCCCCGCTGATCAGCGCCACCGCCGCCCCGGCCCTCGCGATCGCCTTCTGGCGCAACGCCATGTCGGTGGGCGTGCTCGGCCCGTACGCCCTGCTGCGGCACCGCGCCGAACTGCGCGGCATCGGCCGCCGGGCGCTGCTCCTCGCGGTCGCCGCCGGCGTGCTGCTGGCGGTGCACTTCGCGCTCTGGATGCCCAGTCTGCGGATGACCTCGGTGGCGTCGGCGACCGCGCTGGTCACCACCACCCCGCTGTGGACGATCCTGCTGCTGCGCCTGATGGGCGAGCGGGCCCCGCGGCTGGTGCGGATCGGCGTCGCGGTCGCCTTCGCCGGCGTGCTGGTGCTGACCGGCGTCGACCTCTCGCTGTCGGCCCGCGCCCTGCTCGGCGACGCGCTCGCGCTCGGCGCCGGTGCCGCGGCCGCCGGGTACGTGCTGCTCGGCGCCGAGGTCCGCAGGACCGTCAGCACCACCGCGTACACGCTGGTCTGCTACACCACCACCGCCGTGGTGCTGCTCGGCGTCTGCCTGGCGGCGGGCACCCCGCTCGGCGGCTGGCCGGCCGGGGTCTGGTGGCAGATCGCCCTGCTGATGGCGACCGCCCAGCTGCTCGGGCACTCGCTGAGCAACCGGGTGGTGCGCACCCTGGGCCCCTCGGTCACCTCGACCGCGATCCTGCTGGAGACCCCGGGTGCGGCGCTGATCGCGGCCGTCTGGCTCGGCCAGTGGCCGCCGGCGGCCGCGTACCCGGCGGTCGGCCTGATCCTGGTGGGCCTGGTGCTGGTCGCCCGCGGCGGCCGGTCCGCGTCCTGACCGGCCGGCCCGCCCGGCGGTCCGTCAGAGCCAGCCGTTGCGGCGGAAGCCCTTGTACATCCCGATGCAGATCACCACGATGCCGCCGAGCACCAGCGGGTAGCCGTACTTGTGGTGCAGCTCCGGCATGTAGTCGAAGTTCATGCCGTAGATGCCGGTGATCATGGTGGGCACCGCGAAGATGGCCGCCCAGGCCGTGATCTTGCGCATGTCCTCGTTCTGCGCGACGGAGACCTGCGCCAGATTGGCCTGGAGCAGCGAGTTGAGCAGCTCGTCGAAGCCGTGCACCTGCTCGGTGACCCGGGCCAGGTGGTCGGCGACGTCCCGGAAGTACTTCTGGATGTCCGGGTCGATCAGCCGCTGGATCGGCTCCGAGAGCAGCTGCATCGGGCGCAGCAGCGGCGCCACGGCCCGCTTGAACTCCAGGACCTCGCGCTTGAGCTGGTAGACCCGGCCGACGTCGGCGCCGCGGCCGGACTTGTCGGCGAAGACCGCGAACTCGATCTCGTCGACGTCGGTCTGCAACCGGTCGGCGACCAGCAGGTAGTTGTCGACCACGTGGTCGGCGATCGCGTGCAGCACCGCCGACGGGCCCTTGCCGAGCAGCCCCGAACCGTCCGCGTCCGACTCCAACCGCAGCCGCAGCTCCTTCAGCGAGCTGTGCCCGCCGTGCCGCACCGTGATCACGAAGTCCCGGCCGACGAACACCATCAGCTCGCCCGTCTCGACGACCTCGCTGGTCGGCGTGAGCTGGTCGTGCTCCACGTAGCGGATCGTCTTGAACACCGCGAACAGCACGTCGTCGTAGCGCTCGACCTTGGGCCGCTGGTGCGCGTGCACGGCGTCCTCGACGGCCAGCGGGTGCAGGCCGAAGCGCTGCGCGATGCCCTCGAACTCCGCCTCGGTGGGCTCGTGCAGGCCGATCCAGCTGAACGAGCCCGGGTCCTGGTCGCGGCAGAGCTTGACCCGCTGCGCGGCCTCGCGCGGGCTGCAGCTCTCGCCGACCCGCTTGCCGTCCTGGTAGACGGCGCAGTCGACCACGGCCGAAGGGGCGTGGCCGGGGCGCAGGGTGTCGAACGGGGTCTCGCGCCGGCGGTGCGGTCGGACGGCGGCGCGCAGGTTGTTGATCATCGACATGGCAGGCTCCTCGGGCAGGAGCCGCCGCACGGCAGGCGGTGGCGGCCGTGGTGCGACGGCGGGGAACACCGGTGGACGTGCCGGGAGTGCGGATACCCGCGAAATCCGCCGGGAATCGGCAGGAGTTCGGTTTGGGCGCCTCGGCTCCCGGGAAGGTGCTCTCCCGGCCGGGTGTGACGCCGCCTCGACTACCTCGTCAGGAGGAGATGCGGCAGAGGACAGGCCGGGCAGAGCTGCCGGTACTGCATGGTCGGCTGGTATCCACCGCAACCACCTCCTTCATGCCGCGGCCCCGGGGTTCAGCATCCCCAGTGGCCAGCCGCCCACACTAACAGTTCCGGCCACCGCACTGCCGGGGTGTGCGCGGATCGGACAGCTTCCGGGCGCTAAGGTCGCCTGCATGGCGCACGACTTCCCGCTCTTCGGCGACTTCTCCGACTCCTCCGGCGGTCCGGACGACCTCTCCCGCACCGCCGTGCTCGCCGCCGTGGAGGCGCGCCTGCTCACCACCTTCGGCGAGAGCAGCGGCCGGGCCCAGGTCACCTTCCTCGGCACCGAGCGGATCGAGGTGCTGCGCTTCGGCCCGGACGTCGACGGCCTCGTCCGCTACGCCACCCTGGGCATGGCCGCGAGCCCGATGGCCGACCCCACGTCAGCGGTCGCCGACCCCGTCCGCGGACCCCGCGCCGAGTTGGTGCTCAGCGTCCGCGGGGGCGCGACGACGTCCTGCGCGCGCTCGCCACTTTCGCCGCGACGCCGCAGGTCGAGGGCCTGATCGTGGCCCCCGGCGGCTCGCTGGACCTCGGCTCGCCGCTCTGGGAGGGCGCACCCTTCACCTCCGTCCTGGTGGCCGAGCCGGGCGGCCTCGTCGCGGACGTGGAGCTGGCCGATCCGGCCGAACCCGTCCGCTTCCTGCCGCTGCTCCCGATGACCCCGAACGAGGCCGCCTACAAGCGCGTCCAGGGCGCGGCGGCGCTGGAGGAGCGCTGGCTGCGGCACGGCACCGACCTGCGCGACGGCGGCCGCCGGGCCGTTCCGCTGGACTGACCCGCCGTCGACCGGCGGCACGCCCGTCGCCTCAGCGGTAGGACGCGATGAACGCGAACACCCCGTTGGCGACCAGCTGGACGGCGATCGCGGACAGCAGCAGGCCGGACAGGCGTGTGATCAACACCACACCGCCGTCCTTGATGATCCGGATGACCGTCAGCGAGTAGCGCATCGTCAGCCAGAGGACCACGTGCATCGCCACGATGGCCGTCCAGACCGCCGCGTACTGGGCGACGCGGTCGGCCTTCTGCACCGCCAGGATCACCGCGACGATGGCGCCCGGACCTGCCAGCAGCGGGGTGCCCAACGGCACCAGTGCCACGTTGACGTCCTTGGTCTGGGTCGGCTCCTCGATCTTGCCGGTCAGCAGGTCCAGCGCGATCAGCAGCAGCAGGATGCCGCCGGAGACCTGGAGCGCCGGGATCGACACGTGCAGGTAGTCCAGGATCTGCTGGCCGAACAGCCCGAAACAGGTGATCACCCCGAGCGCGACCGCCGCCGCCTGCCAGGCCATCCGCCGCTGGACCCGGGCGGCCCGGCCGGAGGTGAGTGCCAGAAAGATCGGGATCGTGCCGGGCGGATCCATGATGACGAAGAGCGTCACGAACAGCGACCCGAACACCCGGCCGTCGAAGACGCTCACCGCGCGAGCCCCGCGCGCACTGCGTGGTCCATGGCATGGATTGTCCGTTTCCGGGCGGCCATGGGCGGCGGCGGCGCGCCGCCGGCGGGTTCAGCCGCGGATCGGCTCCGCGCCGCGGGCCTGCGCCAGCAGTTCCTCGTAGACCGCCGGATCGGTGGTGTGCTCGCCCAGCCGGACGGTCTTGCGGTGCCCGTGGTAGTCGCTGGAGCCGGTGGCGAACAGGCCCAACTCCTCGGCCAGGCCGCGCAGGTGCTCCCGGGTGGGCTCGTCGTGGTCGATGTGGTCGACCTCCAGGCCGCCCAGCCCGGCCGCCGCCAGCGCGGCGATCACCTCGTCGGAGACCGTCCGGCCTCGCTTGACCGCGCCCGGGTGCGCGAACACCGGCACGCCGCCCGCGGCCCGGACGAGCCGGACGGCGACCTCCGGGTCGGTCTCGTGCTTGCGGACGTCCGCCCGGCCCCCGTTGGCCAGCCAGTCCGCGGTGAACGCGTCCGAGACGGTCGCCACCACGCCCGCCTCGACCAGCGCGCTGGCGATGTGCGGGCGGCCGACGGAGCCCGCGCCCGCGATCCGCTCCACCTGCTCCCAGTCGATCGGCGCGCCCAGTTCCCGGCAGCGCTCGACGATCGCCCGCCCGCGCCGGAACCGGTCGTTCCGGACGAGGTCGCGTTCGGCCGCGAAGGCCGGCTCGGCGAGGTCGAAGAGGTAGGCCAGCAGGTGCATGCTGACGCCGTCGACGTGGCACGAGAGTTCGGCTCCGGGCACCAGGGTCAGGCCGGTGCCGCGGACGGCCTCGGCGGCCTCGGCGTGCCCGGCGACGGTGTCGTGGTCGGTCAGCGCGACGACGTCCAGCCCGGCCGCCACCGCGGCCGCGACCAGCTCGGCCGGGCTGTCGGTGCCGTCGGAGGCGTTGCTGTGGGCGTGCAGGTCGATGCGCACGGCGGGGCTCCAGGACGAGGAGGAAGGCGGCCCCGCCCAGCTTAGTCAGCGTGCCCGGGCGGCCGTCGGCCCGCCGGTGCGGCGGCCGTCAGCCCAGCAGGCGCGGCGAGAGGGCGCCGCACGGCAGCAGCCCCAGCTCCGCACCGGCCTCCCGCAGGTCGGTCAGCACCAACTCGTCGTGCATCAGCAGTGCCGACTGCTCGGGCCACGCGATCGCCCACAGCCACAGCCCGCGCGCCTCGCCGACGTACACCGCGCGGTCGGCCGGGGCCTCGGGCACGTGGAACATCGGGGTGGGCCGGCCGGCCGCCATCAGTTTGGCGTCGGCGGCCTTGTAGAGCGAGACGGAGTCGCCGGGGTCGGGCCCGTCCAGGCCGGCGTAGCGGGCGCCGACCCCGACGCCGAGCTCCTCGGCGACCAGGACCAGCTCGCCGAACCCGCCCAGCGGGGCCGGGCCGGAGCAGGCGACGGCCGTCGCGCGGGCGCCCGACAGGTCGTCACCCACGTGCGAGATCCCGGTGAACAGCCAGCCGACCGGCAGCGGCCAGGGCAGCCAGACCGGCACCTGGGAGCGGGCCACCGCCACGTTCAGGGCCTCGACGCTGGGGGGCAGCACCGGCTGCATCGGGTGCACCGCCCCGTGCTGGTCGCACTGCCAGGTGTCGGAGAACAGGCCCGGGGCGCGGACCCGGCCGGCGCACCTCGGGCAGCTTGGCTCGCCCCTCATAGCCGACAACGCTCCTCCCTCCGGACCGCCGCGTCAAGGACGATCACCCGTACGGGGTGCGCCGCGCCGAGGCGCCGCCGTCCCGTTGGGGAATGTCCCGTCCCGGGCGTCGGCAAACGTCACGCTGGTCGCACCGGGTGCGTCCGGACAGCCGGACGCCCCGTCACCCTCCACGGGGTGACGGGGCGTCAGCGGTCGGGCCCGGCGGCTGCCGGCCCGGCCTTCGCTCACACGTTCTTGCACGGTCGGATGTACAGGCGCTCGCCGGTGAGGGCGGCATCCTTCACGTACTCGCGGACGGTGTCCGCGTCGACGATCAGTCGGTCGGTGGCGGCGCCGGAGGCGTCGTCCAGACGGAGGATCTCGAACATGGGCCTCTCCCTTCCTGGCCTGGTCGGCCGAGGCTGTGGCAGGCCGTCGACCGCGGGCGTGCCGGCCGACCCCTGCTGCTGGTGGTGCTGTCGTCCGGCGGCTGCTGCTACCCGCATCGTCCCCCTCGCGCATCGGACGGCCTGTGCTGCCGAGGCGACACTGCCTCATGGAGCCACTCTGCCGCCGTGCTGCTTCCGGGCGATTGCCCGTCCGTAAAGTCCCGGTTTCGGCGTATCTCGCCAGGGGTTCAACGGGACTCGCAGCGCAACGATTCCCGGACAGAATCAAATATTACCCGAGCTAACGATTTTTGTCCCGCCTTTTGCCGCGGTGCGGGCGGGACACGAGGGCCGGGCGGGGCCGCGGCGGGCCGCGGTGCGGGCGCGGGTCAGCCCCAGAACGCGGCGAGGGCGGCGGCGGTGACCGCCGGGTGCTCCGCGTTGGGGGAGTGCCCGGCCTCCGGGACGACGACGTGCCGGGCCCCGAGCCGGCGGGCCATCGCGGCCTGCTCCTCGACCGGCCACGCGTAGTCCCGCACCCCGCAGACCACCTGCATCGGCAGCGCGACGGCGGCCAGCTCGGCCACCCGGTCCGGCGCCGACACCAGGTGCTCGCCCATCGCGGTCAGCGCCTGCGGGACGTTCGCCACCCAGCGGCGGTGCAGGAAGTCGGCGATCTCCGGGCGCACCGCGGGAGCGCTGCCGCTGTCCTGCTCCAGCTGCTGCATGACCTGCCAGATCGCCTCCAGGTCCATCGCCGGCAGCACGTCCAGCAGCAGCTTCGTCCGGGCCGCCTCGGCCGGGTCGATCGCCCCCGGGCCGGTGGACAGCAGCGTCAGCGACCGCCAGGGCAGGGCGCCGCGGGCCGTCAGCACGGACTCCCGGACGACCTGTCCGCCGAACGAGTGACCGAGCAGGTGCAGCGGCGCCTCCCCGCCCAGCACGGTGGCGAGCGCCTGCACGTCCGCGGCGAGCTCCCCGATCCGGTACGCCTCCGGGTCGGCCGGGCCGCCCGACTCGTACTGGCCGCGCTGGTCGACCGCGGCCACCCGGTAGCCGGCCGCGGCCAGCGGTTCCAGCAGGGCGATGAAGTCCTCCTTGCTGCCGGTGAAGCCGGGGACCAGCAGTGCGGTGCCCAGGGCCGGCCCGGCCGGTTCCGCCAGCAGGGCGGCGAAGGAGCCGCGCGCGGTCTCCAGTCGCAGGGCCCGGGCGCAGCGCGGCAGGGTGAGGAAGGGCGGGGTGCTCATCGCGACGGCTCCAGGCGACAGCGGGGGAGGGCCAACGCCCCGAGCTTAGGTCCTGTCCGGTCGATCGTGTCGGATCGACCGGACAGGACCCGGCCCGGCGCGGCCGGTGGTGCGGGCGGGCTCCCGGCCGGCGGCGTCCGGGCCGGGGAAACGCCGAGGGCGGGCGCGATCGCGGTGATCGGCCCGCCCTCTGCGGTGCTGTGCTGCCCGTCAGCTCTCCGGGGCCGCCTCGGCGGCGGCCGGGCGGCGGGCCCGGGTGCGCCGGCGCGGGGCCGGGGCCTCGCCGTCGGCCGCGGCCTCCGGGGCGGGGGCCTCGGCGGTCGCGGTGGCGGCCTTCGCCCGGGTGCGGCGACGGGGCGCGGGCGCCTCGCCGTCCGCCGCCGCCGGGATCTCCACGGCCTCGGCGGCCGGGGCGGTCTCGGCGGTCACGGCCTTGGCGCGGGTGCGCCGGCGCGGCGCCGGCACGGTCTCGGCGGTGGCGGTGGCGGTGGCGGTGGCCGTGGCCACGGCCTCGGTCACCGTCCCGGCCACGGCCGGGGCGTCGACGGCGCCGTCCAGCACCGGGGCGCCGTCCGGGCCGCTGGTGCGGGTGCGACGGCGGCGGCGCCGGGGAGCAGCGTCGCCCTCCGCGGCCGGGGCCTCGGCGGTCGCGACGGCAGCCGGCGCACCGGCCTCCGCCACGGTCTCGGCGGCCTCGGCCCCGCCGCGCGTACGGCGGCGCTCACGGGAGCGGCGCGGACGCGGCTCCTGCTCGGGCGCGGCCTCGGCCTCCGGGGCCGCCGCCTTGCCGGCGCGCGGGCGCGAGCGGGCGCCGCGGCCGCCGGTCTCGCCGAGGTCCTCGACCTCCTCCGCGTTCAGGCCGGCGCGGGTGCGCTCGGAACGCGGCAGGACACCGGTGGTGCCGGGGGCGATCTTCAGCAGCTCGTACAGGTGGGCCGAGGTGGAGTAGGTCTCCTCCGGCTCGTTGAACGGCAGGTCGAGCGCCTTGTTGATGAGCTGCCAGCGCGGGATGTCGTCCCAGTCGACGAGGGTGACCGCGGTGCCCGAGGCGCCGGCCCGGCCGGTGCGGCCGATCCGGTGCAGGTAGGTCTTCTCGTCGTCGGTGCACTGGTAGTTGATGACGTGCGTGACGCCCTCGACGTCGATGCCGCGGGCCGCGACGTCGGTGCAGACCAGCACGTCGACCTTGCCGTTGCGGAAGGCCCGCAGGGCCTGCTCGCGGGCGCCCTGGCCGAGGTCGCCGTGGACGGCGCCGGCCGCGAAGCCGCGCTTGGTGAGCTGCTCGGCGACGTCCGCCGCGGTCCGCTTGGTGCGGCAGAAGATCATCACGAGCCCGCGGCCCTCGGCCTGCAGGATCCGCGAGACGACCTCGACCTTGTCCAGCGAGTGGGCGCGGAAGATGTGCTGCTCGATGTTGGCGACGGTGGCGCCGGTGTCGTCCGGGGCGGCGGCCCGGATGTGCGTCGGCTGGCTCATGTACCGGCGGGCGAGGCTGATGACCTGGCCCGGCATGGTCGCCGAGAACAGCAGGGTCTGCCGCTTGGCCGGCAGCATGGTGATGATCTTCTCGACGTCCGGCAGGAAGCCGAGGTCGAGCATCTCGTCGGCCTCGTCGAGGACGAGCGCGCGGACCTTCGACAGGTCGAGCTTGCGCTGGCCGGCCAGGTCGAGCAGGCGGCCCGGGGTGCCGACGACGATGTCGACGCCCTTCTGCAGCGCCTCGACCTGCGGCTCGTAGGCACGGCCGCCGTAGACCGCGAGGACGCGGACGTTGCGGACCTTGCCGGCCGTCTGCAGGTCGTTGGTGACCTGGGTGCACAGCTCGCGGGTGGGGACGACGATGAGTGCCTGCGGGCTCTCGGTGTACTGCTCCTCGGTGGCCCGGCCGGCGTCGATGTCGGCGCGGACGACGACCCGCTCGATCAGCGGCAGGCCGAAGCCGAGGGTCTTGCCGGTGCCCGTCTTCGCCTGGCCGATCACGTCGTGGCCGGTCAGGGCCACCGGGAGGGTCATCTCCTGGATCGGGAAGGGGTGGACGATGCCGACGGACTCGAGCGCTTCGGCGGTCTCCGGGAGGATGCCCAGATCGCGGAAGGTGGTCCTGGTGGGTTCAGCGGTGGTGGACAGGGTGCTGCCTCTTCCATGTGGGAGGGCCGAGAGCGAGCGGAGCAGCGGGCGTCCCGGGAGTCGCACCGGGCCCTCGGGCCCGGTCCATCGTCGTGACGCACAACCGCGCCTGCCCCGGCGCACGGCCGGCGGGGCGGCCCGTGTGTCGGGCGCGTCGTCCGGCGGCGAAGGGGAGGAATCCCGTGAGGGGCTGGCGCGGGACCTGCGCCGAGCGGCGCGGTCCGCGGCGGCCCTCGCTCGGCCACTGATGCGGTGCCTGGGCCCGAAGCCCGGGCCAAGGTCGGAGCCGATCGGGTCTCCGACCGGGCATCCGCGTACGTGGGCCCGGTGTCCGTGTCCCTGCGGAGCACGTGTGCGCGGCCTGCCGTTGACGGCGGGCCGCGCGAGTACACCAGGCCTCACTACCACCATACAGGGGCGCGCCGACTCGAACACGTGACGCCGCTTACTCCGTGGTCTGCACCTGTGGCCGTCGGCGGCCGGACGGGCCGGTGCGGCCCCGCGGCGCGGACCGGGCCGGTGGGCGGCACTAAGGTGGCGAGCCATGGAGACTCAGGAATCTGGCGAGGTGGGCTCGATCGGCGACTGGGCTGCGTGCGCGGCCGACCCGGGCTACCGGGCCGCGGTCCTCGACCTGCTCGGCGCGCTCGCCTACGGCGAGCTGAGCGCCTTCGAGCGGCTGGCCGAGGACGCGAAGTTCGCGCCCGGTCTGGTCGACAAGGCGGCGCTGGCCCGGATGGCGTCCGCGGAGTTCCAGCACTACCAGCAGCTGCACGACCGGCTGGCCGAGGTGGGCGCGGACCCGACCGAGGTGATGACGCCGTTCGTCGAGCCGCTGGAGGCCTTCCACCGGCTCACCGCGCCGTCGGACTGGCTGGAGGGCCTGGTCAAGGCCTACGTGGGCGACGCCATCGCCACGGACTTCTACCGCGAGGTGGCCGTCCGGCTCGACGACGACACCCGGGACCTGGTGCTCCGCGTGATGGCCGACACCGGGCACGCCGAGTTCGCGGTGGAGCGGGTGCGGCAGGCGATCGCGGACGACCCGCGGGTGGGCGGCCGCCTCGCGCTCTGGGGCCGGCGGCTGATGGGCGAGGCGCTCAGCCAGGCCCAGCGGGTGGTGGCCGAGCGCGACGCGCTGTCGAACCTGCTGGTCGGCGGGGCCCGGGTGCAGGGCTTCGACCTGGTCGAGGTCGGCAAGATGTTCACCCGGATCACCGAGGCGCACACCCGGCGGATGGCCGCGCTGGGGCTCGCGTCCTGACCGGGCCGGCCGTCCGGCGGTCCCCGGACGGCCGCAGGTCAGACGTGCCGGTGGCGGCGGTGGGTTCCGCGCCGGGCGGCCAGGTCGGGCCGGGCCAGCACGGACACCAGCAGGCCCGAGCCGAGCGCGCTGACGACGAGGGCGACCCCCGGCAGCCGCCCGTCCAGCGCGTACCGCGCGATCAGGCCGGAGAGCAGGGCCGCCACCAGGGCGGTCGACAGGGTCAGGGTGCGGGAGGCCGGGAAGTACGCGGGCAGCAGCACCAAGGCGCCGACCCCCACGGCCAGGCCGATCAGTGCGCAGGCGATCGTCTCGACGAGCACGGGCGGCCTCCTCGTTGGTGCGGCACGTCGTACCCGCCATACCCCGGGGAGGCGGACGGTACGCGCCGCCGGGGGCAAACGGCGGCGCCCCGTCCCTCGGGAGAGGAACGGGGCGCCGACTTCACAGCTGTCAGAGCGTGCCGAATCCGACCTTGCGGACGGCCTGCTCGCCGATCTCGACGTAGGCGAGGCGCTCCGCCGGGACGATGATGCGACGGCCGTGCTCGTCGGCCAGCACCAGCAGCTTGGAGGTGCCCTCCAGCGCCTTGGCGACCGCACCCTCGACCTCGTCGGCAGTCTGCGGGCTCTCGAGAACGATCTCTCGGGCCGCGTTCTGCACGCCGATCTTGACCTCCACGGCTTCCGTCCCTCCGGGTTGCAGCCATTCACGCGCGCTGTTCGAACGGTTGTCCGAGGTCAGTGCGCCGTACGGCTTCACCATAGAGCACCGGCCAGGCCGTACGGCGAAGGTCCGACGATCGCCGGTGCCGCAGCGGGCAACTGTCGCCCCGTCGACGGGCGGAGCCGCCCGACGCGGGGCTAGTCGGCGGAGCCCGGGCGGTCGCCGTCGCCGGGGTGCATCGGGAAGCCCTTCAGACCGCGCCAGGCCAGGCTGGCGACCAGCCGGACGGCCTCGTCGTGCGGGATCTCCCGGCCCTGCGACAGCCAGTAGCGCGCGGTGATCTGGGCCAGCCCGCAGACGCCGGCGGCCAGCAGCTTGGCCTCGGTCTCGGGGAGGTCGGTGTCCTCCGCGATGACCTTGCTGACCAGCGTCGCGCTCTGGTCGGCGGCGCGGTCCACGCGCTCGCGCACGGCCGGCTCGTTGGTCAGGTCCGACTCGAAGACCAGCCGGAAGGCGCCGGACTCGCTGGCGACGTAGTGGAAGTACGCCTCCATGGTCGCCGCGACCCGCTGCTTGTTGTCGGTGGTCGCCTCCAGCGCCGTCCGGGTGGCGTCCACCAGGGCGTCGCAGTGCTTGTCCAGCAGCGCCAGGTAGAGGTCCAGCTTGCCGGGGAAGTGCTGGTACAGCACGGGCTTGCTGACGCCGGCGCGATCGGCGATGTCGTCCATCGCGGCCGCGTGGTAGCCCTGGGCGACGAACACCTCCTGCGCGGCCCCGAGCAGTTGTTCACGGCGAGCGCTTCGCGGCAGTCGGGCACCGCGCGGACGCTCCTGCGCCTCCTGGATGGCCGTCACGGCGGTCCTCACTTCACGATCTGGGCGTAGCGGGCAGAGCCACTGAGTCTACTTTTCGGTAACCCGGTGCGCGCCTGGTGAAGCCGAGTAAAGCGTAGAAACAGCCTTGTCGGGAGCCCACAATACGACCAGCTTTCCCTTTGTCCACAGGGCGAGATCGGTGTGCGCACCGGTGCAGGGCCCGCCGGCATCACTACCATCGTGCTCCATGAGCGCTGAGCAGCAGGTACGGACCGCGGAGCAGGCCGGTCAGCAGGTGGGGGAGGCCGGGCCCGCGGACGGCGGGCGGCCCTTCCGCACGGTCGAGGTGCCGGGCGCCGTCCTGGCGGTCAGCCCGGCCGTCCCGCCGGCCGAGGACCTGCCGCCCGCGCTCTTCGTGCACGGTCTCGGCGGCTCCGCCGACAACTGGGCCGACCTCATGGCGGATCTCGCGGACGAGGTCGCCGGGGAGGCCCTCGACCTGCCGGGCTTCGGCTGGTCGGCGCCCCCGCTGGACGGCAACCTCACCGTCTCCGGCCACGTCCGGGCGGTGATCGGCTACCTGGAGAAGTCCGGGCGCGGGCCCGTCCACCTGGTCGGCAACTCGCTGGGCGGCGCGGTCTCGGTGCGGCTCGCCGCCCTGCGGCCCGACCTCGTCCGCAGCCTCACCCTGATCTCGCCGGCGCTGCCCGAGGTGCCGCCGCAGTACAGCGCCTGGCCCACCGCCCTGCTCGCCGTCCCCGGGGTGCCGGCGCTGCTCAGGCGCCGGACTGCGGCCGGCGCGCAGAGCGCCGAGCAGGCCACCGAGAATCTGCTGCGGCTGGTCTACGCGGACGCCGCCGCGATCCCCGCCGAGCGGCGCGAGCGCGCGGTGGCCGAGTACCGGCGCCGGCTCGGCCTGCCGTACGCGCTGCAGGCCAGCATCGGCTCCGCGCGCGGCATCGTCGCGGCCTACACCGAGCGCGGCGACCAGGCGCTGTGGCGGCAGGCCGCGCAGGTGAAGGTGCCGGTGCTGCTGGTGTACGGGATGAAGGACCGGCTGGTGTCGTACCGCTCCGCCCGGCGGGCCTGCGCGGCGTTCGCCGACGCCCGCCTGCTCGTCCTGCCGGACTCCGGCCACGTCGCCATGATGGAGCACACCGACCGGGTCGCCCGCGCCGTCCGGGACCTGCTCGCCGAGGTGTGAGCCCGCGCCGCCCGCCGCGTCGAACGCGCCGGGCGGCGCCAGGTAACGGCCTTTCACTCGTTCAGGTGTCATCCGGGCAGGTGGTCGAGGCGGTGTCGGGCAACCGCTCTACCTTCGTGCTGTCGGACCGAACAGGTGTGGGGGAGCGGCAGTGCCGCGGCCGCGGGGAGCGGGCGCGGGAGCCGGCCGAGGTCACCGGGAGAGATGTGCCCGGGCCCCTGCGTCGTCGGCCGAGTCCCCCTGCACTCCTCCGGAGGTCGTCGTGCGCATTGCTCTGCTCACCGAGGGCACGCGAACCGTAGCCCAGCGTACCGGTGGCGGCTGGTGCGGCCGGCTCGCCGGTGCGCTGGCCGAGCACGAGTTCCAGCTCTACCTGCTCGGCGCCGGCGGCGGCCCCGAGGACGCCGGGCCGGCGCCGAGCAGCCTGACCGCCGTCCACGAGCTGCCGATATGGGGCCGCCGCCCCGGCGCCGGGCGGCTCGCCGTGCACCGCCGCCCCGCCTGTGCGGCCGCCTACGAAGGCCTGGTCCGGGCCCTGGTCACGCCCGGCGAGCGGTCGCAGTTCGGCCCGGCCCTGTACCGGCTGGCCGAGCTCGCCGGGCAGGACGGCGCGCTGCCCGCCTTCCTCGCCTCCGGCCGGGCCCACCGCATCCTGGAGAAGGTCTGGCGGGCCCCCGGCGCCGAGACCGCGGCCGGCCAGCCGCTGGTCCGCGACGTCCTGGTCGCCGGCGACCTGCTGGAGCAGCTGCTGCGGCCGCTCTCCGCCCCCTGGTACGGCAGCGGCCCGACCGGCCTCGGCGGCGCCGACCTGTGCCACGTGGTCGGCGGCGGCCCGGCCGCCCTGCCCGCCCTGGTCGCCAAGCACCTGCACGGCGTGCCGTTCGTCCTCACCGAGCACGGGCTGCACCTGCGCGAGCAGTACCGCGGCTACCGCACCGCCCCGTACCGCTGGCCGGTCCGGGCCCTGCTGCTCGCCTTCTTCCGGCTGCTGAGCGCCGAGACGTACCGGCAGGCGGCGGTGCTCACCCCGGATCCGCGTACGACCGGCAGTGGCAGCTGCGCTGCGGCGCCGAGCCAGGCCGCGTCCGGGTGGTGCACGAGGGCACCCCGGAGGCCGGCCGGGAGGCGGCCGGGGCGGAGCCCGAGCGGCCCACGCTCGTCTGGGCTGGCGCCCTGGAGCCCGGCCGCGACCCCGAACTGATGCTGCACGCCTTCGCCCGGGTCCGCGCCGAACTGCCGAAGGCCAGGCTGCGGATGTACGGCGAGGAGGCCGCGCCCGGGTACCTCGCGCACTGCCGGGCGATCGCCGAACGGCTCGGCATCGCCGCCGCCGTGGACTTCGCCGGCCGCCCCACCACCACGGCCGACGCCTGGGCGGCCGGCAGCGCCGTGGTCTTCTCCGCGCTCGCCCAGCGCAGCCCTCGGCTGCTCGCCGACGCCATGCTGAGCGGCCGCGCCGTCGTCGCCACCGAGGTCGGGGTCGCCGCCGAGGTGCTCGGCCCGGCCGGGCTGCTGGTGCCGCCGCGCAGCCCGCAGGCGCTGGCGGCGGCCTGCGTCGCCCTGCTCACCGACGACGAGCGGCGGGCCAGACTCGGCCTGGCCGGCCGGCTGCGCGCCCAGGAGCGCTTCGCGCTGGAGCCGGAGACGACGGCGTTCCGGGAGATCTACCTGGAGCTGGTGTCCCGCTGGCCGGCCTTCCCGGCCGCAGGGCGGCAGCCGTTCGCCCGCCCCGCCGAGTACTGGGTCGGCGGGGCGCCGGCCACGCCGCCGGCCGCCGAGCGGCAGACCGCGCCGGCCGGCCCGCCGGTGGCCGCCGTGCCGGCCGAGGCGCTCGCGGAGGCGATCTGATGGGCCGCGTCCCGGCGGCCGCCCCCGCCGGTGTCCCGCCCGCGGCACCGCCGTCCTCGGACCCGGTCCGGGCGCTGATGGCCGAGCACCGCGAGCTCTGCGAACAGGCCGTCGACTCCCTGGACATCGCGGCCGGCCTGGAGGACGCCGGGATCGCCGACAGCGTGGCGCACCGCTACCGCCACGCCGACGTCTTCGGGCTCGCCGAGGAGCTGTACGCCCGGGTGGAGCGCCGGCCCGCCGAGCCGGCCGCCCCACCCGCCGCCGTGCCGTGGGGCGGCCCGGCGCTCCGGGCGGCCGGCCGTGCGCTGCTGCACCTGCCCGCGGTCGCCGTCCTGGCCGCGCTGCCCTGGCTGACCGCCGTGGCGGGCCCGGTGGGCGCGGCGCCGGCGCTGCTCCTGGCGGCCGGCTGGCTCGCGCTCGCCGCGCCGGCCGCGGGTGCGGCCGACCGGCTCGGCTACGGGGTCGGTGCGGCACTGCTGCTCGCCGCGGGGTCGGCCGGCGGGGCCGGGGCCGCCGCGGCCGTCGCGCTGGGCACCGCGTCCGCCGACCTCGCCGCCCGGCGGCTGCGCCGGACGGGGCTGGCGCACCTCGGGGCGACGGCGACCATCACCGGCTTCCGGGCCCGGATGCGCCCGCTGCTGCCGCTCGCCGCGGCGGCGCAGCTCGCCGTGGTCGGAGCGCTGACCCTGGCCCTGCGGCCGCCCGCCGCGACACCCGCCGGTGCGGCCGGCTGGGCCGGGCAGGCCGTGCTCGCCCTGTTGTTCCTGCTGGCCGCGGTGGTGCGGCACGGCGGGCGGCCCGGGGTCGCGGCCGCCGGGCTCGCTGCCTGCGGTGCCGTGGCCGGCCTGCTGCACCTCGTCCCGGTGCCGACCGGGCCGGCCGCCGTGCTGTGGGCGGCGTCCGGCGCCGTCGCCGTTGCGGTGTCAGCGGCGTACGCGTGGGCGCTGCTGTCCCGTCCCCAGGCGTACCGGGCCGTCCCACGCCGCCGCGGGGCCTGACCGCCCCGTACCGCGGCCATACCCACCCGTTCTGTATCCGCCCGGCCGCCAAGCGGCCGGGCCTCGTGGAAGGACACCCCCGATGAGGGTGCTGCTGCTGGGCGCCGACGGCTTCATCGGCCGCCGGGTCGCCGAACGCCTGCTCGCCGAGCCCGACCTCCAGGTCACCGCACTCGGCCGGCGCGACTCGGCGGACATCCGCTTCGACCTGACGGCGGGCAGCCCCGGCGCGCTCGCCCGCTTCCTGGACGCGGTGGCGCCGCAGGTGGTGGTCAACTGCGCCGGGGCCACCTACGGCAGTTCGCGGACACTGATCCGGTCCAACACGCTCGCGGTGGCCACCGTCTGCGAGGCGATCCGGCGCAGCCGGGAGCCGGCCCGCCTGGTGCACGTCGGCTCGGCCGCCGAGTACGGGCCGATGCAGCCCGGCGCGCCGATCGCGGAGACCACCGAGCCGCGGCCGGTCGGGCCGTACGGAGTGTCCAAGCTGGCCGGTACCGAGCTGGTGCTGGCATCCGGGCTGGACGCCGCGGTGCTGCGGGTGTTCGACGTGGTGGGGCCGGGGGCGCCGTCCGCCTCGCTGTTCGGGCGGCTCGCGGACGGCCTGCGGCGGGCGCTGGAGCAGGGCGAGCTCCAGGTGCGGATGCCGGACCTGTCCGGATACCGGGATTTCGTCGACGTGCGGGACGTCGCGCGGGCCGTCCAGGCGGCGGCGGTGTCGGCGGCCACCGGGGTGATCAACATCGGCAGCGGCCACGCGGTGCGGGCGCGGGACGCGGCACACCTGCTGGTCAGGGCTTCCGGGTTCGAGGGGGTGTGGCCGAGGACGGCCGTCCGGCCCCGGTGCCCGCGCAGGGCGGCGAGCACATGCGGCCCACCGAGCCCCGGCTGCTGCCGCCGGACCCGGCCCCGTGGCGGCAGGCGGACGTCCGCACGGCCCGGGATCGTCTCGGCTGGCGGACACAGGTGCCGCTGGAGGAGTCGCTCGGGGACGTGTGGCTGGAGACCGCCTGCCGGGTCTGACCGGCGCCCCGCCGTTGAGCTGCGGCGTTCCGCTCCGGGGGCCGGTCTCGGCATCCGGTGTCGGCCATCTCACCGATTGGACCAGCTGTCTCGGAATAGCAGCGGCGCGTGACACTGTTGGCGTAGTGAAGCAACGGCTGGCAGGCCCAGCCCCACAGAACTGACGACCATCGGAGTTTTCGTGTCGCTGCCACCCCTGGTCGAGCCGGCCGCCGAGCTCACCGTTGAAGAGGTCCGCCGGTACTCCCGCCACCTGATCATCCCCGACGTGGGCATGGACGGGCAGAAGCGGCTGAAGAAGGCCAAGGTGCTCTGCGTCGGCGCGGGCGGCCTCGGGTCCCCCGCCCTCATGTACCTGGCCGCGGCGGGCGTCGGCACGCTCGGCATCGTCGAGTTCGACACCGTCGACGAGTCCAACCTCCAGCGCCAGATCATCCACGGCCAGTCCGACATCGGCCGTTCCAAGGCCGAGTCCGCGCGCGACTCGGTCAAGGAGATCAACCCGCTGGTCGAGGTGATCCTGCACGAGGACCGCCTGGACAACTCCAACGTCATGGAGATCTTCTCCGGCTACGACCTGATCGTCGACGGCACGGACAACTTCGCCACCCGGTACCTGGTGAACGACGCCGCGGTGCTGCTCGGCAAGCCGTACGTCTGGGGCTCCATCTACCGCTTCGACGGCCAGGCCAGCGTCTTCTGGGCCGAGCACGGCCCCTGCTACCGCTGCCTCTACCCGGAGGCCCCGCCGCCGGGCATGGTCCCCTCCTGCGCCGAGGGCGGCGTGCTGGGCGTGCTCTGCGCCTCGATCGGCTCGATCCAGGTCACCGAGGCGATCAAGCTGCTGGCCGGCGTCGGCGAGCCGCTGGTCGGCCGACTGATGATCTACGACGCCCTGGAGATGCAGTACCGCTCGGTGAAGGTCCGCAAGGACCCGAACTGCGTCCTGTGCGGTGACAACCCCACCGTCACCGAGCTGATCGACTACGAGGCCTTCTGCGGCGTCGTGTCGGAGGAGGCGCAGGCCGCGGCCGCGGGCTCCACCATCACCTCCAAGCAGCTCAAGCAGTGGCTGGACGACGACGAGGACATCTTCCTCATCGACGTCCGCGAGCCCAACGAGTACGAGATCGTCTCGATCCCGGGCGCCACGCTGATCCCCAAGAACGAGTTCCTGATGGGCACCGCGCTGGAGAAGATGCCGCAGGACAAGAAGATCGTGCTGCACTGCAAGACCGGCGTGCGCTCGGCCGAGGTGCTGGCCGTCCTCAAGTCGGCGGGCTTCTCCGACGCCGTCCACCTCGGCGGCGGCGTGGTCGGCTGGGTCAACCAGATCGAGCCGCACAAGCCGATCTACTAGAGCGTGTCCGACCCGAAGGCCCCCGGCGACGCCGGGGGCCTTCGGGCTGTGCGCCTTCGGGCTGTGCGCGTCCGTCAGAGTGCCCCGCGGCGTTGCAGCACGTTGTAGGCGACCCAGCCCGGCAGCACCGGCAGCCAGAAGGTCAGCAGGCGGTACAGGAACACCGCGGGCGCCGCCGCCGAGGCCGGCACGCCGACGGTCAGGGCGCCGATCAGGGCGATCTCCACCGGCCCGATGCCGCCCGGCGTCGGGATCGCCGAGCCGGCCGCGTTCGCGGTCAGGAAGACCACCGCCACCGCGGAGTAGCTCATGTCGCCGCCGAACGCCCGCACCGAGGCGTACAGGCAGGCGGTGAACGAGAGCGTCAGCAGCAGGATGCCGCCGAAGCCGGTGACCAGCTTGGTCGGGGTCTGCATCAGGTCGAGCATCCGCGGCACCACGCCGAAGAACAGCGACCGCACCCGGGTCACCACGAAGCGCCGCAGCGGCGCCACTGCCGCGACCACCAGGGCCAGCACCGCCGCGCTGAGCACACCGATGATCACCGCCCGGGAGGCGCCGAGGTCGCCGTTGGTCTGGGTGCCGGTGATCAGGCCGAAGCAGAACAGCAGCAGCAGGTGGCCGCCGAGGCCCGCCAGCTGGGAGGCGCCGACGCTGGCGACCGCCTGCCCGGAGCGGATGCCGGCCTTCTGCAGGTAGCGGGTGTTGAGCGCGATGCCGCCGATCGCCGCGGGTGCGACCAGCTTCACGAAGGAGCCGGCCAGCTGGGCCGCGACCGTGCGGACGAACGGCAGCCGCTCCGGGACGAAGCCCGTCAGGCTCATCGCCGCCGCACCGTAGGTGGTGGCCGCCGCGGCCAGCGCCACCGCGGCCCAGCCCCAGTTCAGCTGGGAGAGCTTCAGCTGGGCGGGCTGGACGGTGGTCAGCGCCAGGTAGGCGGCGAAGCTCAGCGCGATGACCATGATGAGGCTCTTCGGCTTGAGCCGTTCCAGCTTCGCGGGGGCCATCGGCGCCTCGGGCGCGATCTCCAGGATCTGGCCGCGGATCCGGCTGAGCAGGTCCTCGCCGGCCGCCGCGATGTCCTCCTCGGCCTGCTGCTGGGTGCGCTCGCCCGCGGCGACCTGTTCCAGCGCCAGGGCCCGGGCCTCGGCCTTGCGCTCCTTGGACATCCGCTGCAGGTCGATCCGGGTGGACCGGCTCAGGCCCACCGGCTGCAGCAGCGGCAGCGAGCCCGCGACGCGGTCCGCGCCGAGCACCCGGTTGGCGACGTCCACCGAGCGCTCCGGGCCGATCCGCAGCGCGAAGGTGGTGAGCAGCTGCGCGACGTCGATGCGCAGCGTCAGGTCGCCGGCCGCGATGTCGCCGCCGGAGAGATTGACCAGGCAGCCGGTCTTCTCGTCGACCACCAGCAGCGACTCGCCGGTCAGCCGGCGGTGGGCGATCCGGCGCTCGTGCAGGGCTGCCACCGACTCCCACAGCGAGGCCATCACGTCGTCGGTGATCTCGTCGTCGGCGAGCTCGTCGAGGGTGCGGCCGGCCACGTTCTCGTACACCAGGATCGCGGCGTCCGGCCCGAGCTCCGAGGTGGCGACCAGCTGCGGGGCGCGGGCCCCGGATGCGGCCGCCGCGTACGCGATCAGGGCCTCTTGTTCCAGGGCCTGACGCAGCGACTGCGGGCTGCGCCGCACGGCCACCGAGCGCAGCCGGATCCGCCGCCAGGCGCGGTAGAAGAAGCCGGCCGCCTGCTGCTCGCGGTCGATGATGTGGACGTCCAGCAGCGGGCCCTCGTACTGGGCGACCAGGTAGCGGCGGGTCTCGCCGGGGGCGTCGGGGCGCGGTGCGCGCCGGAGGGTGAAGCCGACCTTCCGCAGGCCGGTCATCAGGTGCTTGCCGGTCGGCCGGATGTTCGGGGAGCCGATCGCGTAGAGCGTGCCGTACGCCACCGACCAGCCGATCAGCACGGTGAGCAGCAGCGACAGCGGCGTGGTGTAGCCGCTGATCAGCTCGGTGACGCCGCTGAGGATCACCACCACCCACAGGGCCACCCGCCAGCGCGGACGGCTCGACATGCCGACCGCCGTCATGTAGGCGATCACCGGCGCCAGGTAGCCGTGCACCGGATCGGTGAGGGTCTGGCCGCCACCCGGCGGCAGCTGGGTCAGCGCGTCCCGGACGGCGGGCGGCGCCCCGGCCGCCACCCACCAGTCGATGCCGAGCGAGACGCCGTAGGCGAGCACCGAGGCGAGCACGCCGTCGGCGACCCGCAGGCCGTCCCGTTTGATCAGCCGCTCGACCGCGAAGGCCAGCGGCACCGCCAGCACCGCGATGCTGGAGACCAGCGCCATGATCGTGGACAGCACGCCGGGGATCTTGTGGGCGTTGGCGGAGATGTCCGTCTCGATGCCGCTGGTGGTCGACACCGCGATCTGGGCGAGCACGAACACCGCGATGATCCCGAGCACGCCCGCCAGGAAGCGGATCAGATCGGAGGGGCGGTGCGCGCGGGCGGCCAGCAGCGGCTCGTCCACCGCGAGGTGCTCACCGGGCGGCTCGTCCGCCGACTGCGGCGGCACGGGCTGCGGGTGCGGCGGGCGGGGCTCGGGGACGGCCTCGGGCGCGTCCTGGTTGCCCGGTGCGCGCGGCTGCGGCGAGACTGTCGGCGGCTCCGGTTCGGGAACAGCAGACCGGTCGGTGGCGGACTCGTCCGAGCCCTTGTCCACGTTCACGTCTGCCGTCCCGGTCATCTGGTCTTGTCCTCGTATCACTGCGCGCCGCCCCGAAGATGCTGCCATGTCGCGGCGCGCCGTGCGGGACAGGGGCCGGGTCGGGCGCGGCAAATCGCCCGCACGGGGCCCAGGAATCGACCGGATGGGGAGAAATGCCACAGGTGACCGAGGATACGGAAGGCGAGGAACTGCCGCCCTACGCCGAAGCTGTGCTCGATCTCACCGAGCGGATCCCGCCCGGCCGGGTGATGACCTACGGCGACGTCGCCGAGTACCTCGGCCGCGGCGGCCCCCGCCAGGTCGGCCGGGTGATGGCGCTGTACGGCGGCGGCGTGCCCTGGTGGCGGGTGATCCGGTCGGACGGCCGGCCGCTGCCCGGCCACGAGCACCGTGCGCTGCCCGAGTACCGGGCCGAGGGCACCCCCTGCGCACGGTGGGCGGCGAGCCCCGCGTCGACGTCCGGCAGGCCCGCTGGGACGGCCGGTAGCGCGCCGCCCCGCCCGCGCCCCCGGATCCGGCCGGACGGGTGCGCGGGGCCGGGCTGTCGGTGCAGGATCGTAGGCTCGGTGCGGACACCCGTCGCCGAGCACGTCCCCGGGCCCGACCGGAGCCCCGCCCCGCCCGCGACCCGCCCGACGCACATCCGCTCGTACGACCCGCCTGGACCGCAGTGACCTCCCCTTTCCGCCTGGTGCGCAGCCCGCTCGCACAGCCCGAACCGCCCACGCTGGACCCGTACCAGCAGGCGGTGGTCGAGCACGCCGCCGGGCCGCTGCTGGTGCTCGCCGGCCCCGGCACCGGCAAGACCACCACCCTGGTCGAGGCGGTCGCCCGCCGGATCGAGCGCGGCACCGACCCCGAGCGGATCCTCGTCCTCACCTTCAGCCGCAAGGCCGCGATGGAGCTCCGGGACCGGATGACCGCCCGGATCGGCAGTACCGGCGCCGCGCCCCAGGCGACCACCTTCCACTCCTTCTGCTACGCCCTGCTGCGCGAGCACCAGCGCCCCGAGGAGGCGGCCGAGCCGCTGCGGCTGCTCTCCGGCCCCGAGCAGGACGTCATGGTCCGCGAACTGCTCGCCGGCGGCGCAGAGGACGTCCGGCTCGGCACCGGCCGGATCAACTGGCCGCTCGACCTGCGGGCCTGCCTGACCACCCGCGGCTTCGCCGACGAGGTCCGCGCCGTCCTCGCCCGCAGCCGCGAGCTCGGGCTCGGCGAGGAGGAGCTCGCCCGCTTCGCCGAGGGCGTGGAGCGCCCCGACTGGGCCGCCGCCGCGCACTTCCTCGCCGACTACCTCGACGTCCTCGACCTGCGGGGCGTCCTCGACTACGCCGAGCTCGTCCACCGCGCCGTGCTGCTCGCCGAACGCCCCGAGGTCGCCGACGCGCTCGGCCGCCGCTACGAGGTGGTCTTCGTCGACGAGTACCAGGACACCGACCCCTCCCAGGTGCGGCTGCTGCGCCGGCTGGCCGGCGGCGGCCGCGACCTGGTCGCCGTCGGCGACCCCGACCAGTCGATCTACGCCTTCCGCGGCGCCGACATCAACGGCATCCTCGACTTCCCACACACCTTCCTGCAGGCCGACGGCAGCCCCGCCGAGGTCAAGGTGCTGCGGGTGTCGCGGCGCTCCGGCGCCGTGCTGCTCGCCGCCACCCGCGAACTCGCCCGCCGGATGCCGATGGGCCGGCTCCCCGCCGACAAGCTCGCCCAGCACCGGGCCCTGCTGCCCTCCCGCGAGGGCGGCGCCGTCGAGGTGTACACCTACCCCACACCCGGCACCGAATTGGACTCCGTCGCCGACCTGCTGCGCCGCGCCCACCTGGAGGACGGCGTGCCCTGGGGCGAGATGGCCGTCCTCGTCCGGGCCGGTGCCCGCTCGATACCGGGCGTACGGCGGGCACTGGCCGCGGCCGGCGTCCCGCTGGAGATCGACGGCGACGACCTGCCGCTGCGCGAGGAGCCGGCCGTCGCCCCGTTGCTGCTCGCCCTGCGGGTCTGCGCCGAGCCGGCCGGGCGCCTCACCGCCGAGGTCGCGCACACCCTGCTCACCGGCCCGCTCGGCGGCCTCGACGGCTCCGACCTGCGCCGGCTCGGCCGAGCCCTGCGCGAGGAGGAGCGCACCGCCCTGCGGGAGAGCGGCGACGCCACCGCCGTACGGGCCGCCGAGGAACTGATCCGCGAAGCCCTCGCCGAACCCGAGCGGCTGGTCGCCATGGACGCACTGCCCGCCCGCCGGGCCCGCGACCTCGGCACCCTGCTGCGCAAGGTCCGCGAGCTCCTGGCCGGCGGCGGCAGCGCCGAGGAGGCGCTCTGGACGCTCTGGGACGGCAGCCGCCGCTGGCGCGAGCGCCTGGAGCGGGCCGCGCTGCGCGGCGGCGCGGCCGCCCGCAACGCGGACCGCGACCTCGACGCGCTCTGCGCCCTGTTCGAGACGGCCGCCAGGGCCGAGGAACAGGTCGCCGGACACCGCGGCGCCCCCGACTTCCTGGCCGAACTCGAAGCCCAGGACATCGCCGCCGACACCCTCACCGTGCGCGCCGTGCGCCCCGACGCCGTCCGGCTGATGACCGCCCACCGCTCCAAGGGCCTGGAGTGGCGGATCGTCGTGGTCGCCGGCGTCCAGGAGGGCCTGTGGCCCGACCTCCGCCGCCGCGGCTCCCTGCTGGAGGCCGACCGGATCGGGCGGGACGGCCTCGCCGAACCGCTCTCCCCGGCCGCCCTGCTCGGGGAGGAGCGCCGGCTCTTCTACACCGCCGCCACCCGGGCCAGGGACCGCCTGATCGTCACCGCGGTCAAGGCACCCGCCGAGGACGGCGACGAGCCCTCCCGCTTCCTGCGCGAGCTCTACCGCGAGGAGCTCGACCCGCGGACGGGCAAGGTCCGCTCCCGCACCCCGCAGGTCACCGTCGCCGACGTCACCCACCGCCCGCGCCGCCCGCTGTCGGTGGCCGCCCTGGTCGCCGAGCTGCGGGCGGTCACCGTGGACGCCTCACGCTCGCCCGAGCTGCGCCGGGCCGCCGCCGAACGGCTCGCCCGGCTCGCCACCGCCGCCGACGAGGACGGCGCCCCGCTGGTGCCCGCCGCCCACCCCGACCGCTGGTGGGGCCTGCTCGACCAGACCGCCGCGCCCGAACCGCTGCGCGCCCCGGACACCCCCGTCCGGCTCTCCGGCAGCGGCCTGGAACAGCTCGACAGCTGCGCCCTGCAGTGGTTCCTCGACAAGGACGTCCGGGCGGCCGGCACCGCCAGCGCCGCCCAGGGCTTCGGCAACGTCCTGCACGCCCTCGCCGACGAGGTCGGCTCCGGCCGCACGCCGGCCGACCTCGCCGTCCTCATGGAGCGCCTCGACACCGTCTGGGACGCGCTCGCCTTCGACGCGCCGTGGAAGTCCCAGCAGGAGAAGACCGAGGCCCGCGGCGCCCTGGAGCGCTTCCTGCACTGGCACGTCCTGGAGCGCGGCCGCACCACCCTCGCCACCGAGCACGGCTTCGACCTGACGCTGACCGTCGGGGGCGTCGCCGTCCGGATCCGCGGCTCCATGGACCGCATCGAGCAGGACGGCGCGGGCCGCGCGTACGTCGTCGACTTCAAGACCGGCAAGCAGATCCCCACCGACAAGTCGCTGCCGGAACACCGCCAGCTCGCCGTCTACCAGCTGGCCGTCCGCAACGGCGCGCTGGACGGCCTGCCCGGTGTCCCGGAGGGCGTCGCCTCCGGCGGCGCCGAGCTCGTCCACCTGCGCGAGCCCGGCAAGACCGACAAGGAGGCCCCGAAGGTCCAGCAGCAGGGCCCGCCGGACGGCGAGCCGTGGATCGAGAACCTCCTCGCCGACGCCGCCGGCCGGGTCCTCGCCGAGCGCTTCGTCCCCACCCAGGGCGACAACTGCACCCGCTGCTCCTTCCGCGGCAGCTGCTCCGCCCAGCGCGACGGCCGCCAGCTCATCGACTGAGCCCCGGGGCGACCCCGCCCCCGGCGCCCTGGGGTGGCCCCGCTCCGGAGGGGGCGGGCTGTCCGTGGAGGCTCCCGGCCGGGGTGGGTGTCGATGTCCGTCGGGGCGGTTAGCTTTGTCGGGTGCGTTCCGTGCTCGATCACCCCGACCAGTTGAAGGATCTGCTCGGCATCCCCTTCAACGCCGAGCAGATGCGCGCGATCGGCGCCCCGCTGGAGCCCGCCGTGATCGTCGCGGGAGCCGGGTCCGGCAAGACGACGGTGATGGCGGCCCGGGTCGTCTGGCTGGTCGGCTCCGGTGCGGTGCGGCCCGAGCAGGTCCTCGGGCTGACCTTCACCAACAAGGCGGCCGGCGAGCTCGCCGAGCGGGTCAGGGCCGCCCTGCTGCGCGCCGGGGTGGTGGAGGCGGACGACGCCGAGGCCTTGGGCGAGCCGGAGATATCGACCTACCACGCGTTCGCCGGCCGGCTGCTGAAGGAGCACGGCCTGCGCCTGGGCATCGAGCCGGACGTCCGGCTGCTCGCCGACGCCACCCGCTTCCAGCTGGCCGCCAAGGTGCTCCGCTCGGCCCGCGGCCCCTTCCCGGCCCTGACCGGCACGTTCACCGCCCTGGTCGCCGACCTCATCGCGCTGGACTCCGAGCTGGCCGAGCACCTCGTCGACCCCGAGGACCTCCGCGCCCACGACACCGCCCTGCTGGACGCCCTCGCCGGCGTGAAGCTCGGCAACGACGACCTGCGGGCCGTCCCGAAGGCCGCCCGCGCCCGGCAGGAGCTGCTCCACCTGGTCGAGGACTACCGCGGCCGCAAACGGGCCGCCGACCTGATGGACTTCGGCGACCAGATCGCCGCCTCGGCCCGGCTCGCCCAGCAGCGCCCGGAGGTGGGCCGGCTGTTGCGCGAGCAGTTCCGGGTGGTGCTCCTCGACGAGTACCAGGACACCTCGGTCGCGCAGCGGCTGATGCTGGCCGGCCTGTTCGGCGCCGGCAGCGGCCACCCGGTGACCGCGGTCGGCGACCCCTGCCAGGCGATCTACGGCTGGCGCGGCGCGTCCGTCGCCAACCTGGACGACTTCCCCGTGCACTTCCCCGGCGCCGACGGCGGCCCGGCGGCCCGCTACGCGCTGAGCGAGAACCGCCGCAGCGGCGGCCGGCTGCTGGCCTTCGCCAACGGCCTGGCCGCGCCGCTGCGGGCCATGCACGAGGGCGTCGAGGCGCTGCGGCCCGCCCCCGGCGCCGAGCAGGACGGCTTCGTGCGCTGCGCGCTGCTGCCGACCCACGACGAGGAGATCGACTGGCTCGCGGACGGGATCGCGCACCTCGTCCGCACCGGGACGGCCCCCGGCCGGATCGCGGTGCTCTGCCGGGGCGGCGCGGCCTTCCCCGACGTGCACGCGGCGCTGGTCGCCCGGGAGGTGCCGGTCGAGGTGGTGGGGCTCGGCGGGCTGCTGCAACTCCCTGAGGTCGCCGACCTGGTGGCGGTCTGCGAGGTGCTCCAGGACCCGACCGCGAACGCCGCCCTGGTCCGGCTGCTGATCGGCCCGCGCTGGCGGATCGGCCCGCGCGACCTCGCCCTGCTGGGCCGCCGCGCCGCCGACCTCGTCCGCACCGAGCGGTCCTCGGGTGACGCGCTGGCCGCCGCGGTGGCCGGCACCGACCCGACCGAGGTGGTCTCCCTCGCGGACGCCCTGGAGACCTTCCTGGACGCCGAGCAGCCCGACGAGCTGCCGTTCTCGCCGCAGGCCCGGGTGCGCTTCGCCCGGCTCGCCCGCGAGATCCGCGAACTGCGCCGGGCGCTGGCCGAGCCGCTGATGGACGTGCTGCACCGGGTGCTGACGGTCACCGGGCTGGAGGTGGAGCTGTCCGCGTCCCCGACGGCGCTGGCCGCCCGCCGCCGCGAGACCCTGCACGGCTTCCTGGACGTCGCGGCCGGCTTCGCCGACCTGGACGGCGATCCGGGCCTGTCCGCGTTCCTCGGCTTCCTGCGGGCCGCCCAGGAGTACGAGCGCGGCCTGGACGCGGGCCTGCCCGGCGGCGAGGACACCGTCAAGGTGCTGACCGCGCACAAGTCCAAGGGCCTGGAGTGGGACGTGGTCGCCGTCCCCGGGCTGGTCAAGGGCGCCTTCCCGAGCAGTCAGGGCCGCGAGCGCTGGACGAGCACCCGCAGGGTCCTGCCGCACGCGCTGCGCGGCGACGCCGCGACGCTGCCAGGCGAACCGGCGTGGACGGCGAAGGGCCTCGGCCTGTTCAAGAAGGAGATGACGGAGCACTCCGCCGTGGAGGAGCTGCGGCTCGGCTACGTGGCGTTCACCCGGCCGCGGAGCCTGCTGCTGGCCTCCGGGCACTGGTGGGGGCCGAGCCAGAAGCGCCGCCGCGGGCCGTCCGACTTCCTGCGTCAATTGCACGAGCACTGTGCCGAAAGCGGCAACGGCGAGGTCGAGGCCTGGGCCGAGGAGCCGCTGCCGGACGCCGAGAACCCGGCCCTGGCCCGGACGGCCGACACCCCGTGGCCGCTGCCGCTGGAGCCGGCCGCGCAGCTGGCCCGGCGGCGGGTGGCCGAGGTGGTGCAGCGGCGGCTCGCCGGGGCGCCCGCGCCCGAACCGGAGGGGATGGCCCCGGAGGACGCCCGGCTGGTCGCCTCCTGGGACCGCGACCTCGACTCCCTGCTGGGCGAGCTGGAGCGCTCGCGGCGCGCGGTCCGGGACGTCCCGCTGCCGCCCTCGCTCTCCGCCTCGCAGCTGATGCGGCTGGCCGCGGACCCGGACGGCTTCGCCCGCGACCTGGCCAGGCCGATGCCCCGCCCGCCGCAGCCCGCGGCCCGGCGCGGCACCCGCTTCCACACCTGGGTGCAGTCGCACTTCGAGGCGGAGGAGCTGCTCCTGCTGGATCCGTACGCGCTGCCGGGCGCCGACGACGACGGGATCGAGGACGAGCGCGACCTGGAGCGGCTCAAGGAGGCGTTCCTGCGCAGCCCGTACGCCGGCCGTACGCCGTACCGGATCGAGGCGCCGTTCCAGCTGCTGCTGGCGGGGCGGGTGGTGCGCGGCCGGATCGACGCGGTCTACCGGGAGCGTGACGGTGGCGCAGGGTCACCGCATCCGTGGCGCTACGAGGTGGTCGACTGGAAGACCCACCGGGAGGAGACCGCGGACCCGCTGCAACTCGCCATCTACCGGCTGGCCTGGGCCGAGCGGGCGGGCGTGCCGCCCGAGCAGGTCAGTGCGGCGTTCCTGTACGTCCGCAGCGGGCGGGTGGAGAGACCGTCAGGACTTCCTGACCGAAAAGAGTTGACCAGGCTCCTGATCGGGAATAGTGAGGAATGAGTCACGCAGAGCATCCAAGTCGTCACGGGCCCGCGCGAAACCTGTGCACTGTGCACTTTTCGCGCCTATTGTGGGGTCGGTAACCGGTCACCCCCGTTCTCCGGCCACCTGGAGGGGCAGTCGCCCCTGACTTTCCGTCATCATCGCAGGTGTCTCGGCACCGGCCTCCTTCCGCTGGAGAGAACGACGTTGAGCGCGACCGGATGGATCAGAGACCGGCTCGCGGGGCCGACCCCGGGGGCTGTTCCAGGCACGGTGACCGGCACCTGGCCGAGGACCGCACTGGCGCTGCCGTTCATCGGCATGGCGCTGGTGGTCGGACTGGACTACTTCAGCAACACCGAGGTGACCGTCGAACCGGCGCTCACCGCCGTCCCCGCCCTGGCCGCCGTGGTCAGCCGGCGCACCTGGTACCCGCTGCTGATCGGGCTGCTCACCGAGCTGGCCGCCTTCCTCATGGCCACCTACAACGACGTGCTCGGCGAGTCCGTGCACAGCGCCACGGTCTTCGCGATCGCCCTGGTCGCCGGGATCGGCTGGGTCTCCGCGACGCTGCGGCTGCGCCAGGAGCGGGCACTCGCCGACGCCCAGCTGGTCGCCGAGATCGCCCGCCGGGTCCTGCTGCGCCCCGTCCCCGAGCGGGTCGGCAGCGTGCGGGCGGCGGTGCACTACGCGGCCGCCCACGCGCACGCCTCGATCGGCGGCGACCTGTACGAGGTGGTCAACACCCGGCACGGGGTGCGGGCCGTGGTCGGCGACGTGCGCGGCAAGGGGCTGGCCGCGGTGGAGACCGCCGCCGCCGTCCTCGGGGCCTTCCGCGAGGCCGCCCACCAGGAGCCCGCGCTGGACCGGGTGGCGGGCTGGCTGGCCGTCAGTCTGGACCGCGCCCTGCACGAGAACGACCACCCCGGCATCGAGGAGGAGTTCGTCACCCTGGTGCTGATCGGCCTGCACTCGGACGGCACGGCGGAGATCGTCAACTGCGGTCACCCGCCGCCCGTCCTGCTGCGCGCCGAGGAGCCGGTGGCGCTGCTGGAGCCGGCCGAGCCGGTGCCGCCGCTCGGGGTGCTCGACCCGGCCGACGTCCGCCCGCCGGTGCAGCGCGTGCCGCTGCGGCCGGGCGACCGGGTGCTGCTGTACACCGACGGCGTGATCGAGGCCCGGGACGATCGCGGCGCCTTCTACCCGCTCGCCGACCGGCTGCCGCACTGCTCCTTGGGCGGCCCGGTGGAGGTGCTGCAGTGCCTGCACCAGGACGTGGTGCGGCACGTCGGCCACAAGCTCGGCGACGACGCGGCGATGCTGCTGCTGCAGTACGAGCCGGTCGGCCCGCAGCTGCCCGTCCAGGGCGGCCGGCCGATGCTGGCGAAGGGCTGACCGACTCTCAGAGGTCGACCTCGACCAGCAGCGGCCGGTGGTCCGAGACGCCGGTGCGCAGGGTGGTCGCCGAGCGGACGGCCGTCCGCGGCACGCCCACCGCCAGAACGTGGTCGAACTGCACGGCCGGGCGGTGCGAGGGGTAGGTGGGGGTGCGGGCCAGGTCGTACCAGCCCTGCAGGCGGGGCCTCGGCTCGCGCACCCGGCGCCGGCGCGGCTCGCCCTGCGCGATCCGGCCCCGGCGGGCGGCGCGCAGTTCGCGGACCCGCTCGCGCGAGGTGGTGCGCTCGATCGCGGCGGCGCTGCCGAGGACCGTCCGCGGCACCGCGCCGATCAGGTTGAAGTCGCCGAGCACCAGGTAGGGCTGCGGCAGGTCGGCGATCCAGCGGCGGACCGCCGCGAGCTGGGCGACGTTCCAGCCGGGCACGAACGACAGGTGGGCGGCGACCACGGTGAACGGCCCGTGCGCGCCCTCCAGGACGGCGGCCAGTGCGGCCCGCGGCTCGTCCGGGACGGCCGTCAGCCCGCGCCGCCCGGCCACCCGCAGCGGCAGCCCGAACGGCGCCGGGGCGAACCGGCGGGCCCGCCAGTGCCGCACCGGCAGCCGGGTCAGCAGGGCGGTGCCGTAGGAGGGGCGGCCGGTCGCGGTGTCCACCTCGGCCGGGCCGTACACCTGGAGGCCGGTGACCGCGGGGTCGGGGACCCAGCCGGCCGACGGGGCGGGGCGGCCGTGCAGCGCGGCGGCGAACCGCCAGTCCGCGGCGCCCATCGCCTTGGCGGCGACGGCGGCCTGGTCGACCAGCCCCGAGCGCTCCTGGTGGCGGTCGACCTCCTGGAGGGCCAGCACGTCGGCGTCCAGCGCGGCCACCGCGTCCCCCAGCGGGGCCCCGGCCTCGGCGGGGTAGGGCAGCGGGGCGCCGTCGGCCGCGAGCGGCTGACCGTGCAGCAGGTTGAAGGTGGCGATGCGCAGCTGGCTCACACCCCCGACCGTACCGGCTGCGGGACTTGAGCCGGCCGGGCATACCGGGTATACATACTCGGTATGTCGATCCGTCATGGTCTCCTCGCCCTCCTCGACCAGGGCCCCCGGTACGGCTACCAGCTGCGCGCGGACTTCGAGGCCCGTACCGGCGCCACCTGGCCGCTCAACGTCGGGCAGGTGTACACCACACTCGGCCGGCTGGAGCGCGACGGCCTGGTGGAGCCGGCGGGCGAGGACGGCGAGGGCCACCTGTTCTACGCCGTCACCGAGGCAGGACGCGCGGAACTGCGCCAGTGGTTCGACACCCCGGTGCCCCGCACCAACCCGCCGCGCGACGAACTCGCCATCAAGCTGGCGATGGCCGTCACGGTGCCCGGCGTCGACGTCCAGGCCGTCGTGCAGGCCCAGCGCCGGCACAGCATGAAGGCCCTCCAGGACTACACCCGGCTCAAGGCCCAGGCCCTGACCGCGGGCGAGGCGCCGGGCGACCTCGCCTGGCTGCTCGTCCTGGAGCAGCTCATCTTCCAGACCGAGGCCGAGATCCGCTGGCTCGACCACTGCGAGACCCGTCTCGCCCAGCACGCCGCGCGGCCGGTGCCGCCGGCCGCCGCGCCCGCCGCGGACCGGCCGGCCGGCCGCCGCCGCACCCGCATCTGACCAGCCGAGCACCGCAGGGGAACTGTGAGTACACCCACCGAAGGACGGTCCGTCGCGCCCGTCCTGCATCTGGACCGGGTCGGCCGTGTCCACGGCCAGGGAGCCGCCGAGGTGCACGCGCTGCGCGACGTCGACCTCGCCGTCTTCCCCGGCGAACTCGTCGCCGTGATGGGCCCGTCGGGCTCCGGCAAGTCCACCCTGCTGACCCTCGCCGGCGGTCTGGACAGCCCGACCACCGGCCGGGTGCTGATCGAGGGCACCGACCTCGGCGACCTGTCCCGCAAGAAGCAGGCCCAGGTCCGCCGCCGCGCCGTCGGCTACGTCTTCCAGGACTACAACCTCATCCCGGCGCTCACCGCCGCCGAGAACATCGCGCTGCCGCGCGAACTCGACGGCGTCTCCGGCCGGGCCGCCCGCCGCGAGGCCGTCGCCGCCCTGGAGGAGCTCGGCATCGGCGAGCTCGCGGACCGCTTCCCGGACGACATGTCCGGCGGCCAGCAGCAGCGGGTCGCCATCGCCCGCGCCCTGATCGGTGACCGCCGCCTCGTCCTCGCCGACGAGCCCACCGGCGCCCTCGACTCCACCACGGGCGAGTCCGTCCTGGCCGTGCTGCGCGCCCGCTGCGACGCCGGTGCCGCGGCCATGATGGTCACCCACGAGGCCCGGCACGCCGCCTGGGCGGACCGCGTGGTCTTCCTGCGTGACGGCCGCCTGGTCGACCAGAGCGTCAGCCGCGACGCGGCCAGCCTGCTGGTCACCGCGGCCACCAACAGCGTGAAGGGGCCCGGCGAGTGAACGTCCGAGCCTGGCGGGCCGCCCTGCGGATAGCCCGCCGCGACGCCCTGCGCGCCAAGGGCCGCAGCGCCCTCGTGCTGGCCATGATCGCGCTTCCGGTGCTCGGTGTGGCCGGTGCCGACGTCGTCTACCGCAGTGCCGAGCTCGACCCGGGCGAGGCGATCGTCCGTCAGATGGGCCGGGCCGACGCCCTGCTGCAGCTGGAGCAGCGCGGCCAGGCCGTCCTCCAGTCGCCCGACGCCGGCGAGACCTCGTGGGGCGGCACGTCGGACGACCCGGCGGCCAAGAAGAGGGACCTCACCCCCGAGGAGAAGCGCAGCCGGGACACCGACCCCGCCGCCCTCGCCACGGCCCTCCTGCCGCGGGGCACCACCCTGGTCCCGGTGGTGAACGGCCCGCGGGCCTCCGCCACCACCAAGGACGGCCGGCTCGGCGTCGACACCGCCGAGGCCGACCTCTCCGACCCCGTCTGGCACGGCCGGCTCGACCTCGTCGGCGGACGGCCGCCGGCCGCGGCCGACGAGATCGCCGCCACCCGGGCCTTCCTCGACCAGGCCGGACTCCACGTCGGTGACACCACCACCTTCACCGGCCTGACCGGGCGGCGGTTCACCGTCACCGGGATCGTCGAGGACCCGTCGGACCTGCACAGCACCACCGTGGTCGGCCGCCCCGGCGCGCTCGTCGACGCCCTGGACAAGGGCGGCGCCCCGGGCCGGGGCTCCTGGCTCGTCCGGCTGCCCGCGGGGGCCTCGCTGGACTGGCCCCAGGTGCTCGAACTCAACAAGTACGGCTTCACGGCCGCCTCGCGCACCGTCCTGCTCGACCCGCCGGCCCGTGCCCAGGTGCCCTTCTACGCCTGGCAGGACGCCCACGGCGGCAGCTACCAGCGCATCGACTCCACCGCCCTGGTCGTGCTGGGCACCGTCGTCGGCATGGCGCTGCTGGAGATCGTGCTGCTGGCCGGCCCCGCCTTCGCGGTGGGGGCCCGCCGCTCGCGCCGCCAGCTCGGCCTGCTCGCCGCCGGCGGCGGGGACCGCTCGCACATCCGGGCCGTGGTGCTCGGTGGCGGCGTGGTGCTGGGCATCGCCGGCGCGGTCGTCGGCGTGGTGCTGGCCGTCGGTCTGGTCGCCGTGCTGCAGCCGTGGGCCGAGGAGACCGCCGGCCGGCGGTTCGGCCACTTCGACCTGCAACCGCTGGACCTGCTCGGTGTCGCGGCGATCGGTCTGGTCACCGGCCTGCTCGCCGCCGTCGTCCCGGCCTTCCAGGCCGCCCGGCAGGACGTCGTGGAGGCGCTCACCGGGCGCGGCTCCGTCAAGCCCGCCAGCCGCAAGCTGGCCCTGGCCGGCCTGGTGATGGTCGGCAGCGGAGCGGCGCTCGCGCTGCTCGGCACCGCCACCGGCACGGTCTGGCGCACCGCCGCCGTCCTCGGCGGCTCGGCCGTCGCCGAACTCGGCATGATCGCCTGCACCCCGCTGCTGATCGGCTTCTTCGGCCGGCTCGGCCGCCACCTGCCGCTCAGCCCGCGCCTCGCCCTGCGCGACGCCGTCCGCCACCGCGGCCGCACCGCCCCGGCCGTGGCCGCCGTGATGGCGGCGGTGGCGGGCGCGGTCGCCGTCGGCATCTACTCCGCCAGCGCCGACCAGGAGCAGCGCCAGGGGTACCACGCGGTGCTGCCCAGCGGCGCCGTGATGGTGCACACCTACGACGGGCACGGCACCGACGGGCCGGACATCGCGGCGCTGCGCAGTGCGGTCGAGCGGTCCGTCCCGGACCTCGGCCGTCGTGCCGACCTCTACGGCACGACGTACGGGAAGGGCTGCGACACCCCCGCGGCTGCGGCTGGTTCGGGGTGCAGATCCCCAAGGAGAACCGCTGCCCCTCCCAGGACCCGGACAGCCCGGACCGGCAGTTCGACCAGGCCGAACTGCAGCGCCTGCAGCGCGAGGACCCGCGGTGCAGGCCGGACCCGGCCCAGGTCTACTTCGGCGACACCATGGTGCCGGCGGGGGACGCCACGCTGCTGGCCAACATGTTCGGGGTGAGCGACCCGGCCGCGGGCCGGGCGCTGGAGGCCGGCAAGGCGGTCGTCTTCGACCCGAAGTACCTCAAGGACGGCCGGATCACCCTCGATCTGTCCGCGTCGCCGACCGAGGAGGAGACGGCGAGGAACCCGAAGGCCGAGCCGGTCGTCGAGCACGTGAGCGTCGACGCCGTGCTGGTGCACGCCGGGACGGCGAGCGCCCAGGCGGTGGTGAGCCCGCAGACCGCGCAGCGGCTCGGCCTGCTCGTCCGTCCCAGCGGCAGCGTGTGGCTGCCCGCGACCGCGCCGTCCTCGGCGTCCGAGCAGAAGGCCACCGCGGCGGTGGGCAAGGTCGACGACCGGGCCGAGCTGCGGGTCGAGCGCGGCTACCGGTCCCAGCAGACCCTGGTGGGCCTCGCGCTGTCCGGGTTCGCGGCGATCGTCGCGCTCGGCGCGGCCGGCATCGCCACCGGACTCGCGGCGGCCGACTCGCAGCGCGACCTCGCCACCCTGGCCGCGGTCGGCGCGAGCGGGGGCATCCGGCGGCGGCTCTCCGGCTTCCAGTGCGGGGTGATCGCGGCGATGGGCACCGTGCTCGGCACGGTCTGCGGGGTCGTCCCGGCGGTGGCCCTGCGGAAGCTGGAGGCGTCCGCCGTCGACGGCGTCGTCGGCGGCAGCCGGCCCGCGGTGATCGTCTTCCCGTGGCTGGACATGGGTGTCACCCTGGTCGTCCTGCCGCTGGTCGCGGTCGGCCTGGCCATGCTGTTCACCCGCTCCCGGCTGGCGCTCGGCCGCCGGGCGGCCTGACCGGCCCCGGTCACCTCCCGTCACGGGGCGGGAGGTGACCGAGGTAACGGGTGGGCCGGGGAGGCCGTGGGCGCGCACCCGTCCGGGCGAACTAAAGTCGTCCGTATGACGAAAACCCCGGACAGCGTCGTCCGTACCTTCATCGACGAGCACGAGCCCGCCTTCCTGCGCGAACTCTCCGACTGGCTGAGCATCCCCTCCGTCTCCGCCGAACCGGACCGGGCCGACGACGTCCGCCGCTCCGCCGACTGGCTGGTCGGGGCCCTGCGCGCCACCGGCTTCCCGGTCGCCGAGGTGTGGGAGACGGACGGGCTGCCCGCGGTGTTCGCCGAGTGGCCGTCGGGGGACGAGTCCGCGCCGACCGTCCTGGTCTACGGGCACCACGACGTGCAGCCCGCCGCGCTGGAGGACGGCTGGGCCACCGAGCCGTTCACGCCGACCGTCGTCGGGCGCCGGCTGTTCGCCCGCGGCGCCGCGGACGACAAGGGGCAGGTCTTCTTCCACACCCTGGGGGTGCGCGCCCACCTCGCCGCCACCGGCCGTACCGCCCCGGCGGTCAACCTCAAGCTGCTGATCGAGGGCGAGGAGGAGTCCGGCTCCCCGAACTTCGCCGCGCTGGTGCGCCGCGAGGCCGAGCGGCTCGCCGCGGACGTGGTGATCATCTCCGACACCGGGATGTGGTCCGAGGACACCCCGACCGTCTGCACCGGCATGCGCGGTCTCGCCGACTGCCAGATCGACTTCTTCGGCCCGGACTCCGACATCCACTCCGGCTCGTTCGGCGGCGCCGTCCCCAACCCGGCGGATGTCGCGGCCGCGCTGGCCGCCGCGCTGCACGACGCCGACCGGAGGGTCGCCGTCCCGGGCTTCTACGACGGTGTCGTGGAGCTGAGCGAGGCCGAGCGCGCGCTCTTCGCCGAGCTGCCCTTCGACGAGGCGCAGTGGCTGCGGGTCGCCAAGTCGTACGGCACCCTGGGCGAGGCCGGCTACAGCACCCTGGAGCGGGTCTGGGCGCGGCCGACCGCCGAGGTCAACGGCATCTGGGGCGGGTACACCGGCCCGGGCGGCAAGACCATCGTCCCGGCCGAGGCACACCTGAAGCTGTCCTTCCGGCTGGTCGCCGGCCAGGAGGTGGAGAAGGTCCGCGAGGCCGTCCGCTCCTGGGTCGCCGGCCAGGTGCCGGACGGCATCCGGTACGAGATCGCCTTCCCCGGCGCGACCCGGCCGTGCCTGACGCCGCTGGACCACCCGGCGCTGCAGGCCGTCGTGCGGGCGATGGGCCGGGCCTTCGAGCAGAAGATCCTCTTCACCCGGGAGGGCGGCTCCGGGCCGGCCGCCGACCTGCAGGACGTGCTGGGCGCGCCGGTGCTGTTCCTGGGCATCTCCGTCCCGTCCGACGGCTGGCACTCCGTCAACGAGAAGGTGGAGCTGGACCTGCTCCGCAAGGGCGTCGAGACCTCGGCGTACCTGTGGGGCGAACTTGCCGCGAACGGCAGTTGAGCACGTGACCGGGAATTCGATCGCGAACGGGGATGGACCGAGTTGAGCAGCGTGCCTGAGACCAAGCACCTCGCGCTTGCCCGTGCCGGGGTGGACCGCGGCGCGCACCACCGCTTCGACGAGCCCTGGCTCGCCGCGGCGTGGAGCCACCCGACCACCAAGGTGCTGCCGATCGCCGGCGGCGAGGTCTTCGTCGTCGACACCGAGGCGGGCACCGAACTGGTGCTGCTTCCGTCCTTCGAGGCGCCGGAGGACGGCGACCGGTTCTACCTCGGCACCGACGACGACGGGGTGTCGTACTTCGCGCTGGCCGGCGAGACCCTGCCGGGCCGGCTGGACGGCGACGCCCGTCCGGCCGGGCTGCGCGAGGTCGGCGCCACGCTCCGCGACCGGGACGCCGGACTGCTGGTGCACGCGGTGGCGCTGGAGCACTGGCACCGGCTGCACAGCTTCTGCTCGCGCTGCGGCCACCCGACGGAGAAGGCCGGGGCCGGCCACGTGCGCCGCTGCACCTCCTGCGCGGCCGAGCACTACCCGCGGACCGATCCGGCGGTGATCATGCTGATCACGGACGGCGAGGACCGCTGCCTGCTGGGCCGGCAGGCGCTGTGGCCGGAGGGCCGCTGGTCGACCCTGGCCGGCTTCGTGGAGCCGGGCGAGTCGATCGAGCAGGCGGTCGCCCGCGAGGTCTTCGAGGAGGCCGGGGTCCGGGTCGCCGACGTGACGTACGTGGCGAGCCAGCCGTGGCCGTTCCCGTCCAGCCTGATGCTGGGCTTCACGGGGACGGCGGACCCGGCGGGCACCGCGATCACCGTGGACGGCGAGGAGCTGTCCGAGGCCCGCTGGTTCTCCCGCGAGGAGTTGGCCGCGGGGATGGCGGCGGGTGAGATCGTTCCGCCGTCCGGGATTTCGATCGCCCGTCATCTGGTCGAACTCTGGTACGGCGAGCCGCTGCCCGCGGCGGCCCGCTGGTAGCGGCGGAGGGTCTGCCGACAGAGGCAGAAAGGCGCGCGGCCACCGGCCGCGCGCCCTTTCTCTGCTCCGGAATGGAATTGTCCGATCGCATTCGGACGTCTTCGGGAATGTGTTGATCGGATGATCGACGGGTTTCTTCGGGGGAGGTGCTACGTCAGCTCCAGCCAGCAGCTGACCGTCTTGCCGTTCAGCCGGGTGGTCACCGTCCACCGGGCGCACAGCGCCGTGACCAGTGCCAGCCCGCGGCCGGTGGTCTCGTCCTCGGCGGCGACCCGCAGCGTCGGCACGCCCCGGCCGAAGTCCGAGACCGAGATCTGCAGGGCGCCGTCGGTCAGCGTCAGGGCGATCGACACGGCGCCCCGCCCGTACCGCAGGGCGTTGGTGACCAGCTCGGACATCAGCAGCTCGGCGCTGTCCGACAGGTGCGCCGCGCCCCAGGCGGCCAGCGCCGTCCGGGTCAGCCGACGGGCCCGTGCGACGTTCGCCGGCTGCGGCGGGAAGCTCGCCGACGCGGACCAGGCGCCGCGCTCGGCGGCCGCGAGCACGCGGCCGGAGCGGCGCTCGGCGCCGGAGGAGTCGGTGCGGTCGTACCCGTCGTGACGGGTCTCGATCTGTCGCGAGGTACTGCTGACGGGCATGCTCCGCCCCCGGGTGTGCGTGGTGGGAATACCGTGCGGGAAATCCACGGACCGTGTCGACGAACGACGGGAAACGATCCGATGGGGGACCGGATCCGCAATCCCCGATCGTGGGCAATATTGGCCGGTTTCGCTGAAATGGCGCAAGCCGAATGGCTACATTCACTCGGGTGACGATCCCCCGAGCCGGCGTACCCGCCCCCAAGTACCAGCGACTCGCGTCCGACCTGCGCCGCCGGATCGAGTCCGGCGAGTGGCAGGGCGGCGCGCAACTGCCCGTCGAGACCGAGCTGGAGGTGCACTACGGCGTGGCCCGCAACACCGTGCGTCTCGCCGTCGACGTCCTGGTCAACGAGGGCCGCCTCGTCCGCCTCCAGGGCAAGGGCACCTACCTCAAGCAGCAGCCGCTGATGGACCACCGGGCGTTCGGCCCGCCGCCCGCCGAGGGCCGCGCCGACTGCCTGGCCGCGCCCACCCGCGTCTACGCCGACGAGGCGTCCGCCGCGGGGCGGCGGCTCACCGCCGACTTCGAGATGCTCGTCGTCCGTGCCCGCGCCGACATCGCCGGCCTGCTCGGGATGCTCCCCGGCGAGGCGGTCGTGGTCCGCCGCCAGCTCCGCCTGACGGACCGTGAGCCGTACTCCATCGAGGAGAGCCACTACCGGGCCGGGCTGGCCGCCGGGACCCCGCTGATGGAGCCGGAGGCGGTGCCGGGCGGCGACGAGACGGTGCTGTCGGCGATCGGCCGGGCGGAACGCACGGCCCTCGACCACCTGGTCGCACGGATGCCCGGCCCCGAGGAGGCCGCCTGGTTCGAGATCGGCCCCGGCGTGCCGCTGCTCGTCCAGACCCGGGTCACCCGCGACGCGCGCGGTCCCGTCCGGGTGATCGAGACCCGCTACGCCGCGGACCGCTGCCGGCTGCTGTACGGCCTCGACGGCCGCTGAGGGACACCGACGGGCCGTCAGGGGCGCCGCTCGGGGCGGACACGCCGGAGGCGGGCGACGGCCCGGCCGCCGCCCGCCTCCGGCGGGGTGCCCGGCTCAGACCAGGGCGGCCTGGACCTGGCGCAGGCTCGGGTTGGTCAGCACGCTCTGCTGACCCTCGGCGGAGACCACGACCACGGTCGGCACGGTCTGGTTGCCGTTGTTCACCGACTCCACGTAGTCGGCCGACGCCGCGTCCTCCTCGATGTTGATCTCGGAGTACGCGATGCCCTCGCGATCCAGCTGGCTCTTGAGGCGGTTGCAGTAGCCGCACCAGGTCGTGCTGTACATCGTGACGGTGCCGGACATGGCGGCGTACTCCTTCGAAACAGGGGGCGTGCGGTCGAGCATCCCAACGCGCGGCGTGCATCCGTCATTCCTTGCACGCGGGGGCGCGTGCGGAAGGCCACACGCCCCTTCGCGGGGTGACCATCGGACCGGGTGGACCCGCCTGTGGACGGCCCGGCCCGCGCTGTCGGTCACCGGTGCCAGGATGTCCGTCCGGTCCGCACCGCCCGTCGGGCTGAGAGGATGGTAGCCATGCAGGAAGAGCTCCTGGGCATGCCCGGCCCGCACGACCCGTACGACCCGTACGACGGCGCCCCCGTCGGCGCCGACGCCGTGCTCGCCGGGCTCGACCCCGAACAGCGCGCCGTCGCCACCTCCCTGCACGGCCCGGTCTGCGTGCTCGCCGGCGCCGGCACCGGCAAGACCAGGGCCATCACCCACCGGATCGCCTACGGCGTCCGCAGCGGCGTCTACCAGCCGCAGCAGGTGCTCGCCGTGACCTTCACCGCGCGCGCGGCCGGCGAGATGCGCGGCCGGCTCCGCCAGCTCGGCGCCGAGGGCGTGCAGGCCCGGACCTTCCACTCCGCCGCCCTGCGCCAGCTCCAGTACTTCTGGCCGCGCGCCGTCGGCGGCGAGGTGCCGCGCCTGCTGGAGCGCAAGGTCCAGCTCGTCGCCGAGGCCGCCTCCCGCAGCGGGCTGCGCGTCCAGCGCACCGAACTGCGCGACCTCACCGGCGAGATCGAGTGGGCCAAGGTCACCCAGATCGTCCCCGACGACTACCCGGCGGCCGTCCTCAAGAGCGGCCGCGACGCGCCGCGGGACGCGGCCGAGATCGCCCGGGTCTACGCCACCTACGAGCAGACCAAGCGCGAACGCGGGGTGATCGACTTCGAGGACGTGCTGCTGCTCACCGCCGCCATCCTGGAGGACCGCCCGGAGATCGCCGACCGGGTCCGCGCCCAGTACCGGCACTTCACCGTCGACGAGTACCAGGACGTCTCGCCGCTCCAGCAGCGGCTGCTCGACCAGTGGACGGCCGGCGGCGCGAGCCTGTGCGTGGTCGGCGACGCCAGCCAGACCATCTACTCCTTCACCGGCGCCACCCCGGACTACCTGCTGAACTTCCGCACCCGGCACCCGGACGCCACCGTGGTCAAGCTCGTCCGCGACTACCGCTCCACCCCCAGGTCGTCCACCTGGCCAACGGGCTGCTCGCCCAGGCCCGCGGCCAGGCCGCCCAGCACCGCCTGGAGCTGGTCTCCCAGCGCGAGGCCGGCCCCGAGCCGGAGTACGTCGAGTACCAGGACGAGCCGACCGAGGCGGAGTCCACCGGGCACCGCATCCGCAGGCTGCTCGACGCCGGTGTGCGGGCGAGCGAGATCGCCGTGCTGTTCCGCACCAACGGCCAGTCCGAGGTGTACGAGCAGGCGCTGGCCGACCTCGGCATCTCCTACCAGCTCAAGGGCGCCGAACGGTTCTTCGAGCGGCCCGAGGTCCGCGACGCCGGGCTGCTGCTCAAGGGCGCCGCCCGGGCCTCCGCCGACCCGCTCACCGCCGACGAGCCCGACCTGGCCGGCCAGGTCCGCGCGGTGCTCGCCACCCGCGGCTTCACCCCCACCCCGCCGGCCGGCTCCGGCTCCGTCCGCGAGCGGTGGGAGTCGCTGGCCGCGCTCGTCCGGCTCGCCGAGGAGTTCGAGGCGGCCCGCCGGCAGGCCGGCGGGAGCGCCGACCTCACCGCCTACGTCGCCGAGCTGGACGCCCGCGCCGCCGCCCAGCACGCCCCCGCCGTCGAGGGCGTCACCCTGGCCTCGCTGCACGCCGCCAAGGGCCTGGAGTGGGACGCCGTGTTCCTGGTCGGCCTCACCGAGGGCACCCTCCCGATCATCTACGCCAAGACCGACGAGCAGGTCGAGGAGGAGCGCCGGCTGCTGTACGTCGGCGTCACCCGCGCCCGGCTGCACCTCACCCTCTCCTGGGCGCTGTCCCGCTCCCCGGGCGGCCGGGCGAGCCGCAAACCGACCCGCTTCCTGGACGGGCTGCGACCCGGCTCCGGCGGACCGCGCGGGGCCGGCGGCAGGGGCGGACGCGGCGGCGTGGAGGCCGGCGAGTCCCGTTCGGCGGGCCGCCGCGCCCCCGCGGCCCGGTCACCTGCCGGGTCTGCGGACGGACGCTGACCGAGGCGGTGGAACGCAAGCTGCGCCGCTGCGAGGGCTGCCCCTCGTCGATGGACGAGGCACTGTACGAGCGGCTGCGCGAGTGGCGGGCCCGGCAGGCGAAGCAGCAGGGCGCGCCCGCGTACGTGGTCTTCACCGACGCGACGCTGATGGCGATCGCCGAGGACGTCCCGGGCAGCACCCGTGAGCTGGCCCTGATCTCCGGGGTGGGTGCCATGAAACTGGACAAGTACGGCGCCGCTGTGCTCTCGTTGTGCGCGGGGGAAGAGCTCGGTGACGAGCTCGAGGGGGATTCGAGCGAGCCGGCCTGAGCCGCTCGCGGACGTCGCTCCGGAACTCGCCGGAAAAATAGTTTGCGCCCTGTGCTCCGCGCGCAATAGCCTGCCGGAGCGGTCGAGGCGACAAGACCGCAGGGCCACGGAAGGGCATCCTTCCGCGTGCCGTAGCTGCACGACAGCACCTGCTCCACCGCACCACCTGCTCGACCGACAGACATCCGAACATCGGGGCCCGGGGGACTGGGCACCGCGAGACGCCGAGGGAGGCGAAGACAGTGGAAATCACGAACCCGATCACCAAAGTGACTGGTCAGACCGTTGTCGCCATGCCCTCGTGCGCCGTTTCCCTGTTCGGCACCCGTGGCATCCCGGCCGTCGCCCCCTGCGTGGGCGGCCTGGCCGTGTCGGCCGACAACGGGCTGGGTCTCAGCGGTCTCGGCGTCCTCACTGTCAGTGGCTCCGGCTTCACTGGCCTCGGTCGCACGAACGATGAGACGGGTCTGTCCGGAGACTGGGCGATTCTCGGCGGCGGCATCGCGCTGCGCGACGAGCGACCGACCCAGGCATCGAAGGCAGCGGCGGTAGTGGCCAAGCATGGCCGCTATGCGCAGGCCTCCGGTGCCGGAGCAGTCAAGAAGCAGGACGAGCAGCAGATCGACATGGCAGAGGCAGCCTTTACCGGCGCCGAAGCCGTCCGGATGAAGGCCTTCCGCGGCCCGAAACCCTGGAGTGAACGCACCTGAGTCAGCCTCAGGTCGGCCGTCTCCAGGGCCGCGGAACCCGTCACACCGGGATCCGCGGCCCTTCTGTTTTGTCCGGTACGCAAGATCCATCAGGCCCTCCGGGGCCTCCGGTCCAGCCCCACCAGCCAGCTGGACCGGAACCACTGAGAAAAGACGAGGAAGAAGTGTCCACGGTCATCACACCGCCCCTCCCGTCCGTACCGACAGACAAGTTCACCAAGGCCGACCAGGCCGACCCCCGGAGGTATCCCTGATGCAGCTCACCTCGATCGACGAAGCCGACGCTCTCGGTCAGACCGTCCCGTGCCGCGCGTTCGACCCGGAGGTCTTCTTCGCCGAGACCCCGGCCGACGTCGAGTACGCCAAGTCGCTCTGCGGCACCTGCCCGGTCAAGGACGCCTGTCTCACCGGTGCGCTGGAGCGCCGCGAGCCGTGGGGCGTCTGGGGCGGCGAGCTCTTCGTCCAGGGTGTGGTCGTGGCCCGCAAGCGTCCGCGGGGCCGTCCGCGCAAGACCGAGGTCATGGCGTGAAGCCCGCCGATATGCCCTCCGGTCACGGAGCAGCAGGAGTCCGACGGGGAGAGCAGCCCCCGCAGGACAACGCCCTGCGCCGTTCCGTCCGCGTCGCCGCCGCCAAGGTGGACGCCGCAGCCCACAGTCCCTTTCCGAGCACGCACCACGAGCAGGACCACCACATGATTCCCGTCGCCGATCAGCCCGTCCGCCTCGAGCAGACCACCGAACTTCAGATCCAGAACAGGACCCTCGAAATGCATCTTCTCCAGGAATCCCTGGCCCGCGCCCATATGCAGGAACGCCTCCGCGAGGCGGAGAACCAACGCGTCGGCCTTCGCGTCGTCCGGGCCAACCGGCTGCGGCGCAAGGCCGAGCGCGCGTCGATGCGTGCCCGCCGGGCACTCGCCGTCGCGGTGATGTAACCGGCGCCCGGCCGCCCGGCCGGGTGCCTCTGCACCACCACCGAGCCAGAACACCGATGGCCGCCCCCTGCGGAGGGGCGGCCATCGTCGTGTCCGGGGCGGGCCTGCGGGTGCCGGCCGGTCTGCCGCGGTCAGGCGTCGCCGGTGAAGCCCGGCAGCCACGCGGTCAGCTCGTCGTGCAGCCGCACGGTGGAGCCCAGCTGGCACAGCACCCCGATGGTGCTCAGCGTCACGCGGTGGATGAGAAGGTACGACGGCGGCAGGTTGAGCTGCTTGCCGAGGTTGTACGCCGGGCCGCGGGGGTCGGCGATCCGGGCTGCCTGGGCCCGCATCCAGTCGCGGGTGAAGGTGAACTCCTCGACCCGGGTCGGCTCGATGATCGGCCGGAGGTAGTCGAGCACCGCGTCCGGGTTCAGGGTGATCGTCGGCCGGACGAAGCCCTCCTGCCGCAGCAGCGTGTAGACCGCGTGGGCGTCGTCGGCGAGCGCCAGCCGCAGCGACGTTCCGATCGGGGTGGGCAGGCCGCCGGGCAGCCGGTCCACCGTGCCGAAGTCCAGCACGCCCAGCCGCCAGCCGTCGGCCGGGCCGTCGTCGGTGAGCAGCCGGAAGTTGCCCGGGTGCGGGTCGGCGTGCAGCAGCCCCGTCCGGGCCGGGCCGGCGAACAGGAAGCGGGAGAGCAACTGGCCCGCCCGGTCGCGCTGCTGCGGGGTGCCCGAGGCGATCACCCGGGCCAGCGGTGTGCCGTCCATCCACTCGGTGATCAGCACCTGCCCGGCCTGGGCGACCACGCCGGGGACGGCGATGTCCGGGTCGTCGCCGAACTCCTCCGCGTGCACCCGCTGCGCCGAGGCCTCCAGCTCGTAGTCGAGCTCCTCCGCGACGCGCTCGCGCAGCTCGGCGATGAGCGGCTTCATGTCCATCCCGGGGATCAGCGGCCCCAGGACCTTGGCCAGCCGGGCCAGCTGGGAGAGGTCGGTCAGCAGGGCGTCCCCGGCACCCGGGTACTGCACCTTGACCGCGACGTCCCGGCCGTCCGCCCAGACCGCCCGGTGCACCTGGCCGATGGAGGCCGCGGCGGTGGGGCGGTCGTCGAAGCTGCGGAACTGCGCGCGCCAGTCCCTGCCCAACTGCTTGGCGAGCACGGTGTGGACGGTCGTGGTGGGCATGGCGGGGGCGGAGTCCTGAAGCTTCGTCAGGGCTTCGCGGTAGGGGCCGGCGACCTCTTCGGGCAGGGCCGACTCGAAGACCGACATGGCCTGCCCGAACTTCATCGCACCGCCCTTCAGCTGCCCGAGCGTGGAGAACAGCTGCTCGGCGGTGCGCTGTTGGAGTTCGGCGGAGACGACGTCGGCGGGCCGGCCGCCGAGCCGCTTGCCGAGGCCGAGCGTGGCCCGGCCCGCAATCCCCAGCGGCAGCGCGGCCAGCCGGGCCGTCCGGGTCACTGCCTTGCGCGGTAGATCGCTCACCCGGGAGCCTCCAGTCGGATCGCCCAGTCGGATCGCCCGGGCGGCGGCCGCCGACGCGGGCCGCCGGGCGTGGCCCACCACGGGCTTGTGGTCACCAGGCCATTGTGCCCGTTCGTCCGGCTCCGTCCGACGAATATCGACACTGGTATCCGGACTGGTATTCGGGGCGCGGGGCGACGGCCGGGGCGCGGGCCGGCCCCGGGCGCCCGCCCGCCGCCTGCGAACGCCCCACCGATGCCCGCACCGATGCCCGCACCACCGCCCTCACGGCCGCCGGTCCGCCCGCGCCACCGCCCGGGCGCCACCGCCCCTCACGGCCGCCCCTGCGGGGCACCGGGGCGGACGGCCAGAGGCATCCGCAGCCCGGATGGGAGGGCAGCCGCAGCCTGCGGGCCATGCCGTCGGCGGCGGACACCTCGCACCAGCCGTCCACGCTGGGCGGCAGCACCCCGTCCAGGTAGAGCTGGGCGTGCAGGGCGGCGAGGCCCGCGACGGCGGTGGCGAGCGCGCTGTCGCAGGCCGGTGTCCGGGCCCGGCCGGCCCCGGTGCCGTCGAGCTGGGCGAGCAGCCGCGGCCAGCTGTCGTCCTCGTCCTGCCGGGTCAGCGAAGCGCAGCGGCCGCAGGACGAGGCGCCGGGCACCACCAGTGGCCCGACCACGCCGAGGTGTTCCACCACCCCGACGTAGAGGTGCGGGACGCCGGCGCGCATCAGCTCGTGCGCCTCGGTGGCCGCCCCGCCGAAGGCCGCCGAGCCGTCCCGCGGGGCGAGCACCACGAGGGCGGGCGGACCGGCGGAGACCGGGTCGGGGCGGTGCCGCTCGCCGACGGGGGAGCCGGCTGCGCGGTGCACGGCCTCGCGGGCCGCGGTCGTCCGCAGCCGGCCGACGTCGGTGGCGGGTACGCCGGCCGGGGAGCAGTCGCGGGCGGCGACCCGGCCGCGGTCGACCACGGTGACGGTGCCGACGCCGCCGGCGGTGAGCACGGCCGCCAGGGCGGCGCCCACCCGGCCGGCGCCGCGCACCTCGACCCGGGCGGAGCGGCGGGCCGTCAGCACCTCGGCGGCCTCGCCCGGTTCGGGGTGGACCAGGGACAGGGCGGCGGCGTCCGGCCCGAGCAGCTCCTGCCGGGCGCGCGGGTAGCCGTCGAGGGCCTGCCGCAGGGCCGCGGCGTCGTCGAGCAGTTCGCCCCGGGCCAGGGAGTCGAGCAGGGCCCCGGCGACGGCGCGGCCGAGCCCGAGGCGCTCGCCGGCCGCGATCAGCTCCTCGGTGGAGCGGCTGCCGTCCAGCAGGTCGAGGAAGGCGGCGACCGGGCGGTCGACCTGTTCGACGACCCGCGCGTGCCGCCGTACGGCGCCGAACTGCAGGGTCCGCTCGTCGCGCCAGAGCCGGGCGAGGGCGGGCTTGAGCATGGGGCGCACGGTGGTCCTCCGGCGGTCCTCGGCCGCGCGGGCGGCCCGCGGCACGGTGCCGCGCTGAGGGCAGCATGCCCGATCCGCCGGGGTGGGGAATCCGGTTGTCCACAGGCCCGATCGCATGATCACAAGAGTCGTGCGTACACCCTGTGGACAACGCGCGTTCGCCGGACGTCCGCGAGCCCTGCACGGTCGGACCCGGCCGGGGCGGCCGGGTTCTGTCGGTGGCACCCGGTACCGTCGTGTGCCATGGCGGTCGAACGGGACACCGGATCCTCGGCGCCGCGACGGGCCCGGGCTGCCGCCCGTCCCGCGGCGGTGCAGTCGGGCACGCGCGAAGGCGCGGGTGCGGACACCGACCGGGTGTCCGGGGGCGCGGCCCCCGCGCCCGTCGGGGCCGACCCGGTCGCGGTCGAGGTGCGGCGCAGCGCCCGGCGTAGCCGGACGGTCTCCGCGTACCGCGAGGGCGACCGGACGATCGTGCTGATCCCGGCCCGGATGTCGCACGCCGAGGAGCAGCGCTGGGTGGCGCAGATGCTGGAGCGGCTGGCCCGGCAGGAGAGCCGCCGCACGCCCGGTGACGGGGCGCTCGCCGCGCGGGCCCGCGAACTCTCCGAGGAGTACCTCGGCGGCCGCGCGGTGCCCGGGCACGTCCGCTGGGTCACCAACCAGAACTCCCGCTGGGGCTCCTGCACCCCGAGCGAGCGCACCATCAGGCTCTCCCACCGCCTGCAGGGCATGCCCGGCTACGTGGTCGACTACGTCCTGCTGCACGAGCTGGCGCACCTGCTGGTGCCGGACCACGGCCCGCGCTTCTGGGCGCTGCTGGAGGCGTACCCGCGCACCGAGCGCGCCCGCGGCTATCTGGAGGGCGTCGCGGCGGCCGCCCGGCTGCCGGACGTGCTGGGGCGCCGCGGCGCCGCGGGCGCCCCGGCCGAGGAGTCGGCCGGGGGCGGGCCGGTCTGCGACTGAGCGGTGCCGGGCGGGGCCCGGCCCGGGGTCAGCCGGTCAGGTCGCGGGCGAGCGCGACCAGCCGCCGAACCGAGCCGTCGGTCAGCTCGGGCAGCTCGTCGTACGGGAACCACCGCAGGTCGAGCGACTCCTCGCTGATCAGCTCCTCGGCGCCGGGCGGGGCGATCGCCACGTACTGGACGTCGAGGTGGACGCCGGCGGGGTTGTCCCGGCCGGCGCAGTGGACCTCGTGGCGGTCCAGCCGGACGACCTGCGGGCGGCCGCCGTCGCCGACCAGGGTGAGCCCCGCGATGCCCGACTCCTCGGTGGCCTCGCGCAGCGCGGCGGCGGCGAGCGTGTCGTCGCCCGGCTCGCAGTGCCCGCCCATCTGCAGCCAGCGGCCGACCTTGGGGTGCAGGGTGAGCAGGACCCGGTCGGCGGCCGGGTCGACGACGACCGCGCTGGCGGTGATGTGGGCGGGCAGGCACGCGCGCCGGAGGCCGTCCGGCCGCTCGGCGAGGTGGCCGAGGTAGTCGCGGCGCAGGCCGTCCTGGCCGGCGTCCTGCACCGTCCAGTCGCGCAGCGCCCGGACGGCGTCGCCGTGCAGGGTGTCGGTCACTTCGCCCCGCCCTCGGTGTCGCCGTCGGTGTCGCCCTCGGCGTTCTTCGCCGGGCCGTCCTCGGGGCTCTTCGACGTGCCGGCCGCGTCGTCCGTGCCGCGGGCGGCGTCGCCGAGCAGCTTGTCGAGGGCGTCGAAGTCGATGCCGCCCTCGTCGGCGCGGTGCACGAAGCCGTCCGGGTCGTCCAGGTCGGCGGCGGTGGGCAGCATGTCGGGGTGCTGCCAGAGGGCGTCGCGGCCCTCGATGCCGCGGGCGTCGGCGAGCGAGGCCCAGAGCCGGGAGGCGTCCCGCAGCCGGCGCGGGCGCAGCTCCAGGCCGACCAGGGTGGCGAAGGTCTGCTCGGCCGGGCCGCCGGTGGCGCGGCGGCGGCGCAGCGTCTCGCGCAGCGCGGCGGCCTGCGGCAGGTGCGGCTGGGCGGCGGCGTGCACGACCGCGTCGACCCAGCCCTCGACCAGCGCGAGGGCGGTCTCCAGGCGGGCCAGGGCGGCCTTCTGCTCGGGGGTGTCCTCGGGCTGGAGCAGGCCGCCGGCGAGCGCCTCCTGCAGTGCCTCGGGGTTGCTCGGGTCGAGGTTGCCGACCAGCTCCTCCATCCGGGAGGTGTCGACCTTGATGCCGCGCGCGTACGCCTCGACCGCGCCGAACAGGTGCGCCCGCAGCCACGGCACGTGGGCGAAGAGCCGCTGGTGGGCGGCCTCGCGCAGGGCGAGGTAGAGCCGGACCTCCTCGGCGGGCACGCTCAGGCCCTCGCCGAACTCGGCGATGTTCTGCGGCAGCAGGGCGGCCTTGCCGGCCGGGGCGAGCGGCAGCCCGACGTCGGTGGAGCCGGTCACCTCGGCGGCCAGGGCGCCCAGCGCCTGGCCGATCTGGGTGCCGAACATGGCGCCGCCCATGGAGCGCATCATGCCCATCAGCGGGCCGGCCATCGCCTGCATCTCGGCGGGCAGCACGCCGCCCATGGCGTTGCCGACCCGCTCGGCGACCGGGTCCACCAGGTCCTTCCAGACCGGCAGGGTGGCCTCGATCCACTCGGCGCGGCTCCAGGCCACGGCGGTGCTCGAACCGGACGGGAACTCGGTGGCGGCGTCCAGCCACAGCTCGGCGAGCCGGACGGCCTCGGTGACGGCGGTGCGCTCGGCCTGGCCGACCGAGCGGTCCTTGCTGCGGCCCTCGGCGGGCTCGGCGACGACCGTCTGGCGGGCGATGTTCTGCGCGAGCTCCCAGTTGACCGGGCCGCCGTCGAAGGACAGCATCTGGCCGAGCTGCTGGAAGGCTGCGCCGAGGTCGCCCGGGTTCAGGTTGCCCATCATCGCGCCGAACGGGTTGTCGCCCCCCGCGCCGCCGCCGAGGCCGAAGAGCGCGCCCAGCGGGTTGCCGGGGCCGAAGCCGAACGGCTGCTGCGGCTCGTCGCCGCCCGGGCCGCCGGGGCCCTTGGCGGCGGCGTCGCCCTGGTCGTCCTTCTTGCCCTTGCCGTCCTCTGGCTCCTCGGGCGGGACGGAGAATCCGAAGGGGAGGTCGCTCACGGGGTCCTCAGCTCTGCTCGGCCGTCACGCGGGGGTGTGGCGGGTGTTCGGCGGCCCCGCAGCGGCGGGGCGTGTGTCCATGGTCTCGCGGCCCGATGCTGCCGGTTGCAACCGCCGGGCCCGTGCCTCGGGCAGGATGGACGGTACGTGACACTCGTCCGTACGCACATAAGCTAACCGTGGAGGATGGCCGGTGAGTTCCCCGCCTTCGGACGTTCGCTCTGGGCTGACCGGAGGTGAGGACGCCGTGGCCGCCGCCGCGGGCTCGCCGTCTCCAGCCTACGGCGGCAGGCCGCTGACCGTGGCCGTCACCGGGGCGGCCGGTGTCCTGGGCGAGCGGGTCGCCGCCAGGCTGGTCGCCTCGCCCGGGGTGCGGAAGGTGCTGGCGATCGACGACCGGCGCGGCGAGGTGCCCGGGGTGCAGTGGCGGGTGCTGGACGTGCGCGACCCGGCGGTGGCCGAGCGGCTGGCCGGCGTGGACGTGGTCGTCCACCTGGCGATGGACCTCGGCATGGAGACCGACGCGCGGGCGCGGAGCGCGTACAACGTGCGGGGCGCGCAGACGGTGGTGACCGCCGCCGCGGCCGCCGGGGTGTCCCGGGTGGTGCTCTGCACCTCGGCCATGGTCTACGGCGCGCTCCCCGACAACGAGGTGCCGCTCGCCGAGGACTCCGAGCTGCGGGCCACCGAGGAGGCGTCGCTGGTCGGCGACCTGCTGGAGATCGAGCGCCTGGCCCGGCGGGCGCCGCGCAGCCACCCGGGCCTGCAGGTGACGGTGCTGCGTCCGGCCGTGGTGGTCGGGCCGGGCATCGACACGGTGCTGACCCGGCACTTCGAGGCGCCCCGGCTGCTGGTGGTGGCGGGGTCGCGGCCGTGCTGGCAGTTCTGCCACGTGGACGACCTGGCGGTGGCGCTGGAGTACGCGGCGCTCGGCCTGGTCGAGGGCGAGGTGACGGTCGGCTGCGACGGCTGGCTGGAGCAGGAGGACGTGGAGGAGCTCTCCGGGATCCGGCGGATGGAGCTGCCGGCCGCGCTGGCGCTCGGCACCGCCGCCCGGCTGCACCGCCTCGGGCTGACCCCGGCGCCGGCCGGCGACCTGGCCTACACGATGTACCCGTGGGTGGTGTCCGGCAGCCGGCTGCACGAGGCGGGCTGGCGGCCGCGCCACAGCAACGAGGAGGTGCTGGGCGAGCTGCTCGGCCAGGTCTCGGGCAAGCACGCGGTGGCCGGCCGGCGCCTCGGTGGCAAGGAGGCGGCGACCAGTCTCGGCGCGGCGGGCGCCACGGTGGCCCTGGTCGGTACGGCGGCGCTGGTGCGCCGGGCCCGCAAGCGCCGCCGCTTCTGAGCGATCGTTGCCGTATTCCGTTGTGCGGAATATTCGAATCGTGATCCGGAACCTCTTGCCGGATGCGTCACCCGATGGGGAATCATGGGGAGCATGTCCGAGAACCACGACCCGATCCGCCTGCTCGCCATCCGTGACACCCCGCTCTCGCTCGACGAGGTGTACGAGGCGGTCGGCGACGACGCGGCGGGCGGCACGACGGTCTTCGTCGGCACGGTCCGCGACCACGACGGCGGCAAGTCCGTCACCGCGTTGGAGTACAGCGCCCACCCGTCGGCCGAGCGCGAGATGCGCCGGATCGCGGAGAAGATCGTCGCGGACTTCCCGGTCCGCGCCCTCGCGGCCGTGCACCGGATCGGCCGGCTGGAGATCACCGACAAGGCCGTCATCGTCGCCGTCTCCTGCGCCCACCGCGGCGAGGCCTTCGCGGCCGCCCGCCGGCTGATCGACGACCTCAAGCACGAGGTGCCGATCTGGAAGCACCAGGTCTTCACCGACGGCGAGGAGGAATGGGTCGGCGCGGGCGCCTGCTGACGCCCCCGCGGCCGGGCGCAATGACCCTCCTGGCCGTAACCCGGATCCTGCCGCGGCCGTTGTCTGCGCGGGCGGTTAATCTGCCTATAGGCACGACGAGCTGGGAGTACGGACATGGCTGCGCTCGCCTGGTTGATCATTCCTGTCGCCGCCGCACTGGCCGCCATGGTCTGGGCGGGATGGGCGGCCCGCACCCCCGCGCCACCGGTGATCCGGCCTCGCTGGCCGAGCACGAACGCTTCCGCGCCGCGATGGAGCGCAGCACCACGTCCGGCGGCGACCGCTGACCGCACGGGTGCGCGGGCCCGGGCAGCGCCCGGCCGGTGCCGTCCCGTACTGTCGAGCCATGCCACGCCGCTCCGCGACGATGCTCGCCGCCACGCTGCTCCTCATAGGCCTGCTCTGCGCCTCGGTGCTGATGCGCGTGCCGTACACCGAGATGAGCCCCGGGCCGACGTTCAACACGCTCGGCGAGCAGAAGTCCGGCGAGCCGGTGATCAGCATCTCCGGGCGTCCCACGTACCCGACCAGCGGCCACCTGAACATGACCACCGTGCAGGTGACCGGGGCCAAGTACGAGCCGAGCCTGGTCTCGGCGGTGATCGGCTGGCTGCGGCACGACGTGCTGGTGGTGCCGCACGACAACGTGTACCCGCAGGGCCAGACCGACAAGGAGGCCCAGCAGGAGAACGCCGAGCAGTTCGCCTCCTCCGAGGACAGCGCCAAGACCGCGGCGCTCGGTCAGCTCGGCATCCCCGTCGGCACCGAGGTGATCGTCTCCTCGGTGGTGGCCGGCGGCCCCTCCGAGGGCCGGCTGCACGCCGGCGACCAGATCGTCGCCGTGGACGGCACCACGGTGACCGGCAAGGAGCAGGTCGCCGCGCTGGTGACCAAGCACAAGCCGGGCGAGACGGTGGAGTTCACCGTGGTGCCGCACGCCAGGGCGAGCGCCACCCCGGCCGCGGCCGACGAGCACAAGGTCGCCGTCACCACCGGCAAGGCCTCCGACGGCCGGGCCATCGTCGGGATCCTGCCGGGGACGGACCACACCTATCCGTTCACCATCGACATCGGCCTGCAGGACGTCGGCGGCCCGAGCGCGGGCCTGATGTTCTCGCTCGGCATCATCGACAAGCTCACCCCGACCGACCTGACCGGCGGCAGGTTCGTGGCGGGCACCGGCACCATCGCCGACGACGGAGCGGTCGGCCCGATCGGCGGCATCCAGATGAAGCTGATCGCGGCCCGGGACAAGGGCGCCCAGTACTTCTTCACCCCGTCGGAGAACTGCCCCGAGGCCGTCCAGGGCACGCCGTCCGGGCTGACCCTGGTCAAGGTGGACAACCTGGCCGGCGCGCTGAAGGCACTGGACTCGATCCGCTCCGGGCAGAACGCGGCCCTGCCCGCCTGCCCGCGCTGAGGCGGGCCGGCCGGGCGGGCCGGTCCCTCACGGCGCCCCTGAGAGCCCCTCGGCTCCGGGGCGCCCTCGGGGACGACTCCTAGGAGAAGGTGGCCAGCAGGGCCGCGGTCAGGCCCGGCACCAGGTCGGGGCCGGTCAGCACCTCGCGGGCGACGTCCTTCTCGCGCAGCCGCAGGGCGATCTCCTTCGAGCCGTCCCGGAGCACGGCGGCGGTGATCCGCACCTCCTGGCGCTGCGGGTGCTCGGCCACCCAGGTCGCCAGCTCCTTCTCGGTGGCGTTCTTCGGGCGGGACTGCTCGGCGCCCGGCGGCAGCATCAGCCGCTCGACGACCAGGGCGCAGCCGACCACCTGGTCGGGCCAGGCGATGGTGCCGAGGAAGCGGTCGAGCTCGGCGCCCGCGGGCAGCTCGTCCTGCTCGACCGGGGTCAGGCCGGTGGCGTCCTCGGCGAGCTCGAGCTGCCGGCTGAGTCGCGGGTCGGCCTTGCGCAGCGCGGCGGTGTCGACGAGCGCGAACAGCCGGGCGGGGAGGTCCCAGCCGAGGGTGGCCGCGTACTCGTCGATCTCCAGGGCGGCGCGGGTGAGCGGGGTGGCGGCCGGCGGCAGGTCGCCGCCGGCGGGCGTCTGGGGTGCATCGGACATGACCCCATCCTCACACGCCGCCGAGGGCACGGGGACGAGCCGATCCGGTAACCGTCCGATCTCATCGCGAACCGTGGGAACTCAGGTAAAGACCGATTAAGTTGCACAGGGGACGACCGACCCGCAGACGACACAGCAGAGGTGCCACCTTGGTCTTCCAGATGCCGGACCGCCCCGAGCCGGGCTTCCGTGCCAGAGTCGGTCCGCCGTCCCGCCGGTCCAAGGTGCTGCTGCTGACCGCCGGTGTCCTCGTCGCGCTGTTCCTGCTGTTCGTGATGGTCTCCGGGGTCTGGACGGACTGGCTCTGGTTCAGGTCCGTCCACTACAGCGGCGTCTACACCACCCAGCTGAAGGCGAAGGCCGGCCTGTTCGCGGTCTTCGGGCTGGCGATGGCCGTGGTGGTGGGCCTCAACCTCTGGCTGGCGTACCGGCTGCGGCCGCCGCTGGCCGCGATGTCGGTCGAGCAGCAGAGCCTGGACCGGTACCGGATGGGGTGGCCCCCTACAAGAAGCGGCTGCTGGCCGGCGTCTCGCTGCTGGTCGGCCTGGTGGCCGGGGCGGCGTCCGCCTCGCAGTGGCGAACCTGGCTGCTGTGGGTGAACGGGACGCCGTTCGGGGTGAAGGACAGTCAGTTCCACCGGGACGTCTCGTTCTACGCCTTCGAGCTGCCCTGGTTCGAGTTCCTGGTGGGTTTCGCGTTCAGTGCGGTGATCGTCTCGCTGCTGGCCGCGGCCCTGGTGCACTACCTCTACGGCGGGCTGCGACTGCAGGGCCCCGGCCGTCGGGCCAGTCGCGGCGCGCAGGGCCACCTCGCGGTGCTGCTCGGCGTCTTCGTCCTGCTGAAGGCCGTCGCCTACTGGCTGGACCGCTACGCGCTCGCGGTGAAGTCCGGCTCCTACAAGGGGGTCGAGGGCTGGACGGGCCTGCGGTACGTGGACGCCAACGCCTTCCTGCCGGCCAAGACCATCCTGTTCTTCGTGGCGATCATCTGCGCGCTGCTGTTCTTCATGACGCCCGTCCGCCGCACCTGGGCGCCGGCCCTGATCGGCTTCGGCTTGATGGTGCTGTCGGCGGTGCTGATCGGCGGGGTCTACCCGGCGATCGTGCAGCAGTTCCAGGTCAAGCCGAACGAGCAGGCCAAGGAGACGCCGTACATCCAGAAGAACATCGACGCGACCCGGCAGGCGTACGGCGTCGCGGGGGCCCAGACCACCCAGTACGGGCCCAAGTCCACCACCAGCACCGAGGCGCTGAAGCCGGACGCGCAGACCGTCTCGGACATCCGGCTGCTGGACCCGAACGTGGTCGCGCCGACGTTCCAGCAGGCCGAGGCGCAGCGCAAGTACTACGGCTTCCCGCGGACGCTGGATGTGGACCGCTACGGCGCCCAGGACACCGTGCTGGGCGTGCGCGAGCTCGACGCCAACGGCGTCCAGCAGCACAGCTGGATCAACGACCACTTCAAGTACACCCACGGCTACGGCGTGGTCGCCGCCAAGGAAACCAGGTCGACGCCAACGGCAAGCCGGTCTACACCGAGTCCTCGCTGCCGACCAAGGGCGACCTCGGCAGCTACGAGCAGCGGGTCTACTACGGCGAGAAGACCCTGTCGTACTCGATCGTCGGCGGCTCCAACCGGGAGATCGACTACACCAGCGACGCCGGTGACAAGACGTACCAGTACCAGGGCTCCGGCGGTGTCTCGCTGAACGGCGTGCTCACCCGGGCCGCGTACGCGGTGAAGTTCGGCGAGCCGCAGATCCTCTACTCGGGGGCGATCACCGACGGCGCGCAGGTGCTCTACGACCGGACGCCCAAGGAGCGGGTGGAGAAGGTCGCGCCGTGGCTGTCGATCGACGCCGACCCGTACCCGGTGGTGGAGGGCGGCCGGCTGGTCTGGGTGCTGGACGGCTACACCACCTCGGACGGCTACCCGTTCTCCTCGAAGACCACCCTGGGCGAGTCGACCAAGGACGCGCTGACCGACCAGCGCGGCCGCACCCTGGCCGCGGAGAACACCGTCAACTACATCCGCAACTCGGTGAAGGCGACGGTCGACGCGTACACCGGCCAGGTGACGCTGTACCAGTGGGACGAGAGCGACCCGGTGCTGAAGACCTGGATGAAGGCCTTCCCCGGCACGGTCGAGGCGAAGTCCGCCATCCCGGCCGCGCTGCTGCCCCACCTGCGCTACCCGCAGGACCTGTTCAAGGTGCAGCGCGACCTGCTCGGCCAGTACCACATGACGGATGCGGCCGCGTTCTTCAGCGGCACCGACATCTGGCAGGTGCCGGACGACCCGAGCACCAACACCGACGCCGTCCAGCCGCCGTACTACCTGACGCTGCGGATGCCGGACGCCGCCGCGGCCTCGTTCTCGCTCGCCACCAGCTTCACGCCGAGCGGCCGGGAGAACCTCGCGGCCTTCATGGCGGTCTCCGCCGACCCGGGGCCCGACTACGGCCGGATCCGCATCCTGCGGGTGCCCGCCGAGTCGGGCGCGCTCGGGCCCAACCAGGCCCAGGCGAAGTTCAACTCGGACCCGGCGGTGGCCAGTCAGCTGACCCTGCTGACCAACGGCAACGACTCGGCCATCGAGTACGGCAACCTGCTCACCCTCCCGGTGGGCGGCGGCATCCTCAACGTCGAGCCGGTGTACCTGCTCGCGCGCGGCGCCAAGGCGCCGGTGCTGCAGAAGGTCCTGGCGATGTACGGGAACGACAAGGTGGTGATGGCGAACAGCCTGTCGGACGCGCTCGCCCAGGTCTTCGGGGGCGCGGCCGGCGGCGCACCCGCCACTCCGACGGCGCCCGTCACCGGGGGCACCTCCGGCACCGGCACGCCCGCCCCGGGGGCGACCACCCCGCCGGCGACCGGAAACCCGGATCTCCAGCAGGCGCTCCAGGACGCCCAGAAGGCCTTCGACGACGGCCAGGCGGCGCTCAGGACCGGCGACTGGACGGCGTACGGCAAGGCGCAGCAGGCGCTCCAGGACGCGTTGAAGCGGGCCGCCGCGGCCCGTCCGGCCGGTGCCGCGGCGTCCGCGGCGCCGTCCGGTTCACCCGCGCCGTCGGCGTCGTCCACGCCCTGAGCTGCGGCAACCGATTGTTGGTCCACCCCGCGACCGTGCTATGGTTGAGCCAACGACGCGGGGTGGAGCAGCTCGGTAGCTCGCTGGGCTCATAACCCAGAGGTCGCAGGTTCAAATCCTGTCCCCGCTACTGAAGATCAGGGCCCGGAGGCACCAGAGTTCATCTGGTTCCTCCGGGCCCTGGCGTTTTTCCGATCAAGAAGGGCCCGACTCCGGTACTATCGACCCGTTCAGCCCGGTCCCGCCGCCGTTGCCGGGGTTTGTGGGGCCCCGATGTCGGGAAATCGACAAAGCGCTGAAGCTGTTTCCGCCGGCTTCGGCCCGCCCCGTCAGAATTGGCCCGGGGCAGGTGTACGCGGGTTCCGGGTGATGCGACGATGGAGCACATGGGGGATGCAGTACGGCGGTTGACTCCTTTTCGACAGTGGAGGGGGAGCAGCGGTCGCAGAGTCCGGCGCGCCCCCGGCGGATGCCGAAGCACTCTGGGGGAGCGGGAGCCGGCATGAAGCTGATCGGCAGGAACGGCAGCGGGCCCGCAGCGGCCCCCGACACCGGCACTCGGGCGCAGGACGCCGACGAGGCCCGGCGGGGCCTGCCGGCCCAGCGCAGCAACGGCCCGGAGAGCCTCGTCCGGATCTCCGCCCAGCAACTCCTCGACGCCGTCGGCCGCTACCCGGCTGCCGTCGACGGAGCACCCGTCGACGAGGCCGATGACGGCGACGCGGTGGAGGCCGCCAGCTTCGAGTCCGCCCTGGCCGCCCGCGAGCAGGCCGCCCTGGAGTCCCGGCACCGCGCCTCGGCCGACGGCGGCGACCCGGGCGCCGCCAGCCAGCTCGGCGCCCTGCTGCTGCGCCGCGGCGACCTGGAGGACGCGGAGCCGTACCTGCGCAGCGCCGCCGCGGCCGGGCTGCGCGCCGCCGCCAACAACCTCGGCGTGCTGCTCCACCAGCGGGGCCACCGGGCGGAGGCCGCCCAGTGGTGGCGGCAGGCCGCCGTCGCGGGCTCGGCCCCGGCCGCGCACGCCCTCGGCCTCCAGCTGCGGGACCAGGGCGAGGAGGAGGCCGCCGAGTACTGGCTGCACTTCGCCGCCGAGCACGGCCACCCGCTCGGCGCCTACGCGCTGGGCGATCTGATGGAGCATCGGCGCGACGTGCGCGCCGAACGCTGGTTCAAGGTGTCCGCCGACGCGGGCCACCGCGAGGCCGCCTACCGGCTCGCCCGGATGCGCGAGGCGGCGGGCGACAAGGAGACCGCGGAGACCTGGTACCGCACCGCGGCCGCCCGCAGCCACGCCCGGGCCGCGCTGCGGCTCGGCGTGCTGCTGGAGGAGCGCGGCGAGCTCGACGAGGCGGCCCGCTGGTACCGGCAGTCGGCGCAGAACGGCGAGCCCCGGGCCGCCTGCGCGCTGGGCTTCCTGCTGCGAGACGCCGGGGACGTGACCGCCGCCGCCGAGTGGTGGCAGGAGGCCGCCGAGGCCGGTGACGGCAACGCCGCCAACGCGCTCGGCGCCCTGCACGCCGGCCGCGGCGAGGCGGCCGCGGCCGAGCGCTGGTACCGCGCCGCCCTGGACGCCGGCGACCACAACGGCGCCTTCAACCTGGGCCTGCTCTGCGCGGCCGCCGGCCGCGAGGCGCAGGCCGAGCAGTGGTACCGGCGGGCCGCCTACGCGGGCCACCGCGAGGCGTGCAACGCGCTGGCCGTGGTGCTGCTCCAGCGCGGCGACGAGTCGGGCGCCGAGCCGTGGTTCTCCAAGGCGGCGGAGTCCGGCAGCGTGGACGGCGCCTTCAACCTCGGGGTGCTGCACGCCGGTCGCGGCGAACTCCCGCAGGCCCACGAGTGGTACGCGCGGGCCGCGGCGGAGGGGCACGGCGAGGCCGCGCTCCAGCTCGCCGTCGTGCAGGAGCAGCGCGGCAACCCGGTGGGGGCGCTGGAGCGCTACCGGCAGGCGGCCGCGGCCGGTTCGGCCGAGGGCGCGTTCCGGCTGGCCGCGGTGCTGGAGCGCCGCGGCGAGGCGGAGGCCGAACACTGGTACGCCGTCGCCGCGGAGGCCGACCACCGCCGGGCGCAGGTCCGGATGGGCGTCCGGGCCGCCGAGCGCGGCGAGTTGCAGGCCGCCGAGCGCTGGTACCGCCGGGCGGCGGAGGCGGGCAGCCGCAGCGCGGCCTTCAACCTGGGCCTGCTGCTGGCCCGTCAGGACTGCGAGGCGGAGGCGATGCTCTGGTACACCCGGGCGGCCGACGCCGGGCACGGCCGGGCGGCGCTGCGCCTCGCGCTGCTGGCGCTGCGCCGGGGCGAGCCCGTCCAGGCCGAGAACTGGTGCCGCCGGGCGGCGGAGTACGGCCCGGCCGAGGTCGCGGAGCGGGCCGGCCGGCTGCTGGGCGCGCTCGACTCCGAGCTCAGCGCGTAGCCCGGCGGCCGTCCGCGGGCCCCGGGGTGCGCACCGCGCCGCCGGGGCCCGGCCGAGCCCTAGAGGCGCAGCAGGCCGTCCCGGACGCGTTCCAGCAGCGCCACCGACACGTCCTGCGCCGACCGCTCGTGCACCCGGACGTACCGCTCCGCCGCCAGGTCCGCCACCAGCACCCGGGCCACCCCGAGCGGCACCGGCAGCAGCGCCGCCAGCTCCGCCACCGACCGCGGGTACTGGCACAGCTCGACGATGCGGTGCCGCTCGAAGCCCAGCGGGGCACCCAGCGCGGCCGGCGCCGCCGACACCAGTGTCTCGATCCGCAGTTCGCCCTGGACGGGCCGCGTCCGCCCCGAGGTCATCACGAACGGGCGGACCACCTCACCGGTCTCGTAGCCGCTCATGCCGGCACCCCGCCGGCCGCAGCCCGGCTCGTCGCCGGTGCCACCAGGGCGGCCGGCAGCCGCACCGTCGCGCTCACGCCGTGCACCGGGGCCGCACCCAGCCGGACGGCCGCGCCGAGCCGCTCCGCCAGCCGGCCCGCCACGTAGTGCCCGAGCCGGCCCTCCCGGCCCACCAGGAAGCTCTCCCGTCCGGCCAGCCGCGCGTTGGCGCGTGCGAGTTCCTCCTCGTCCAGGCCGGGTCCGCGGTCCAGCACCGCGATCAGGCAGCCGTCCTCGGCCAGCCGGGCGAAGACCTCCACGTCGGTGTCGGGCGGCGAGGCGGCCAGGGCGTTCTCCACCAGCTCGGCCAGCAGATGGGCCGTGTCGGCGACCGCCGAGCCGTCCACCAGCGCGTCGTCGACCCGGCGCAGCACCACCCGGCGGTAGTCCTCGACCTCGCCGAGGCTCGCCCGGATCACGTCCCCGAGCGGCACCGGGTGCGCCCAGCGGCGCGGACTGCCCTCGCCGACCAGCACCAGCAGGCTCTCCGCGGTGCGGCGCATCCGGGTCGCCAGGTGGTCCAGTTCGAACAGGTTCGCCAGCGCCCCCGGGTCGTGCTCGCCCCGCTCCAGCGCGGTCAGGAAGCCCAGTTGACGGGTGACCAGCGCCTGGTTGCGGCGGCCCAGGTTGGCCAGCGACTCGGTGGTGTTGCGGCGCAGCACGGACTGCTCGACGGCCAGGTGCAGCGCGGTGCCGGCCACCCGCCCCAGCGCGGCCTCCAGCGCCGCCAGCTCCGCGGTGGCGCCCGCCCCGGTGCGCAGGGCGGGCGCCGCCGCCTCCCGGCCGTTCTGGGCGTCCTCGACGGCCCGGGGCAGCACCCGGTCGGCCAGGTCCTCGGCGCCCGCCACCAGCGCGGCCACCGGCCGGGTGATCGACCGGGTCGCCGCGACCCCGAGCAGCACCGCGGCGGCGACCGCCGCCAGGGTCAGCCCGGCGTCCGCCAGCAGGGTGCGCAGGGCCTGCCCGCGCAGCGCCGCGGCGCGGGCCGAGGCGTCCGCGGCGGCCTGCGCCTGCACCCGGTACAGGTCGTCGACCAGTGCGGTGGCCGCCCGCCACCAGTCGTCGGCGGCCACCGGCAGCCGCCCGCCCTGGAGGCCGTCGAGCGCCTGCTGTTCCATCCCGGCCACGGTCACCGCGGCCGGGGACCGCAGGGCGGCGGCGAGGGCGTCGGCGCGCTCCGCGGTGGCGGTCTGCGGCGCCCGCGCCAGCGCGGCCTCCTTGACCGCGGCGATCCGGACGAACGCGGGGTAGTCGCCGTTGCGGAAGGCGCCGGCGGCCAGCACCCCGTTGAGGGTGCCGCGTTCGAGCGCGGCGGCCTCGGTGGCGCCGGCGAGGGCGTGCAGGGTGGTGAGGGCGTCGGCGAGCCGCTGGTCGCCGTCGCCGCCGCGGTCGGCGAAGGCCGCGGCGTCCAGTGCGGTGACGGCGTCGGTGAAGAACCCGAGCGCCTCGGCGCGGGTGGCCGTCCCGGTGTCGGCCCGGCCGCGGAGCGCGGCGAGGCCGTCCAGCCGGCCGAGCGCCGCGCGGATCCGGTCGGCGCCGGGCGGGCCGGCCGCGAGCCGGTCGTCCAGGGTCCGCCGGGAGGTGTCGGCGGTCGTCCGCTGGGCCGTGAGCTGGACCCGGAAGCCGCTCTCGCCGCCGAGCAGGCCGGCGGTCAGGCCGCGTTCGCGCTGGATCTGGTGGACGAACTCCTCGGTGGCGGCCACCAGGGCGACCTGGCGGTCCGTCCGGTCGGCCGCGGACCAGCGACCGGCCTGGGCGGCGGTGCCGGTGGCACCGAGCACGACGAGGGCGCCGGTGGGCAGGGCGAGCAGCAGGCCCAGCCGGTGGCGGATGCTGCGGAGCGTACGCACGTCGGGGAGTCCCCCTCGGCAAGCGGCCCGGCGGGGTGGGACGCGCGGGGAACGGAGGCCCGGCCTTGACCGGCCCGGCCTTGGTCGTCCGAGCCTAGGGTCCTTGCGTTGCCGTGGAGTTGCCGTCTCCTCAGGGCCGCCGGAAGGCCGCGGCGGGTGGTCGGCAACCTCGCCGACCACCCGCCGAAACACCCCTGTCGACGGCCGTGCCGGGCCGCGTCCGCGGGCCGGTCAGACGCTGAGCCGCCGCAGCGCCTCCGCGTGCAGGAGGCCGTTGCTGGCCACCGCGTCGGCGCCGTTCGCTCCGTCGATGCCGTCCAGGCCGGTGAACCGTCCGCCCGCCTCCTGCACCACGATGCACGGCGCCGCCATGTCCCACAGGCTCAGCTCCGGCTCCGCGGCGATGTCCGCGGCGCCCTCGGCGACCATCATGTACGACCAGAAGTCGCCGTACGCCCGCGTCCGCCAGCAGGCCCGGGTGAGGTCCAGGAACGGGTCGAGCCGGCCGCGCTCCTCCCAGCCGGTCAGCGACGAGTACGAGAGCGAGGCGTCCTCGATCCGGCCGACCTGGGAGACCTGGATCCGGGTCGCCTTGGCCAGGCTCCGGCCGGCGTACGCGCCCAGCCCGCGCGCGGCCCACCAGCGGCGGTTCAGCGCGGGGGCGGAGACGATCCCGACGACGGGCTGCAGCTCGCCGTCGATGCCCTCCTCCAGCAGCGCGATCAGGGTCGCCCAGACCGGCACGCCGCGGACGTAGTTCTTGGTGCCGTCGATCGGGTCGACCACCCAGCGGCGCGGGCCCGATCCCTGCAGGCCGTACTCCTCGCCCATCACCGCGTCCCGCGGGCGGGCCCGCTGCAGCACGCTGCGCACCAGCTCCTCGCACGCCTTGTCGGCGTCGCTGACCGGGGTCAGGTCCGGCTTGGTCTCGACCTTGAGGTCCAGCGCCTTGAAGCGCTCCATGGTGATCGAGTCGGCCGAGTCGGCGAGGACATGGGCGAGTCGGAGGTCGTCGTGGTAATCGGCCATGCCGGAACCCTAGCGACCCAGGCCCCTTCCCGGCGGTACGGCTCGCACAGCGGACGGAACGGATGTCCGATTCAGTGTCCGCTGCCGCTCAGCTGGAGGCCGACCACACCGGCGATGACCAGGCTGATCGAGACCAGTTTGAGCGTGCTGCCGGACTCGTCCAGGAAGGCGATGCCGTAGATGGCCGTGCCGGCCGCGCCGATGCCCGTCCACACCGCGTACGCCGAGCCGACCGGCAGCGACTTGAGCGAGAGCGTCAGGAGGCCGAAACTGCCCAGGGCGAAGGCGCAGAAACTGATGGTGGGCCAGAGCCGGGTGAAGCCGTGGCTCAGCTTGAGGTTGATCGCGAAGCCGGTCTCCAGCAGACCGGCGAGGATCACCAGGGCCCATGCCATCCGTCTGACTCCTTGTCGGGGGACGGTCCTCACCCTCCTATGATCACCGGCCCGGGGCGATCCGACACCTCTGCGGCCCCCGGCGACCCGCCCGGTGGGCGGGTCAGTCCCCTCGCGGGTGTCGCGGCTGGCCAGCAGCCTGCGCAGCGAGTACAGCCGGGCCTGCTCGGCGTGGCCTTCGGCGACCCAGGCGTCCAGGGCACAGTCCGGCTCGTCGTGACTGCACGCGCGCGGGCAGTCCTCGGTGCCGGCCTCCAGGTCGGGGAAGGCCAGGATGACCCGGGACGGGTCGATGTGCGAGAGGCCGAACGAGCGGAAACCGGGGGTGTCGATCACCCAGCCCGGGTCCAGCGCCTTCTTCGAGCCGGGCTTGGCCCCGGGCGGCGGCGGCAGCCGCAGCGCCAGCGCCGAGACGGTGGTGTGCCGGCCCCGGCCGGTCACCGCGTTCACGTGGCCGGTCGTCCGCTGGCGCGCCGGCACCAGCGCGTTGACCAGCGTCGTCTTGCCGACGCCGGAGTGCCCGATGAAGACCGTGGAGAGCCCCCGCAGGTGCTCGCGGACCGCCTCGGCGCCGGTCGTCTCCAGCTCGTCCCGCCGGGTCACCACGAACGAGATGCCCAGCGGCCCGTAGGCCTCCAGAAGCGGTTCGGCCGATGCGAGGTCGGACTTGGTCAGCACCAGCAGCGGCTCCATGCCGGCGTCGTAGGCCGCGACCAGGCAGCGGTCGATCAGCCGGGGCCGCGGCTCGGGGTCGGCCAGCGCGCAGACGATCGCCAGCTGCTCGGCGTTGGCGACGACGATCCGCTCGTACGGGTCGTCGTCGTCCGCGGTGCGCCGCAGTACCGAGGTGCGCTCGGCGACCCGGACGATCCGGGCCAGCGTGTCGGGCTCGCCGGAGAGGTCGCCGACCACGTCGACCAGGTCGCCGACGACGACGCCCTTGCGGCCCAGCTCGCGGGCCTTCATGGCGACGACCTCGCGCTCCTTCTTCGTGCCCGCGTCGACGAGGCAGGTCAGCCGCCCGCGGTCGACGGTGAGGATCATCGCCTCGGCGGCGTCCTCGTGCTTGGGCCGGATCCGGGTCCGGGGCCGGGAGCCCCGGCGGGCCGGGCGGTTGCGGATGTCGTCCTCGTCGGCGTCCTTGCCGTAGCGGCGCATGTGCCCTGCCCCCGTCAGCCCTGGCCGAGGAGGTCGGCCCACATCCGCGGGAAGTCGGGCAGGGTCTTGGCGGTCGTCGCGACGTTCTCCACCCCGACGCCCTCGACGGCGAGGCCGATCACCGCGGCCGCGGTGGCCAGCCGGTGGTCCTCGTAGGTGTGGAAGACGCCGCCGTGCAGCGGGCGCGGGCGGATCCGCAGGCCGTCCTCGGTCTCCGAGACGTCGCCGCCCAGGTCGTTGATCTCCTTGACGAGCGCGGCCAGCCGGTCGGTCTCGTGCAGGCGCAGGTGGGCGATGCCGTACAGGTGCGACTCGGAGTCGGCGAGCGCGGCGACCGCCGCGATCACCGGCGTCAGCTCGCCGACGTCGTGCAGGTCGACCTCGATGCCGTGGATCCGGCCGGTGCCGGTGAACTCCAGGCCCTCGTCGGTGAAGCGGCAGGAGCCGCCCATCGCGGTGTAGATCTCCCGCAGCTGGTCGCCCGGCTGGTAGGTGTGCCGCGGCCAGTCGCGGACGGTCACCCGGCCGCCGGTGACCAGGGCGGCGGCGAAGAACGGCGCCGCGTTGGAGAGGTCCGGCTCGACCACCAGGTCGCGGCCGATCAGTGCCCCGGGGGTGACCCGCCAGATGTCCTTCTCGCCGCCGTCCTCGGGCGCGTCGACCTGCCCGCCGGCCTTGCGGACCATGTCCACGGTCATCCGGATGTGCGGCAGCGACGGGACGGTGCCGCCGGTGTTCCGGATCTCCACGCCGTTGTTGTAGCGGGCGCCGGAGAGCAGCAGGGCGGAGATGAACTGGGAGGACGAGGAGGCGTCCACCTCGACCGGGCCGCCGTCGACCGCGCCGGTGCCGTGCACCGTCAGCGGGAAGCCCCGCGGCCGCAGTCGTCGATCCGGGCGCCGAGCGCGCGCAGCGCGTCGATCACGCCGTGCTGCGGCCGCTCGTAGCTGCGCGGGTCGCCGTCGAAGTGCACCGGTCCGTCGGCGAGCGCCGCGAGCGGGGGCAGGAAGCGCATCACCGTGCCGGCGTTGCCCACGTCGACCTGGGCCGGGCCACGCAGCTGGGCGGCCGGGATGACCCGCCACGCCTCGCCGCCGCCGGTGCCGCCGCTGGCCTCGTTCACCGTCTCCTCGATGGTGACGCCGAGTGCGCGCAGACCGTCCGCCATCAGCTGGGAGTCGCGGCTGCGCAGCGGCCGGCGCACCCAGCCCGGGCCGTCCGCCAGGGCGGCCAGCACCAGGGCGCGGTTGGTCGCCGACTTGGAGCCGGGGATGGTCACGGTCGCGTCCACGGCGGCGGTGGCGACGGGGGCGGGCCACAGGGCATCGGTCATGGGCCAAGTCTAGGGGGCCGCCGGGTCGCCGCCCCGTGCGCATTCGAATGGCGGACGGGGGTGCTGGGGACCTTCGGTGCGGCGGCTGTGCACCCGGGGTGCGGACGGTGTGGACGCGCACCGTCCCCGGCGCAGGCCCTACACGCTGCGCCAGTGCAGCAGCCAGCTGCCGCCGGCCAGCAGACAGGCCAGCGCGACCACCAGGAACAGCGTGACCCAGAGCACCGCGCCAACCCCGGTGAGGCGGGCCAGCTGGTCGGCGTCGGATTCGGGGAGCGCCCGGCGCGGCGCATCTGCTGGAGCTCCAGCACCGGCCGCACGCCCGCCAGCAGCAGGAACCAGACGCCCAGGTACGCGAAGCCGGCCTGCACCCGGTCGTCGCCGTACCAGGACACCAGCCCGAAGAGCGCCCCGGTGGCCACCACGGCCAGCACCCCGAAGGCGTTGCGGATCCGCAGCAGCATCCCGACCAGCAGGGCGATGGCGATCCACAGGAACCAGCCGGTGCGGCCGGCGGCGAGCAGGGCCGCGCCGCCGAGGCCGAGCAGCGGCGGGGCGGTGTAGCCGGCGGCGGCGGTCAGGATCATGCCGGGGCCGGTCGGACGCCCGTAGGAGAGGGTCAGCCCGGAGGTGTCCGAGTGCAGCCGGATCCCGGAGAGCCGGCGCCGGGTGAGCAGCGCCGCCAGGCCGTGCCCGCCCTCGTGGGCGATGGTGACCACGGCGCGGCTGACCCGCCACACCGGGCGGAGCACGACCGCCGTCAGGGCCACGGCGGCCATGGTCAGCACCAGCCAGTCGGGCGGGGCGGGCCTGGTGGCGGTCACCTGCTGCCATACGTCCGCGAGGTCCATGCGGGTCCTGCTTTCCGTGCGTGCGTCCTCGGTGCCGGTCCGGCAGCCTCCCATGCCAGGACGCCCGGACGGTAGCGCCCGGTTCGGCCGGACCGGGATCCGGCGCCGACGGCCGTCCGTCCCGCGGACTCCCGGACCGGCGGCGGCCGGGCGTGGCAGGCTGGCCGCCATGTGCGGACGTTTCGCCTCCAGCAACGGGCCCGAGTCCATCGTCGAGGTGTTCGGCGTCGAGCAGTGGGATCCGGCCGAGACCCTCGTACCGAGCTGGAACGTCGCCCCCACCGACCCGGTGTACGTGGTGCTGGACCGCGTCCCCCGGGGCGGCTCGGTGCCGGTGCGCCAGCTGCGGGTGCTGCGCTGGGGCCTCGTCCCGGCCTGGGCGAAGGCCCCGGACACCGCGGTCAAGATGATCAACGCCCGGGCGGACACCGTCCACGAGAAGCCCGCCTACCGGCAGGCCTTCGCCTCCCGCCGCTGCCTGCTGCCGGTCGACGGCTACTACGAGTGGCAGACCGTCCCCGGTGAGCGCGGCAGGCAGGCCAAGCAGCCCTTCTTCGTCTCCCGGGCCGACGGCGGGATGCTCGCGCTGGCCGGCCTGTACGAGTTCTGGCGGGACCGGACGCGCCCCGCCGACCACCCCGACGCCTGGCGGGTGACCTGCACGATCGTCACCACCGACGCCGAGCCGCTGCTCGCCCCGATCCACCCGCGAATGCCGCTGTTCCTCGACGCGTCCGGCGTCGACGCCTGGCTCGACCCCGGCCTCGGCGACCCGGACGAGGTGCGCGGCCTGCTGGTGCCGCCGCCGCCCGGGGCGCTGCTGGCGCGCCCGGTCGGCGCGGCGGTCGGCAACATCCGCAACAACGGCCCTGAACTCCTGCGCGAACTCACCGACGAGGACCGCACCACGCTCTTCTGAACCCGCTCCGCCCGCGCCGGGACGATCTACGCTCGCGGTATGCAGAAGCTGGTGCCGACGCCGGTCGGCGACGCACGGATCACCTTCCACTGGGCACCGCGGGCCGCGGCGGTGCTGGCGCTCGGCCACGGCGCGGGCGGCGGGATCGAGGCGCGGGACCTCGTCGCGCTGGCCGCCGCCCTGCCGCCGCTCGGCGTCACCGTCGCCCTGGTCGAGCAGCCCTGGCGGGTGGCCGGCAAGCGGCTCGGCCCGGCCCCGCGGACGCTGGACGAGGCCTGGCTGCCGGTGCTGGCCGAGCTGGCGGGCGAGGGGCTGCCGGTGGTCGCGGGCGGCCGCAGCGCCGGTGCCCGGGTGGCCTGCCGCACCGGGCTCGCCTCCGGCGCCGTCGCCGTGCTGGCCCTGGCCTTCCCGCTGCACCCGCCCGGCAAGCCGGAGAAGAGCCGGGCCGAGGAGCTGCTGGGCACCGGCCTGCCCACGCTGACCGTGCAGGGCGGGGCGGACGCCTTCGGCACCCTGGCGGAGTTCCCGCCGCTTCCCGCCGGCCACACCGCTGTCGAGGTGCCCTTCGGCAGCCACGGCTTCGCGGTGCCCAAGCGGGCGCCGGTGAGCCAGGAGGAGGCGCTGGCGGGCCTCACCGGGGCTGTCGCCGACTGGCTGCCCTCGGTGGTGCCGGTCGGCTGAGAGGAGGCCGGGAATGCCCGGCGGCCCCGCTCGGTTGAGAGGGACGTCAGCACAGTCCCGGTGGAAAGGCAGCGCCCATGGGTTCGATCGCGTGCCCCGAACGACCGGAGGAGCGGGCGGCGCAGAACGCCTTCCTTCCGGACTGGTCCGAGTGGCTTGTCGCGGGCGAGAAGCCGGTGGGCCCGATATCCTCCATCTCGGGCCGGCCCGCCGTGGGCCCCGGCCGCAGTACCGAGGAGGTGGGTCCGGTCGTCGGGACCGAGGACGAGGCCGTTTCGGGTGGTGGGCTGTCCGGTGACGGGCCGCTCACGGGGGACGAGCTGGCCGAGGCGATCGGCGAGGACACCTTCCGGGTGTCCGCCGACGAGAGCGAGGATGCCCGGCGCGAGCGCTTCGAGCGCGACGCACTGGCCTTCCTGGATCCGATGTACTCGGCGGCGCTGCGGATGACCCGCAACCCGGCCGACGCGGAGGACTTGCTCCAGGAGGCGTTCGCCAAGGCGTACGCGTCCTTCCACCAGTTCCGTGAGGGCACCAACCTCAAGGCCTGGCTGTACCGCATCCTCACCAACACGTTCATCAACTCGTACCGCAAGAAGCAGCGCGAGCCCCAGCGCACCGCGGCCGAGGAGATCGAGGACTGGCAGCTGGCCAGGGCCGAGTCGCACATGTCGACCGGGCTCCGGTCGGCGGAGGCGCAGGCCCTCGATCACCTGCCCGACAGCGACGTCAAGGACGCGCTGCAGGCGATCCCGGAGGAATTCCGCATCGCGGTCTATCTCGCGGACGTCGAGGGCTTTGCGTACAAGGAGATCGCGGACATCATGGGTACACCCATCGGTACGGTGATGTCCCGGCTGCACCGTGGCCGCCGCCAGTTGCGCGGCATGCTGGAGGACTACGCCCGTGAGCGCGGCCTCGTCCCGGCGGGCAGCGGTGCAGGGCAGGAAGCGAAGGGCGCGGGCTCATGAGCTGCGGCGATCCGCACGACACCGAGTGCGGCGAGGTGCTCGACCACCTCTATGAATTCCTCGACAACGAGATGGCCGAGGGCGACTGCGCCAAGCTGCGCGTGCATTTCGAGGAGTGCTCGCCCTGCCTGGAGAAGTACGGGCTCGAACAGGCCATCAAGGCGCTGATCAAGCGCTCCTGCGGGTGCGACGACACGCCGGTCGACCTCCGGACGAAGGTCCTGGCGCGGATCGACTCGATCCGGGCCGGCCAGCGGGCCGCCCAGCTGTCGGCGGACGAGTCCGCCGGGCACGGCGCCACCGCCACGGCCGCCGCCGAGTCCTGATCCCGCAGCCCACGCGACGGGCCGGCCCCCGGGGATCCCCGGGGGCCGGCCCGTTCCGGTCAGCGGATCAGCACGGGCCGTCGTCGGCCCAGACGCCCCACTGGCCGCTCGCGGTCGGTACCTCGTTCAGGGTCCACCACTTGGCGTGGTACTTGTGGCCCTGGTACGAGACCTTGTTGTTCGCGACGTACGTGGTGGTGGCGCTCCACGCCGGGTCCGTGCAGGTGCCGCCGGGGGCGGTCGGCGAGGAGCTGGTGGGCGGGGTGCTGGTCGGCGGCGTGGTGGGCGGGGTCGCACCCGCGAACTTCACGGTGTACTTGGTGAAGTCCCAGTCGCTCTGCGCCACGCTGGAGCAGGCGCCGGACAGCCCCGGGTCCACCGAACCCGCGCACTGGCGGTCCCGGTTGACGGACCAGAAGGTGTAGCGCGCCAGCTTGTGCGCGGTCGCGAAGTCCAGCACGATCTGGAAGTCCGCCTGCTTGAAGTACTCGGCGGCGTCGGTGCGGCCGTTCATCATCGACACGCCCTCGTGGGCGTACGCGGTGGCCTCGTTCCAGCCGAAGGTCGTCTGCAGGATCTGGTTGAACTTCACCAGCGCGTCGGTCTGCGCCGCCGCACCGTTGAAGCCGCCGTCGAACGGCATGATCGAGAAGTTGTTCGGCGTGAAGCCCTGGGACTTGGCCTCGTTCAGCATCTGGGTGCCGAACCAGCCGGTGCCCGAGGTCGTCCCGGCCGTGGTGATCGAGACGTACAGGCCCGGGTTGTTCTGCTGGAGGATCCTCGCCGCGCCGATCTCGTTGTGGATCGCCGCGGTGTTCTCGTACTCCGGCTCCTCCAGGTCGAAGTCGATCGCCTTCAGGGCGTACTTGGTGATGACCTTCTGGTAGCCGGCCGCGGTCGCCTCCGGGGTGCCGCAGCTCTGGCCGAGCTTGTTGCCGCCGTAGCCGCCGACGGACACCGAGACGTCGCCGCCCTTGGAGCGGATCTTCTGGATCACCGCGGGCATCACGGTGTCGCTGTCGATCGACGAGGTGCCGCCCCAGGCCGGGGTACAGCCGCCGGAGTCCAGGATGAACGCCAGCTGGAAGGCCTTCTGGCCGGTCGCGTCCATCACCGCGGCCGCGTCCGGCGGCGAGTTGTCCTCCGGCATCAGGTAGGGGGCGGAGGCGTACCAGTTGGAGCCGAGGGCGTCGGTGGCGGCGAGTGCGTCGCCGCTGCTCACCACGGCGGTCACACCGCCGGCCAGCAGGCCGAGGGCGGCGACGGCCACCGCGGCCGTGCGGCCGCGCCGGCGGCGGTGCCGGCCGGCGGCCGGAGTCGGGTCGTGTTCCATGGGGGACCTCCGGGACAGGGTGCGGGGGATCCGCCCGCGGCAGGGACGGCGGGCGGACGGTGCTGGGGCGTCGTTCGGACGCGTGGAACGGCGGAGCGCCTGCGGCCGAGGTGCGGCCGCGGCCCCTTCCGGACGGGGTAGACCTAAAATGGACTGGACCAATCCCGGGGTCAAGGGCTCCGGGGAGGTCTTGGGCTTCTCTTAAGGTCCGCTTCGGGGCGGACCCGTCACGCGCCCGCCCCGCGGAGCGCCAACGCCGCCGCATCCCGGGGCATTTCACTCTTTTGGGTGAGCTGATGCTGCGCCGACTGCGCCATTGCGCGATCGTGCGCCGGAGCCCGGTACCGGGGCCCTATCCTCCTCACTGGCCCGTGGAACCGAACGGGCCGGCACCTGCGGGGAGGCGGAGATCACCAGCCAGCGGGAACCCGAGGCCCTCACGGGCGCCGCGGCCCGGTACGCCGCCGCGGTGCTGCTCGCCGCCGCCTGCTGCCTCACCCCGCTCGCCCTGCCCGTCGCCGGACCGCTGGGCGGCCCCCTCGACTGGCCCCGGCTCGCCCTGCTCGCCTTCCTGCACGCCTGCGCCGAATCGCTGGCCGTCGGCCTGCCCACCCCCTGCGCCAGGATCGCCCGCCGGGTGCTGCGCCGCCCGCCGCGGCCCGCCGAACGCCCCGGCAGGGCCGGCCCGGGCACGGCTTCTTCCCCGTGCTGTTCGCCGGCGTGCTGCTGCTGCCCCCGGCCGCGGCCGCGCTGGTCGCCGTCCCCGGCGCCCTCGGCGCCCAGGCACCGGCCTCCAGCCGGCTGCGCCGGGTGTGGAACGCCGCCCAGCTCGCCGTCGCCGCGTTCGCCGCCGCCGCCGTGTACCGGCTGCTCGGCGGCCCGCAGCTGCTGCTCGGCGCCGAGTTCCCCGCCGCGGCGCTCGGCGCACTCGCCGCCGTCGCGGTGTTCTGCCTGGTCAACGCCGTGCTGGTGGGCGCCATGCGACGCCTGGACACCCCCGGCCGGCCGCCCCGGCCCACCGCGCCGCGCTCGTCCGCGCCACCGGCGCCGTCGTCCTGCCCGCCCTGGTGCACGGCGCCGGCGGTCTGATGGTCGCCGTTCTGTGGCAGGGCCCGTACGGCGCCTTCGCTGCGGTGCTCGCCCTGCTGCCGCTCTCCATCTCCGCGTGGATGTTCGCCCAGGGCCACCGCGAGGCCTCCGCCCACCAGGCCACGGTGCGCGCCCTCGTCCAGGCCGTCGAGATCAAGGACGCCTACACCCGCGGGCACAGCGAACGCGTCGGCCGGGCCTCCGTGCTGATCGCCCGCCAGCTCGGCATGGCCGAGGACCGCCTGCGCACCCTGCACTTCGCCGGCACCCTGCACGACGTCGGCAAGCTCGGCGTCGCCACCGAACTGCTGCGCCGCAACGGCCCCCTCACCGACGACGAGCGGCGCGCCGTCGAGGTGCACCCCGTCTTCGGCCACGAACTCGTCCGCGAACTCGCCTTCCTCGGCGAGGCCCGCGACGGCATCCTGCACCACCACGAACGGCTCGACGGCCGCGGCTACCCCAACGGGCTGGCCGGCGAGCGGATCCCCGAGTTCGCCCGGATCATCTCGGTCGCCGACGCCTTCGACTCGATGACCTCCACCCGCTCCTACCGGCGCGGCCGGCCGGTCGCCGAGGCCGTCGCCGAACTCCAGCGCTGCGCCGGCAGCCAGTTCGACCCGGCGATGGTGAGCGCCCTGGTCGCGGCCGTCGACGAGCACGGCTGGCAGCCCGAGCCGCCGCCGCCCGGCGGCTGGGACGGCGAGGTCCCCGACATCCCGCTCGGTGTCCCCGAACCCGCCCGGCCGCCCGTGCCCGGCCACCGGATCGCCGCCGGCGGGTCACCGTGAGACTCCGCCCGCGCGGCGGCCGGCCGGAGCGCCTCGGGCCGGCCGCCGTGCACGGCGTCGCCGCGGTGCTGCTGGGCCTCGCCCTCCTGCACGCCGCCGCCCACGGCGTGCGCGAGCCCCGGGTGGCACTCGCCTTCGGCGCCGTCGTCGCCGCCGGCGAATGGGCCAGGGTCACGCTGCCCGGCGACCGCGAGCACGCTCCGCTCGGCACCGCCGCCGCCCTGGCCTACGCGCTGCTCGGCCCGCTGCACGGGCTGCCCACCACCCACGGCGTGCTCCAGGTCGCCGCCGTCACCGGCCTCGGCACCCTCGCCGGGCTGCTCCCGCTGGCCGTCCCGGCCGTCCGGGCCCGGCTGCGTCCCGACGCCGCCCGGGCCGACACGGCCTCCCGGCGGCTGCTCACGGTCTCCTTCGCGGCCCTGCTGTTCCAGCCGCTGTACAACAGCGGGGCGCTCGACCGGGCGCCGCTCACGGGCCCCTGGTACGGCGTGCTGCTCGGCGGTGTCGGCGCCGTCACCGCGCTCTGCGACGCGGTGCTCGCCGCCGTGCTGCACGCCGCCAGGGCCGGGCTGCGCTACGCCGCGGCGCTGGAGGACGAACTGCGCTCGCTGCTGGGCATCGGCTCGGCGATCGCCGCCACCGGCATCCTGGTGAGCCTGCTGGCGGGCGAGGTCGGCCTCTGGGCGCTGCCGCTGTTCTGCACCCCGCTGCTGCTCGCCCAGGCCTCGTTCCGGCGGGCCGCCGCGATCCGGGCCACCACCGGGCAGACCATCGAGACGCTGGCCCGGGCCACGGAGGTGGCCGGGTACACCCCACCGGGGCATGCCCGCCGGGTCGCCGACACCGCCTGCGCGCTGGGTCGCGAGCTCGGCCTCGGCACCCGCGACCTCGCCCTCCTGGAGTACGCGGCGCTGATGCACGACATCGGCCAGCTCTCCCTGGTCGAGCCCGTGCCGTGCGGTGCCACCGCCGTCCTGCCCGCCGCCGAGCAGCAGCGGATCGCCCGGCTCGGCAGCGAGGTCATCCTGCGCACCGGCGTGCCGGCCCGGGTCGGCCGCCAGGTGGCCAGGCTCGCCGACCCGCACCGGCTGCCGGACGGCTCGGTGGACCGCAGCCTCCCGCTCGCCGCCCGGATCATCCGGGTGGCCAACGCCCACGACGACCTGCTGAGCGCGGGCCGCGGCCGCGGCCTGTCGGTGGCCGCCGCCCGCCTGGAGGCCCTGGAGCGGCTGCGGCTGGCCCGGGGACGGCCTACGACCCCGCCGTACTGGACGCACTGGCCAGAGTGGGACGCAGGGCCCGCGTACCGGGATGAACCGCCGCGCGGGGAGCGCGGGTCACCACCGGCGTGGTTGGATGCGGTCGTAGCGTGGAACAACCGGAGGCGAGGGCATCTCTCCCCGGATCGTTCCCGATGCAGCAGCCGGCCTCGCAGCAGGTGCTGAGAACTGGCGGACGACAATCGGCAGGGACGGAACGTGAGGATCTTCCACCGCGCGCGGCACCGGCCGTCGGCCACCTGGCGGCAGACGACCGACCGTGCCTTCACGCTCATCGGCGACGGCCGCTTCGAGGACGCCGGCGCCTTGCTGGTCATGGCGGCGGACCTGGAGCCCTGGCTGTCCGACTCCTGGTTCAACCTCGCCCTGCTGCACAAGTTCCGCCGCGACTGGGAGCAGGCCCGCAGCGCCGGGCTGCGCGCGGTCGCGCTGCTGGAGCGCGAGCAGGGCGCCCCCGACTGGTGGAACCTCGGCATCACCGCCACCGCGCTCCAGGACTGGTCGCTCGCCCGCCGTGCCTGGCAGGCCTACGGACTGCGACTGCCGAGCGGCGGCGCGGCGCCGGACGGGCCGGTCGAGCTCGACCTCGGCACCACCCCCGTGCGGCTCTCCCCGGACGGCGAGTCCGAGGTGGTCTGGGGCCGCCGCCTCGACCCGGCCCGGATCGAGGTGCTGTCCATCCCGCTGCCGTCCTCCGGCCGGCGCTGGGGCGAGGTGGTGCTGCACGACGGTGCCCCGCACGGCGAGCGGGTCGCCGACGGCGTGGCCTACCCGGTCTTCGACGAGATCGAGCTGTGGGCGCCCTCGCCGGTGCCGACCTTCGTGGTGCTGCTCCAGGCCGCCACCGCCGGTGACCGGGACGCCCTGGAGCGGCTGGTCGCGGACGCCGGGTACGCCGCCGAGGACTGGACGAGCTCGGTGCGGCTGCTCTGCCGGGCCTGCTCGGAGAGCCGGATGGCGATCGACGACGGCCACACCGCCCACCACGACCCGCACGACGACGGCGACCCGCTGCACCCCGGCCACCTGAGCCACCTCAGCCAGGGCAGCGCCGGGATGTCCTGGCTGGTCGAACGGGAGTGCGGGATCGCGGCCCCGGCGGGCCTGGTCCGGATCCTGCTGGACCGCTGGGTGGCCGGTTCGCCCGTGACCCGGGCCTACCGGGACCTCGAAGAGGTCTGCTGAGCCGCTCCCCGTAAGGGCCGGGGCCCCCGGAGGGGCCGTACCCTTGACCCATCCACCGGACGCATCCACGGAAGCGGAACTGAAGCATGGCCGACGAGCACGCGCACGACCACGAGCAGGACGAGACCCCGGAGCTGAAGGTCGTCGGCGAGGAGCCGGACCTCTCGAAGGGCACCGCCCGGCCGATCACCGTGGTCGGCAACCCCGTCCTGCACCACGAGTGCCGGGACGTCACCGCCTTCGACGCCGAACTCGCCGCCCTCGTGGACGACATGTTCGTCTCGATGTACGCGGCGGAGGGTGTCGGCCTGGCGGCCAACCAGATCGGCGTCGACCTCAAGGTCTTCGTCTACGACTGCCCCGACGACGACGGCGTGCGCCACGTCGGCCACATCGTCAACCCCGTCCTGGAGGAGCTGCCGGCCGGCCGCCGCACCCTGGACGACTCGCCGGAGGGCTGCCTCTCCGTCCCGACCGCGTACCAGGACCTCGCCCGGCCCGACTACGCCGCCGTGACCGGCCTGGACAAGGACGGCAACCCCGTCCGGATCGAGGGCACCGGCTTCTTCGCCCGCTGCCTCCAGCACGAGACCGACCACCTGTACGGGTACCTCTACATCGACCGCCTCTCCAAGCGCGACCGCAAGGACGCCCTGAAGCAGATGGCCGAGGGCACCCCAAGTACGCGACGGTGCCGAACGCCTGACGGCACGGCCGAGGCAACGGCGAAGGTCCGCCCCCGTACCGCGGGGGCGGACCTTCGCCGTTGCCGGCGGACTCTAGAAGTCGTCGTCGAAGGAGACCGAGCCCTCGACGGCGACCTGGTACGCGGAGACCCGGCGCTCGAAGAAGTTGGTCAGCTCCTGGACGTTCTGCAGCTCCATGAACCCGAAGGGGTTGGTGGAGCCGTAGCGGATCGGCAGGCCGAGCCGGGCGAGGCGCTGGTCGGCGACGGCCTCCAGGTACTGCCGCATCGACTCGGTGTTCATGCCGGGCAGGCCGTCGCCGCAGAGGTCCTGCGCGAACTGCAGCTCGGCCTCGACGGCCTCCTCCAGCATCGTGGTGACCTGCTTGGCCAGCTCGTCGTCGAAGAGGTCGGGCTCCTCCTCGCGGACGGTGTCGACCACCGACATGGCGAAGTCCATGTGCATGGACTCGTCGCGGAACACCCAGTTGGTGCCGGTCGCCAGGCCGTGCAGCAGGCCCCGGCTGCGGAACCAGTACACGTACGCGAAGGCGCCGTAGAAGAACAGCCCCTCGACGCAGGCCGCGAAGCAGATCAGGTTGAGCAGGAAGGCCCGGCGGTCGTCCTTGGTCTGCAGCGAGTCGATGTGGTCGACCGCGTTCATGTACGTGAAGCAGAACTGCGCCTTCTGGTGGATGGAGGGGATGTTCTCCACCGCCGCGAAGGCCGCCGCGCGGTCGTCCGGGTCGGGCAGGTAGGTGTCGAGCAGCGTCAGGTAGAACTGGACGTGCACGGCCTCTTCGAACAGCTGCCGGGACAGGTAGAGCCGGGCCTCGGGGGAGTTGATGTGCTTGTAGAGGCTCAGCACCACGTTGTTGGAGACGATCGAGTCGCCGGTCGCGAAGAAGGCGACCAGCCGGCCGATCATGTGCCGCTCGCCGTCGCTGAGCTTGGCGAGGTCGGCCACGTCGGAGTGCAGGTCCACCTCCTCCACCGTCCAGGTGTTCTTGATGGCGTCCCGGTAGCGGTCGTAGAACGACGGGTAGCGCATCGGGCGGAGCGTCAGTTCGAAGCCCGGGTCGAGCAGCATCTTCTGGCGGTCGGCGTCGGTCGGGGAGCTCACTGGCAGGCCTCGCAGGACTCGGGGTTCTCCAGGGAGCAGGCGATGGCGTCCTGCTCCTCCTGGCTCATGGTCGGCGCGGGGACCGGCACCGCGGTGGCGGTCCGGGCGCCGGTGGCGGCCTGGGCGATCCGGGTGGCCGGGCGCGAGCGCAGGTAGTAGGTGGTCTTCAGGCCGACCTTCCAGGCGTACGCGTACATCGAGCTGAGCTTGCCGATGGTGGGCGCGGCCATGAAGAGGTTCAGCGACTGGCTCTGGTCGATGTACGGCATGCGGGCCGCGGCCAGGTCGATCAGCGCGCGCTGCGGCAGCTCCCAGGCCGTGCGGTACAGCGAGCGGACCTCGACGGGCAGCCAGTTGAGCTCCTGCACCGAGCCGTTGGCCTCGCGCAGGGCGTCCCGGGTCTGCTGGTCCCAGACGCCGAGCGCCTTCAGCTCGCGCACCAGGTACGGGTTGACCTGGAGGAACTCACCGGAGAGGGTCTCGCGCTTGAACAGGTTGGACACCTGCGGCTCGATGCACTCGTACACGCCGGCGATCGAGGCGATGGTGGCGGTCGGCGCGATCGCCAGCAGCAGCGAGTTGCGCAGGCCGGTCTCCGCGATCCGGGCGCGCAGCGCCTCCCAGCGGCCGGTCCACTGCGGGGCGGCCGAGGCGAAGTGGTCGATGTGCAGCTCGCCGCGGGCGGCGCGGGTCTCGGCGTACGCCTCGTGGCGGCCGAACCGCTCGGCGAGGTCGGCGGAGCGCTCGTAGGCGGTGAGCATGATCCGCTCGGAGATCAGGGTGGAGAGGGCCTTCGCCTCGGCGGAGTCGAAGTCGATCCGCAGCTGGAAGAAGACGTCCTGCAGGCCCATGATGCCCAGGCCCACCGGGCGCCAGCGGGAGTTGGACGCACCGGCCTCGGTGGTCGGGTAGAAGTTGATGTCGATGACCCGGTCCAGGAAGGTCACGGCCGTGCGCACGGTGGCGTCCAGGCGCTCCCAGTCCATCGCACCCACCAGGTCGGCGGCGGTGGCGCCGGGCGCGACGTGGGCGCCGAGGTTCACCGAGCCGAGGTTGCAGACGGCCGTCTCGGAGTCGTCGGTGACCTCCAGGATCTCCGTGCACAGGTTGGAGGAGTGCACGGTGCGGCCGGGCAGCGCGGTCTGGTTGGCGGCCCGGTTGGAGGCGTCCTTGAAGGTCATCCAGCCGTTGCCGGTCTGCGCGAGGGTGCGCATCATCCGGGCGTACAGGGTCTGCGCCGGGATGGTGCGGACGGCCTTGCCGGCCAGCTCGGCCTTGAGGTACGCCTCGTCGAAGTCGGCGCCCCACAGGTCGACCAGCTCGGGCACGTCGGCGGGGGAGAACAGCGACCAGTCCTGGTTCGCGTTGACCCGGCGCATGAACTCGTCCGGGATCCAGTGCGCGAGGTTCAGGTTGTGGGTACGGCGGGCCTCCTCGCCGGTGTTGTCGCGCAGTTCGAGGAACTCCTCGATGTCCGCGTGCCAGGTCTCCAGGTAGACGCAGGCCGCGCCCTTGCGGCGGCCGCCCTGGTTGACCGCGGCGACCGAGGAGTCGAGGGTGCGCAGGAACGGCACGATGCCGTTGGACTTGCCGTTGGTGCCGCGGATGAGCGAACCGCGCGAGCGGATCCGGGAGTAGGACAGGCCGATGCCGCCGGCGTGCTTGGACAGCCGGGCGATCTGCGCGTACCGGTTGTAGATCGAGTCGAGGTTGTCCAGCGGCGAGTCCAGCAGGTAGCAGGAGGACATCTGCGGGTGCTTGGTGCCGGAGTTGAAGAGCGTCGGAGAGGACGTCAGGTACTCCAGACGGCTCATCAGCCGGTACAGCTCGGCGACCTCGGCCACCGACTGCTCGCTGTCGCCGACCGCCAGGCCGGCGGCGACGCGCAGCAGGAAGTGCTGCGGGGTCTCCACGACCTTGCGGGTGATCGGGTGGCGCAGCAGGTAGCGGGACTGGACGGTGCGCAGGCCGAAGTACTCGAACCGGTCGTCGCCCTGAGGGTCGAGCAGCGAGTCGAACAGGGCCGCGTGCCGGGCCACGAGGGCGGCGGTGGCATCGCCGATCAGGCCTTCGGCGTGGCCGACGGCGATCGAGGCGGCGAAGGAGACCGCCCCCTGCGAGACGGCCTCGTCCTGGATCTCCAGGGCGAGCAGCCGGGCCGCGAGCTTCGAGTACTGGGGGTCCTCGGCGATCATCGACGCGGCGGCCTCCACGGCCAGCCCGCGCAGCTCGGCGAAGTCCGAGCCGGCGTGGCGTCCGCGCAGCGCGGCGGCGGCGACGTGACCGGGGTCCACCTGGGGGAGGTCGGTGCTGCGGTCGGTGAGCAGCCGGAGCAACGCCGCACCGGGGTCGTTCCGGGCGGAGTCGGCGAGACCCTGGGAGGGCAGGGTGACTGAGGCAGCGACGGTCAAGGCGCACTCTCTCCTGTGGCGGCAGCGGTCGGGGCACCTCCCGGCTGGGGAGGCCGCCCGGGCCGGCGCGGCAGGGGAGGACGGCACGCCCGATCGTGATCGGGGCGCGCACCGCCCACCCGGCCCACCCGCGAGGCCCGGACGTACAGCTGTGCTTCATGGCCTCTGCGGGGAAGCCCTGTGGCACACGGTCGGCAGGTCCTCGGACTGTGCGGGCCCCGGCGTAGGGGAGCCTGCTCACCGTTGCGGGGCAGTCCCGGACTTCCACCGGATTCCCCTGCGTCGACAGCGAGAGTGAGCATACATGTTGTGGTGTCTCGTTGATGTACCCCCATATCTTGTGCACGGAGCGTGTCGCGTCCGTGTCGCGTCCGTGGCGCGGGCTGCCCGGAGGACCACGTTCCGCGCATCCGTCCCGCCCCCGACCTGCCCGTCCTGCTCACGGAATGGTCACCACCCGGGACCCTCGTGGGCGCCATGGCCTACGATCTCAGCTCATGAGCGACGGAACGGGAGCACCGCCCGGCTGGAATGGTCAGCCCGCATCCCAGGGGGGCCGTCCGGTACCCCCGAGGGTCAGGCGACGCAGGGTGGTCAGCCCTTCCCGCCGCAGGCCGGATTCGGCCCGCCGACGTTCCCTTCGCAGGCGACCCCGCCCCCGTGGCAGACGCAGCCGTCCGCCGGTTCCGCGATGCCGGACTGGGAGGCGCTCGCCGAGCGGCACGAGGCCAGGTCCCGCAAGCGCAAGCTGATGTGGACCGGCGGCATCGTGCTCGCGGCGGTCGTGCTCGGCGGTGCCGTCGGCACGGTCGTGGTCGGCGGCATGCACCACGGCCCGACCCCCGGCCCGACGGCCAGCGGCAGCAGTGCGGCCTCCCCCGCCCGTCCGGGTCCGGCGCCTCCGCGGCGGCCAACTCGCCCACCGTGGCCGGGCAGCCGGAGCTGCTCGCCGACCGCTCCGGGCAGTCGAACATAGCCATGGGGCCGGACGCGCAGCTGAGCGAGGTCCAGGGCGGCTGGGCGCTGCGGCTGCGCAGCAACGGCAACTCCTTCGCGCAGTCCGCCAACCAGGTCGTGGACGTCACCAAGAGCTTCTCCATCTCCGCCTGGGTCTACAACGAGGCTCCCGGCGGCTCCCGTTCGGCGATCAGTGAGGGCGACGGGGTCTCGTACTCCTTCGACCTGGCGCGGGACGACGCGAACGGCAAGCAGGCCTGGGTGTTCCGGGTCCAGACCAAGGACGGCGGCGCGGACGGCACGGTCGTCACCGCCACCGCCCCCACCACCCTGGCGACGGTCGGTCAGTGGGCGCTGCTCACCGGCGTGTACGACGCCGACCAGAAGGCCGTCACGCTCTACGTCAACGGGGCGTCGGCCGCCACCGAGAAGGTCGGCGGCGGCATCTGGGCCGGTCCGGGCCCGCTGCAGCTCGGCCGCAGCCGGCACCACGGCATCTGGGGCGGCAGCTGGGCCGGCGTCATCGGCCGCATCCTGGTCTGGGACAAGGCGCTGAATCCCACGCAGGTCGCCAGCCTCAAGGGCGGCGGCACCGGTCTGAGTGCCAAGCCCAGCGGCTCCTGGCTGGTCGGCGGCTGACGGTCCGTCCACTCCGCCGCCGGCCCCGCGAAGCCGGCGGTGTGGCCCCGCACACATCTGGCGTTGTGTCACAGCCATGCCCAGTATGAAAAGATGACGCCCGTTGGAACGGGGAAGCGACCGTCGGCTATCGTCGGGTCGCATCGGGTTGCGGTGTCGGCCGAACATGGTCGGCCGCGGCCCCGGGGGATCGGGTGTTCGACGCGTGAGGGGTCGACGGGCCATGGCCTGTGACCAACCCGGGCCGTCCGTACCGCACTGAACGTGCCGTCCCGATGCCCGCCCCCGGTCCTGCCGTTCGCCGCACGGGGGTGTGCGGCCACACGCAGCAGCTTTCAGGGGGAAGAGAGCGTGAACACTCTGTCCATCGTCATTCCCGCACTCAACGAGGCGTCAAACCTCCCGGCGGTGATGGGCACGGTGCCGGTGGCGGAGCTTGCCGCAGCCGGCTGGCGGACGGAGGTCGTGGTGGTCGACAACGCCTCCACCGACGACACCGCCGCGGTCGCCCACGCACTGGGTGCCCGGGTCGTCCACCAGCCCGAGCGCGGCTACGGGAACGCCTACCTGGCGGGCTTCGACGTCGCCACCGGCGACGTCATAGCCACCGGCGACGCGGACTGCACCTACCCGTTCGACGCCCTCCCGGACCTGTTGCGCACTCTGGTCGACCAGGACGTCGAGTTCATGACGACGGATCGGCTGCACCGCACCAACCGGCGCGCCATGAAGGCCTCGCACTTCGTGGCCAACCACGCCCTCAGCGCGCTGAGCCGTACGCTCTTCCGCAACGGCCTGCGGGACTCCCAGTCCGGCATGTGGATCTTCCGGCGCTACATCTGGGACGGCCTGGACGTCCGGTCGGCCGGCATGGCGTTCTCCCAGGAGATCAAGAACGCCGCGACCACGGCCGGGTACCGGTTCATGGAGGTCCCCATCGAGTACCGGACCCGCGGCGGCGAGGTGAAGCTGAACGCCCTGCCCGACGGCATGGCCAACCTCCGGCAGCTGTTCAACCACCGCTTCCGCCGCCAGGGCGGCCGCGGCGAGGCAGGCATCCCCGCCCAGAAGCAGCGCAGCGAGCGGTACGAGGCGGTATGAGCACCCGCTCCGACAGCCCCCGCGGGAGGCCGACGAGGAGACCGGTCCCGAGCCGCCCGGGCGGCCCGACCCCGGCCGCCGCCGGCGGCGCCCCGGGCCCCGCGCCGGCGGCTGTTCGCCCCGGTCCTGGCCGGCTGTCTCGCGGCAGCGCTGGCCTGGACGCTCTGGACGGTGCCCGCCACCCACGAGATCCTGCTGGACTCCTTCACCGAGCGCCCGCAGACCTACGCCGAGCTGTTCTTCACCGGCCCGCCCGGATTCGAGGGCTCCACCGTGGTCGTCCCGGTCGCGGTGACCGACCACGGCGAGGGCGCCAAGGGCTACCAGGTCAGGGTCAGCCTCGAATCCCCCTCCGGCCAGATCCTCGCCGCCTCGACCACCGACCTGAAGGCCCGCTACGGCGCCCCGGTGAAGATGGTCGCCCGCCTGCAGACCAACGCCGACGTGGCCCTGGTCAGGGTGGCCCTGGTCGGCCGCCCGCAGAGCCTGTACTTCCGCTTCGGGAAGTCGCAGACCCCCCATGCCTGAGGCCGCCGCATGAACTCCCGACGAGACGTCCCCGCCCTGGAAGCCTGATGCGCACGATCCTGCAGGTCACGCCCTACTACCCGCCCCACCTCGGCGGCCTCGAACGCGTCGTGGAGAACCTCTCCGTCGAGCTGGCCCGGCGCCACCGCGTCCGCGTCGTCACCACCGTCCTCGGCGCCGGCGGCGCCCCGCGGCGCACCGAGGGGCCGCTCGCCGTGCGCCGGCACCGGGCCGTCGAGGTCGCGCACACCGCCCTGGCCCCCGGACTGCCGCTCTCCCTGCTGCGCGCGCCGCGCGACGCCGTGCTGCACCTGCACTGCGCACACGCCCTGATGCCGGAACTCGTCGCCCTGGCCGCGCGGCTGCGCCGGCGCCGGTTCGTCCTCCACTTCCACCTCGACGTGGACGCCTCCGGCCCGGTGGGCCGGCTGCTGCCCCTCTACAAGAAGCACGTCCTGGCCCGGGTGATGCGGGCCGCCGCCGCCGTGATCGTGCTGACCGAGGAGCAGGGCGCCTTCGTCCGCGACGCCTACCGGGTGCCCGCCGGCCGCGTCCACGTGGTGCCCAACGGCGTCTCCGGCCGCTACTTCATGCCGGAACGCAGCCCCGGGCAGGGCCCGCTGCGGCTGCTCTACGTCGGCCGGCTCAGCGCCCAGAAGAACGTCGCACGGCTCCTGGACGCGATGAGCCTGGTCCGGCGGCCCGTCCGGCTGCGGATCGTCGGCGACGGCGAACTCCGGCCCCGGCTGGAGGAACAGGCCCGCCGCCTCGGGCTCGACGGCGTCGAGTTCACCGGCGGCCTGCTCGGCGACGACCTGGTCGACGCGTACGCCGGCGCCGACGCCTTCGTCCTGCCCTCGGACCGGGAGGGCATGCCGCTGGTCCTGCTGGAGGCGATGGCCGCCGCCCTGCCGGTGCTGGCCACCGACGTGCCGGGCAACCGCGAACTCGTCGGCGCCACCGGGCTGCTGGCCGCGCCCGAGCCCGCCGCGCTGGCCGCCGGGATCGACCGGCTCGCCGCCGACCCCGGGCTGCGGCGGGAGCTGTCCCGGGCCAGCGCCCGGGCCGCCGCCGGCCACGCCTGGGAGACGGTCGCCGCCCGGGTCGAGGCCGTCTACGCCGAGGCCGGCGTATGACCCCGCGCTCCCTGCTGCGCGGCCGGCCCGCCGTCCTGCTCGGCAGTTCCCTCGCCTGCGTGCTGGAGACGCTGCCCGGGCTGCCCGCGCCGCTGCTCGCCGTCGCCGGTCTCTGGCTCCTGATCGGTGCGCCGGTCGCCGTCTGGCGCGGCACCGCCGCGAAGGTGGTCTCCACCCGGGACGCCGCCCTGATGGTCGCCGTCGGCTTCGCCGTCGCCACCGACCTCGTGATCGCGCTCGGCGTCAACACCGTGCTGCCGCTGGCCGGCGCCGCCCACCCGCTGACCCGGATCAACCTGGCCGGTGCCACCGCGATGGCGCTGTCCGTGCTCGGCGCCTTCCTCCCGGAGGAGGCGGCGCCCGCGGCCCGCCGCCCCGGGCTGCCGCGCGGCGCCCTGCCCGTCGGCGCCCTCGCCGCCCTCGCCCTGGTGCTGTCCGTCGCCGGCCCGATCCGCCTGAACAACGGCCTCAGCGGCACGGTCAGCACCGTGGCCCTGGTCGCCGTCGCCGCGCTGCTGCTCCTGCTGCTGGCCCGCCGCCGCCGGTACTCCGTCCCGCTCCTGGAGGGCGGCCTGTACGTCGCGGCCGCCGCCCTGCTCCTGCTGAACTCGCTGCGCGGCTGGGGCATCGCCGGCCACGACATCCAGCGCGAGTACGAGTACTTCCGGCTGACCCTCGGCGGATCGCTGTGGAACGTCGGGCTCTACCCCGACGCGTACAACGCCTGCCTGAGCATCACCCTGCTGCCGGTCAGCGTCGTCCGGCTCACCGGCATCCCCGGCCTGTACGTCTTCAAGGTCGTCCTGCCGCTGCTGTTCGCGCTGACCCCGGTGCTCGTGCACCGGTCGGTGCGCAACGTCGCCCCGCAGTTCGTGGCGCTGCTGTCGGCCGTCTACTTCCTGCTCTTCCCGACCTTCTTCACCGACATGACCTTCCTCGGCCGCCAGGAGATCGCCTTCCTGCTGCTGGGCTGCGTCACCACGGTGCTGACCGACGCCGGACGCCCCGCCCGCGCGCGGCGGTGGGCCGTCCTCGCCCTGCTGGCCGGCTGCGTCCTGTCGCACTACTCGACCACCTACGTGGTGGTCGCCACCCTCGGCGCCGGCTACGCCGTCGAACTGCTGTGGCGCCTCGCCGGCCGGCTGGGCCGCCCGCGGACCAGGCGCCGCAACCGGGTCGCGGCGACCGGCTCCCTGGTCACCTGGTGGCTGGTGCTCGTCCCGGCCGTCCTCGCCGTGGTGTGGGCCGGCCCCGTCACCCACACCAGCGTCCAGCTGAAGAGCACGCTCGGCATCGTCGCCCAGGAGATCCTGCACCCCGGCCGGGCCCAGGGCGGCTCCTCCGACACCTCGTACAGCCTCCTCGGCGGGGCCAAGGCGAGCCCGCAGCAGCGCCTCGACACCTACCGCTCCGAGAGCGTCACGGCGACCGCCGCGCAGCGCGCCGCCGGCGACTACCTGACCCTGCCGAGCGTCGACGGCTACCCGACACCGGTCGTCGGCCAGGAGGACCAGCCGCTTACCGGCCTCGGCCGCCTCCTGGACGGGCTCGGCGTCGGGGTCGCCGGCCTCAACGGGCTGCTCCGGCAGGCCGCCGCGCTGCTCCTCCAGATCCTGGTGCTGGTGGGGTTCGGCGCCGTGCTGCGCGCCCGCCGGCACTCCTTCCGCCCGCTGCGCGACCAGGTGACGCTCACCGTCGGCGCGCTCACCATGGTCGTCCTGTTCACCCTGCTGCCCCAGCTGTCGGTGGACTACAGCGTGCTGCGCGCCTTCCAGCAGGGGCTGTTCTTCTTCGCGCCGTTCCTCGCGGCCGGCACGCTCTGGCTGCTGCGCTGGGCCGGCCGCCGCACCGTACCGCTCGCCTGCGTGCTGGCGACGGCCCTGTTCCTCGACCTGACCGGCGTGGTGCCCAAAGTCCTCGGCGGCTACCCGGCGCAGCTCCAGCTGAGCAACTCCGGCCGCTCGTACGACATCTACTACCCGCACGCCGAGGAGCAGATGGCGGTGTACTGGCTGGAGCAGCAGATCGCCGGCGACAAGCGGCAGCTGCTGCAGACCGACCGGTACACCTTCAGCCGGCTGCAGACCCTCATCACCGGCCCCGCCCAGGCGGACATCTACCCGACCGTGATGCGGCCCAACTCGTACGTGCTGCTCGGCACCACCACCGTCCGCAAGGGCGAGGTGACCGTGTTCTACCGCGGCGACCTCATCACCTACCGGTACCCGACCGCGCTGCTGAGCGCCACCAAGAACCGGATCTACAGCAGCGAGGGAGTCGTGATCTACCGATGAGCACGCCGGCACGGCCGACCCGGGTCCTGATGGTCTGCCACTACTACCCGCCGCACCTCGGCGGGATCGAGAACGTCGCCCGCCAGGAGGCCGTCACCTCGCCGCCACCGGCGCCGAGGTGACCGTGCTGACCAGCGCCGACCGCTCCGACGTCCGCGACGAGGACGGCGTGCGCGTGGTGCGGATCGCCGCCTGGAACGGCATCGAGCGGGCCGGGGTGCCCTTCCCGGTGCTGTCGCCGCGACTGCTGGCCGCCGCCCTGCGCGGCGCCCGCCGCGCCGACGTCGTGCACATCCACGACTGCCTGTACCTGACCTCCTGGGCGGCCGGCCTGGCCGCCGTGCTGACCCGCACCCCGCACGTGCTCACCCAGCACGTGGCGATGGTCGAGCACCCGTCCCCGCTGGTGCGCGGCGTGCAACGCGCCGTCTACGCGGTGGCCGGCCGCGGCCTGCTGCGCCGGGCCCGCCGGGTGCTGACCCTCAACGCCTCGGTGGCGGGGTTCGTCGCCGCCCACGGCGCCCGCCCCGACCGCACCCGGCACCTCGCCAACGGCGTCGACACCGCGCTCTTCCGGCCCGCCGCCTCGCCCGCCGAGCGCGCCGCGGCCCGCAGCCGCCTCGGCCTGCCTGCCGACCGCGTCCTCGCCCTCTTCGCGGGCCGGCTCGTCCCCAAGAAGGGCTGTGACCTGCTGCTCGCCGCGCACCGCCCCGAGGACGGCTACGACCTCGTCCTCGCCGGCGACGGCGACAGCGCGCCGCTGGCCGGGCGCACCGGCGTCCACCACCTCGGCACCCTGACCCCCGAGGACCTCGCGGACGCCTACCGCGCCTGCGACCTCTTCGTGCTGCCCTCCACCGCCGAGGGATTCCCGCTCACCGTCCAGGAGGCGATGGCCTCCGGGCTGCCCGTGGTCACCACCGACGACCCCGGCTACGCCCCCTACGGCCTCGACCGCGGCCTCGTCCGGCTGCTGCCCCGGGACGCGGCCGCCCTGCGCACCGCCCTCGCCGACCTGACCGCCGACCCGGGCCTGCGCGCGCGCATGGCAGAGTACTCCCGGCAGTACGCCGCGACCGCGTTCTCGTGGCCCGAGCACACCGCTGCCCTGCTGGACCACTACCGGGAGAGAGGATGAGGGCACCCCTCGACCGCACCGCCGCCGGCGGCCGCCGCCCGGCGCACCCGCACGTCCGTGGGTAGGCGCCGCGGGAGGCACGCCCGGCCGCCGGACCAGGTGTACCGCAGCTCGTTCTTCCTGCTGGCGTCCTCGGTGACCACCGCCGCCCTCGGCTTCCTGTTCTGGGTCGTCGTCGCACGCTTCTACTCGCCCGAACAGGTCGGCCTGGCCACCTCGCTGATCTCCGCGACCTCGCTGCTCGCCTACCTCAGCATGTTCGGGCTCAACAGCACCCTGGTGCGCTTCCCGGCGCCCGCGCCCGCCCGCAACGCCCAGCTCACCCAGGCCGTCGTCCTGGTGGCCGCCGCCTCCGCCGCCGCGGCGCTGCTCTACCTCGGCGGGCTGCCGCTGTACGCGCCCAAACTGCTCTTCGTCCGCGAGCACCCGCTGACCGCGGCCGCCTTCGTGCTGTTCTGCGTCTGTGCGGCCGTCAACACCCTGACCGACTCGGTGTTCATCAGCGCCAGGCTGCCGCAGCTCAACGTGCTCGTCGACGGCGTGATCCAGGGCCTGGTCAAGCTCGCCCTGCCCGTCCTGCTGGTCGCCTTCGGCCCGTCCGGCATCGTCGGCTCGACCGGCGGCGGCTACATCGTCGCCGTGCTCGCCTCCCTGGTGCTGATGCGCCGTCGGATCGGCTTCCGCTTCGACCTGCGCACCCGCGGCACCCGGCTGCGCGAACAGCTCGGCTACTCCGTGGCGAGCTACACCTCCAGCCTGCTCAACCTGCTGCCGCTGATGGTCGTCCCGCTGATCGTGCTGGCCCGCCTCGGCACGGCCGCGGCCGGCTACTACTACGTCGCCTTCCAGATCGCGAGCATGCTGCACGCCGTCTCCGGGGCGGTCGGCGAGGCGCTGTTCGCCGAGGTCTCCTCCGACGAGTCGCGCTTCGGCGAACTGCTCCGCCGCTCCGCGACGATCATCGCCGCCGTGCAGATCCCGGCCGTGCTCGTCGTCGCCCTCGGCAGCACCCTGCTGCTGCGCATCTTCGGCGGCTCCTACGCCGACCGCGGCCACGGACTGCTCACCGTGCTGGCGGTCGGCGCCCTGGCCGTCGCCCTCAACACCTGGGCCAGCTTCGCCCTCAAGCTGGCCCGCAGCATGACCCACCTCATCCTCAGCAACGTCCTGTTCGCCGTCGTGACCATCGGTCTGACCGCGCTCTGGGCACCGCGCGGGCTGATCTGGGTCGGCCTGGCCTGGGGCACCGGCAACCTCACCTCCGGTCTGTACGCCGCCGCCGCCCTGCTCACCCGCAGGCCGACGCCGCCGGCGCGGACGGGCGCACCGGCGCGCATCGTCCACCAGACACCCCACACCGCACCGATCGAGGGACACCGTCGATGAGAATCGTCGTCGTCAACGCCTACGTCCGCGGCAACGCGGGCGACGCCGCACTGCTCTCCGTCTGCCTGCGGCACGTCCGCGAGGCCTTCCCGCAGGCCCGGATCGCCGTCGCCGGCATGGAGGACGCCGCAGCCCACCCCGACTTCGAGGGCGTGCCCAACCTCGGCTCGATCCGCCGCCACGTCGCGGACGGCGACGTCTCGATGCTCCGCCGGATCGGCCGCAAGCTGCTGGTCGCCCCGCTCGCCGTCACCGCCCTGCTGCTGCCCGGGCCGGCCCGCCGGGCGCTGCTGCGGCTGCTGCCCGCCGAGGCCCGCCGGGAGGCCGAGGCGGTGGCCGGCGCCGACCTGGTGGTCTCGATGGGCGGCGGCTACCTCAACGCCCGCCCCGGCCTGACCGGCCACCAGAACGTCCTCTTCGTCCTCCTGCCCGCACTGATCGCCCAGCGGGCCGGTGTCCCGGTGGTGTTCGCGCCCCAGTCGTTCGGCCCGTTCCCGGCCCGCGCCCAGCGCCGCCTGGTCGCCGCCGTGCTCCGCCGATCGCCGCTGGTCCTCGCCCGCGAGGCCCTCAGCGCCGACCAGCTGGCCGCCTGCGGCCTGCCCGCCGCCCGGATCGGCCGGGCCGTGGACTCCGGCTTCGCCTTCGCCCCCGCCGAACGCCCCGACTGGCGGGCCCGGCTCGGGGTCGGCCCGGACGTGCCGCTGCTCGGCCTCACCGCCCGCCGCTGGCTCGACCCGGCCGGCCAGGACGCCTACGAGCGCGCCCTCGCCGAGGTCGTGGACCGGATCCAGGCCCGCGGCCTGCGGGTCGTCCTGATCCCCCAGGTCAGCACCGGCTACCTGGGCGACGACGACGTCGTCGTCGAACGCCGGATCGCCGCGCACTGCCGCACCGCGCCGCTCGCCGTCGAGGAGGACGCCGACTACCGCGCCCTGCACGCGCTGTACGGCGAGTGCACGCTGCTCATCGGCACCCGCTTCCACTCGGTGATCTTCGCGCTCACCAGCGGCGTCCCCTGCGCGGCCATCGGGTACGAGCACAAGACCGCCGGGATCATGGCCGAACTCGGACTCGGGGACTGGGTGGTGCCGATCGAGGAGGTCACCGCCGAGCGGCTGTGGGCCCTGGTCGAGCCACTGCTCGGCCCGGCCGCCGACGACTACCGAGCGCTGCTCGCCCAGCGCATGCCCGGCTACGTCGCCGAGGCGGAGCGGCTGCCCGCCCTGCTGCGCGAGGCCGTCGGGCACCGCGCGGCGACGGCGTCCGACGGCGCCCTGGAGGCGGTCCGCTGATGGCACACCCCCACGGCCCGCAGCCGGGCCGGCGCACCGTCGCCGTCGTCGCCCCCTACTACCCGCCCAAGGTCGGCGGCGTCGAGCACTACGCCGCCCGGGTGGCGCGGGCCGTCGCGGACGCCCCCGGTCTGCGGGCCGTCGTCCTCACCACCTCCGGCGGCCTGCGCACCCGGGTCGGCACCGAGGACGGCGTCCTGGTCGTCCGGCTGGGCACCTGGCTGCGGCTGTCGAACACCCCGCTGAGCCCGCTCTGGCCGCTGCAGCTGCGCCGCTGGCTGCGCCGCACCGGTGCGGAGGTGGTCAACGCGCACAGCCCCGTTCCCGGGCTCGCCGACCTCGCCGTCGCGGTCGCCGGCCGGCGCCGCACCGTCCTGACGTACCACGCCGGTTCGATGCACAAGGGCGAGCCGGGCAGCGGCGCCGCGGACCGCCTGATCGGCCTGTACGAGCGACACGTGCTGCCGCGCGTGCTGCGCCGCGCCCGGCACCTGGTGGCGGTCTCCCCGGTCTCGCTGGCGGCCGGCCGGCCGCACGCCGTGGAGATCAGCCCCGGTGTCGACCTGGAGCGGTTCACCCCGGGGCACCCGCCTCGCAGCGGCCGCGCACCGTCGCCTACGTCGGCCGGATGGACCGCTCCTCCGCCTGGAAGGGCGTGGACGTGCTGATCCGCGCGTTCGCCCGGCTGCCGGAGGCGGGCGGCGCCCGGCTGCGGCTGGTCGGCGGCGGGGACGCCGTCCCCGACCACCTGGCGCTGGCCGCCGGGCTGGGGATCGCGCACCGCGTCGACGCGGTGGGCGAGCTGACCGGTGCCGCGCTGGTGGCGGAGCTCCGTACGGCGGCCGTCGCCGTCCTGCCGTCGCGGACGGAGGCCGAGTCCTTCGGGATGGCCCTCGTCGAGGCGATGGCCTGTGCCACGCCGGTGGTCGGGTCGGCCGTCGGCGGCATCCCCGGGGTCGTCGTGGACGGGGTGACGGGCCTGCTGGTGCCGCCGGGCGACCCGGTGGCGCTGGCGGAGGCCTGCGGTCGGCTGCTGGGCGACGGCGCGCTGGCCGACCGGCTCGGCGCGGCCGGCCGGCGCCGCGCCGAGGAGCACTACGACTGGCGGCGGCTGACCGACCGCTACCTCGACCTGTTCCGGGCGCCGTAGGGCCGGGCCGACGAGCCCCGGCTACGGCGTCTGCGGGCGCCGGTAGTAGGCGGCGACGGCGTCCTTGAATGCCTGGAAGGCGGGCTTGCGCGAGCCGTCGTAGCGCCGCAGGCCGTAGAAGAGCGAACGCCGCTGCTTGTCCTTGGCGGTGCCGGCGTCCTGCTCGGCGAACCAGAACACCGCGGTGACGTGCGGGTTGGCGGCCGCCGCGGGGATGGTGTCGCTGGCGATGTCGGCCTGGAAGCCCTCCGTCACGTGCGAGGCGTCCGGCGGGATCGTCCGGCCGTCCGCCGCGCCGCCCGGCCCGTTGGTGGGCGCGCCCGTCTCGGTGATCCAGATCGGCATGTTCGGCGTGCCGTACTTGTCGAGGACGGCGACGAGGTTGTCCCTGGCGCTGCTGATCTCCTCCATCGCCGTGCCGAAGTCCGTCTTGGCGCTGGGCAGATGGGGATAGGTGTACGGGTGGTAGCTGAGCGCGTCCACCAGCTTGTTGCCGCCCAGCTTGCACACCTGCTCCAGGAACTCGGTGTGCGAGACGTACGCCTGCTGCGGGTTGGTCGCCACCGCGGCGAGGCCGCCCATCAGCAGGTACGCCTTCGGGTCGGCGCCGCGCAGCGCCTTGGAGGTGACGGTGAGCAGCTGGGTGTAGGCGGCGGCGTCCGGCTTGGGCGCCCAGAACGGGATGTTCGGCTCGTTCCAGATCTCCCAGACGTGGATGCCCTGCGGGGCGTAGCGCTGGGCGGCGTCCCGGGCGAAGCCCGCGAACACCTCGGGGTGCGCGGGCGGGCAGGACGGGTCGTCGGTGCAGCCGGCCTTGCGGGCCCAGCCGGGGGTGTAGCCGATGGTGGGCAGCACCTCCAGCTTGCGCGCGTGGGCGGCCTTGACGACCCGGTCGAACCGCTTCCACACGTAGCTCTTCGGACTGTCCGGCTGGATGTTGTTCCAGGACAGGTCGACCCGGATCCACTTGGCGCCGAGCTCCACCGCGTCGTCCAGGCCGATCGCGAGGTCCTGGTCGGACTTCCAGGTGAGGGTGTCGCCGAAGGCGATGCCGATCCGCAGCTGCTTGCCGTTCTGCGGCGCGGTGGGGAGGGCGCTGCCGAGGCCACCGTGGCCTCGGCGGACGCCGAGGAGGACGACCGGGCGAACAGACTGGCCGTCACCGTCGCCACGAGTGAGACGACGAAGGCCAGCACCGCCACCAACAGCCGTTGCCGCCCCATCGATTGCATCCCCATGGGGGACAGCCTAGGCCAGTGCTCCCGGCGGCCCGTCAGAAGGTCAGCGTGTACACCATCAGCCGGGTGCCCGGCACGGGCTCCCAGTCCCGTGCGGGGGTGCGGCGGAAGCCGAGCCGCTCGTACACGCGGTGGGCGGCGTCCATCTCCGGGCGGGTGGAGAACGCCATTCCGGCCAGGCCCAGGGCGCGGCTGCGGTCCATGGCGGCGCCGACCAGGGCCGCGCCCACGCCGCGTCCGCGGGCGGCCCGGCCCACCGCGAGCATCCGGATCTCGCCCTCGTCGGGCCGGGCGATGTCGGCCCAGGCGGTGCCGCCGGCGGCGAAGGTCACGCAGCCGAGCACGCGCTCGTCGACGGCGTCGACCGCGACGAGGAGTTCGGCCTCCGTGCTGCGGCGGCGGGTGTCGCGCAGGAGCCGGGAGTACGGGCCGTCCGGGAGGCTGTAGCCGTCGCCGACGTAGACCTCGACCGAGAGGGCTCCGGCGGGTTCGAGGTCGCGTTCGAGGGCAGGGCGGATGACGACGTCCATCCGGCCAGTCTGCCGCCCCCGGCGGCCGCGGCGGCGGGCGGGGTGCCGTGCAGCCGGTCGGGCAGCGCCGGGTCCGCGGGGTAGCCGCCGGACCGGTGCCAGTTGTCGCGGCCGTGCCGTGAGGTGCGGTCGAGGTCACGTCCGACCAGGGCGCCGAGCAGGCCGAAGCCGCCGACGAGGCCGGACACCAGAAGGACGTCTGCGAGCACGGTGGAGGTCATGTCCCCACTGTCGCGGGGCGGCCGCCCCGGAACGAGTGGCAGGAATGCCCACTTGCCTCGAATTCCTGCCAGGGGCATGCTGGGGTCATGCTGAAGAACGTGGTGGCCGTGGTGCTGGAGGACGTGCACCCCTTCGAACTCGGCGTCGCCTGCGAGGTGTTCGGGCTCGACCGGAGCGAGGAGGGGCTGCCGGTCTACGACTTCGCGCTCGCCTCCGACCGCCCCGGCCCCAAGCGCACCCACGCCGGCTTCACCGTCGACGCCCCCTACGGGCCCGACCGGCTCGCCGGCGCCGACCTGATCGTCGTCACCGCCACCGGGCTGCGCGACACGTACCCGCCGGAGCTCGTCCGGGCGCTGCGGGAGGCCGTCGAGGGCGGCGCCCGGGCCCTGTCGATCTGCAGCGGCAGCTTCCTGCTCGGCGCCGCCGGGCTGCTGGACGGCCGCCGCTCCACCACGCACTGGCGGCACGCCGCCGAGATGGCCCGCCGCTTCCCGCTCACCACCGTCGAACCGGACGTGCTGTACGTCGACGCCGACCCCGTCATCACCTCGGCCGGCACCGCCGCCGGCATCGACGCCTGCCTGCACCTGGTGCGCAAGGTGCAGGGCGCCGAGGTCGCCCGGGCCATCGCCCGCCGGATGGTGGTCGCCCCGCACCGGGACGGCGGCCAGGCCCAGTTCGTCGACCGCCCGCTGCCGGAGCCCGGCGCCGACTCGCTCGCCGCCGTGCTCGACTGGATGCGCCACCACCTGGACGAGGACAGCACCGTCGAACGCCTCGCCGCGCTCGCCCACATGGCGCCGCGGACCTTCGCCCGCCGCTTCCAGCAGGAGACCGGCACCACCCCGCACCGCTGGCTCGTCGGCCAGCGGCTGCTGCTCGCCCAGCGGCTGCTGGAGGGCACCGACGAGCCGGTCGACGCGGTCGCCGCCCGCTGCGGCTTCGGCAACGCGGCCACCCTGCGCCACCACTTCGCGCGCCGGCTCGGCACCACCCCGCAGGCCTACCGCCGGGCCTTCGCCTGCCCCGAGGAGGTCCGGGCGCGGCCCTGATCCGCGCGCCCGTGCAACCTGACCGACCGTCATCGCGTCCTTGTACGAAGGGATGGAACCACCGGCGGCCGGACGGACGGCCGCCGCTCGGGGGAACGGGGCACGATGAGGGTCACTCGCCGCACCGCAGCCGTGCTCGCGGCCACCACGGCCGCCGCCGTCGCGCTGGTCCTCGTCCCCGAGTGGCACGGCGACCCGGCCGCGGCACCGGTGCCGTCCGCGGCCACCGCGCCGCCCGGCACCGCCGCCCGCCCGGCGCCGGCCCCCTCCGCCTCGCCGAGCTGGGACGGCAAGGTCCGGCTGATCGGCGACGGCTCCACCTCCGACACCGGGCCCCAGCCGAACCGGCCGAAGGCCGAGAAGCTGAAGCCGGGGGAGAAGCCGCCGCAGTTCGTGGTCTTCTCCTGGGACGGCGCGCTGGAGAACGACGACCACCTGTTCTCGCACTTCCGCCAGGTCGCCAAGGACAACGGCGCCCACATGACCTACTTCCTGAGCGGCATCTACCTGCTGCCCAAGTCCCGGCACATGCTCTACCGGCCGCCGCAGCACCCGGTCGGCACCGCCGACATCTCCTTTCCCACCGACGCCCACCTGCGGGCGACCCTGGAGCAGGTCCGGCAGGCCTGGCTGGACGGGAGCGAGATCGGCACCCACTTCAACGGGCACTTCTGCGGCGCCAAGGGCGGCGGCGACTGGAGCACCGAGGAGTGGCGCAGCGAACTGGAGCAGGCCCGCTCGTTCGTGACGGACTGGAAGACGAACACCGGCCTCACCGACGTCCCCGCGCTGCCGTTCGACTACGGCAAGGCGCTCGTCGGCGGCCGCGCCCTGCCTGGAGGGCCAGCCCCGTCTCCTGCCCGCCGAGAAGGCGGCCGGCTTCCGGTACGACGCCAGCTCGCCCGGCGAGTTCCAGGTCTGGCCGTCGAAGCGGGGCGGCATCTGGAACTTCCCGCTCCAGCTGGTGCCGTACCCCGACAAGCCCGTCCAGGTGCTGTCCATGGACTTCAACTTCCTGGCCAACCAGTCCGGCGACAGCGTGGCGGGCGACCCGAAGAAGTACGCCGGGTGGGAGAAGCAGACCCGGGAGGGCTACCTCAACGGCTTCGAGCGGGTCTACAACGGCAGCCGGGCGCCGCTGTTCGTCGGCAACCACTTCGAGACCTGGAACGGCGGCATCTACATGCAGGCCGTCGAGGACGTCGTGAAGAGCGTCTGCCACCGCGACGGCGTGCGCTGCGTCTCCTTCGAGGAGCTCGCCGACTGGCTGGACGCCCAGGACCCGAAGGTGCTGGAGCGGCTCCGCGGCCTGGACCCGGGCCAGCCCGCCGACTGGGCCCAGCTGGTCCGGTAGCGGGCCGGGCCGCGCCGCGGACTAGTGGGCGGCGGCCTTGGTGTAGGCCGCCCAGATCCGGGTGGGGAACGCCGAGACCGGGGTGGCCGCGTCGGTGCCGCCGAGCCCGTCCAGCGGGGACAGCTGCAGGGTCTTCGGGTCCATCCGGAAGACGGTGACCGCGGTGGCCACCCGGCCGCTGTGGCCGACGAACCAGCCGGCCGTGCGGTCCGCCGTGGTGCCGGTCTTGCCGGCCGCGTCCGGGGCGGCCCCGGCGGCGTCGCGGCCGGTGCCCTCGCGGACGGCCGCCCCGAGCGCGTCGTCGACCTCCGCGGCGACCGCCGGGTCCAGCACCTGCGCGGACTCCGGCCGCTCCACCGCCACCGGCGCGCCGCCCAGGGTCACCCGGTCCACCGACCACGGGTCGGTGTGCCGGCCGCGGTCGGCGAAGGCGGTGAACGCGGACGCCATCCGGACGGCGCTCGGCCGGGAGTTGCCCAGCGGGAAGGCCGGCACCAGCTCGCCCATGCTGTCCGGCAGCAGCCCCAGCGCGGCGGCGGTGTCCCGCACCCCCTCCAGGCCCACGTCCATGCCGAGCTGCATCATCGGCCCGTTCACCGACTGCACCACCGCCGTCCGCAGGCTGACGCGGCCCCAGCTCCTGCCGTTGTCGTTGACCGCCTTCGCGATCCGCCCGTCCCGGCGCCAGTACGGCCCCTCCGGGGTGGTCAGCACCACGCCGTCGTCGCCGTCGTACCGGGTGGAGGAGTGGACGGGGGTGCGCCTGCCGCCGCGCTCGCGCTGCACACCCTGGCCGAGCCCCGCGGCGTACACCAGCGGGGTGAACGCGGTGCCGACCGGCACGTTCGAGGTGTTGGCGTCGTCGAAGCCCTGCTCGAGGTAGTCGGGGCCGCCGTACAGGGCGACGATCCGGCCGTCGGCGGCGACCGAGGCGGCGCCGAGGTGGACGTGCCGGTCGGCGTCGCGCCCGGCCGGGTCGAGGGCCGGCCCGGCGTCCTTCACGGCGGCGCCCAGCGCCGCCGTCCGGGCGCGGTCGAAGGTGGTGCGGATCTGGTAGCCGCCCAGGTCGAACCGGGCCGGCGTGACGTCCGAGTGGCTCTCCAGGTACGTCCTGGCCAGGTCCACCAGGTAGCCGACCTGGCCGCCGAGTCCCACGACGGCGGGCGGCTCGACGGGCTCCGGGAAGACCGTGTACGTGGCCCGTTCGGCGGCCGTCAGGTGCCCGGTGGCGACCATCCGGTCCAGGATCCACGACCACCGCTGGACGGCGCGGGTGCGGTTCTCCGGGCCGAGCGTCGGGTCGAACAGGCCCGCGCCCTTCAGCAGCGCGGCCAGGAACGCGCCCTCGCTGGGGTTCAGCGCCGACACGTCCTTGCCGTAGTAGGCCGCGGCGGCCCGCTCGATCCCGTAGCTCCCCCGGCCGAACCAGCTGGTGTTGAGGTACCCGGCGAGGATGTCGTCCTTGGTCATCCGCCGGTCCAGCTTCATCGCGATGACGATCTCGCTGAGCTTGCGGGAGACGTCCTGATGCTGGTTCAGGTAGATGTTCTTGACGTACTGCTGGGTGATGGTCGAGCCGCCCTGGGTGTCACCGCCGGTCGCCATCCGCACCACGGCCCGGCCGATCCCGGTCGGCGAGACCCCGGGGTCGGAGTAGAACGTCTCGTTCTCGGCCGCCAGGACGGCGTACCGGACGGGCTCCGGGACCCGGCCGAGCGGGACCTCCTGCCGGTTGACCTGGCCGGTGCGCGCCATCTCCGTGCCGTCCGACCAGTAGAAGACGTTGTTCTGCTGGGTGGCGAAGGCGTTCAGGTCGTCGGGCACGTCCGTGACCTCCCAGAACCAGCCCACCGTGCCCGCCACCAGGGCGGTGCAGGCCAGCAGGCCGGTCAGGGCCTGCCGGCGGGTGGGCAGCACGCGGCGCAGGCGGCGCCGCACTCCCCGGGTGGTCGGGCAGCGTCGGACACCACGCACGTTTCCTGCTCCGATCCGTCGACGGGACGAACGTCCTCGAACGGGAGACGCACCGGAGGGGTCGTCAGGTGACAGGAGGGTGCTGTGAGCAGCGCCACACTCCGTCAGGTGAGATGGTCGACGGCGTTCCAGCCGTCCGGCAGCAGCCGCCCGCCGCCCGCCCGCCACAGGCTGGTCGAGCAGTTGCCGACCGGATCGAGGGCCATCAGCTGCGCCTCGTCCAGCCGGTCCAGGATGTGACGGAGCATCAGCACGGTGCAGTCGTGCGCCACCACCAGCACCGGCCGGCCCGCCTCCTCCTCGCAGAGGTCGCGCAGCACGCTGCGCACCCGCAGGGCGACGTCCAGCCAGGACTCGCCGCCGGGCGGCCGGTAGTACAGCTCGCCCATCCGGCGCCGGCGGGCGGCCTCGGCGGGGTGCTCCTTGTCGATCGCGGCGCGGGTGAGCATCTCCAGCACGCCGAGTTCTCTGTCCCGCAGCCGTTCGTCGTAGCGCACCGGCAGCCCGACCGGGACGGCGCCGAGCCCGGACGCCTGGGCGAGGGCGATCCGCGCGGTCTCGGCGGTGCGCACGTACGGCGAGCACCACAGGGCCCGCGGCCGGTCGGCCGGCGGCAGCGCGGCCCACCAGCGGCCGAGCGCCTGGGCCTGCGCCTGGCCGTGCATGGAGAGCGGGATGTCGGCGTCCCGGCTGGTGATCGGGACGGACAGGGCGCCGGTCTGCTCGGCGAGCCGGAACTCCACGTTGGCCACGGACTCCCCGTGCCGGGTGGCGATCAGGACGGAGGGCAGCGGGCGCCCCTCCTCGTGCGCGGTACCGCGGTGTCCGTTCAGGATGGTGCCGGCCTCTGCCATCGCCCGTCTCCCCGTTGCCGTCGTCTGCTGCCGGGCGGCCGCCCGGAAAGGATGATCGCGCCGCCCCCTCCAGTGTTGACGGAAGGGGCGGCGCGAGCACAGGGCGCACACGGGGCGGCCGAGTGCGCCCCCGGCCCCGTTGGGGCCTGCGGTCAGTGCGCCGCCGCGGGCTGCGGGGCGCCGTCCACGGCCGGGTCGCCGGCGTCCGCGGTGTAGTCCGCCCGGGCGGTCTCGTCGGGGCCCTCAGGGGCCTTGGCGGCCCGCAGGACGAGCGTGAGGACGACGGCCACCACCAGGTTCAGCACGAACGCGGTGAGGCCGATGTAGCCGATCTGGCCGATCACCGGGATCTCGGCCGAGCTGCCGCCGAAGTGCTTGGTGGCGGGCGAGGCCACCCCGTACGCCTTCCAGGTGCCGTACGCCATGCCGACGGCCCAGCCGGCCAGCAGCGCCCAGCGGTGGAACCACCGGGTGAACAGGCCGCCGACGATCGAGACGAAGGTCTGCAGGATCCACAGCCCGCCGAGCAGCTGGAGGTTGATCGCGAACTGCTTGTCCATGGTGAGCACGAAGGCCAGCGCGCCGACCTTCACCAGCAGCGAGGCGATCTTGGCGACCCGGGTCTCGTCGGCCGGGGTGGCCTCCGGGCGGATGAACGCCTTGTAGATGTTGCGGGTGAACAGGTTCGCCGCGGCGATCGACATGATCGCGGCGGGCACCAGCGCGCCGATGCCGATCGCGGCGAAGGCCACCCCGGTGAACCAGTCCGGGAACATGTTCTCGAACAGCTGCGGCACCGCGAGCTGCGCGTTGAAGCCCTTCACGCCCTTGCCGACCCCGGCCGCGATCGCCATGAAACCCAGCAGCGCGAGCAGGCCGAGCATCAGCGAGTACGCCGGCATGATCGCCATGTTGCGGCGCACCGTGTTGCGGGACTTCGACGCCAGCACACCGGTCACCGAGTGCGGGTACATGAACAGCGCCAGCGCCGAGCCCAGCGCCAGCGTCGCGTACGTCCAGTGCGCGTTCGGTCCGAGGACGAGCGAGCCGACCGGCTTGTGGGTGGCCGGGTTGACCGCGGAGAACTTCTGCGCCGCGCTGTCGAAGACGTGGCCGTAGCCGCCCAGACGCATCGGGATGTAGATCACCGCCACGATGATCACGATGTAGACCAGGGTGTCCTTGACGAAGGCGATGAGCGCCGGCGCCCGCAGGCCCGAGGAGTAGGTGTACGCCGCCAGCACGGCGAACGCCAGGAACAGTGGCAGGTCCTTCATGAACCAGTTCCCGGAGCCGCCGACGCCCAGCACGTCCAGCACCGCCTGGATGCCGACCAGCTGCAGGGCGATGTACGGCATGGTGGCCAGGATGCCGGTCAGCGCGACCGCCAGCGACAGCCCCTTGGATCCGTACCGGCCGCGCACGAAGTCCGCCGGGGTGACGTACCCGTGCACCCGGGAGACCGACCACAGCCGCGGCAGGAACAGGAAGACCAGCGGGTAGGCGATGATCGTGTACGGCACCGCGAAGAAGCCCGCCGCACCCGTGCCGTAGATCGCCGCGGGCACGGCCACGAAGGTGTACGCGGTGTACAGGTCGCCGCCCAGCAGGAACCAGGTCACCCAGGTGCCGAAGCTGCGGCCGCCCAGGCCCCACTCGTCCAGGTGCAGCGCGTTGTCCGCGCGGCGCCAGCGGGCGGCCATGAAGCCCATCACCGTGACCAGGACGAAGAACAGCACGAAGACCGCGAGCGCGGTCGCGTTGACGCCGGTGTGCATCACTGCCCACCCCCGCACGGGCGGCCTTGCGGGCCTTCTCGTCACGGTTGATCAGCAGGTAGGCGCCGACCGTGAACACGGCCGACACCGGCACCCACAGCAGCTGGTACCAGTAGAAGAACGGGACACCGCCGAGCGCGGGCGTCGCCTTGGTGTACGAGGACACCCAGAGTGTGGCGACGACCGGCACGAGCAGGCAGAGCCCGGCCAGGACGCGGGCGGGCGTGACCGCGGGCAGGGCGCCCGGGGGAGTTTCCGACGACATGTGTGCGGCTCCGGCTGAAGAGGTCTCACCTCAACGGCGCCGCAGCGCACATCGCTGTGCGCCCGCCGAGCAGCACCCTCGGTGATCGACAGGACGCAGCGAAATGTAGGGCACCGGGTGACCCGTGTCACTACATCCGGCCGAGATTCCCTCATACCGGGACGGCCACGGCCGTCCCGGCCCTCACTCCGGGCGCTGGAGGCGGGTGATGAACTTGTACCGGTCGCCGCGGTAGATCGACCGGACCCACTCCACCGGGGCGCCCTCGCCGTCGAACGAGTGGCGGGACAGCTGGAGCATCGGCAGGCCCAGGTCCGAGCCGAGCAGCCCGGCCTCGCGCGGGTTGGCCAGGGTGGTCTCGATGGTCTCCTCGGCCTCGGCCACCGTCACCCCGTACACCTCGCGCAGCGCGGTGTAGAGCGAGTTGTGCTTGACCAGGTTGCGGCGCAGCGCCGGGAAGCGCTTCGCCGACAGGTGCGCGACCTCGATCGCCATCGGGTCGCCGTTGGCCAGGCGCAGCCGCTCGATCCGCAGCACCCGGCTGCCGGGCTTGATGTCCAGCAGCGGGGCGAGCCGGTCGTCGGCGCTGACGTAGCCGACCTCGATCAGCCGCGAGGTCGGCTCCAGGCCCTGCGCGCGCATGTCCTCGGTGTACGAGGTGAGTTGCAGCGCCTGGGCGACCTTGGGCTTGGCGACGAAGGTGCCCTTGCCCTGGATGCGCTCCAGCCGGCCCTCCACGACCAGCTCCTGGAGCGCCTGGCGGACGGTGGTGCGCGAGGTGTCGAACTGTGCGGCCAGCGCCCGCTCCGGCGGCACCGGCGTGCCGGCCGGCTGGGTTTCGGTGAGCTGCAGGAGGTGCCGCTTGAGGCCGTAGTACTTCGGGACGCGGGCAGCCGTGCCGGCGGCCGCCGTGGACTGGGCCGGCACCGTGGGGCCCTCCGGGAGGGCCGCCGTTCCCCTGTCGCCGCTCATGGCCGCTCTCACTCCTCGCCCTGCCGCCGTCACCGGCTCCTCCGTCGTTGTATCTGCACATCGTTGCACGCGCGGGCCGCCTGGTGTGAGCTCCCGCAGGCTGTTCTCACGCAGGCCCCGCCGGCGGGCGCCGGCGACGGCACCCACCGGGTACGGAGCACCGCGGCGGACGGGGGCGTCCCCGTCCGCCGCGGGCGTCGTGTGCGCCGGTCAGACCGGCGCGGCCTCCAGCGACAGTCCGGCCAGCGCCTCCGCCGCGGCCACCCCGCAGACCCGGGCGCCGCCGTGGGTGGCCAGCACGGTCACCCCGCGGGCCCCGAAGGTGTCGGCGAGGCCGTGCACGGTGCCGATCTCCACCACCACGGCGTCCGGGCGGGCGGTGACCAGGGCCAGCGCGGCCCGCCGCATCCACGGGTGCCGGTGCACGTCGCGCACCACGACCACCAGCGGCCGGTCGACGGCCGCCCCCAGCAGCGGGGCGACGTCCACGTCGGCCCCCTCGGCGGCCACCGGGACGTGCAGCAGGCCGGAGCCCTCCATGCGGGTCGCCGGGGCGCCGATCCGGGCGTGCGTGGTGCCGGGGACGAGTTCGGCCAGCGGACCGGACACCCCCAGGGGTGTCGTCGCCGACCGCGATGTTGGCGCCGGGGGCGAACTCCACCACGTGCGGCACGCCCCGGACGGGACGCAGCTCGCCGTGGATCCGCAGCGCCCGGCGGGCGGCCGTCAGGCCGATGCCGACCTCTCCGTGCGCGCCGGCCTGGGCACGGCGCTCGGCGGCGGACCAGCGGGCCACCGCGCGGTTGCGCTCGGCGGCCTCGTGCAGCCGTTCGGCCGGCAGCCGGCCCTCGCGGACCGCCCAGACCAGGGCGTCGCGCAGGTAGAGGAAGGCCGCCTCGTCGTCCAGGCCGCCGCCCACGCAGATGGTGTCGGCACCGGCCGCGATCGCCCGGACGGAGCCGGCCGCCACGCCGTGGGTGCCGGAGATGGCGCCCATCTCGATGCCGTCGGTGACGATCAGCCCGCGGTAGCCGAGCTCCTCGCGGAGCAGGCCGGTGAGGATCTCGCGCGACATGGTGGCCGGCAGCGCGCCGTCGTACGCGGGGAAGAGGATGTGCGCCGTCATGATCGCCTTGACGTCGGCGGCGATCGCGGCGCGGAACGGCTTGAGGTGCTCCTGGACCTGCTCGGGGGTGAGGTCGATCCGCGGCAGCCCGAGGTGCGAGTCGCCGGAGGTGTCGCCGTGGCCGGGGAAGTGCTTGGCGCAGGCGGCGACGCCGGCGGACTGCAGGCCGCGCACGTAGGCGGCGGTGTGCCGGGCGGCGAGGTCGCCGTCGGCGCCGAAGGAGCGGACGCCGATCACCGGGTTGTCCGGGTTGGAGTTGACGTCCGCGTCCGGCGCGTAGTCCAGGTTGATGCCGACCGAGGCGAGGTCCAGGCCGATCGACCGGGCGACCCGCCGGGTGAGGTCGGGGTCGTCGACCTCGCCCAGCGCGAGGTTGCCCGGGTAGGAGGACCCGCTGGTCACTTCGAGGCGGGTGACGTCGCCGCCCTCCTCGTCGGTGGCGACCAGCAGGTCCGGGTTGAGCGCGTACATCTCCGCGGTCAGGGCGGCGACCTGCTGCGGGGTACGGATGTTCCGGCCGAACAGCGCGACGCCGCCCAGCTCGCCGGAGCCCAGTCTGCGGCGCAGCCACTCGGGGGCGCTCAGCCCGACGAAGCCGGGCTGGAGCACCGCACCGGCGTCCGTCAGCAGTTCGAGGCTTTCCGTACCGGGAATCGCCATGGTTCCTTCCCTGGGGTGTGGGGAGTGCTGGGGGTGCGGGGGTGAGGAAGGGCTAGCCCTTGACCGCACCGGCGGTGAGACCCGCCGACACCTTCTTCTGGAAGATCACGAAGAGCACGATCACGGGCAGCGACACCAGCAGGCCGCCGGCCATCTGGGAGCCGTAGTCGGCGCCGCGGGTGGGCGTCGTGGCGTAGAAGGTCAGCCAGATCATCGAGGTCTTCTGGCCGCCGGTGGACAGCAGCGTGTTGGCGACGATGAACTCGTTCCACGCCTGGATCCAGCTGTAGACACCGGTGGTGATCAGGCCGGGCAGGGTGAGCGGCAGGATGACCCGGAAGAACGCGCCCCACTGGGTGCAGCCGTCCACCATGGCGGCCTCGTCGAGCTCGGCCGGGATGTTGACGATGAACGAGCGCAGCGTCCAGATCACGTACGGGACGGTGAAGACCAGGTAGGCGAGCATCACGCCGAAGAGCGTCCCGGTCATGCCGGCGTTGTTCATCACCACGAACAGCGGGACGATGATCGCCAGGAGCGGCACCATCTGGACGACGAGCATCGAGACGATGAAGAAGTTCCGGCCGCGGAAGTTGAACCGGGCGACGGAGACGGCCGCCAGGAAGCCGACCACCAGGCCGAGCAGCACCGCGCCGACGGTGATGGTCACCGTGTTCTGCAGGGCCGGCAGGAAGTCCGTGTCGCCGAAGACGGTGCGGTAGCTGTCCAGCGAGAAGATCCGGGGCCAGAACGCGGGGTCCCGGGCGATCAGGTCCTTGTTCGTCTTGAACGTGGTGATGATCATCCAGTAGATCGGGAAGCCCATCACCGCGGCGAAGCCGAGGCCCAGGGTGTTCCAGACCCAGGTCATCGTCCGGCTCTGCCCGGTGGGGCGGACCTTGGCCCGGACCTTGGCGGCCGGCGCGAGCGGCGGCGCGGTGGTGGTCGCCTGCACGTCGATGGAGGTCATCGGTCCTGGGCTCCGATCTTGAGCATCTGGCGGATGTAGAAGACGAGCACCGCCAGCATGAGGACGATCATGGTGATCGAGATCACCGAGCTGTCGCTGTAGTGCGAGGCGACGATGCCCTTCTGGTACAGGTAGGTGCCGATGGTCCAGTAGCCCGGCTCGGGGGCGGTGTTGCGCAGCGAGAAGATCTGCGCGAAGACCTGGAAGTCCCAGATGAAGCTGAGTGCGGCGCTGATCATCAGGAACGGCCGGATGACCGGGATCACCACGTGCCGGAAGGCCTGGAAGGGGTTCGCGCCGTCCAGCTTGGCGGCCTCCATCAGCTCCGAGGGGACCTGGGTCAGGGCGGCGTTCAGGCCGAGCACCAGGAACGGCAGGGCGCCCCAGATGATGACCGCGGCGCCGACCACGTAGAGGCCGACCGTCGGGTCGGCGAACCAGTCGTAGTGCTTGGTCTTCTCGTCCCCGGTGAACAGGTAGCCGATGTAGTCGACGACGCCGCCGTTGGAGGCGAACAGCCAGCGGAAGACGGTGCCCGTGACGAGCGCCGGGATGGCCCAGACGAACATCATCACGGTGATGCAGGTGACCTTGACCCAGCCGGAGACCCGGTTGAGCAGCAGGGCGAACAGCATGCCCAGCACCATCGAGAGGACGACCAGCTCCGCCGTGAAGTACACGGAGCGGAGCACGACCTCCCAGAACTGGCCGTCGCCGAACACCTTGGTGAAGCCGTCGAACCCGACGTACTTCCCGAGCGCCGGGTTGACCAGGTACGAGTACCGGTTGATGTTCTGGAACGACAGGTCGAAGAGCTTGAACAGCGGATACGCGAGGACCCCGACCAGGGCGGCGATCGCCGGCAGGATCAGCGTGTACGGGATGTAGTGGCCCGCGGCGAAGAAGCCGCGTCGCTGCGGCTCCTTCACGGGGGCGGGCCCGGACGTCTCGGACCGGATCACGGTCTCGTCGGTGGTCACACTCATCAGGGTCCTTCCCGGGCCCGCGGAACTGGTCGGTCCTGGCGCGCGGGTGGGCAGTCCGCATCGGTCGCGGACTGCCCACCCCTTCGGCGCTCGGTGCTGGCGGTCCGGGGAGCCGTTGCCGGGCTCCCCGGACCGCTGCGGTCAGCGGGTTCAGCCGTTCAGGTCCTTGAGGACGGCGTCCTCGGCCTTCTTGAGCTCGGCGGCCGGGTCGCCACCGGCGGCGATCGCGCCGAAGGCGGTCTTCAGGGTCGTCTCGTCGGCGCCGGACCACAGCGGCGAGTTCGGGATGAACCAGGTCTGGCCCTCGGCGGCGTCACCGGTGGCCTTGTTGGCCGGCGCGGCGGCCTTGTACGCGGCGACCAGGTTCTTCGCGTTCGGGATGGCGAACTTGGCGAGCGCGGTCTGCTGCTGGGTGTTGGTGAAGATCTGCAGGAAGGTCGCGCCCAGGCCCGCGTTGGCGGCCTTGGCCGGGACGGCCAGGTCGGAGCCGCCGAGGAAGGCCGGGGTGGGGGTGCCGGCCGCGGTGCCCGGGAGGGCGATCGAGGCGAGCTTGTCCTTGAGGCTCGGGTCACCGGTCTTCGGGTCGGCGACGGAGCCGAGCTCCCAGCCGTTGCCGACGATGGCGGCGATGTTGCCCTTGGCCATCAGGGCGTCCTGGGTGGCCTCGTCGGTGGTGGTGCCACCGGTCGAGAACTGCTTCTGCAGGTCGTTCCAGACCTTGACGCCCTCGACGAACTTCGGGTCGGTCAGGGTGCCGGTCCACTTGTCGCCGTCCGACTTGGCGACGATGCCCTTGACGCCGAAGCTGCCGGCGCCGAAGGAGGCGGCGGTGTACCAGTTCTGGCCCGGGAGGTAGAGGGCGGAGAAGCCCGGGGTCGAGGCGTTCGCGGCCTTGACCTTGGTCAGCGCGTCCTTCAGCTCGGCCAGGGTGGTCGGCGGGTTGGTGACGCCGGCCGCGGCGAAGAGGTCCTTGCGGTAGATCAGGACGCGGGCGCCGGCGTAGTACGGGATGGCGTAGGTCTTGGAGCCGTCCGGGGTCTGGCCGGAGGCGGCCAGCGAGTCCAGGTACTTGTCCGAGTTGTCGAACTGGCCCTTGACGCCGGTCAGGTCGACGAAGGAGCCGGCCTCGATGTACTTCGCGGCCTGGGTGTTGCCGAGCTCCAGGGCGTCGGGGGCGTTGCCGGAGAGCAGCGCGGTGTCGAGCTTGGTGGTGTAGTTCGTCCAGGTCTGCCACTGGATGTCGACGTCGGCGCCGGTCTGGTCCTTGAACTGCTTCTTGGCGGCCTCGACGACGTCCGGCCAGCCCTTCTGCGCGTCGTCCATCAGCCAGACGGTGATCTTCTTGCCCTTGCCGTCCTTGCTGAGGGTCGCCTGCTTGGCGTCACCGGAGGAGCCGGACGAGGAGCAGGCCGAGGCGACGAGCACGGTGGCAATGGCGGCCACGGCGGCGAGCTTGCGGTTCAAACCATCCTCCAGATGGATGTGCAAGGGAATTGGCACCGGGCTGTGGGGCCAAAGCCCTGAAGCGGCGTGCCTGGGGGAGTGTCACCGGTGAAAGCGAGGGGGCATGCGGGGGTGGAGCTGCTGACCGGCTTTGAGGAGTAGACCATTGGTGTAGACCAACTGCCCTGGAGATTGGCATGGACCAAAGGCACCGTCAAGGGTTTCTCGCCGGCTCCGTGCACACCGTTATCAACGCTTGACACGCCCGTGTGCGTCTGGTGGCCCAGGGGCCTTGGACTGGACCATCCCGGCGGATATATCGGGCCTATCACCCATGAATGGGCACAGATGGTCGACGATCCGTTCCGGCGGCTAACGGGGCCTCAAGTAGCCCTTAAAGCAGCCTTAAGGGAGCCGGCCGTAAAGGCCCGATCACCCTTCGTGTCCACTCGACAACGGCTCTGCAACGACTCCCCGCGGTACTCCTGTGCGCCGTTGACTCGCCCATTGGTCTGGTCCACGCTTCGCAAACTGGTCTGTACCAAAGTGCGGATCACACCCGACCCCCGGAGGAATGCGTGAAGCGTCAGCTGACAGCAGCGATCGGTGTCGCGGCTCTGGTGGCCTCGGCCGCGGGCTGCAGCAGCGGGGCGGCCGGAGCCTCCGCCGCTTCGGCCGATCCGAAGAACTCCACCGGGACGGTCACCGTCTGGCTGATGGGCGAGGCGCAGGACAACTGGCCGGAGCTCGTCCAGCAGGTCAACGACCAGTTCGCGGCCAAGTACCCGAAGGTCGAACTGCGCCTCGCGTACCAGACCTGGAAGGACAAGATCGGCAATCTGGACGCGGCGCTCCAGGCCAACAACCCGCCGGACGTGGTCGAGCTCGGCAATACCGAGACGATGAAGTACATCCTCAACGGCTCGCTCGCCCCGGTGGACCGCACCTCGTTCGACAACAACGACACGTGGATCCGCGGCCTGGTCAACACCTGCACCTACCAGAGCAAGCTGTACTGCGTGCCCTACTACGCCGGCGCCCGGGTCGCCCTGTACAACTCGGCGATGTTCCGGGAGGCCACCGGCGCCGCGGAGGTGCCGGCCACCGAGGACGACCTGCTGGCGGCCCTGGACAAGATCCAGTCCAAGAACCACGGCCAGGGCTTCTCCGCGCTCTACCTGCCCGGTCCGTACTGGTACGCCGCGATGTCGTACGTCGCGGCGTACGGCGGCGCCATCGCCAAGTTCGACAACGGCGGCCGCTGGCACGGCACCCTCAACGAGGCCAAGGCCCAGCAGGGCATCGCGCACTTCGTCGACCTGGTGAAGACGTACAACCACGGCGACCTGAAGGTGAACGAGCTGAACCAGGCCGCCGTCCTCGGCAAGCACCGGACGGCGATGCTGTACGGCAACGGCTGGGAGGCCTCCGCCGCCCTCGACCCGCTGTCCGGCGACCCCAAGCTCAAGGACCTGGTCAAGGTGGCCGGCATGCCGGGCCCCAACGGCAAGCCGCTGCCCTCCTTCATCGGCGGCTCCGACCTCGCGGTGACCGCCAAGTCCCACGTCCAGGACCTGGCCAAGGACTGGGTCCGGATGTTCACCAGCACCAAGTCCGAGCAGGTCCTGGCGGACAAGGACACCCTGCCCAACAACCTCACCCAGCTGGCTCCGCTGAAGGACAAGCCGGCCACCGCCGCGGCCGCCAACGCCGTGCCGGACGCCTGGTTCACCCCGCTCGCCCCCGGCTGGTCCGCGATCGAGAAGCAGAACGTGCTGGTCGACATGCTCGACGCGATCCTCGCGGGCACCTCGGTGGACAAGGCCACCAAGGACGCCGACGCCAGGATCGACCAGCTGATCAACAACCCGTCCTGACGCCTGCGCCGGGCTCCGGAGTGTGCTCCGGGGTCCGGCACCCGTAGGATCGTCGGGGAACACCCACCGCAGCGAGTGTGCGGACTCGCCGCCGTAATGAGGTCCCCGCCGGGCAGCCGCCCGCCGCGGGGTTGAACCATCTCAACGGAGGCACACCACGATGTCCGACCAGCAGACTGTCCCCGTCCCCGGCAGGATCATGGCGGCGGAGATGGCCGAGCAGCCGGCCGTCCTGCAGCGCATCCTCGACGAGGGCGCTCCCAAGATCCGCGAGATCGCGGCCGAGATCGCCACCCGCAACCCGCGCTTCGTGCTGCTCACCGCGCGCGGCACCTCCGACAACGCCGCGCTGTACGCCAAGTACCTGATCGAGGTGCTGCTGGGCAAGCCGGCCGGCCTGACCTCGATGTCCACCACCACGGCCTACGGCGCCCGGCCCGACCTCACCGACTGCCTGGTGATCACCGTCAGCCAGTCCGGCGGCTCGCCCGACCTGGTGGCCTCCACCCGGGCCGCCCGCGAGGCCGGCGCCATCACCCTGGCGGTGACCAACAACGCCGACTCGCCGCTGGCCGAGGTCTCCGAGTTCCACATCGACGTGCTGGCGGGCCCGGAGAAGGCGCTGCCGGCCACCAAGACGTACACCGCAGAGCTGCTGGCCCTGTACCTGTTCGTCGAGGGCCTGCGCGGCGGCGAGGGCGCGGCCGCCAAGGACCTGCCGGGCCTCGCGGCCGGCATCCTGGAGCGCCAGTCCGAGGTCAAGGCGCTGGCCGAGCGGTACCGCTTCGCCCAGCGGCTGGTCATCACCTCGCGCGGCTACGGCTACCCGACCGCCCGCGAGGCGGCGCTGAAGCTCATGGAGACCACCTACATCCCGGCCTCCCCGTTCTCCGGCGCCGACCTGCTGCACGGCCCGCTGGCCATGGTCGACAACGTCTCGCCGGTCATCGCGATCGTGCCCGACGGCAAGGGCGGCGAGGCCCTCCAGCCGGTGCTGGACCGCCTGCGCGGCCGCGGGGCGGACCTGGTCGTGGTCGGCCAGCAGGCCCAGGTCGAGGCCGCCTCCGCGGGCTTCGCGCTGCCGGCCGGCGTGCCGGAGGAGGTCCAGCCGATCCTGGAGATCCTGCCGCTCCAGCTGCTGGCCTACGAGGTCACCATCGCCCGCGGCCAGGACCCGGACGCGCCGCGCGCGCTGGCGAAGGTCACCGAGACCCACTGAGCAGGGCACGCGAAGGGGCGCCGGGGTGAATCCCCGGCGCCCCTTCGGCGTATCGGTGCGGCCGGCTGCCGCTGCGGCCCGGTCGGACGCGGAAAACACTACGGGCCACGGCGCCGACACAGGACCCTCAACCTGTGCGGCACCGCAGCCCGGAGCTTTCGTCGGAGCAGCCTTGCCGGGAGTTGTGCGGGACTCCCGGCCGGCGGTCTCCGACCGAGGAGACTCCCTGCGCGGTCAGGGCAGTGTGCGCGGGGCGGTCTCCTTGGTGCTTCTCCATTGTGGACTAGACCAATCCGGGTTGTCCAGAGGGTCTCCGAAATTGGTCTGGACAACATCGCGGAGCGCCCGCCGGGGCCGACTTCGTTAGGCTCGCCCTGTGCCCTCGCTGAACGAACTCGTCCGCCGCCACACCACCCTCACCGGTGCCGACGTGGAGTGGCTGCACCTGCTGGTCTCGGAATGGCAGCTGCTGTCCGACCTCTCCTTCGCCGACCTGGTCCTCTGGATCCCCACCTGGGACGGCATCCGGTACGTCTCGGTGGCCCAGATGCGGCCCAACACCGGGCCGACCTCCTACCAGGACGACATGGTCGGCCACCTCGTCCCGCGCGGCCGCCGGCCGCTGCTGGACGCGGCCTTCGACGAGGGCCGGATCGTGCGCGAGGGCGACCCGGAGTGGCGCGAGGAGGTGCCGGTGCGGGTCGAGTCGATCCCCGTCCGGCGCGAGGGCAGGGTGCTCGGGGTGATCGCCCGCAACACCAACCTGCTGACCGTCCGCACCCCGAGCCGGCTGGAGCTCACCTACCTGCAGAGCGCGTCCGACCTGGCCCAGATGATCGCCGCCGGAACGTTTCCCTACCCGGCCGAGCAGGTCGACATGGACGCCGCCCCGCGGGTGGGCGACGGCCTGATCCGCCTCGACGCCGAGGGCGTCGTCACCTACGCCAGCCCCAACGCGCTCTCCGCCTACCATCGCATCGGCCTCGCCACCGACCTGGTGGGCAGCCATCTCGGGCGCGCCACCGCCGAGTTGGCGCCGCCCTCGCGTTCCGCGGTGCACGAGGCCCTGGTCAAGATGGCCAGTGGCTGGGCGCCGCGGCAGACCGAGGTGGAGGCGCAGGGCGGCGTGGTCACCATCCGCTCCATCCCGCTGAAGCCCAAGGGCGTGCTGACCGGCTCGCTGGTGCTCTGCCGCGACGTCACCGAGCTGCGCCGCCGCGACCGGGAGCTGATGACCAAGGACGCCACCATCCGGGAGATCCACCACCGGGTGAAGAACAACCTGCAGACCGTCGCCGCGCTGCTGCGGCTGCAGGCCCGCCGGATGGACTCCGAGTCGGGCCGGGCCGCGCTGGACGAGGCCGTCCGGCGGGTGGGCTCGATCGCCATCGTGCACGAGACGCTGTCGCAGACCCTCGACGAGCAGGTCGCCTTCGACGACATCGCCGACCGGGTGCTCGCCATGGTCATGGAGCTCTCCCAGGACGGCCTGGTGTCCACGAAGCGGGCGGGCAGCTTCGGCATCCTCTCCGCCGAGGTGGCCACCCCGCTCGCGATGATCCTCACCGAGCTGATGCAGAACGCGCTGGAGCACGCCTTCGACCCGAAGTCGGGGGGCAGTCTGGAGGTCGGTGCGCTGCGCGGGCGGGCGCCGGCCTCCGGCATCGGGTGGTCGGAGAGCTGGAACGACGGGGTCAAGCCCGAGGAGTACCTGCTGATCACCGTCCAGGACGACGGCCGGGGCATGCCCGAGGGCTTCGACCCGCAGCGGGCCGGCAACCTCGGCCTGCAGATCGTCCGGACCCTGGTGACCGGGGAGCTCGGCGGCACCTTCGACATGGTCGCGGCCCCGGACGGCGGCACCAAGGTCGTGCTGGAGATCCCGGTGAAGTAGCGGGCGCCGCGAGGCACCCGGGGCGTCGGCCCCGGGCGCCCCGCAGACACCACGAGGCCCTGTCGACCGGGGGTGGGTCGACAGGGCCTCTCAACCCGTTCCGGCCGTCGGGGGAGTCGGCCGGAACGGGGGCTATGGGTGGTGCGACGTCTCCTCGTGTGTTGCACACGGTGAGCGCCCTAGGTCCACGATATTGCTCTCAGTGAGCAGTATCAAGTACCCGGGCCGCTCTGCGTCGGCCGGGTCGCGCCGTGGTGCGGGACCCTTCGTACGGAAGGCCCTGGACTGCTGGGAAGACAGGGCCTGCGATCATGGGTTGATCAGATGGTGCTGACGGTGTGTCAGGCGGTGCGGGCGCGGTTGCGGGCGGCGCGGCGCTTCATCGCACGGCGCTCGTCCTCGCTCATGCCGCCCCAGACGCCGGCGTCCTGGCCGGTCTCCAGCGCCCACTGGAGGCACTGCTCCATGACGGGACAGCGGCGGCACACGGCCTTGGCTTCCTCGATCTGCAGCAGAGCAGGACCGGTGTTCCCGATCGGGAAGAACAGCTCCGGGTCCTCTTCGCGGCAGACAGCGCGGTGGCGCCAGTCCATGGTCGTCCAACTCCTCCGGTCGGCGGGCGGTGGCCCTGCCGACGCAATCGACGGCTTGTGAATGTGAACGCTTTCACGAATCCCGCAACAGCAAAAGGGACCAAAGGCCCATCGGGCCCGGGTGGTCTGTGCTGGGGTGGGGTTCGGGCGATTCGAGGGAGTGCCGCTTGTCCCGCTGCGGCGTCTCCCGATCGCCATGTAGAGGTTCGCAAACCTCGGGCCCGGATACAACCCCTTCGGCGAGGAATTTTTGATTCTTCGGTGTCGCCTAGCTCACAGCCCGTACTTCTATGGGGTGAAGGGGGCTCGCGCGTTCGAGAAGAAGGGAAGAGCCCCCTTCCAGTCACACAATCACACGCAGTGCCCGCCGAACGCCTGTGAAACTGACGCGACTCCTGTCTCCAAGGTGGTCCCCGTCGACCTGGAACGGGGCCGGTTCCTGTGAAACCAAGGTGAAGTGTCGGACGTCGTGATAGGAGACGACGTGCTTCCCGGTGGGCCCGGGGGCTTCCGCCTGCCCGTCCGCAGGCGTGTGCGACCGCAGAATCTGACGGACCGTTCGAGCGGTGCCGAACGCCGTCATCCGGGTGATGCCGAAGATGTCGAGGTGCGTCTCGAAGGACGCCCGGGGCGACGGCAGCACCGGGCGGCTGCCCAGGTACGTCCATGGGGAAGTGTTGGAAACTATCGACAGAACCAGCCCCGGCACCGGCTCCAGGCCGTTGATCTCCAGGGTGATCGGGCCTCTCCGGCGGTGTTCACGCTCGGTGACGTAGTGCCGGAGCGCCTGGTTGACGTAGAGCGCGTGCGTGGACTTCCGCCCCGACCTGCGCTGCTCCTCGACCCGGCCGACCACGCCGGCGTCGAACCCCAGCCCCGCGGTGAAGGTGAACCAGCGGTCCGGCTCCCCCTCGGTGAAGGCCTTGCCGAGTCCGATCGCGCGCTCCCGGCGCTGCTCCAGCGCGTCGAGCAGCGCGCCGGTGGCCTCCACCGGATCGTTCGGCAGGCCGAGCGCCCGCGCGAACACGTTGGTCGAACCGCCCGGCACCACCGCCAGCCGCGGCACCCGCTCCGAGGGACCGTGCGCCAGGAGGCCGTTCACCACCTCGTTCACCGTGCCGTCGCCGCCCAGCGCCACCACCAGGTCCACCCAGCCGTCCTCGGCCGCCCGGCGGGCCAGGTCGCCCGCGTGGCCGCGGTACTGCGTCTCGGCGACCTCCAGCTTGAGGTCGCTGCGCAGGGCGTGGATCAGCACGTCGCGGGTGCGTCCACTGGTGGTGGTCGCCTTCGGGTTCACGACCAGGAGAGCGCGCATGAGGTTCAGCCTACGGGTGGGTAGCGCGGAGGCGACGGTTACCCTGCTGGGGTGACCGCTGAAACCGCCCACCCCTCGCCCGCCCCGGCCGCCGGCGCGAACGCCCACGACGGGCCCCGTCCCGGCCGTCCGACCGCCCTGCTGGTCGGTGCCGCGATCACCCTCCTGGAGGGCGCCGCACTGGCCGTCTGGGGCCTGTACGACGTCGTTGCGGGCGTGGCCGGCAACCACATCTGGTTCGGCCGCAGCGAAGCCGGTGCGGTGGTGCTGCTCCTGATGGGTGTCCTGCCGCTGCTGGCGGGCCGCGCCCTGCTCCGGGGCAGCCGCTGGGGCCGCAGCCCGGCACTGCTCACCCACTCGATCTGCCTGCCGGTCGCCTACTACATGTGGCAGGTCGGCGGAGCCATGACCGGCGCCGCCGTCGCGGTCGCCGCGCTCGGCCTGGCCGGCATCGTGGCCCTGCTGAACCCCACCGTCACCCGGACCCTCTACGGCGAGAGCGCCTAGGCGCCACCAGCACGAAGGGGCGCGGGGCCGAGGCCCCGCGCCCCTTCTGCGCGTCTGCGCGGGTGCGACCGGTCACTCCTCCACGAGGAGCTTCTCCCGCAGCTGCGCCAGTGTCCGGGCGAGCAGCCGGGAGACGTGCATCTGCGAGATCCCGACCTCCGCCGCGATCTGCGACTGGGTCATGTTCCGGAAGAACCGCAGCACGAGGATCTTCTGCTCGCGCGGCGGCAGTTGGGCGAGCAGCGGCTTGAGCGACTCGCGGTACTCGACGCCCTCCAGCGCCTCGTCCGTGGCGCCCAGGGTGTCCGCGACGGCCGGCGACTCGTCGTCGCTGTCCGGCACGTCCAGCGAGAGCGTGGAGTACGCGTTGGCGGACTCCAGGCCCTCCAGCACGTCCTCCTCGGAGATCCCGAGGTGTTCGGCCAGCTCGTGCACCGTGGGCGAGCGGCCGTGCCGCTGGGAGAGCTCGCTGGTCGCCGTGGTCAGCGACAGCCGCAGCTCCTGGAGCCGGCGCGGCACCCGGACGGCCCAGCCCTTGTCCCGGAAGTGCCGCTTGATCTCGCCCACGATGGTCGGCGTCGCGTAGGTGGAGAACTCCACCCCGCGCTCGTGGTCGAAGCGGTCCACGGACTTGATCAGGCCGATGGTGGCGACCTGGGTGAGGTCGTCCAGCGGCTCGCCGCGGTTGCGGAAGCGCCGGGCCAGGTGCTCCACCAGCGGGATGTGCATCCGCACCAGCTGGTTGCGGATCTCCACCCGCTCCGTCGAGCCCTCGGGCAGCTGGGACAGCCGGACGAACAGCGCCCGGGCGGCCTCGCGGTCCGGAGCCGCCGAGCGGTGGCCCTGCGCGGGCACCGCGCCGCGGACGGCCGCCGGGGCGGCCGCCGGCGGCACCGCCTCCGTGGCCGCGTCCGCCGTGACGGCGGGCTGCTCCGGTGTCGGATCGGTCGGCTGGGTCATCCGGTGGGCGTCCTTCGGGTACGCGTGGTCGGTCGGTGCGGCGTCGGCGATGCGGGCAGCGCTCGCCTGGGGCGGTACGGCCACGTCCTCGGTGGCCGCCGGCAGGCCGGTGGCACCTGTGCGGTCCAGATCACTCACGGCGATCACCCGTTCCGTTCCGGGAGCACTTGTCACTGGTGGTACCGCTGAGGGCTGCGGTACGGGGGAGCCGTACGCGCGGCGCCCCGCCGTGGCGGAGCGGCACCGGCACGTACGGCCCTCGGTACACGGTGCTACGGCTGGGCAGGGGACCCGCCGCGCTTCTTGTGCAGGCTGATGACGACCGTGTTGTCCTCGCCGACCGAGGAGTCGACCTCGCCGGCCAGCGCGGAGAGCACCGTCCAGGCGAAGGTGTCCCGCTCGGGGGCGCGGCCGTCGGTCGTCGGGGCCGACACGGTGATCCTGAGCGAGTCGCCGACCAACCGGAACTCGCAGCTGAGCACGGAGCCGGGCACCGCCTGCTGGAGCAGGATGGCGCAGGCCTCGTCCACCGCGATCCGGAGGTCCTCGATCTCGTCGAGGGTGAAGTCCAGACGGGCCGCCAGGCCCGCCGTCGCTGTTCGCAGCACCGAGAGGTAGGCGCCCGCCGCGGGCAGCCGGACCTCGACGAAGTCCTTCACGTCGGGTTCACCGTCGATCTGGGACACCCTCACCTCCTGGGTGACGCGCGCTGCTTGCGGCCGGACGGCCGCGGCACTTCCACGTGCTTGACTCAACTGGTTCGCCCCAACTCGTCCGAGGGGTGGTGCGGTACGTACCGGTACATACCCACCTGGGGCATTCCGAACGCCGCGCATCCGCCCGTGACGTTACCGCGATCGACCGGCCGATGTCGCCGTCTCCCGCCACGATCACGGGAACGGGCGAAAACGGACCGCTAACGACCGTCGCCGCCGAGCTCGGCGAGCGCCCCGTCGGTCAGCCGGAACACCGTCCACTCGTCCATCGGGACGGCGCCGAGCGACTTGTAGAAGCCGATCGACGGCTCGTTCCAGTCGAGCACCGACCACTCCAGCCGGGAGTAGCCGCGCTCGACGCAGATCCGGGCCAGCTCGGTCAGCAGCGCCCTGCCGTGGCCGCCGCCGCGGCTGGACGGGCGGACGTAGAGGTCCTCCAGATAGATGCCGTGCACGCCGCGCCAGGTCGAGAAGTTGCGGAACCACAGGGCGAAGCCGACCGGCTCACCGGTGGTGTCGTCCTCCGCGATCAGGCCGAACACGGCCGGGTGCTCCCCGAACAGCGCGTCGTGCAGCTGCTGCTCGGTGGCCTTCGCCTCGGGCAGGGCCCGCTCGTACTCCGCGAGCTCGCGGATCATGGCGTGGATGACGGGGACGTCGGTCGCGGTGGCGGTGCGGATCATACGGCGAGGGTACTCGGACGCACCGACCGGGCGGAAAGGGATATATCGGGGTGCGATCGGCCGGTGCCCCGCGGGTCACTCCTCGTCCCAGGCCTGGATCGAGGTCTGGTCGATGATCCGGCCGTCGCGCAGGTCGGCCATCGAGGTGGCCAGCACCCGGGTGCCGTCCGGGTAGCGGCAGGACTCCATGAAGGCGACCCGGTCGCCGTCCACCACCACCTGTTCCAGGGTGTGGGTCATGTCGCGGCCGTAGACGTCGGTCAGCATGTCGGAGATCGCCGACCGGCCGTGCATCACCATCGGGTGGCTGGGTTGGGTCCGCCGGTCGACCATCCGGATCTCGGCCTCGTCGGCGTACAGCGCCAGCAGGGCCGACGCGTCGTGCTGCTCGATGCCCCGGCGCAGGGCGTCCGTGTCGAAGGCGGTCGATGCCGCCGCGGTGCTCATCGCGGTCTCCTCGGTCGCTGGACGGGCCGGACCGGGCGGTTCGACCCGTGCTCCGAGCGTACGCCGGTGGCGGTCGCCGCGACACGCCGAAGGCCCGGCCACGGCGTGAGCCGTGGCCGGGCCTTCGGTTACTGACCGGTGATCAGGCGGCCTTCTTGGTCTCCCAGAAGATCCGGTCGATCTCGGCGATCAGGTCGAGCAGGGCCTGGCCGGTGGCCGGGTCCGTGGACGCCTTGGCGGCCGAGGCGGCCTTGCCGGCCTTGTTGAACAGCTCGTGCAGCTGCGGGTAGGCCTCGAAGTGCGGGGCCTTGAAGTAGTCCGTGTGCAGCACGGAGAGGTGGTGCTTGACCAGCTCGGCGCGCTCCTCCTTGACGACGGTGGCGCGCGCACGGAAGTGCGGGTCCTCGTTGGCCTGGTACTTCTCCTGAGTGGCCTTCACGGACTCGGCCTCGATGCGGGCCTGAGCCGGGTCGTACACGCCGCAGGGCAGGTCGCAGTGGGCGTGCGCAGTGGCCCGCGGAGCAAACAGACGAGAGAACATGGGAGTCCTTCCTTAGATCGTCTTCCCGCGCCGAGATTACCCCGATGCCGGCACCGTTTCGCTGTCGGCCCGGTGGCCTAGGGCAAAAGAACGAGGCGCAACCGGTCCATATCGGACCGGCGGGGATGGGGGAGACTACGGACGGAGCGGTGCGCGAGCAGGAGAGGGCGGATGGCCGAGGAGACGGAGCGCGGACCGGTCGGCGGGCTGCTGCCGTTCGGTGTGATCGACGTGGCGGGGCCCTCGATGCGGCCCACCCTGCGCGACGGCGACCAGGTGGTCGTCCGGTACGGCGCGCGGATCAGGCCGGGGGCGGTGGTGGTCGTCCGGCACCCGCTGCGGCAGGACCTGCTGGTGGTGAAGCGGGCCGCCGAGCGGCGCCGCGGCGGCTGGTGGCTGCTGTCGGACAACCCGCTGGTGACGACCGACAGCCGCGAGTTCGGCGTGGTGCCGGACGACCTGGTGCTGGGGCGGGTCCTGCTGCGGTACTGGCCGCGCCCGCGGGTGCTGGGCAGCCGCTGAGCGCGCCGCGGCCGCCGGCCGGGGCTTCAGGCCTGGCCGATCGCGGTGCGGGCCGCCTCCTCGCGCTTGCGGGCCCGGTAGGCGGCGACGTTGGCGCGGGTGGCGCAGCGGTCGGAGCAGTACCGCCGGGACCGGTTGGTGGAGGTGTCCAGGTAGGCGTTGCGGCAGGGGGCGGCCTGGCAGATGCCCAGGCGGTCGGCGCCCAGCTCGGTGAGGTGGATGGCCAGGCCCATGCAGGCGACCGCGGTGAAGTTGGCGGTCGCGGTGGCCGCGTTGTCGGCGAGGTGCAGGTGCCAGCGCGGCCGCCCGGCCTCGTCGAGGTAGTCGTGGCCGGAGACCAGCGGGCTGACCGGGTACTCGACCATGAGGCTGTTCAGCAGGTCGACGCCACGGATCTCGTCGCCCTCGGCGGCGGCCTCGAAGACGCCGCGCAGCCGGGTGCGGACGGCCCGCAGCCGGGGCAGGTCGGCCTCCTCGGCGAGCGAGGCGCCGCGCGAGGAGGGGCCGAACAGGGCGCGCACGGCGTCGACCGTGGTCAGCGTGTCCGTCCCGCGGTCCGGTTCCTCGGTGTTCACCAGCCGGACGGCGTAGTCGGCGTACGAGGCGAGCTCCACGAGTGGTCCTTCCGGGGCCGGTAACGGGCGAGCTGCCCTAAGGGTATTACTTCCGCGGGGTGCCGCGGGCCGGGAACGCGTCGGCGCCCGCCACCGGACGGTGGCGGGCGCCGGGCGTGCCGGTCAGAGCACCTTGGACAGGAAGGACCTGGTCCGCTCGTGCTGCGGGTTGGTGAGCACCTCGCGGGGGTTGCCGGACTCGACGACCACACCGCCGTCCATGAACACCAGGGCGTCGCCCACCTCGCGGGCGAAGCCCATCTCGTGGGTCACCACGATCATCGTCATGCCCTCGTCGGCGAGGCCGCGCATGACGTCCAGCACCTCGCCGACGAGCTCCGGGTCGAGCGCCGAGGTGGGCTCGTCGAAGAGCATCAGCTTGGGCTCCATGGCCAGGGCGCGGGCGATCGCCACCCGCTGCTGCTGGCCGCCGGAGAGCTGGGAGGGGTAGTTCTTCGCCTTCTCGGCGAGCCCGACCCGCTCCAGCAGCGCCATGCCGCGGGCCTTGGCGTCGGCCCGGGACTCGCCCTTGACCTGCACCGGCGCCTCGATGACGTTCTCCAGCGCGGTCATGTGCGGGAACAGGTTGAAGTGCTGGAACACCATGCCGATGTCACGGCGCTGGCGGGCGACCTCGCTGTCCTTGAGCTCGTAGAGCCGCTCGCCCTTCTGCCGGTAGCCCACCAGGTCGCCGTCGACCCAGAGCCGGCCGGCGTTGATCTTCTCCAGGTGGTTGATGCACCGCAGGAAGGTCGACTTGCCGGACCCGGACGGGCCGACCAGCACGAACACCTCGCCGCTGCGCACCTCCAGGTCGATGCCCTTGAGGACCTCGATCAGGCCGTACGACTTGTGCACCTGCTCGGCCCGGACCATCACGCCGCTCGTGGCCGCCGGGGTCTTGTCCAGATCCGTCATGACAGGTTCCCTCCGCCGTGGATGCCGGCGCTCGGCAGCGGGGCGGGCGGCGGGGTCGGCTTGCCGCGGAAGAGCAGCCGCAGCCGCTGCAGCGGGGTGGGCGGCAGGGTGCGGTTCGCGCCGCGGGCGTAGTGCCGCTCGATGTAGTACTGCCCGACGGTGAGGATCGAGGTCATGAAGAGGTACCACATGCTCACGGCGATCAGGACCGGGATGGTCTGGAACGTCCGGGAGAAGATGTTGTGGCCGGCCTGGTAGAGCTCCTCCAGGGCGATGACGCTCGCCAGGGACGAGGTCTTCAGCATGGAGATGGTCTCGTTGCCGGTCGGCGGGATGATCACCCGCATGGCCTGCGGGAGGACGATCCGGCGCATGGTCTTGAACTGGCTCATGCCGAGGGCGTGCGCGGCCTCGGTCTGGCCCTCGCTCACGGACTGCAGGCCGCCGCGGACGATCTCCGCCATGTAGGCGGCCTCGTTCAGGCCGAGGCCGAGCAGGGCGGCGACGAACACGGGGATGAGCGAGTTGGTCGACCCGGACGCGAAGGACGGCCCGAACGGGATGCCGATCGACAGGTTCGGCCAGATGGCCGCGAGGAAGTTCCAGAAGACCAGCTGCACGATGACCGGGGTGCCGCGGAAGATCCAGATGTAGATCCAGGCGACGCCGGACAGCAGCGGGTTGGGGGAGAGCCGCATCACCGCGAGGACGATGCCGCCGACCACGCCCATGACCATGGCGAGGGCGGTGAGCTCCAGGGTGACCACGACACCGTGCAGGATCTGCGAGTTGAACAGGGTGTCGCCGACGACACTCCACTCGAACGCGGGGTTGGTCACGAGGGCGTGGATCAGCATCGCCGCGAGGACCGCGACGACGATGGCTCCGGCCCAGCGTCCGGGGTGGCGGACCGGGACGGCCTTGATGGTCTCAGGCCGTCCCGGTGTCACCTGCCCCTGATCGTTAGGGTTCACGTTCAGTAGCCTCAGGGGGTCGGTGGGCGGACGTCAGCTCTGCGCGGCGTTGATCTGCGACTGCGTGACGGCGCCGGCCGAGACGCCCCACTTGTCGAGGATCGACTTGTAGGTGCCGTCGGCGATCAGCGACTGCACGGCGCCCTGGACGGCCTTGCCGAGGTCCGAGCCCTTGGCCACGACGATGCCGTACGGCGCGCTGTCGTAGGTGTCGCCGACCTTCTCCAGCTGGCCGTTGGTCTGCTTCAGCGCGTAGTCGATGACCGGGGAGTCGGCCATCATCGCCTGGTCGCGGCCGGCCACCAGGGCCTGGGTGACGTCGGTCTGCAGCGAGAACTTGTCGCCGTCGCCCGGGATGGTCGGCTTGCCGGCCTTGGTGCAGTCCGGGTTGCGGGTGTCCTTGATCTCGTCGGCCTGCGTGGTGCCGGTCTGGACGGCGACCTTCTTGCCGCAGAGGTCCTTGGCGTCGATCTTGTCGGGGTTGCCCTTCTTGACCGCGACGGCGCTGCCCGCGGAGAAGTAGGTGACCATGTCGACGGTCTTCTCGCGCTCCTTCGTGTCGGTGAAGGAGCTCATGCCGAGCTGGTACTTCTTGGCGGAGATGCCCGGGATGATCGAGGTGAAGTCGGCGTTCTGCACGTCCGCCTTCAGGCCCAGCTTCGCGGCGATGGCGTTGGCCAGGTCCACGTCCATGCCGACGATGTTGCCCTTGTCGTCCTTGAACTCGTTGGGCGCGTAGGACGCGTCGGCAGCGACCACCAGCTTGCCGCCGGACTTCACGTCCGCCGGGACGAGCGCGGCGAGCGACGGGTCGGCGCTGGCGGCCTTGACGGTGCCGACCGCGCTGGGGGCGCCGGAGGCGGTCGACGAGCCGGAGCTGCCACACGCGGTGAGGAGCAGGGTGCCGGCTGCGAGTGCGGCGCCTGCCGCGACGATGCGGGGGCGCAGGGTGCGAGCGGTCATGAGAGGGATCTCCTCCTGGGGGAGAGACGTGCGGAGCGCCCCGCCGGGGGAACGGCGGTGCACCGGTCGCGCGGGCCGTGCGCACGTCTTCGTGCGCCGTCCGGGCCGGTTCTTCACTTGTGCGGGTCATCCGGGTCTGTGCATCGCCACCCTCCGCCGAGGTGAGCGAGTGATCGAACCGCCTCGACCAGTGGCTTTTTGCGATCCGAGTTGTGGGAATCCTGCCACTCACTGAGGGTGAACGGACCATGTTTCAGATCAAAATCGGATAACGGGGGCTATGACGTCCGCTATTCGGACGAATTCCGTTCCCCTGTCACCCTACGTATAAGTATGCAGACATGCTCGCCGAGGGGCCGGAAGCCGGCCCCCGGGAGCGTCGGGAGGCTGCGCCGCGGGTCAGAAGCCGCCGTTGACCACGGCGCTCTGGACGGCCGCGGCCGACACGTTCCACTTGGCGAGAATGGCGTCGTACTCGCCGTCGTGGATCATCGCGTTGATCGCCTTCACCAGCACGTCCCGCAGCTCGGTGTTGTCCTTGGCCACCGCGATGCCGTAGGGCGCGGGCTGCAGCTGCGGGCCGGACACCTCGAACTTGGCGCCGCCGGGGCCGCCCTTGGCCGCGAGGTAGGCGGCCACCGGGAGGTCGTTCATGTCGGCGTCGGCCCGATGGGACGCGACCTCGGCCAGCGCCTGGGTGTCGTTCTCGAACAGGTGGACGGTGACCGGGTTGTGGTTGCGCTGGCAGGCGGCCTTCTGGCGGTCCACGATGTCGGCCTGGGTGGTGCCGCGCTGGAGCGCGATGGTGTGGCCGCAGAGGTCGTCCAGCTTGGTGATGCCGGCCGGGTTGCCCTTGGGGACGAGGATCGAGGAGCCCACGATCAGGTAGTCCACGAAGTCCACGCCCGGGTTGACCTGCTTGCCGTCGGCGTCGGTGCCGTCACGGCGCTGGCGGTTGTCGGTCATCGCCGACATCACCGCGTCGAACTCCTTGGCCTGGAGCCCCGGGATGGTCTTGTCGAACGCGGTGTCCGCGATCTCCACCTTCACCCCGAGCCGCTTGCCGATCGCCTGGGCGAGATCCGGGTCGATGCCGGTCGCCTCGCCGTCCTGGCCCTTGAACTCCACCGGTGCGTAGTTGACGTCCGAGGCGATCTTCAGCACGCCGGCGTCCCGGATCTTCGCCGGCAGCCGGTCGTGCAGGCTGTCGTTGCTCTTCGTGCCGCCGATGCTGCTGCAGGCGGTGAGGAGCAGGACGCCGGCAGTGACAGCTGCTCCGGCGGCGACGGCGCGGGCGGGTATGGGGGCGATGGCGTGCATGCGGTCGTCCTCCTGAGGAACTCTGGTGGTGCCGTGCACCGGCCGACCCGCCGGGTGAGGGGGCCCGGATGGTGGACATTCCGCGTTCGCGGGGGCGGCAGGACTGTCCGGATGCCGGTGCGGGAAATGTGATCCTCCCATCCCACCCTCCTGATGAAGGTCGCGGGTGTGTCAGAATCTGGTATCGGGTGACCCCCGACGCAACGAAGGCAGACCGCCGGTTGCGCCGCTCCCAATCGAGCGGTGCGCATCCGGGGTGCGCAGGACCGGAAGTCGACGACGCCGACTCTGGATCCGAGGCACCGGCTCCTCTCCGTGTCTGCGTTCACTCCTGCGGGTGCGCGTACCGTCTCGCCGTTGCCGCCGCCGGCCGCCGGTTCCTCCGTGGAACCGGACGCTGTCAAGGCGCCGCAACGGGGTGAACGGCGCGCGACGAGGACGGAAAGGCACAGGTGCGGTGCCTTCCCCCGCCTAGGCTCGACGGTGCTGTCACCGTCCGGCTCCGTACGGATACGCCTGGGCATGACCGGAAAGCACAGCGCAGAACACCCAAAACCCTCACCCGAGGGCGCAGCCCGGCGGCCGCGCCCGACCCCGGCCTCCGGGTACGCGTTCCGCGTACCCGCCGTCGCCGTCCTCGCGGCGACGCGGGCGGGGTCCACGACCGTCGGCCCGTGCGCCCTCGCTGATCATTGACGAAGAGGTCAACGTGGCAGCGGAGATCATCCACCCCAATACGCAGGACACCGACGATCCGGTCGACGCCGTCTTCGCGCTGCACCGCGGCGGCAAGATGGAGGTCCGGGCCACCGTTCCGGTGCGCGACGCGGACGACCTGTCCCTCGCCTACACGCCGGGTGTGGCCCGGGTCTGCACCGCCATCGCCGAGCAGCCCGAGCTGGTGAACGACTACACCTGGAAGGCCAACACGGTCGCCGTCGTCACGGACGGCACCGCCGTCCTCGGCCTCGGCGACATCGGCCCGGAGGCGTCGCTGCCCGTCATGGAGGGCAAGGCGATCCTCTTCAAGCAGTTCGGCGGCGTGGACGCCGTCCCGATCGCGCTCGCCTGCACCGATGTCGACGAGATCGTCGAGACGGTCGTCCGGCTGGCGCCGTCCTTCGGCGGCGTCAACCTGGAGGACATCTCGGCGCCGCGCTGCTTCGAGATCGAGCGCAGACTCCAGGACGCCCTGGACATCCCGATCTTCCACGACGACCAGCACGGCACCGCGATCGTCACCACCGCGGCCCTGTGGAACGCGGCCAAGGTGACGGGCCGGGAGATCGGCAGCCTGCGCGCGGTCATCTCCGGCGCCGGCGCCGCGGGCATCGCGATCGCCAAGATGCTGGTCGCCGCCGGCATCGGCGACGTGGCCGTCTGCGACCGCCGCGGCGTCGTGTACGAGGGCCGCGGCGACCTCACCGACGTCAAGGCGGAGATCGCCGCCCTGACCAACCGTTCCGGGGTCAAGGGCTCGCTGGCCGACGCGCTGGACGGCGCCGACGTCTTCATCGGCGTCTCCGGCGGCACCGTCCCCGAGGACGTCGTCGCCACCATGGCGAAGGGCTGCTTCGTCTTCGCGATGGCCAACCCGAACCCGGAGATCCACCCCGAGGTCGCCCACCGGTACGCGGCCGTGGTGGCCACCGGCCGCTCCGACTTCCCCAACCAGATCAACAACGTGCTGGCCTTCCCCGGCATCTTCGCCGGCGCCCTCCAGGTCCGGGCCACCCGGATCACCGAGGGCATGAAGCTGGCCGCGGCCAAGGCGCTCGCCGCCGTCGTCGCCGACGAGCTGACGCCGCAGAAGGTGATCCCCTCGCCGTTCGACGAGCGGGTCGCGCCGGCCGTCACCAAGGCCGTCGCCGAGGCCGCCCGTGCCGAGGGCGTGGCACGCAGGTAGCAGACTCCGAGGGGCCCGGGACACGCGGCGAGCGTCACACCACCGCGTGGTACCGGGCCCCGGGCGTGCGCGGCTATCGTCCGGACCATGTTTGCTGCCTATGCCGCACGTATCGACGCCGACGACCCGCTGAGCGCGCTCGAACTGGGCGAACTGCCCGAGCCGGTCGCCCGCGAGGGCTGGAGCACGGTGACGGTGAAGGCCGCCACCCTCAACCACCACGACCTGTGGTCCCTGCGCGGGGTGGGCCTGCCCGCCGAGCGGCTGCCGATGATCCTCGGCTGCGACGCCGCCGGGATCGACGAGCACGGCAACGAGGTCGTCCTGCACTCCGTCATCGGCCAGAGCGGGCACGGCGTCGGACCCACCGAGCCGCGCTCCCTGCTGACCGAGCGCTACCAGGGCACGTTCGCCCAGCAGGTCGTGGTGCCGACCTGGAACCTGCTGCCCAAGCCCGCCGAGCTCAGCTTCGAGGAGGCCGCCTGCCTGCCGACGGCCTGGCTGACGGCCTATCGGATGCTGTTCACCAACGCCGGCGTCAAGCCCGGCGACACCGTCCTCGTGCAGGGGGCCGGCGGCGGCGTGTCCACCGCGCTGGTGGTCCTCGGCAAGGCGGCCGGCCTGCGGGTCTGGGTCACCGGCCGGGACGAGGCCAAGCGCGCCCGGGCCGTCGCGCTCGGCGCGGACGCGGCGTTCGAGAGCGGCGCCCGGCTGCCCGAGCGGGTCGACGCGGTGATGGAGACGGTCGGCGCCGCCACCTGGTCGCACTCCGTCAAGTCGCTGCGCCCGGGCGGCACCATCGTCATCTCCGGCGCCACGTCCGGGCCCAACCCGACGTCGGTCGAACTGACCCGGATCTTCTTCCTGGAGCTCAAGGTGGTCGGCTCGACCATGGGCACCAAGGAGGAGCTGGCCGGCCTGCTCGCGCTCTGCGCCCACAGCGGCGTCCGGCCGGTCATCGACTCGGTGCTGCCGCTGACCGAGGCGCGCGAGGGCTTCGCCCGGCTGGCCGAGGGCGAGGTCTTCGGCAAGATCGTCCTGAACCCGTAGCGGCACGCGGGAGCGGGGGCGCGGTGCGGCCGCGCCCCGCTCCGGGATCAGGTGCTAACGCCCGAGCAGCCGGGCGGCCGCCGCCGCCAGGGCCGCCTGCGCGCGGGCCAGCTGGTCGCGGGTCACCCCGTGGTCGCGGGCGGTGTCGCGGACGTGGTCGCGGAAGCGGTCGAGCAGCCGCTCCAGCTCCCGGGCGGGGTCGCCGGCCGGGTCCGTCCGGGCCCAGGACGGCAGCTCCTCGGCCGGTGCGCCGTCCTGCGGTGCGCCGCCCTCGGCCGCGTCGTCCTTGTCGAGGTCGATCCGGGTGATCCGGACGTCCTCGGACGGGGCGGGATGGCCCCACTTCGCGGCGTCGGCCAGCCCGCCGAGACTGCGGGTCAGCTCGGCCAGGCCCTCGCTGAGGCCGGTCGACCAGTCGCCCTGCGAGGCGTGCCGGCGGACCTGCTCCTCCACCCGGCGCTTGATCCGCAGCGCCTCCTGCTGGGTGGCGCTGCGGGCGGCCTTCGACTGCTCGCGCAGCCGGCGGGCCTCCTCCTCGGCGGCCTTGGCCTGGGCCTTGGCGGCCTTCTCCTGCTCCTTGGCCCGCTTGGCCTGCTCCTTGGCCTGGGTCTTGAAGCGCTCGTACTCCTCCTTAGCGCGGTACCAGGACTCCTTGTCGCCCCACGGGCCCGCCCACGGGTCGCCGGACGCGGTGGCCGGCCGCGGGGCCTGCCGGGCGGCGCCCCACAGCTCCTCGCGCAAGTCCCTGGCGGTGTCGCGGACGTCCTCCCGGATCGCCCCGGCGAGCTGGGCGACGGACTCCCGGATCTCCACCTCCAGCTCGGCGAGCTCGCCCTGACGGTCCGCCAGTTCGCGGCGCCCGGCGTCGGTGAGCCGGTAGACCTTGCGGCCGCCCTCGGTGCTGTGGGCGACCAGGCCCTCCTTCTCCAGCTTGGCCAGGCGCGGGTAGACGGTGCCGGCCGAGGGGGCGTACAGGCCCTGGAAGCGCTCCTCCAGCAGGCGGATCACCTCGTACCCGTGGCGCGGGGACTCGTCCAGGAGCTTCAGCAGGTACAGCCGGAGCCGGCCGTGCCCGAACACCGGGCTCATCTCAGGCCTCCTTGGTGAGGTCGGGGCCGACCGGGAGCTCCTTGACCAGGACGGGGCCCTCGTCCTCGGGCTCCGGGCGGTGCAGCACCGTGACGGCGCCGGAGACGGTGGTGACCTGGAGCCGGCCGGTGCCGGTGCCGAGCTGGCCGGAGAGCCGCTTGGCCCCCCAGCTGCCGCCGACGGTGAGCTCGGTGAAGGTGCTGGTGAGGTCGCCGCTGGTGGTGCCCGCCTCGACCTTGGCGTCGGCCACCGAGGGCAGCCGGACGCCGACCGGGCCGGAGACCGTGGTCACCTTGATGTCGGTGGGGGTCTGCACGTCGAGGTCGAGGGTGACGGCGCCGCTGACCGTGTTGGCCTGCACCTTGTCGGCCGTGCCCGCCACGACGGTGAGCCCGCCGGAGACGGAGTTGACCTTGAGCTCGCCGGACACCGACTGGGCGTCGACGTCACCGGAGACGGTGTTGGCGTGGATCCGGCCGGTCAGGTCGACCAGGGTGGTGGCGCCGCTGGCCCCGTGCACGGCGACCGGGCCGCTGATGCCGGAGACCGTGGTGTCGGCCGAGACCGTCCCGATCTTCACGTCGGAGCCGGCCGGAACGGCCAGCGAGACGACGGCGCGGCGCTTGCGGCGCAGCGAGGCGAAGAAGTACTTGACCGACTGGACCGACTTGACCGTCTCGCCGAACTCGCTCCAGCTGAGGTCCTTGTACGCGACCGTCAGCACGCCGTCGGCCAGCGTGACGAGCAGCGGCTCGCCCTCCAGCTCGCCGACCTCCAGCCGGGCGGGACCCTCGGCGGCGACCACGTTCACGGCGCCTCCGATGATCCGCACGTGCAGGGTGCCGACCGGCTCGTCGATGGTGATCCTGTCGGGTCCTTCGACCGTCCACTGGCTCATGATGGTGTCCCCGTCTCCCGTTCGCGATGTATCGCGTTCCCGATGAGAAACACGATATATCGCGTGGCGCGGAAGTCAAGCGCCCCTCGCGAACGACAACGGCCCGGGAGGCCGAATGCCTCCCGGGCCGCCGCCCGCGCCTGCCGCGCTCAGTCCTCGTCCTCGTCGTCGAGCCGCGCCAGCCAGGTGGCCAGCCGCTCGACCGGGATCTCGAAGTCCGGGTTGAGGTCGACGAACTCGCGCAGGCGCTCGGCCAGCCACTCGAAGGTGACCTCCTCGTCGCCGCGCCGGCTCGCCAGCTCCTCGATGCCGCGGTCGGTGAAGTACACGGTGCGCTCCGGTCCGATGGGATGTGACCAGGTCAGGATAGACCTGGGGGATCAGGCGTCGTTGCGGTAGTAGGAGAGCGAGACCTTGACCGCGCCGGTGGAGCCGTTGCCCTGCTCCAGCACCCTGCCGATCACCACCCCGCCGTTCTCCCGGTTGCGGACGCAGAACAGCCGGCCGACCGGGAGGTCGTCGTACTTCATCTCGGTCAGCGGCTCCTGCTCGATCCCGGTGGTGCACTGGGCCGGGGTCAGCTCCGCCTGCTTGGTGAAGTAGACGTCCGAACTGCTCGACCAGTTGAAGTGGCCGTAGGTCGGCTCCAGCGCCCAGGACGGGCTGACCGAGGCGGCGACCACCTTGCCGCTCGACAGGTCGAAGACGTACGTGTAGCTCGGGCTGGCCAGCTCGCGGCCGGAGTAGACCTCCGTCCAGTGGGTGCCGGTGCCGCCGGTGTCCGTGCCCGGGGAGCCGCTCGGGGCGGCGGCCGGGGACGAGGCGGGAGCCGCCGCCGGCCCCTTGCCGCCGCTCGGGGACGCGCCGGCCGCACCGGTCGTCGCCCCCGCCCGCCAGCGGTCCCGTTCCCGGCGCCGCTGTCCTTCATCAGCCACACACCGGCCACCGTCCCGGCCACCGCGGCCGCCACCGCGACGGCCAGCAGGGCCTTCCACGAGACGCCGCGCCGTACGGGCGCCGCCGGCGCCCGGGTGTCGAAGGCGGCCGGGGCGGCGAACGGGTGCGGGGCCGGCCCGGCCGGGGCCTGCAGGGGCGGCTGCGGCGGGCCGAAGGCACCGACCGGCGGGGCCACCGGGCCGACCTGCGGCGCGGGCACGGGCGCGGCGAAGGACGGTGCGGTGGCCGGCACGGTCGGCATCGGCGGGACGGCGGGCGGCACCGGCAGCGGGGTCGGCGGGGTCCGCGGCAGGTCGGAGCGGCGGGTGATCTCGGTGCCGACCCGGGCCGGCAGCCAGTCGTCGGCGAACCTGAGCTCCCCGCCGACCGCCGGGTGGCTGCGGGCGGCGGCGATGATCGCGGCGGGCGTCGGACGGTCCCCGGGGGCCTTCGCCAGGCAGCGCTCCAGCAGGGCGCGCAGGCCCTCGTCCGGCACGGCGCCGAGATCCGGCTGCTCGTGCACCACCCGGTACAGCACCGCCGTCTCCGGGCCCTCGCCGAACGGCGGCGTGCCGCCCGCCACGTACGCCGCCAGCGCGCCGAGCGCGAAGACATCGGTGGCCTCGGTCACCGGCCGGCCCTGTGCCTGCTCGGGCGACATGAAGGCGGGCGAGCCGATCCGGAAGCCGGTTCCGGTCAGCGCGGTGGCGTCGGCGGCCCGGGCGATGCCGAAGTCGATCACGCGCGGGCCGTCGGCGGCGACCAGCACGTTGGCCGGCTTGAGGTCGCGGTGCACCACGCCGACGCCGTGGATCGCCTGGAGCGCCTCGGCGATGCCGCCCACCAGCAGCAGCACGGTGCGGACGGGCAGTGCCCCTGCTCGCGCACCACCTGTTGCAGCGAGGGGCCCGGCACGTAGGCGGTGACCAGCCAGGGGCTCGCCGCGTCCAGCCCGGAGTCGATCACCTGCGCCGTGTAGAGGCCGTGGATCCGCTGGGCGTTGGTCACCTCCTGCGCGAACCGGCGCCGGAACTCGCCGTCCTCGGCGAACTCCGGGCGCACCACCTTGAGGGCGACCGGCCGCCCGCCCGGGGTGTACGACAGGTAGACCCGGCCCATGCCGCCCGCCCCCAGCCGGGCGTACAGCCGGTAGCCGCCGACCTCCCGGGGATCCTCCGGCAGCAGGGGCTGGAACACGGGCGGCAACTGATCGGTGGACATGCGGACTCCCCCTGGGACGCGGCGTGACGCCCATACCGTACCGACCTGACGCGGCGGCGGGCCGACGGGCCGTCACCTCGCCCCGGGGGTGGGCAACGGCCGAGGCCCGGCCCCGCCGCGACGGCGGGACCGGGCCTCGGGACGAGTGCCGCGGAGCGGGTCGGCTCAGAGCGAGAAGACCTCGTCCAGCAGGCCCTGCTGTTCGGCGGCGTGCCGCTTGGCCGAGCCGACCGCCGGGGCGGACGACGCGGTGCGGGCGACACGGCGCAGCCGGGGACCGCCGGCGCTGCGGCCGACGACCACCTGCAGGTGGTCGACCAGGTTCATCGCGATGAACGGCCAGGCGCCCTGGTTGGCCGGCTCCTCCTGCGCCCAGATGAACTGGACGTCGTCGCCGTAGCGGTTCAGCTCCTCCTGGAGCTCGGCCACCGGCAGCGGGTAGAGCCGCTCGACCCGGACGATCGCGGTGTCGGTGACACCGCGCTCGGTGCGGGACGCCTCCAGGTCGTAGTAGAACTTGCCGGAGGTGATGACGACCTTGCGCACCTGCGCCGGGTCCACCGTGCTGTCACCGATGACCGGCCGGAACGAGCCGGACAGGAACTCGGTGGTGGCGGACGCCGCGGCCTTCAGACGCAGCATCGACTTCGGGGTGAAGACGACCAGCGGCTTGTGGTGCGGGTTGTGCGCCTGCCAGCGCAGCAGGTGGAAGTAGTTCGACGGCGAGGTCGGCATGGCGACCGTCATGTTGTTCTGCGCGCACAGCTGGAGGAAGCGCTCCGGGCGGGCGGACGAGTGGTCCGGGCCCTGGCCCTCGTAGCCGTGCGGCAGCAGCAGGGTGACGCCCGAGTGCTGGCCCCACTTCTGCTCGGCGGACGCGATGTACTCGTCCACCATCGTCTGCGCGCCGTTGACGAAGTCGCCGAACTGCGCCTCCCACATGACCAGCGCGTTCGGCCGGGTCAGCGAGTAGCCGTACTCGAAGCCCATCGCCGCGTACTCCGACAGCAGGCTGTCGTAGACGGTGTAGCGGGCCTGGTCCTCGGTCAGGTAGAGCAGCGGGGTGTAGTCCTCGCCGGTCGTCCGGTCGATGAGGACGGCGTGGCGCTGGCCGAAGGTGCCGCGGCGGCTGTCCTGGCCGGCCAGGCGGACGGGGTGGCCCTCCATCAGCAGCGAGCCGATGGCGAGGGTCTCGCCCATCGCCCAGTCGATGGTGTTGTCCTCGACCGAGGCGGCGCGGCGCTGCAGCTGCGGAAGCAGGCGCGGGTGGACGGTCAGCCACTCCGGCAGGTTGACCTGCGAGGCGGCGATCCGCTTGACCATCTCCTCGGAGATGCCCGTGCGGATGTTCACCGGGAAGTCCGCGACGGGCTTGCCGCCGGCGGTCGGCGCCGGGGCGCTCGCAGCCTCGCGGACCTCGGCGAAGACCTTCTCCAGCTGGCCCTGGAAGTCCTGGAGCGCCTGCTCCGCCTCTTCCATGGTGATGTCGCCGCGACCGATCAGGCCCTCGGTGTACAGCTTGCGCACCGAGCGCTTCTTGTCGATCAGGTCGTACATCAGCGGCTGGGTGAACGACGGGTTGTCGGCCTCGTTGTGACCGCGGCGGCGGTAGCAGATGAGGTCGATGACGACGTCCTTGTGGAACTCCTGCCGGAACTCGAAGGCGAGCCGCGCGACGCGGACCACGGCCTCCGGGTCGTCGCCGTTCACGTGGAAGATCGGCGCCTCGATCATGCGGGCCACGTCGGTGCAGTACATCGACGAGCGCGAGGACGCCGGGGCGGCGGTGAAGCCGACCTGGTTGTTGACCACCAGGTGGATCGTGCCGCCGGTGCGGTAGCCCCGCAGCTGCGACATGTTCAGGGTCTCCGCGACGACGCCCTGGCCGGCGAAGGCCGCATCGCCGTGGACCTGGATCGGGAGCACCGGGAAGGTGGTGCCGCCCTGGTCCAGCACGTCCTGCTTGGCGCGGACGATGCCCTCGACGACCGGGTCGACCGTCTCCAGGTGGGACGGGTTCGCCGCCAGCGAGACCTTGATGGTCTCGCCGTCCAGGCCGGTGAAGGTGCCCTCGGCGCCCAGGTGGTACTTGACGTCGCCGGAGCCGTGCATGGACTTCGGGTCGAGGTTGCCCTCGAACTCGCCGAAGATCCGGGCGTACGGCTTGCCGACGATGTTCGCCAGCACGTTGAGGCGGCCGCGGTGCGCCATGCCGATGACGGCCTCGTCGAGGCGGTGCTCGGCGGCGGCGTCGATGGTGGCGTCCAGCAGCGGGATGAGGGACTCGCCGCCCTCCAGCGAGAAGCGCTTCTGGCCGACGTACTTCGTCTGCAGGAAGGTCTCGAAGGCCTCGGCGGAGTTCAGCCGGCGCAGGATGCGCAGCTGCTCCTCGCGCTCGGGCTTGGTGTACGGCTTCTCCAGGCGCTCCTGCAGCCACTTGCGCTGCTTCGGGTCCTGGATGTGCATGTACTCGATGCCGACGGTGCGGCAGTACGTGTTGCGCAGCAGGCCGAGGATGTCGCGCAGCTTCATCATCCGCTGGCCGCCGAAGCCGCCGACCGCGAACTCGCGCTCCAGGTCCCACAGGGTCAGCCCGTGCTGGACGACGTCCAGGTCGGGGTGCTTGCGCTGCTTGTACTCCAGCGGGTCGGTGTCGGCCATCAGGTGGCCGCGCACGCGGTACGCGTGGATGAGCTCCATGACGCGGGCGGTCTTGTTGACCTCGTCGTCGTGGGTGGTGGCGACGTCGGTCGCCCAGCGGACCGGCTCGTACGGGATCCGCAGCGACTCGAAGACCTCGTCGTAGAAGCCGTGCTCGCCCAGCAGGAGCTGGTGGATGGTGCGCAGGAACTCGCCCGACGCCGCGCCCTGGATGACCCGGTGGTCGTAGGTCGAGGTCAGCGTCATGATCTTGGAGATGCCCAGGCGGGCCAGGGTGTCCGCGGAGGAGCCCTGGAACTCGGCCGGGTACTCCATGGCGCCGACGCCGACGATGGTGCCCTGGTTCTGCATCAGGCGCGGCACGGAGTGCACGGTGCCGATGCCGCCGGGGTTGGTCAGCGAGACCGTGACGCCGGTGAAGTCGTCCATGGTCAGCTTGTTGGCGCGGGCCCGGCGGACGATGTCCTCGTAGGCCTGCCAGAAGCCGAAGAAGTCGAGCGTCTCGGCCTTCTTGATGGCCGCGACGACGAGCTGGCGGTCACCGTTCGGCTTGACCAGGTCGATCGCCAGGCCGAGGTTCACATGGTCGGGCTTGACCAGGTAGGACTTGCCGTCCTCCACCTTGTAGCTGTGGTTCATGCCCGGCGAGGCCTTGATGGCCTGGACGAGGGCGTAACCGATCAGGTGGGTGAAGGAGACCTTGCCACCGCGGGCGCGCTGCAGGTGGTTGTTGATGACGATGCGGTTGTCGATCAGCAGCTTGGCCGGGACGGCACGCACCGACGTCGCGGTCGGCACCTCCAGCGAGGCGTCCATGTTGGTGGCCACGGCCTTCGCCGGACCTCGCAGCGGGACGAGCTCGGGGCCCTGGGCGGCGGGCGCGGGGGCTGCCGGAGCGGCGGCCTTCGGCGCGGGCGGCGCGGCAGGGGCTGCAGCGAGCGGCGCGGGCGCCGGCTGGACCGGCGTGGCCGGTGCAGCGGGTGCGGGCGCCGCCGGAGCGGCAGCGGCGGCAGGAGCAGCAACGGGGGTCGGCGTGGGGCCGACCTGGGTTGCGGCCTGGGTCACTGGAGTCACCTCGGTACCGGGCTTGTAGTCGGCGAAAAAGTCCCACCAGGCTCGGTCGACCGAGTTGGGATCCTGGAGGTACTGCTGGTAGATCTCGTCGACGAGCCACTCATTGGGGCCGAAGCCAGTGGTGGAGCTTGCCGAGCTGGGGGTTTCAGGGTGTGGCGACATCGGGGCAACCGCCCTCTTCCGCTTCCTTTTGGGATGGTGGACAGCGGGGATTAAGGCTACGCCTCCGACCAGTGATCGCGCAGTCCCCCTGGCCAGGCGTCGCCCAGATCACAGTGGTGGGCCTCATTTTGGCTGATTGTGTGCGTTAGAAACCCGCGGAGGCGGGGAACCGGCCACCTTCGCTCGCCGTCATTATCGTCCCAAAGTCGGACAATACGTACGCGGAGCTTGGGTCGGGGCCGGTCCGACGGCGGACCGGCCCCGTTTGTCCCAGTTGTGTGACAACTGGGAGGGCCTAGCCGGGCACCGGCGTGGCGCCCGGCAGGGTGACCTCGATCCGGCAGCCGCGCGCCGCCTCGCCGACCCGGATCTCGCCTCCGTGCAGGTCGACGGCCCAGCGGGCGATCGCCAGCCCCAGCCCGGTGCCGCCGTCGCTGCCCGGCCCCAGGGCGGTCGCGGAGCCGCTGCGGCCGAACCGCTCGAACACCCGCTCGCGGTCCTGCGCGGGGATGCCCGGCCCCTGGTCCTCGACCTGGAGGAGCAGCCCGCCCGGCTCCTCGCCCGGCCTGGCCCGCACTGTCACGGTGCCGCCGGCCGGCGAGTGCTTGCAGGCGTTGTCGACGAGGTTGGCGACCACCTGGTGCAGGCGCTCCTCGTCCGCCACCGCGGTCAGGCCGGTCGGCCGGACGTCCAGGCTCAGCTGCAGGTCGCCGCGGCGCCCGTACGCGCCGCCGGCGGTCGCGCCGTCCACGGTGACCCCGCGGAGCACGCCGTCCAGGAACGGCCGGACCTCGAACGGGCGGGTGTCCAGCGGGACGACGCCGTCGTCCAGCTTGGACAGGTCCAGCAGGTGGGTGATCAGCCGGCCGAGCCGCTCGGTCTGCTCCAGGGCGGCGCCGAGCGTCTTGGGCTCCGGCTGGACGACGCCGTCGACCACGTTCTCCAGGACGGCCCGCAGGGCGGCGATCGGGGTGCGCAGCTCGTGCGACACGTTGGCGATCAGTTCGCGGCGGTGCCGGTCCGCGGCCTCCAGGTCGGCCGCCATCCGGTTGAAGGAGTCGGCGAGCTCGCCGATCTCGTCACGGGAGGAGGTGTCCACCCGGGTGCTGTAGTCGCCGCGGGCCATCGCGCGTGCGGCGGCGGTCATCGCGCGCAGCGGTGCGGTCAGCCCGTGCGCGAGGAACTGCATGAACAGCAGCGAGGCGATCATCGAGAAGATCATGATGATCCGGATCTGCGTCTCGGACCGGATCGCGACGACCACCATCCCGGTGGCCAGGAAGACGGAGACGATCACCAGCAGGGCGAGCTTGCCCTTGATGGAGCGCACCGGGTCGAACGGCCGCATGTCGGCCCACACCCGGCGGGCCGCCCGGCCGGCCAGGCCGGGGCGCGGACACGGCTCGGCGTGTCCGTTGCGTTGCTGTGGAAAGGTCATGGTGCCCCAGATCCCGGCCTCGCGGCAGGGAGAGCGTGGGCCCCCGGTGGCCCAGCCCTCGGCGCGCGGCCGTAGGAGGAAGTGCTACGAGAGCGGTGCCTCCAGGGCGTACCCGACGCCGTGCACCGTGCGGATCCAGCTGGCACCGATCTTCCGGCGCAGCGCCTTGACGTGGCTGTCGACCGTGCGGGTGCCCGAGGCGTCCGTCCAGTCCCAGACCTCCGCGAGCAGCTGCTCGCGGGTGAGCACCGCGCGCGGCTGTGCGGCCAGGCAGGCGAGCAGGTCGAACTCGGTCGGCGTGAGGTGGACGTCGCCCGAGCCGAGCCGCACCCGGCGCTGCACGTGGTCGATCTCCAGGTCGCCGAAGCGCAGCGAGCCGAGCGCCGGCGTTCTGGCCGCCTGCTGGGCGCGCTCCACGCGGCGCAGCAGCACGTTGACCCGGGCCGCCAGCTCGCGCATCGAGAACGGCTTGGTCATGTAGTCGTCCGCGCCGACGCCGAGGCCGACCAGCAGGTCCGTCTCGTCGTCGCGCGCGGTCAGCATGAGCACCGGCACCGGGCGCTGGGCCTGGATCCGGCGGCACACCTCCAGCCCGTCGAAGCCGGGCAGCATGATGTCGAGCACGACGAGGTCGGGCTGCCAGGTGTGGAAGCCGTCCACCGCGCCGGGCCCGTCGTGGGCCACGGCGACCTTGAAGCCCTCCGCGCCCAGCCGGGCGGCGATGGACTCGGCGATGGTGGGTTCGTCCTCCACCACCAGGACCCGTCGCTGTGTTCCGACCGGATTGCCGCCGCCGGTCTCCTGCTGAATTTCTGTCACGGTCACGCCACCGCCCCCAGGGCTGCGGGCCGGCCACCTGTGGGGGTGGCGGGCGCCGCGTCGTAGTCGTCTTGTTCCGTCGTGGGCTGTGCCCGGCCTGCTGTGCCGGCCGTGTGCCGTTCCGCCGTCGGCACGCCGTGCGGCGTGGATGCGCCGTGTCTGCCACGCACCCCGTCCGCACTCCTGGCAGGGTACGGACACCGTGCGCGTTCCGGCAGGTGGACGGGGCATTTCCGGCCCATGGCCGAATACCGTCCCGCTCCGGGACCGGGCACGGGGCGATACCTTACCGGGCGAAAAACGCACCTGTAACGGCCTGTATGTGCCTTGACCCGCGATTCGCCGCTTACCGCTGGACCGTTCGTCCGTGAACGGACGGCTGGTACGGACCAAGCGGCGCCGGACGTTCACCGAACCTCAGGCATTCTTCACAGCACTTACCCAGCGGACTCCCAGATGCGGAACGTATCGTGGGCACGACAAGGGCGAGCGGTGTCCTCCGCGGGTGCATCCCGCGCGCGGCCGTGCACGCCCTCGGTACGTTTGGCGGGGGGCGCACGGCGCGCGTTCCGGCGGACGGAGGACCGATGGCGGACACCGGCGCAGGCGTCCCGGGTCCGTACGCACGGGCTCGCGACCTGGTGGTGCGCGCCCTGCCCACCCCCGGCGCAACCCCTTCGCGCTCCTCTACCTCGCGCTGCTGCTCGGCACCACGCTCTTCGCGCACCTCGCCGACCCGCAGCTCGTCCGCCGGCTCCAGGCGCTCTCCAGCACCGACGTCCACAACCTGGCGCACCACCCGGTGCTGGCGCTGGTCACCAGCGGGTGCTGGGTCGCCGGGCCGCTCTGGACGCCGTACCTGTGGGCCGTCGCGGTCACCGTCGCGCCGCTGGAGCGCCGGGTCGGCGGCCGCCGCGCCGCCGGCGTCCTCGCCGCCGGGCACGTCGGGGCCACCCTGCTCTCCCAGGGCGTCGTCCTCGCGGCGGTGGCCCTCGGCGCCCAGGGCGACGACCTGCTCGACGCCCTGGACATCGGCGTCAGCTACGGCGTCCTCGCCAGCCTCGGCGCGCTGGCCGGCCTGCTGGCCCCCGCGGCCGGGCGCTCGCCCTGGCGGTCGCCGCCACCGTGGTCGGCAACCAGCTCCTCCAGGACCCGGACCTGGTCACCGGCGTCGGCCACCCGGTGGCACTGCTGATCGGCCTCGCCCTGTGGCGTCCGCTGCGCCGGGGCCCCCGCCCGCCCCGGCGTCCGCTGCGCCGCCCGGCCCGCCGCCGCAGCCGGCCGCAGGCCGCGCCGGCCCGGGTCTGACACCCGCCCCGACCTGCGGGTTCTCCCCGCCAGCCGGGCCGTGCCCGGCCGATCGCCCAGAGCGAACAGCCTCCGGGGAACATCCGCGCCTCGCCAATCCTTAGTCAGGTCAGCTCAACTTCGCTGACTGGGGAGAGATCATGGCATCGACGTCCGTTCCGCTCACCCTGCCCGTGCTGCCGCTCGACGACGAGGTGGTGCTCCCGGGCATGGTCGTCCCGCTCGACCTGTCCGACACCGAGGTCCGCGCCGCCGTCGAGGCCGCCCGGGCGGCGGCGTCGACGGCCAAGCCCCAGGTGCTGCTCGTCCCGCGGCTCGACGGCTCGTACGCCGCCGTCGGCACCCTCGCCACCGTCGAACAGGTCGGCCGGCTCGCCGACGGCGACCCCGCCGCCCTCGTCCGGGCCGTCCGCCGGGTGCGGATCGGCTCCGGGACGACCGGCCCCGGCGCCGCGCTCTGGGTCGAGACCACACCGTTCAAGGAGTCCGCCGAGGGCACCGCCGTGGCCGGCCGCGCCGCCGAGCTGGTCAAGGAGTACAAGTCGCTGTCCACCCAGTGGCTGCGCAAGCGCGGCGCCTGGCAGATCGTCGACCGGGTCGCCGCCATCGAGGACGTCGGCGACCTCGCCGACAACATCGGCTACGCCCCCTTCGCCACCGCCGAGCAGAAGCTCAAGGTGCTGCTGGAGGCCGACCGCCTGGCCCGCCTGGAGTACGCGCTCACCCTGCTGCGCGACCACCTCACGGAGGAGGAGGTCAACGACACCATCCGCAAGGACGTCGAGGAGGGCGTGGCCAAGCAGCAGAAGGAGTTCCTGCTCCGCCGCCAGCTGGAGGCCGTCCGCAAGGAGCTGGCCGAGCTCAACGGCGAGTCCGGCACCGAGGAGGACGACTACCGGGCCCGGGTCGAGGCCGCCGACCTGCCCGAGAAGGTCCGCGAGGCCGCCCTCAAGGAGGTCGACAAGCTGGAGCGCTCCTCCGACGCCTCCCCGGAGGGCTCGTGGATCCGCACCTGGCTGGACACCGTGCTGGAGCTGCCCTGGAGCGAGCGCTCCGAGGACGCCTACGACATCGCCGGCGCCCGTGCGGTGCTGGACGCCGACCACGCGGGCCTCACCGACGTGAAGGACCGCATCGTCGAGTACCTGGCCGTCCGCAAGCGCCGGGCCGACCGCGGCCTCGGGCTGGTCGGCGGCCGCCGCGGCGGCGCGGTGCTGGCCCTGGTGGGCCCGCCCGGCGTGGGCAAGACCTCGCTCGGCGAGTCCGTCGCCCGCGCGATGGGCCGCTCCTTCGTCCGGGTGGCGCTCGGCGGCGTCCGGGACGAGGCGGAGATCCGCGGCCACCGGCGCACCTACGTGGGCGCGCTGCCCGGCCGGATCGTCCGGGCGATCAAGGAGGCCGGCACGATGAACCCGGTCGTGCTGCTCGACGAGATCGACAAGGTCGGCTCGGACTACCGCGGCGACCCGGCCGCGGCCCTGCTGGAGGTCCTCGACCCGGCCCAGAACCACACCTTCCGCGACCACTACCTGGAGGTCGAGCTCGACCTCTCCGACGTGGTCTTCCTCGCCACCGCCAACGTGCTGGAGGCCATCCCGGAGCCGCTGCTCGACCGGATGGAGCTGGTGCGGCTCGACGGCTACACCGAGGACGAGAAGGTCGTCATCGCCCGCGACCACCTGCTGCCCCGGCAGCTGGAGCGCGCCGGGCTGAAGACCGACGAGGTCGCCCTCGACGAGGCGGCGCTGCGCCGGCTCGCCGGGGAGTACACCCGCGAGGCGGGCGTGCGGAACCTGGAGCGGACGGTGGCCCGGATCCTGCGGAAGATCGCCGCGCAGAGCGAGCTCGGCGAGCGCGACCTGCCGGCCGCGATCGGCGCGGACGACCTGCGGGCCCTCATCGGGCGGCCGCACCACACCCCCGAGGCGGCACAGGAGCCGGCCGAGCGGCGCACCGCCGTCCCCGGCGTGGCGACCGGCCTCGCGGTGACCGGCGCCGGCGGCGACGTCCTCTACATCGAGGCCTCGCTGGCGGACGCCGAGACCGGCTCCACCGGCCTGACCCTGACCGGGCAGCTGGGCGACGTGATGAAGGAGTCCGCGCACATCGCGCTCTCCTACCTGCGCTCGCGCGGCGCCGAGCTGGAGCTGCCGGTCACCGGGCTGCGGGAGCGCGGCATCCACCTGCACGTCCCGGCCGGCGCCGTCCCCAAGGACGGCCCGAGCGCCGGTGTCACCATGACGACCGCGCTGGCCTCGCTGCTGTCGGGGCGCAAGGTGCGCACCGACGTCGCGATGACCGGTGAGGTGTCGCTGACCGGGCGGGTGCTGCCGATCGGCGGGGTGAAGCAGAAGCTGCTCGCCGCCGACCGGGCGGGCGTCACCACGGTGATCATCCCGAAGCGCAACGAGGCCGACCTGGACGACGTCCCGGCCGAGGTCCTGGAGCGCCTCACCGTGCACCCGGTCTCCGACGTCCGGGAGGTGCTGGAGCTGGCCCTGGAGCCGGCCGAGGTGCTGGTCGCCGCGGCGTAGCGGAGGCGGGCCGCGGCAGGGCCCGGGAACGGGGCAAGGGGCGCGGGTGAGCGATCACCCGCGCCCCGTCGGCCTGCCCGGACTGCCGACGGCCACGGATCGCCACGCCCACCCGAGCCGTCGACCCGACGTCCGGCGCGGACGGGCTGATCCACACCGTGCTGCGCGACCCGGTGATCCCGGGGACGACCGCGACCTCCGTCCTCGACCCGTACTCCTGCGCCGAGATCGACCCGGCGACCGGCCGGGTGGTGCGGACGGCGTGGCTGGGCAGCGGCTTCCGCTACGACACCCTGCAGATGGGGTCGGGTCGATCGCACCGGGCGGCGTCGTGCTCCAGGGCACCACCACGGGCGCGCCGAGGATCGCCGGCGCCGGAAAGCGGATCCCCGTGCGGACCGTCCGGGCACCCGCGCGAAACGTCCGCGTGCGACACTGCCGAAATGCCGTCCCCTACGCAGCGGGCCCTCGCCCGAGTCCCGGAGCGGTACAAGCCGTTCCTGGTGCAGCACCGCAAGCTGGTGAAGTTCGCCCTGGTCGGCGGTACCTGCTTCGTGCTGACCACGGTCATCGACCTCGGGCTGAAGCTCACGGTGCTGCAGTCCAAGCCGGTCGTGGCGCTCACCGTCGCCACGGTGGTGGCCACGGTCGTGTCCTACGTGCTGAACCGCCAGTGGTCCTTCCGGGCGAACGGCAAGCAGCGCGAGGCGATCCTGTTCTTCGTGGTGAGCGCGCTGGCGATCGCCGTCAACGACGTGCCGCTGGTGTTCTCCCGCTACGTGCTGGACTTCCGTGAGCCGGACGTCTCGCACGCCGTGCAGGAGGGCGCCGACTTCCTCAGCGGCATGATCGTCGGCACCCTGCTGGCGATGGTGTTCCGCTACTGGGCGATGAACCGCTGGGTGTTCACCCGCAGCAGGCTGCAGCCGCCCGCCGAGGAGCTCGCACCCGAACGGGTCTGAGCTCCGCCGGCGGGCGGCCGCCGCGCGGCCACCGGCTCAGCGGGCGCCGAGCAGGTGGTCCATGGCCAGCTGGTCGAGCTGCTCGAAGGCCATGCCGCGGGCGGCGGCGGCCTCGACGTCGAACTCCTCGAAGGCCGCGCGGTCGGCGAGCAGGGCGTCCAGGCCGTCCGCGGCGGTCGGAGCGGCCAGCTCGTCGAGCCGGGCCGCCCGCAGCGCGTCCCGGACGGCCGGGTCGGCCCGGAAGGCCAGCGCCTTCTCCTTGAGCAGCAGGTAGTTGCGCATGCAGGCCTCGGCCGAGGCCCACACCCCGTCGAAGTCCTCGGTGCGCGGCGGCTTGAAGTCGAAGTGCCGCGGGCCCTCGTAGCCCGCCGACTCCAGCAGGTCGACCAGCCAGAAGGCGCTGCGCAGGTCGCCGGCGCCGAACCGCAGGTCCTGGTCGTACTTGATGCCGGACTGGCCGTTCAGGTCGATGTGGAAGAGCTTGCCGTGCCACAGCGCCTGGGCGATGCCGTGGGTGAAGTTCAGACCGGCCATCTGCTCGTGGCCGACCTCCGGGTTGAGGCCGACCCGGTCCGGGCGCTCCAGGCTGTTGATGAACGCCAGCGCGTGGCCGACGGTCGGCAGCAGGATGTCGCCGCGGGGCTCGTTCGGCTTGGGCTCGATGGCGAACCGCAGGTCGTAGCCCTGCTGCTCGACGTACTCGCCGAGCAGGTCGAAGGCCTCCTTGAGCCGGTCCAGGGCCACCCGGACGTCCTTGCTGGCGCCGTGCTCGGAGCCCTCCCGGCCGCCCCACGCCACGTAGGTGGTGGCGCCCAGCTCCACGGCCAGGTCGATGTTGCGGATGGTCTTGCGCAGCGCGTAGCGGCGCACGTCGCGGTCGTTGGCGGTGAAGGCGCCGTCCTTGAAGACCGGGTGGGTGAACAGGTTGGTGGTCGCCATCGGGACGGCCAGGCCGGTGGTGTCCAGGGCGGCCCGGAAGCGCTTGACGATCGCGTCGCGCTCGGCGTCCGTGGAGCCGAACGGGATCAGGTCGTCGTCGTGGAAGGTCACGCCGTACGCGCCGAGTCCGGCCAGGCGGTGCACCGTCTCGACCGGGTCCAGGGCCGGACGGGTGGCGTCGCCGAACGGGTCGCGGCCCTGCCAGCCGACGGTCCACAGGCCGAAGGTGAACTTGTCAGCGGGGGTGGGGGTGGGCATGGCGGGGCTCCGGATTCTGCCGAGGGTCTATTCGTCAGGGCGAAAAACAAACTAATATCCCCAGGCACGGATGGGAAGCCCCGGCGCGCGGACGGAGAGAGACGCATGGCACGGATCGTCATCGGAGTGGACAGTTCCACCCAGTCCACCAAGGCCCTCGCGGTCGACACCGACACCGGTGCGGTGCTCGGCGAGGGCCGCGCGGCCCACACCGTCGCCGGCGTCGACGGCGCCCGCGAGAGCGATCCCCGCCAGTGGTGGCGCGCACTGGAGGAGGCGGTCGCCGGCACCGGCCACGCGGACCGCGCCGAGGCCCTCGCCATCGGCGGCCAGCAGCACGGCCTGGTCGCCCTCGACGCGGACGGCGAACCCGTCCACCCCGCCCTGCTGTGGAACGACACTCGCTCCGCCGCCCAGGCCGAACGCCTCGTCGAGGCGCTCGGCCCCGCCGAGTGGGCCCGCCGCACCGGCAGCCTCCCCGGAGCCTCCTTCACCGTCACCAAATGGGCCTGGCTGCGCGACCAGGGCCTGGCCGACAAGGTCGCCGCCGTCCGGCTCCCGCACGAGTACCTGACCGAACGGCTCACCGGCCGCGCCACCGCGGAGCGCAGCGACGCCTCCGGCACCGGCTGGTGGGGCGAGCACGGCTGGGACACCGGCATCCTCGACCTGGTCGGCCTCGATCCCGCGCTGCTGCCCGCGCTCGCCCCGGTCGGCGCCGCCGCCGGCGAGGTCCGCGCCCCGATCGCCGGCCTGCGTCCCGGCACGCCCGTCGCCCTCGGCGCCGGTGACAACGCCGCCGCCGCCCTCGGCCTCGGACTCGGCGGCGGCCCCGGCGCCGCGTACGGCCGCCCCGCCCTCTCGCTCGGCACCTCCGGCACCGTCTACGCCGTCACCCGCGGCCGGCCCGCCGACCCCAGCGGCACCGTGGCGGGCTTCGCCGCCGCCCACGACGACTGGCTGCCGCTGGCCTGCACGCTCAACTGCACCCTCGCCGTCGACCGGCTCGCCACCCTGCTCGGCCGCGACCGGCAGGCCGTCGAACCCGGCGGGGACGCCGTCGTGCTGCCCTTCCTCGACGGTGAGCGCACCCCCGCCCTGCCGCACGCCGCCGGGCTGATCCACGGCCTGCGGCACACCACCACCCCCGGCCAGCTGCTCCAGGCCGCGTACGACGGCGCCGCGTACGCGCTGCTCGCCGCCCTGGACGAGGTCCTCGCCGCGGGCGGCGAGCGCCCCGGCGACGAACCGCTGCTGCTCATCGGCGGCGGCGCGCGCGGCCGCGCCTGGCAGGACACCGTCCGCCGGCTGTCCGGCCGGGCCGTCCAGGTCCCGGAGGCCGGCGAACTGGTCGCCCTCGGCGCCGCCGCCCAGGCCGCCGGCCTGCTCACCGGTGAGCACCCGGCCCGGATCGCCCGCCGCTGGGACACGGCCGCGGGCCCCGTCCTCGACCCGGTCGACCGGGACGACGCGGCACTCGCCCGGATCGCCGGCGTGCTGGCGGCCGGCCGGCCGCTGCTGGCGGGCCCAGACCGCTGACCGCACGCACTGCTGCGTGTCCGAACCGCCGACGGCGGGTGTCCCCGCGGCGCCCGCCGCTACGCTGCAAGCGACCGACCAGGTGTTCGGTCGCGGAACGAGAGGTGAACCGGGGATGCGGGAGACGGAGTCGCGGCGGGCCCAACCCGCCAGCCAGCAGGGCATGCGCCGGGCGAACCTGGCCCTGGTGCTCGGCGAATTCGCGGCCGGCCCGCGCTCCCGCGCGGACGTCGCCGCCGCCACCGGCCTCACCAGGGCGGCGGTCTCCTCCCTGGTGGACGAGCTGTCGGCGGCGGGACTGGTCGCCGAGTGCGGACCCGCCGCGCCCAGCGGCAGAGTCGGCAGACCCGGCACCGCGCTGGCCCTCGACCCGCAGGGGCCGGCCGGACTCGGCGGCGAGATCGGCGTCGAGCACCTGGCGGCCTGCGTGGTCGACCTGCGCGGGGAGGTCCGCGGCTGGCGCCGCCGCGACGTGTCCAACCGCGGCCGCCGGCCGGCGGAGGTGCTGGCCGACCTGGCCGCCCTGCTGCGCGACGTGTCCGCGGCCGCCCGGCTCGACCCGGCCGGACTGACCGTCGCCGTCCCGGGCCTGGTCGGCGCCACCGAGGGCACCGTCGAACGGGCGGCCAACCTCGGCTGGTCCGGCGAACCCGTCGCCGAGGGTCTCCGGCAGGCCCTGGCCGCCGCCGGCGCCGACGCGTTGGCCGCCCTGCCGATCGAGATCGACAACGAGGCGAACCTCGGCGGTCTGGCCGAACTCTGGCTCGGCGACGGCCCGGAGGACTTCCTGCACGTGTCCGCCGAGGCCGGCATCGGCGCCGCCATCGTGGTCGGCGGCCGCCTGCTGCGCGGCGCCCGCGGCTACGCCGGCGAACTCGGCCACCTCCCCGTCCACCCGGACGGGCCGCGCTGCCCGTGCGGGGCGCGCGGCTGCCTGGAGCAGTACGCCGGCGAGGCCGCGGTCCTGCTCGCGGCCGGGCTCCCCGGCGCCGGCGACGACTGGGTCGCGCTGCTCGCCGACCGCGCGGCCGGCGGGGACGAGCTGGTCCGGGCGGCGCTGGCCGCCGCCGGGGCCGCCCTCGGCGTGGCCGCCGCCGGTGCGGTCAACCTGCTCGACCCGGCGGCCGTGGTGCTCGGCGGCGGCTACGCCGAACTCGCCGAGTGGCTGCTGCCGGCCATGCGGGCCGAACTGGCGGCGAGGGTCACGGTGCGGCCGTGGTCCGGGGAGTGGCTGTCGGCCTCCGCGCTGGGCCGCCGGGGCCCGCTGCTCGGCGCGGCCACCGGCGTCGTCCGGGCCGTGGTGGCCGACCCTGCCCGCTTCGCCGCGGCGGAGGCCTGAGCGAGCGGCGGACGGACGGGTCCGCGTCGGGCGGGCGACGGGCGGGGAGCGGCTCGGCGGCCCGGTCAGCCGGCGGTGGTGTCCGGCGCGGTGGGCCCGTGCGGGTGGCGGGCGACGGCCACCAGGGTGACGGCGACGCCGACCGCCGCCCAGGCGGCCAGCACCAGGAACGGGACGAGCAGTTCGGTGGAGCCCAGGTAGGCGATCGAGCGGGCCGCGGAGGTGCCGGCGCCGTTGGGGATCCAGGCACCGATGGCCCGCCAGAAGGGCGGCATCAGCGGCGGCGGGAAGACGCCTCCGGCGCTCGGGTTGCCGAGCACGACGAAGATCAGTACCGCCAGCCCGATCCCCACCACGCCGAACAGGCACTCCATCGCCATGGTGAAGGCCCCGACGGCGAAGACCACCAGAGCGCCCAGCCCCCAGAGCGCCCAGATCGAGCCGGGCAGTGCGTCCAGGACCGGGCCGGTGATGACGGCCCCGCCGATACCGGCCGCCACCGAGTACAGGGCGAGCGTGCCGAGCCGGATCAGGGCCCGGTCGGTGTTGGCGGGCCGCGAGCCGGCGCTGATGCCGAGGATCGAGGCGACCAGGTAGCCGCCCACGCACCAGCCGACCACCAGGTAGAAGGAGGACAGCCCCTCGGCGTCGCCCGCGGCGAGCGGCACCACGTCCTCGACCGTGAGCGTCCGCTGCCGGGCCGTCTCCACGCTGCCGACGATCTTCTCGGCGGCGGTCGCGGCGGCCGGCCCGCGGGCGCTCGCGACCAGCAGGGTGTCCCGGCTGCCAGCGGCGTCGAACAGCCAGGCGGCGTAGATCTTCTGATCCTTGATGCGGGTGACGGCCGTCTGCCGGTCGGGTGCGGTGCTGGAGCGGACGGCTTCGTCCGGGACGGCGTCCAGGGCCGCGGTCAGCTGCGGGGCGACCCGGGCCGGGGCGACCACCGCGATGGAGAGCCGGTGCGGGGACGGGTCGTGCAGAGCGCCGACGTAGCTGGCCACGAAGCCCAGCTGGAGCAGCAGGACGGCGAACACCAGCAGGGCCGCGCGGGGGTGACCGCGTCCTTGACCTCCGCGGCGAAGCCGGGGCGCGGGGCGGTCATCCGGGGCCTCCAAAGTCGTGATCAATCACCGCAAAGATCATTGAAACAGACACTTCATAGCATGAAGCAGTTCTCGCGGGAGGGAGGCACGGCCTGCGGGATACTGGCGCCATGGGTGAGCAGGAGTCGGCGGAGCAGGCCTTTCGTGCGGTGGAGCGCGAGGTGGCGCTGCTGTTCCGGCGCGGCCGGGCGCGGGCGTTCGAGATGTCCCGCCGGGTGCATCCGGAACTGGAGGGCGTCGGCTACGGGATGCTGGCGTTCATCGAGGAGGCCGGGCGGGTGCGGCTGACCGACATCGGCGTGCACTTCGGGGTCGGCAAGGCCTCGATCAGCCGGCAGGTCAAGCACCTGGAGGCGCTCGGGCTGGTGCGCCGCGAGGTGGATCCGCACGACCGGCGCTCCTCGCTGGTGTCGCTGACCGAGGACGGCGCCTCGCGCTACCTGCGCGCCCGGGACGACCGGATGGACCGCTTCCGGGAGCTGATGGGCGCCTGGGAGCGCGAGGACGTGGTGCAGTTCGCGGACCTGCTGCGGCGCTTCAACGACGTGGCGGCGCAGGCCATGGCGGTGTGACCCGGTGGCGGCGTGATCCGGTGGCGGTGCGGGCCCGGTCCCGGGTGGGCCGGGTTTTTGTTTGCCCGGGTAAAAGTTGCCTTACTCAACCATCTGGACTTATGGTTGCTTTAGGCAACGAAACGCACCCGAAGGACCCACATGACCACGACGACACCGATGACCCACCGACAAGTCCTCGAAGCCCTCTCCGGCCTGCTGCTGGGCCTGTTCGTCGCGGTCCTCTCCTCGACGGTCGTCTCCAACGCCCTGCCCACGATCCTCACCGACCTGCACGGCGGCGAGTCCGCCTACACCTGGGTGATCACCGCCACCCTGCTGTCGCTGACCGCCTCCACCCCGATCTGGGGCAAGCTCTCCGACCTGGTGAGCAAGAAGCTGCTGCTGCAGATCGCCCTGGTCATCTACATCGCCGCCTCGGCCCTGGCCGGTCTCTCGCAGAACACCGGCGAGCTGATCGCCTGCCGCGTCCTGCAGGGCATCGGCGCGGGCGGCGTCACCGCCCTCGCCCAGATCTGCCTGGCCGCGATGGTCTCGCCCCGCGAACGCGGTCGCTACAGCGGATACTTCGGCGCGGTCTTCGCCCTGGCCACCATCGGCGGACCGCTGATCGGCGGGGTGATCGTCGACACCTCCTGGCTCGGCTGGCGCTGGTGCTTCTACACGGGCATCCCGTTCTCGATCCTGGCGATCATCGTGCTCCAGCGCACCCTCAACCTGCCGGTGGCCGCCCGCACGACCAAGCCGAAGATCGACTACGTCGGCGCGCTGCTGATCACGGCTGCGGCCAGCCTGCTGATGATCTGGGTCAGCCTGGCCGGCAAGAACTACGACTGGGCGTCCTGGCAGACCGCCGCCATGCTCGGCGGCACCGCCGTACTGGCCGTCCTGTTCGTGGTCACCGAGCGCCGGACCGCGGAGCCGATCGTCCCCCTCGACCTCTTCCGGCACCGGACGGTCACCCTGGCGGCCATCGCCAGCGTCCTGGTCGGCGTCGGGATGTACGGCGCGACCACCTTCCTCAGCCAGTACTTCCAGCTGGCCCGCGAGAAGTCGCCGACCATGGCCGGGCTGCTCACCCTCCCGATGATCCTCGGACTGGCCGTCTCCTCCACCGTCGCCGGCAAGCTCATCACCCGCTACGGCCGCTGGAAGGCCTACCTGGTGTCCGGCACCCTGCTGCTGGCGATCGGCTTCGGTCTGCTCGGCACCATCCACGACGACACCCCGTACGCCCTGCTGGCCCTCTACATGGCGGTGACCGGCATCGGCCTGGGCCTGACCATGCAGAACCTGGTACTGGCGGTGCAGAACACCGTGCCCCGCGAGGAGCTCGGCTCGGCCAGCTCCACCGTCACCTTCTTCCGCACCCTGGGCGGCGCGGTCGGCGTCTCGGCGCTCGGCGCGCTGATGTCGCAGCGGGTGACCACCGTGCTGACCGACAACCTGGCCAAGGCCGGCGTGCACCCCGCCGGCGGCGCATCGATCGGCGGCGGCGAGATCCCCGACCTGCACAAGCTGCCGGCGCAGCTCGTCCCGCTCGTCACCGACGCCTTCGGCCGGGGGTCGGCACGGTCTTCCTGCTCGCCGCGCCGTTCGCGCTGCTGGCCTTCCTGGTCGTGCTGATGATCCGGGAGACGGTGCTGCGCACCGGCGCCGAGGCCCCGGTCGAGCGGCCGGTGGAGCTCGTCCGCGACTGACCCGGCCGTCACGCCTGCGAAGGGCCCCGCAGAGATCCTCTGCGGGGCCCTTCGCGTGCTTGCGGGCGGGGACGGGTCGGCGGGTGGGCGGGCGGGCGGACGTGGCGGGGGCCGGGGGCGATGCGGTGGGAGGTCACCCGGGCGCCGGCGTCAACGTCAACGTCAACGCCCACGCGAACGCAGGCCCAAGGCCCCGACCTCGGACCCGGACCCCGGAGCGCCCCCGGACGCGCGAGGGCCCCGCAGAGAATCTCTGCGGGGCCCTTCACCTGCACGCTGCAGGCAGCACGTCGTGCGATCAGTGACCGGCGATCATGGTGATGCCGTAGAAGACCACCGAGGCGCAGACGCTGAAGCTGAGTGCGGCACCGGCCAGGGCCAGGTTGCCGCTGCCCGCGCCGGGGATGCCCGACCGGACGGCGTCCTGGGCCGCCTCGCGCCGCGACAGCGCGAGGATGCCGAGGAGAAGGCCGCGACCACGGCGACCGTGATGGCGAAGCTCAGGCCCGCGGTCTGAGCGAGGGCGCTCCACTTGATGTGCATGGCTGTCCGTCCTCTCTGGACTGGGCCGTCAGGCCGCGACGGTGGTGGTGGCGGGGGTGGGCACGGCGGCCGGGGCGGTGACCTCGACCTCGGTGACGTCGTTGACGTTGCCCGCGGTCACCGGCTGGCGGCGCGAGAGCATCCACATGGTGCCCGAGCCGGCGACCAGTGCGGCACCCACCAGCGCGACGCCCCAGGAACCCTGGTCGGCGACGAAGGCGGCGATGCCGGCCACCGTGGCGGCGGCGGGCAGGGTCAGGCCCCAGGTGTAGACCATGCGGCGCACCAGGCTCCAGCGCAGCGTGCCCTGGGGGCCGCCGAGGCCGGCGCCCATGATGCCGCCGGAGCAGACCTGGGTGGTGGAGAGGCCGTAGCCCATGTGCGTCGAGGTGAGGATGACCGCGGTGGCCGCCGTCTCGGTGGCCAGGCCCTGGCGGGGGCGGATGTCGGTCAGGCCCTTGCCCATCGAGCGGATGATCCGCCAGCCGCCCATGTAGGTGCCGAGGGCGATGGCGGCGCCCGCGCTGACGATGACCCAGACCGGCGGCAGCGCGCCGGGCTTCAGGGCGCCGGCCGAGACCAGGGCGAGGGTGATGATGCCCATGGTCTTCTGCGCGTCGTTGGTGCCGTGCGCCAGCGAGATCAGCGAGGACGAGAACATCTGGCCGCGCCGGAAGCCCTTGTCGGTGGTGGTCTCGCGGCCGCCGCGGGTGATCAGGTACGCCAGCTTGGTGGCGCCCCAGGCGGCGAGGCCGGCCACGATCGGGGAGGCGACGGCGGGGATCAGGATCTTGGTGACGACGGTGTCGAAGTTGACGCCGTGCAGTCCGACTCCGACCACGGTGGCGCCGATCAGGCCGCCGTACAGCGCGTGCGAGGAGCTGGAGGGCAGGCCGCGCAGCCAGGTCAGGAGGTTCCAGAGGATCGCCCCGACCAGGGCGGCGAAGATGATCGACGGCGGGAGGCCGGACTTCTCGTTGACGATGCCGCCGGAGATCGTGGTGGCGACCTTCACGGAGAGGAACGCACCGGCGAAGTTGAGGACGGCGGCGATGGTGACCGCGACCTTGGGCTTGAGGGCTCCCGTCGCGATGGAGGTGGCCATCGCGTTGGCGGTGTCGTGGAAGCCGTTGGTGAAGTCGAAGGCGAGCGCCGTGATGATCACAACGGCCACCAGGAACGTGATGTGTTCCATAACCAAACAATCGTCGTAGTTGTCGGACTGACGCTGCTGTCGTGGGCGACCGTAGGCATGCCGGGTGAACGGAAGGTGAACGGGTGCGGGAATCCGGGTTCCGGGGGTTGCGCAGAGGTTGCGGAGAAGCTGTGAACCCGTGGAGATCCGTGCGCTGAAGGGCCGTATTGAGCGGTTCCCTCCCTCTTGGTGGCGGTTTGCTGAGACCTGTCTCACATCGGCTCCCGGCCTCCCGTGAGGAGAGTCTGAGAATTCACCGATCCGTCCGCACACCCTCTGCCGGTGCACGGGGCGGGCATGGCAGGATTCCAGCGGGAGATCACCGGGCGGCGGGTCCGGGGGCACTGCGGGGAGGCGGGCCGATGGCGGCCGGGCAGCGTAAGGACACGAGCGGGCTCCGACCCTGGGTGCGGGCCGCCCTGCGCTGCGGGGTGCTGCTGGCCGCCGCTGCACTCGCGCTGCCGGCGGCGACTGCCGCGTACGCCGCCCCCGCGCCGACCCCGACGATCACCGTCGCGGCCGGGGCCGACCCGCTGGCGGACGCCAAGACGACCCTCGGGCCCCTCCTGGACCGCCTCCACCAGCTGTACCAGGACGCCGAGGCCGCCACCGAGCAGTACAACGCCGCGGCGGCCCAGCAGGCCGAGCAGCAGAAGGCGGTCGACGACCTGAAGGCCCGGATGGTCCGCCAGCAGGCCGCCGTGGACGCGGGCATCGACATCGCCGCGCAGCTCGCGGCCGCCCAGTACCGCAACGGCCGGTCCTCCGACCTCGCCGACCTGATGCTCGCCGAGAACCCGTACCAGGCGGTCGCCATCGCGCAGCTGCTGGACGCCGCGGGCCGCTCGCAGAAGGCCTTCCTGGACCGCCTCAAGTCGGACCGCGAGGCCCTGACCCTGCTGCAGGCCCAGGCCGAGCAGTCGCTCGCCCAGACCACCCAGCTCGCCGCCCAGCAGGCGCTGGCCAAGGCCGACATGGCCAAGCGGCTCGGCGCGGTCGAGGACATGGTCGGCTCGCTCACCGGTGCCCAGCGCAGCGAACTGGAGGCGCTGGAGCGGGAGGAGGCCGACCAGGCCCAGCTGGCGTTCCTCGCCTCCGGCGCCCTCGGCAAGGGCGAGCGGACGCCGTCCGCGGCGGGCCGCAAGGCGATCGCCTTCGCGCTCAACCAGCTCGGCAAGGACTACGTGTGGGGCGGCGCCGGCCCTGACGTCTTCGACTGCTCCGGCCTCACCTCGCAGGCCTGGCTGCACGCCGGCGTGCCGATCCCGCGCACCAGCCAGGAGCAGTGGGCCCAGCTCAAGCACGTCCCGCTGAACCAGATGCGCCCCGGCGACCTGGTGATCTACCACACCGGCGCCACCCACGTGGCGATGTACATCGGCGGCGGGCTGATCGTGCAGGCCCCGCACACCGGCGACGTGGTGAAGGTGTCGAAGGTCGGCGCCATGCAGATCCTGGGTGCCGTCCGCCCCGACCCGGACGACGGCGGCGACGACAAGGGCGGCCAGTGGAAGGTCCCGGACGTGAAGGAGGGCCCGCCGCGCATCGCGCCCGCCAAGCCGGGCACCCTGCCCCCCGCGCCTCCGTCGCCCCCGTCGGCGGGCGGCCCGCCCTCCGGGACCCCGACGTCGACCCCCTCGCCGAGCACCGGGACGGGCACGCCCTCCGGCTCGGGCGCCCCCTCCGGCTCCGGCACGCCGTCCGGTTCCCCGAGCGGATCCGGCAGCCCGTCCGGGAACAGCAGCCCGTCCGGGAACGGCACGCCCAGCGCGGCGGGGTCGAGCACCCCGGCCCGGTCCGCCTCGGCCACGGCCTCGTCCGGCAAGGCGGGGAGCGCCTCGCCGACCGCCTCGGCCTGACACCGGCCGCGGCCGCCTGACCGCGGCCGCCTGACCGCGGCCGCCCCTCCCGACCCGCGGGCCGGGCGCAGTGACCGACTGCGCCCGGCCCGTCCGGTCACGCCCCGCTGTCCGCCTCGAAGCGGATCACCACGGCCTTGGAGGTCGGCGTGTTGCTGATCTCGGCCGTCGAGTCGAGCGGCACCAGGACGTTGGTCTCCGGGTAGTACGCGGCCGCGCCGCCGCGGGCCACCGGGTAGTGCACCACCCTGAAGTGCGGCGCGCGGCGCTCCACGCCGTCCTTCCACTCGCTCACCAGGTCCACGTACTGCCCCTCGGCGAGGCCGAGTCCGTCGGCGTCGGCCGGGTTCACGAGGACCACCCGGCGGCCGCCGGTGATGCCGCGGTACCGGTCGTCGAGGCCGTAGACCGTGGTGTTGTACTGGTCGTGCGAGCGCAGCGTCTGCAGCAGCAGGCGGCCGGCCGGCACCTCGGGCGCGGTCAGCGGGTTGACCGTGAAGTTGGCCTTCCCGGTGGCGGTCGGGAAGGTGCGGCTGTCCCGCGGCCCGTGCGGCAGGGTGAACCCGCCGGGGCGGCGGACCTTCTCGTTGAAGTCCTCGAAGCCGGGCACGACCCGGGCGATCCGGTCCCGGATCGTGTCGTACGAGGTGGCGAACTCCTCCCACGGCGTCGGGTCCTCGGGGCCGAGGGTGGCCCGGGCGAGCGCGGAGACGATCGCGACCTCGGAGAGCAGGGTGTCGGACGGCGGACGCAGGCCGCCGCGCGAGGAGTGCACCACGCCCATGGAGTCCTCGACGCTGACGAACTGGGCGCCGGCCGACGTCCAGTCCCGGTCGGTGCGGCCGAGGGTGGGCAGGATCAGGGCGCGGGCGCCGGTCACCACGTGCGAGCGGTTGAGCTTGGTGGAGACGTGCACGGTCAGCCGGCAGCGGCGCATCGCGGCCTCGGTGACGTCGGTGTCAGGTGTCGCGGCGACGAAGTTGCCGCCCATCGCGAAGAACACCTTCACCCGGCCGTCGCGCATCGCCCGGATGGTGTCGACCGCGTCCAGGCCGTGCTCGCGCGGCGGCTCGAAGTCGAACTCCTTCGCCAGGGCGTCCAGGAAGGCGGCCGAGGGCCGCTCGAATATGCCCATCGTCCGGTCGCCCTGGACGTTGCTGTGGCCGCGGACGGGGCAGACGCCGGCGCCGGGGCGGCCCACGTTGCCGCGCAGCAGCAGGAAGTTGACCACCTCGCGGATGGTCGGCACGGCGTGCCGGTGCTGGGTGAGCCCCATCGCCCAGCAGACGATGATCTTCTCCGAGGCCAGCACCAGCCGGGCCAGTTCCTCGATCTGCTCCCAGGGCAGGCCGGTGGCGGCCAGCACCTCGTCCCGGTCGGTGGCGGCCGCCTCGGCCGCGAACTCCTCGAAGCCCAGGCAGTGTTCGGCGACGAACTCCCGGTCGACCCCGTCGGCCTTCAGGACGAGCTGGTTGAGCGCCCGGAACAGCGCGAGGTCCCCGCCGAGCCGGATCTGCAGGAACAGGTCGGTCAGCTTGGTGCCGGAGCCGGCCAGACCGCGGGCGTTCTGCGGGTTCTTGAAGCGCTCCAGCCCGGCCTCCGGCAGCGGGTTGACCGAGACGACGGTCGCACCCGCCCGCTTGGCCCGCTCCAGCGCGGAGAGCATCCGCGGGTGATTGGTGCCCGGGTTCTGGCCCGCCACGATGATCAGGTCGGCCTGGTAGAGGTCCTTGAGGTGGACGCTGCCCTTGCCGACTCCCAGGGTCTCCACCAGCGCCGAGCCGGACGACTCGTGGCACATGTTGGAGCAGTCCGGCAGGTTGTTGGTGCCCAGCCGGCGGGCGAACAGCTGGTAGGCGAAGGCGGCCTCGTTGCCCGTCCGCCCCGAGGTGTAGAACGCCGCGCCGTCCGGGGTGTCCAGGGCGCGCAGCTCCTCGGCGACGATCACGAAGGCGCGTTCCCAGGACACCGGCACGTAGGTGTCCGAGCCCTCGTCGAGCAGCATCGGTTCGGTGAGCCGGCCCTGCTGCCCCAGCCAGTAGCCGGAGCGCTCCGCCAGCTCGGAGACCGGGTGGGCGGCGAAGAAGTCCGCGGTGATCCGGCGCTCGGTGGCCTCCTCGGCGACCGCCTTCGCACCGTTCTCGCAGAACTCGGCGGTGTGCGTCTTCCCCGGCTCGGGCCAGGCGCAGCCCGGGCAGTCGAAGCCGTCCGGCTGGTTGATCTTGCGCAGCGTCGCCAGGGTGCGGCGGGCACTCATCTGCTCGCCGGCCATCCTCAGGCTGTGCAGCACCGCCGGCACGCCGGCCGCGGCGTGCTGTGGGGCCGACACCCGGGGCGCGTCCTGCGCCGGGTCGGTCTGCGGGGCCTGCTTGGCCATGACGGCACCTCCTCCAGCTGGGCGCGGGCGTCGTTGCCGCGGCCCTGCTCCATCCTTCCACTGCCCGCAACCGGGCTGGTCGGCGGCGGGTCGTGGTGGTGGTGCCGGGCCCGGCGGGCCCCGGGTCGGGCCCCGGGGTGGGGCCCCCGGTCAGGCCACCGCGCCGGTGCGCCCGGCCGGCCCGGAGCCGGCCGGGGTGTCCGGCCGGGTTTCCGGCCGGGTGGTGCCCGCTCGGGCGGTCCCGGCGAGGGCGCGCAGCAGCGCCCGGGCGGTCGCGTCGTTCTGCCGCAGCGCGGGAGCGTCGGTGTGCGGCCGGGCGAACGCCGCGTAGCTGCGGATGCTGGTGTGCGCGCCGAGCGCCGTGCGGCGCGGGTGCGGCGCACCTCCGAGGCCCGGGTCGAGGAGCCGTCCGTCGGCCGGGTCCACCGCGAGCAGCCCCGAGCGGTAGGTGTGCCCGGCGTCGGTGAGCGCCTCCCCTGGATCCGGCCCGCCCGGTGCAGGCCGTTCAGCACCGGGTCTGCGGTGCGTTCCACGGCGTGCACCGGCAGGTACGCCTCGATCAGCGCGGTCGCCCGGACGCTGCGCCCCGGCACGGTCGGGCTGGTCGCGACGAAGGTGCCGTCGCTCTCGTCCAGGGCCACGGCGGTGTCCGCACCCAGGAAGCGCAGGACCCCGGCGTCGGAGAGCGCGAGCAGCTGCCGCAGCCGGAAGCCGGGCGGTCCGGAGGCCAGGAAGGCGAAGAAGCCGAACCACCAGCCGTCCAGCTCCCGCTCCACCGAGCGGGCGGTCAGGCCGCCCGCCGCGACCAGCCGGGCCAGCTGGGCGTAGACCGACAGGAGGGCCAGGAACGCCCCGAGGTCGGCGCTGTGGGCCGGGTCGGCGCGGCGGTCGGCGTCGGTGCGCAGGTACGCCCGCAGGTGGTGCTGGAAGTCCTCGTCCGTGGCGAAGACGCGACCGGCGAGCGGCCGGTCGAGGCGCTCGAAGTCCAGCCGGTCGGCCGGATCGGGCACGGCGGCGGCCACCAGGTCGGTGCGGCCCGCGGAGTACCAGTCCAGCGTGTCGTACGCGGCGAGGAACTCCGCCCAGGGCATCGCGGTGCGCCCGGGGTGCGCGTGGAACAGCTCGTGGTAGTGCCCGAAGCCGACCTCCTTTGCCATCAACGGCCATACGTCGCGCCGTAGTTCGAGCGGCCGGCCGGCCCCGGCCAGGGCCGCCGCGGCGGACGGGCCGAAGTAGCGGGGCAGGGGAGCCGGCGGCCCCTGCAGCCGGTAGTGGGTCTTGGAGTGGTACGGAACGCCGCGCCGGGAGCCGGCGTGGATCACCGGCTCCCGTCCCGAGGGCAGGTAGCGCAGCCCGTCCGGCCCCTCCGCGAAGCGGCCGCCCCGCCCCTCGGTGAGCAGCACCACCAGGTCGACGAAGGCCAGGCCGAGGCCGCGCAGCAGCACGTTCTCGCCCGGGGCGACGCCGTCGAGGTCGGTGTCCGAGGAGAACGCCGGCGGCAGGTGGAAGCGGCCGTGCCGGGCCGCGAAGTCCGCGGCCGCGGCGTGCCGCCGCTCCGGCACGGAGTCCAGGTGGCCGAGGGCCAGCACCACCTGGTCGGCGGTCAGCACCCGGTCGGAGAGGCGGACGAGCTGCGGCCCGCCGGCGGGCCCGGTGACCGACCGGGCCCGGTCCCGGTGGACGGTGACCGTGACCCGGGCCGGCAGGTCCGCGGCCGCGCGGCGGAACGCCCAGTCCAGGTAGGCGCTCTGGGCCCGCCGGGTGGCGAAGTCGGCCGGTGCGAGGGCACGCAGTTCGGCCGCCACCGCCGGGTCGCCGACCGGCAGGTGGGGCGGGAACTCCTCCGGTGCGGCGGCCCATTCGGCGAGGGAGGGGCCCGTCCGGACGGGCCCCTCCAGGGTCGAGCGCAGGTCGGTGAAGACGGTGACGTCCTCGGCCCTGGAGTTCATCCGCAGCAGCGGGGACTGGTCGTGGCGCCAGATCCGGCCGCCGCCGGGCGGGTGCGGGTCCACCAGATGGATGTGCAACGGCACGTCGGCGGGCAGCAGTTCGGCAGCGTTGGCGGCGATCCGCTCCAGCAGTCCGGTGCCGCGCGGGCCCGCCCCGACGATCACCAGGGTGCTCATCGGAGGACCCCCGCGGGGAGGTTCGCGGCCCGCCGGCGGGCACGACGGGGGGCGGTAAGGCCATGGCGGCGCTCCGGGGAAGGGGTGGGCAGGGGGCTGCACGGCGCTGCGTGGTGCGCCCGCCGTGTCCTGCAACACGGCTGGGAACGCCGGGACTTCGGCCGGCCTCCGGCGGTCGCTCCGATGCCGATCGTACGGTCGCCCGAACCGCGGCTGTCAAGCAGTCGCCCGCCCCGCCGGCCGGTCCATCGACAGGTCCCATCGATCGCCGCCGCCGATCCCCTCCGCCCTCGTACCGCCGAGCCGCCCGGGGCTCACCAGCCGTGCGGGATGCGCTCCAGCACGCCACCAGCGAAGACGTCGTACAGCGGCAGCGACTCCAGGTGGACGTACCCGATGTGGCAGTCGCAGACCGGCAGCGGGCAGGGCCGCGGCGCCAGGTGGGCGCGGTAGGAGCCGTCGTAGAGGTTGCCGAGCGGGGGCCGGACGAAGTGGCAGCGGCGCACCGTGCCGTCGCCGTCGACCGAGATCACCGACTCGCCGGTGCGGCAGGGGCGGCCGCCGCTGGGGTGCGGCTCGCGGCTCCAGCCGAACAGCGGGTCGAGCGCCGTCCACGCGGCGGCCTCGGTGTCGTCGTAGCTGCGGCCGTCGGCGGCGTTCACCCACAGGTAGGTGGTGTCGGGGAGTGCCTCGCGCAGCCGGCGGGCGGCGTCCAGGTGCGCCGGTTCGCCCACCACGCCGACGCTGTGCCGCACGCCCAGCGCCGTCAGTTCGCGGATCCTGGCGAGGAACCGCTCGATCGGGACCTGGCCGGGGTGGTAGGTCACCCAGAGGGCCACCGCGTCGGTGTCCGCGTCGGCCAGCCAGTCGGTGCGGCAGCTGAGGTTGGTCTGGATCGCGACCCGGCGCACGTGCGCGAGCCGGCTCAGCTCGACCAGGGCCCGCCGGTACCAGGACCGGACGAGGCCCTCGCCCCAGGGGGTGAACAGCACGGAGAGGGTGTCGCCGTGCTGCGCGGCGGCCCAACCGGTGAACCGCTCCAGCGCCGCCCGGTCGGCGCGCAACTGCTCCGGGCTGTCCCGCCGCTTGGCGAACGGGCAGTACGGGCAGTCGTAGTCGCAGGAGGCGAGCGGGCCGCGGTAGAGCACGGTCAGGTCGAGCGGATGCTCGTCGGGGCGGCGGCCGGGCAGCCCGAGGTCGACGGTCACTTCTGCTCGTACTCGGCCATCGCGGCGCGCACCGCGGGGGAGAACAGCGCCGGGCCGACGGCGTCGGAGTGGGCCAGGCCCTCGGCGGAGAGCACCAGTCGCCCGGGCACCTCGGCCAGCCAGCCGAGGGCCTCGAACCGGGCCAGCTCGGCCGCGAAGTCGTCGCCCGGAAGCGAGCCGAACCGCGCCCGGTAGCCGTCGAGTTCGAGGCCTTCGGCCTGCAGCAGCGACTGCATCAGGTGGCGCCGGCGGGCCTCGTCCGCGTCCATCGCCCGGCCGACCTCGGCCCGGGCGAAGTCGGTGGCGGCGACGTAGCCGTCGATGATGCCGCGGACCTCCCGGGCGTCCACCGCGTAGTCGAACGAGTAGTGCAGCCGGGAGGTGTACGAGCGGGCGCCGCAGCCCAGGCCGATCATGCCGTCGGTCTGGCAGGCGTACTCGCCGGCGCTCGCGGTCGGCGCACCGGACCGGCGGAACATCCGCATCGACACCTGCTGGTAGCCGTGCGCCAGCAGGTGGTCGCGGCCGGCCCGGTAGAGGGCGAGCCGCTGGGCGTCCCAGGCGGGTGTCGGTCCGTCGGCGGCCCGGCGGCCGAGGCCGGTGAGCGGGCGGACGTAGAGCGGGTACAGGTAGAGCTCCTCGGGCTGCCAGGCGAGGGCCGCGTCCAGCGAGGCCAGCCACGTCCGTTCGGTCTGCCCGTCGATGCCGTAGATGAGGTCGATGTTGAGCACCGGGAAGCCCGCCGCGCGGATCCGGCCGAGCGCGGCCTCCACCGCGGCCCGCTTCTGCGGGCGGACGGCCGAGCGCGCCTCGTCGTCCAGGAACGACTGCACGCCCAGGCTCAGCCGGGTGGTGCCGCGGTCGGCGAGCACCGCGAGCCGGTCGGCGGTCGCGGTGTCGGGGGAGGCCTCCACGGAGAGTGGGATCGCCCGCAGGTCGGCGCCGGTGTGCGCCTCGGTGAGGTCGCACAGCCGTTCCAGTTCGGCGGCGGTCAGGTAGGTCGGGGTGCCGCCGCCGAACGCGGCCAGGGCGAAGCGGGCCTGCCCGTCGAGGGCCGCCCGGACGGCCGAGGCCTGCCGTTCCAGCGCGTCCAGGTAGGCGGTGGTCAGGCCCTCCGGGCTGCCGATCCGGGTGAACAGGTTGCAGAAGCCGCAGCGCACCTCGCAGAACGGGATGTGCACGTAGAGCGAGAGCGCCTGCTGCGGCTCGCCGGCCCACAGGTCGCGCAGCGCCGGCCGGTCCGCGAGCGGGCGGTAGGCGGTCTTGTGCGGGTAGGCGTAGACGTAGCTCTGGTACGGGGAGTCGGTGCTCCGGTACGGGGATGCGGTCGCCGTGGTCATCGGGCCGGCCCTTCGGCGGTCGCGGGGAGGGTGAAGTGCGCGTACGGCACCGTCCAGACCACCTCGTGGCCGATCCGGTGCCCGGTCCAGCCGTCCTCGCCGTACGCGGTGCCGTGGTCGGAGCAGACGATCGCGAAGCACGGGCGGCGTCGGCTCATCGCGGCGAACAGCCGGCCGATGTGGGCGTCCACGTACTCCAGGGCGGCGGCGTGGCTCTCCCGGGTGTCGCCGTGCCCGCGGGTGGCGCCGGGCAGGTGGAACCAGTTCGGCTGGTGCAGCGCGGAGACGTTGAGGAAGAGGAACAGCGGCCGGTCGGCAGGCTGTTCGGCGCAGACCTGCTCCGCCCGGGCGACCTGGGCCTCGAAGGAGACCGGCGAGGGCACGCCCATCTCCGGCTCCCAGTGGCTCTCCTGGAAGAGCCCGGGCAGCACCGAGCCGAGCGGGCCCTGCCGGTTGAAGAAGCCGACCCCGCCGATGCAGACCGTGCGGTACCCGGCGGCGGCGAGCGCCGACGGCAGGTCGGGGGTGTCGAAGACCCAGGTGCGCGACTCGGTCGTCTCCGACCCGGCGAAGCGGGCGGCGAACAGCCGCGGGTGCGGCCCGTCCGGGCTCGCCGGGGTGGGCAGGAAGCCGGCCAGCATCGCCTGGTGCGAGGCGTAGGTGAAGCTGCCGGGGAGTGCCGGCGCTCCCAGCGGCCGCCGGGCAGGTGGGCGGCCAGGTGCGGGATCCGGCCGGCCGCCGCGAGCTCCTCGGCGACGTCGAAGCGCAGTGTGTCGAGGGTGACCAGCAGCAGGTCGTGGCTGCCGACGACGGCGTTCATGTCCGGGATGCCGTGCGGCGCGGCGGCGGCGACGGCGGGCGGGCCGGGGGCCGCGGCGGGGGACGGGAGGTGGTGCATCAGTGGTGGTCCGTTCGCGGTCGTGCGTCGGGCAGGGCGGTGCGCGGGGGAGCCCCGGGAGAGGTGGCGGGCAACGGCACCCCGGGGTGTCCGGCGAGCAGGGCGGCGATCTGGGCGCCGTAGGTGTCCAGGCCCTCGGCGGGGCCGCCGGGCAGCCCGGTGAGGCCGGGCAGCAGGTCGCCGAAGGCGTTGACCTCGCCGACCAGGGCGCGGCGCCAGCCCGCGGTGGGCAGGACGTCGACGCCGACCGCGAGCGCGTGCGGGAAGCAGCCGGCGGCCCGCTCGGCGGTCTCCAGCAGCGCGGGCCAGGCGGGCCCGGCGGCCTCCCGCGCGGCGGCGGTGTCGCCGCGTGCCCCGCCCAGGTGCAGGTTGGTCATCGGCCGGGTGCTGGTGCGGACCACCGCATGGGTGGCCCGGCCGCCGACGACCACCACCCGCAGGTCGGCCGCCCGCCCGGACTGCGACGCCTTCGGCACCCACTGCTCGACGTGCAGCCCGTCCGGGGCGAGCCGGTCGACGAGCTCGGCGATCTCGGCCTCGCTGCGGTAGCGCCGCACCCGCAGCGAGTTGTGCAGGCCTTCGGGGGCCAGCTCGGCGGAGGTGGTGGCGAGCAGCTGCCCGCGCGGCCCGAACTCCAGGGCCACCACACCGGACGCGGACGAGCCGTGCGCGGGCTTCACGAACACCCGGCGCAGCCCCGCCGCGGCCAGCCGCTCCTTCAGGTCCGCCCAGCCGCCCGGCGGCGGCCCGGCGAGGGCGGGCGGCACCGGCACGCCGGCCGCGGCGAGCCGGGCGTGGGCCCGCCGCTTGTCGAACATCACGGCGATCTCGGCCGGGTCGCCGAGCAGCCGCACGCCCGGCCGCCCCGCCAGCGCGTGCAGCGCGGCGGTCACCCGGGTGTGCCAGGCCGCCGAGCCCTCGACCCGGGTCGGCGCGTACCCGGCGCCGAGCGCCGGCCCGCGCAGCAGTGCGTCCACGGCCGCGTCCTCGCCGGGCGACTCGATCCGCAGCACGGTGCCCGGCGCGAGCCGGTAGGAGCCGCGCAGCACGTCCAGCCAGGGCAGGACGGCCGGTTCGGGCAGGCCGGCAGCCCGGGCCGCGGCGGCGAACAGGGTGACCCGCCGGTGGCCCGGGTTGCCGAGGACGGTGAGCTGCAGACCCATGGCTACTCGGAGACCGCGACGTAGCGGTCCTCCTCGTCCTCCGGGTCGTCGGCCTCGGACAGGTCGACGTCGACACCGGGCAGCGCCTCGGTGAGCCGCTGCTGCATGCCGTCGGAGAGGTAGTGGTGGTGCAGGTCGAGCGAGGCGAGGTGGGTGAGCGGCTGGCCCTCCAGCAGGGCGGCGGCGCCCTCGTCGGTCAGCACGCCCATGCCGAGGGCCAGGTGCTCCAGCCGGGCCACCACGGGCGCGCGGGCGACGGCCGCGGCGATGTCGTCCTGGTACTCGCTGTTCTGCAGGCCCAGGCGGCGCAGTGCCGGCAGCCGGGCGCCGGTGAGCAGCGGCGCGAGGTCGTCCAGGGTGTGGTCGCCGCCGTACTCGTCGACACCCAGCCACACGTCGAGGTCGGTCAGGGCGGGCAGGTCGCTCTCGCCGAGGGCGCGCACCACCGGGGCGGGCAGCCCGCCGGACTCGAAGGTGAGCGACCGGAGCCGCCCGTGCCGGACGGGCCGCAGCTCCAGCCCGTCCCCGCCGCGCACCACCAGCCGCTCCAGCCGGGGAAGGCGTCGAGCGCCGGGGTGATGTCGCACATCTGCAGCCAGGAGATCTCGCAGTCCTCGGACTCGGCGTCGCCGAGGAACAGCGCCTCCAGCGCGGGCAGCCGGGCCGCGCTGGCGGTGATCGCGGCGAGCGGGCCGGCCAGGCCGTCGTACTCGCCGGACCACCACGGGCCGAGGACGAGGGCGCGGACCCGGCTGGGGTCGACGCCGTCGAGGAAGCGCTGCCAGGCCTGCGCGAACCCCTCCTTGTGGCCGTAGCCCAGGGATATCCGCCAGGCCGCCGCCTCGGCGGAGGGCAGCCGGTGGCCGGACTCCAGGCAGGTCAGGACGTTGTGCACGGGCAGGCCGTGGAAGGTGCCGCTCATCGGTGCCCCCTCACTCCGAGACGGCGACGTAGCGCCAGTTGTCGTCCCACTTCTGGGCGTCGGACAGGTCGACGTCGACGCCGGGCAGCGCCTCGGTGAGCCGCTGCTGCACCGCGTCGGTCAGGTAGTGGTGGTGCAGGTCCAGCGAGGAGAGGTGGGTGAGCGGCTGGCCCTCCAGCAGGGCGGTGGCGCCCTCGTCGGTCAGTGCGCCCATGGAGAGCGCGAGGTGCTCCAGCCGGGCCACCACGGGGGCCTGTGCGACCAGGGCGGCGATCGCGTCCTGCTGCTCGCTGTTCTGCAGGCCGAGGCGGCGCAGTGCGGGCAGCCGGGTGCCGGACAGGAACGGCGCGAGGTCGTCCGGCCCCCAGGTGCCGCCGTAGTTCTCGACGCCGAGCCACAGCTCCAGGCTCTCCAGCGCGGGCAGGTCGCAGGCCCCGACCGCCCGGACGACGCTGCCGGGCAGGCCGCCCGCCTCGAAGCGCAGCGTCCGCAGGTGCTCGTGCCGCAGCGGGGTGAGCGCCAGCCCGCCGTTGTTCTCCCAGTCCGGCGAGGCGCCGCGGACGACCAGCTCCTCCAGCCGCGGGAAGGCCTCGAACAGCGGCGTGACGTCGCACATCTGCAGCCAGGAGATCTCGCACTCCTCGAAGGTGACGTCGCCGACGAACAGCGCCCGCAGCGCCGGCAGCCGCCCGGCCGCGTCGACGACCGCCCGGAGCGGCCCGTCGAGGGGCTCGGGCTCCTCCGAGGACCAGTTGCCGATCACCACCGCGGTGACCCGCGCGGTGTCGACGGCGCCGAGGAACCGCTCCCAGGCCTCGGCGAAGGTCTGCTCGGACTCGTAGTCCAGCCCCACCTTCCAGGCCGCGGCCGCGGCGTCCGGCAGGTCGCGGCCGTCCTCGGCCGCACCCGGGAAGTCGACGACGGGCAGCCCGCCGAACCGCTCGATGTGCTTGGTGATCGCCATGCGCTGCTCCTGGGAGGTCCGGTCGGCCGGGACCTGTCTATCAGGCAGGTCCGACAGCCGGCCGCCGGGGTCGGACCGCCGGAGCCGGGCCCCGACGGGCTGTCAGAGGGGGCCCCTAGCTTTCCGGTCGTGCGGCCGGCGTCCCGTCGGCCCGGTGGAGGGGAGGCCCGGCCATGTACCGCCAGGGTGACGTGCTGATCGTGCCGGTCGAGGAGGCCGCGGTGCCGCCGTCCGCGGCCGCGCTGCCGGGGCAGCCCCGGGACGCCCGCGGCCGGCTGGTGCTGGCGCTCGGCGAGGTGACCGGCCACGCGCACGCCGTGCTGGGCCCCGGTGAACTGCGCCGGGAGTCCGGACAGTTCGGCCGGGCCTGGCTGCACCTGCCGCAGGGTGGCCGGGTGGTCCACGAGGAGCACGCGGCGATCGGGCTGCCCCGGGGCTGGTACCGGGTGGTGCGGCAGCGCGAGTACGTGCCCGGCGCGGTGCGCGTCGTGGCGGACTGAGGGGGCGCGGGATGGGGACGGGGACGATCCGGCCGGCGGGGCCGGCCGAGGTGACGGCCCGCTGGCGGGCGGTGGCGGCGGCCACCGGCCCGGCCGACCGGGCGGCGGCCGAGCGGGCGGTGCGCGCCGCGTACCGGTCGGCGGGGCTGGCCGGGCCGGGGCGGGTGCTGTGGTGCGCGTCGCCGCTCGCGGCGGCCCGGGCGGTGCTGGAGCTGCGCGCCCAGGGGGCGGTGAGCGTCCGCGAGGCGGTCCGCACGCGGCCCTGGGAGCAGGAGCGGGCCCGGCTGCACGGGCACCTCGGCGCGCAGGGCTGGGCCGAGCGGTGGGCCGTCACCGGCGCGGAGCTGTGGACGCAGACCCAGGGCCTGGCCGGCCGGATCCGCGGCGCGGTGCTCGACACCCTCGCGCCCGAGCCGGCGCGGGACGCCGACCGGGCGGCGCGCGCCGCGGCCGGTGCCGCCAGGGCGACCGTCCGGCTCGCGCTGCTGGACGCCGTGCTCGGCCAGCACGATGCGCCGTGGTTCGCAGCTTTCGACGCCGACCTCGACGCCGACCTCGACGCCGACCTCGACGGCGGGGCGGGAGCGGGCGGGCCGCTCGCCGAGGCGGCCCGGCAGGTCGGCTGGTGGTGGCCGTACGCGGAGGTCGCGGTGGTGTGCGAGCGGCCGGTGGAGCTGCACCGCGACGAGGCGGGCCGGCTCGACCGCGCCGACGGCCCGGCACTCTCCTGGGCGGACGGCTTCGCGGTGCACGCCTGGCGCGGCATGCCGGTGCCGGCGGACTTCCTGGCCGGGCTGGCGGACGTCACCCCCGAGCGGATCCGCACCGAGGAGAACGCCGAGCTGCGCCGCGTCCTGCTGGAGCACTACGGCTACGACCGCTACCTGGCCGACTCCGGCGCCGAGCCGGTGCACCGCGACGGGACGGGCGTGCTGTGGCGGATCCGGCTGCCCGACGACGAGCCGGTGGTGATGGTGGAGGTGGTGAACTCCACCGCCGAGCCGGACGGCACCTTCCGCACCTACTGGCTGCGGGTGCCGCCGAGCACGCGGACGGCGCGTGCCGGCGTCGCCTGGACGTTCGGGGTCGAGGAGGCCGCGTACCGGCCGCAGCGGGAGACCTGACCCGGCACCCGGTGCCGTCCGGGGTGCCGCCGGGCGGTGCGCTCCGGCACCGGGTGTCGCCCCACCACGGAACGCCGTTCGCCGGGCCGTTGTCAACCGTACGGGGACCCGATTCCGGCACCCGCCGCCTTGTGCGAATTGATAGGAATCAGCCGAGAAGGCTCCTCTGGTTCGCAGGTTGAATGGTTGATATACCTCGGATGCATAGGACGGGCGAGGTGTGTCGCCTCCCCGTCGACTGCGACGAACCAGGTGGTGATGGGCAGTGAAGCTCCTCCGTGTCGGCCCCCGGGCGCCGAGCACCCGGCCGTGCTCGGCCCCGACGGCGCCGCGTACGACCTCTCCGGGCACACCCCGGAGATCGACGGGCGGTTCCTCGCCGGGCTCGACGACGCCGGCCGCGCCGCCCTGGCGGCCGCCCTGGCCGCCGGGGCGCTGCCGCGCCTCGACCTGGCCGGGCAGCGCATCGGCGCCCCGGTCGCCCGGCCCGGCAAGGTGGTCGGCATCGGCCTCAACTACCGCGACCACGCCGCCGAGGCGGGCATGCCCGCGCCGTCCGAGCCGGTGGTCTTCCTCAAGCCGAGCAACACCGTCGTCGGCCCGGACGACGAGGTCCTCGTCCCGCGCGGCGGTGAGAAGACCGACTACGAGGTCGAGCTCGCCGTGGTGATCGGGCGCACCGCCCGCTACCTGGAGAGCCACCGCGAGGCGCTCGACGTCATCGCCGGCTACGCCGCCGTCAACGACGTCACCGAGCGCGCCTTCCAGCTGGAACGCGGCGGCCAGTGGGACAAGGGCAAGTCCGCGGAGACCTTCACCCCGCTCGGCCCCTGGCTGGTCACCGCGGACGAGGTCGGCGACCCGCAGCGCCTCGGCCTGCGGCTGTGGGTCAACGGCGAGCTCCGGCAGGACGGCAACACGTCCGAGATGATCTTCCCGGTGGCGGAACTCGTCCGCTACGTCAGCCGGTTCATGGTCCTGGAGCCCGGTGACGTGATCATCACCGGCACGCCCGCCGGCGTCACCACCGGCCGCCCGGGCACGCCGTTCCTCAAGCCCTCCGACGTGGTCGAGGTCGAGGTCGACGGCCTCGGCCGGCAGCGCCAGGTGCTCGGCAAGGCCTGACCCCGGGCCGCCCCACGGCACCCGACCCCGGGCACGGGGGTCGGGTCCGCTCAGCGGGCCGCCGACCCGGCCCCGTGCGCGGCCGGCTCCGCCGACACCGCGGCCCCGCCCGCCGCCGGCATCAGCCCGCCCAGCCGCTCCGCCAGCCGGGCGGCCCGCCCGTCCGGGCCCTCCAGCGCCAGGAAGCCGGCCAGTACCCCGGCCGTCTGCGGATCGTGCAGCGCCGTCGCCGCGCTCATCGCCAGGAACTCGTCCACCAGCCAGTCCCGCAGCGAGTCGGGCGGGATCTGCCGCCCCTCGTCCAGCCAGCTCAGCGCGGACGCCTCCACCACCGAGATCCACGACCGCACCAGCAGTGTCAGCCGCGGCCCCGCCGCCCGGACCCCCAGGTACCGCAGCGTCCGGCGGAGCGCCACCCGCCGCACCTCGTCGACGATCGCCGAGGTCCGCGCCGTCTCCACCACCGAACCGCCGCGCAGCAGCGCCCCGTACCCCGCCGCGTGCTCCGCCACGAACGTGAAGTAGCCGTCCAGCACGCCCGCGAGCTGCTCGGTCGGGGTGCCCCGCCCGTCGACCCGGAACCGTGTGGTCAGCTCGGAGGCCGCGCTGCGCAGCGCAGCCTCGTACAACTGCTGCTTGCCGCCCGCGAAATAGCGGTAGACCAGTGGGCGGGACGCGCCGGCGGCCTGGGCCACGTCGTCCAGCCCGACCTCCTCCGGCGGCCGCGAGCCGAACAGCTCCAGCGCCACCTCGATCAGCTGCTCGCGGCGCTGCTCCACCGTCAGCCGGCGGTACCCGGCGCGGCGCGGGCGCTCGGGCTCGGCGAGGCCGCCCCCGCTGTCGGAGCCGGGCGCGGAGCCGGCCGCGGGGACGGGACGGGCGGGCGCTGATCTGGCTGCCATGACCGCCAGCGTAGTGCCCGTTCACCGCCCGGCCGAAGCCGCCGGCGTGCGCCCGCCCGCACCCCGGCGGGTCGGCCGACCGCCCCGCCCCGCCGCTCCCATCATGGGACGGGGGCCACTCCGCCCCACCGGCGACAGCCCGTCCACGACCGGAGGACCGACGGCGATGCAGGACCGGGCCGACCACGAGCGCGGCGCGCCGCCCCCGCGGCGCCCGGCCCGGGCCGCCGCGCCCTGCGGGCCGTGGCGCGCTGGATCCGCTCCGCCCCCGGCACCTATGCGTGGCTGCTGATCCTGGCCGCCACCAGCTTCGTGGTCGCCCGGATGTCCCCCGAGCGGCTGGAGTGGTTCCTCGCCAAACGCAGCACCAACCTCGACCAGTTGCGCGACCGGCCGGTGCACGCCCTGGTCGCCAGCGCGATCTGGACCGAACAGGCGGCCTTCCCCTTCTACTTCGTGATGTTCACGCTGTTCCAGGCCCCGGTCGAGCGCTGGCTCGGCACCCGCCGCTGGCTCACCGTCGCGCTCACCGCGCACATCCTGGCGACCCTGATCAGCCAGAGCGTGGTCGCCTGGGGCGTCGACAGCGGCCGCCTGCCCGCCAACATGGCCGACACCATCGACGTCGGCGTCTCCTACGCGCTGGCCGGCGTCCAGGGCGTGCTCACCTACCGCTTCGCGCCGCCCTGGCGACTGCTCTACGGCGGCGGCCTGCTGGTCTTCTACCTGGTGCCGCTGCTGGTGTCGCACACCTTCACCGACCTCGGCCACTTCAGCGCGGTGCTGATCGGTCTGGCCTTTCGGCCGATCACCCGGGGCCGCCCCACCTGGGACCCGGCCGCCGCCCTGCGCCGCCGCCGGCACTGACCGGCAACGTCCGTGCCGGAGGGGCGCGCAGGGCGCGCGCCGGGAGCGTTCCGCCACCGACCGGCAACGCAGAGCGCCCGGCGGCGCGCCGCCCGGGTCGAACGCCTGCGTCAATCGTCCGAGCCGGACGGAAAGGGTCTTGAAATCACCGGACGCTGCGACAGGATGGCCCGATGGCCCCAGAACTGATCAGCAGCGACGCCGACGGCACCACCCCCGCCGCATCGCCGACGCCTATGTCCACGCCCTCGCCGACCTCGACCCGCTGACCGCGGTCTACCTCGGCCTCAACCCGGATGACGACCGCATCACCGACCTGTCCCCGGCCGGACGCGAGGCGCTCGCCGACCTCGCCCGCACCACGCTCGCCGCCCTCGACGCGGCCGAGGCGGCCGGCGCCGCCGACGACGACGCGGAGCGCCGCTGCGCACGGCTGCTGCGCGAACGCCTGACCGCCGACCTGGCCGTCCACGAAGCCGGCGAGAACCTGCGCGCCCTGCGCAACCTCGGCTCGCCGGTGCACGACGTCCGCGAGGTCTTCACCCTCATGCCCACCGACACCGAGGAGCAGTGGGAGCTCATCGGCCGCCGGCTCGCCCGGGTGCCGGTGGCGCTCGACCAGTTCCGCGCCACCCTCGCCGAGGGCATCGAGCGCGGCCTGCTGTCCGGCCCCCGCCAGGTCACCACGGTGGTCGGCCAGATCGGCGAGTGGCTGGAGGGCGAGGTGCCGGGCGGCTGGTTCGGCACCTTCGTGCAGGACGCCCCCGAACCGCTGCGCGAGCGCCTCGGCGCCGTCGCGGTCACCGCCTCCGCCGCCCTCGCCGACCTGCGCGACTGGCTGCGCGACGTGTACGGCCCGGCCGCCGCCGGCACCTCCGACACCACCGGCCGTGAGCGCTACGCCCGTTGGGTCCGCTACTGGACGGGCGCCGACCTCGACCTCGACGAGGCGTACGGCTGGGCGTGGGAGCAGTTCCACGACCTCGACGCGCAGATGCGGGCCGAGGCCGACAAGGTCCTGCCCGGTGCCACCCCGATGGAGGCCATGCGCTGGCTGGAGTCCGAGGGCCCGGCCATCAAGGGCGAGGAGAACGCCCGCACCTACCTGCAGGGCCTGATGGACCAGGCCATCAGCGACCTCCAGGGCACCCACTTCGACCTCGCCGAGCCGCTCCTCAAGGTCGAGTCCCGGATCGCCCCGGCCGGCAGCGCGGCGGCGCCGTACTACACCCAGCCCTCGCTCGACTTCTCCCGGCCCGGCCGGACATGGCTCCCGACCCTCGGCAAGGAGTCCTTCCCGGTCTGGGACCTCGTCTCGACCTGGTACCACGAGGGCGTCCCCGGCCACCACCTCCAGCTCGCGCAGTGGACGTACGTCGCCGACCGGCTCTCCACCTACCAGGTCACCCTCGGCGGGGTCAGCGCCAACCTGGAGGGCTGGGCGCTGTACGCGGAGCGCCTGATGGACGAACTCGGCTACCTCACCGACCCCGGCCACCGGCTCGGCTACCTCAATGCCCAGATGATGCGGGCCCTGCGGGTCATCGTCGACATCGGCATGCACGTCGGCCTCGACTTCCCCGAGCACTCCCCGTTCCGGCCGGGCGAGGCCATGCTCCCGGACGACGCCCGGGAGTTCTTCGGGCAGTACTGCGGGCTGTCCGCCGAGTTCCTGGACAGCGAACTCGTCCGCTACCTGGGCATGCCCGGCCAGGCGATCGGCTACAAGCTCGGCGAGCGCGCCTGGCTCCAGGGCCGGGCCGCCGCCCGTGCCGCGGCCGAGGCCCGCGGCGAGGAGTTCGACCTCAAGGCCTGGCACATGGCGGCGCTCTCGCAGGGCTCGCTGGGCCTCGACGACCTGGTCGCCGAACTCGGAGCACTGTGACCTCGCGGCGGGCCGGCTCCGCAGACCCCGCCCGGGGTCCCCGGCCCGCCGATGCAGGTGTTTAGGACTTTAGTCCCAATTCGTACATTTCCCTACAAACTGTCTTGCCCATCGCCGTTCCGAGGGCTTCCCTGGAGAGAGCGCTGCGTGCGCTGCGCCCCAAGCCCAGATCCCCTCCGGAAGGCGGCCCACGGTGTCCCTCCAGCACGCATCGGACGAGCAGACGGCGGATCCCCGCCGCTGGTGGGCCCTGGCGGTCATCGCCGTCGCCCAGCTGATGATCGTCCTTGACGCGACCATCGTGAACATCGCCCTGCCCTCCGCCCAGAAGGCCCTCGGTATCTCCGACGGCAACCGCCAGTGGGTGATCACCGCCTACACCCTGGCCTTCGGCGGCCTGCTGCTTCTCGGCGGACGCATCGGCGACCTCTTCGGCCGTAAACGGACCTTCACCGTCGGCCTCCTCGGCTTCGCCCTCGCCTCCGCGATCGGCGGCTTCTCCACCGAACCCTGGATGCTGTTCGCGGCCCGCGCCCTCCAGGGCGCCTTCGGCGCGCTGCTCGCGCCCTCGGCCCTGTCCCTGCTCTCCATCACGTTCACCGACCCGAAGGAACGCGCCACCGCCTTCGGCATCTTCGGCGCCCTCGCCGGCGGCGGAGCCGCCATCGGCCTGATCATGGGCGGCCTGCTCACCGAGTACCTGAACTGGCGCTGGTGCCTGTTCGTGAACATCCCCATCTCGATCGCCGCCGCCACCGGCGCGTTCTACCTGCTCAAGCGCGACCACATCGCCAAGGGCCGGCGCATCAAGCTCGACCTGCCAGGCGCCGTACTGGGCTGCGGCGGCCTGCTCGCCATCGTCTTCGGCACCTCCGAAGCCGTCTCCCGCGGCTGGGGCGACTGGCTGGTGCTGAGCTGCCTCGGCCTCGGCGCGCTGCTGCTCGTCTGCTTCGTCCTGGTCGAGCGCAGCACCACCCACCCGCTGCTGCCGCTGCACCTCGTCCGCAACCGCAACCGCGGCGGCGGCGCGATCGCCGTCGGCATGGCGGTCATCGGCATGTTCGGCCTGTTCCTCTTCCTCACCTACTACATGCAGGCGGTCAAGGGGTACTCGCCGGTCATGGCCGGTGTGTCCTTCCTGCCGATGACCGCGGCCATCGTGATCAGCGCCACCGGCATCGCCGCCCGGCTGATGACCCGGGTGCCGTCCCGCAACCTCATCGTGCCCGGCCTGCTACTGGCCGCCGGAGGCATGGCCTGGCTGACCCAGATGAAGGTGGACAGCCCCTACTCCACGATGGTGCTGCCCGCCGAGATCCTGCTCGGCCTCGGCATGGGCCTGGTCTTCATGCCGTCGCTGAGCCTGGCCACCCTCGGTGTCGCACCGCACGAGACCGGTGCGGCCTCGGCGATCATCAACAGCTCGCAGCAGGTCGGCGGTTCGATCGGCGTCGCGCTGCTCAACACCATCGCCGCCAGTGCCACCGCGACCTGGCTCGCCACCCGCAACGCGGCCGATCAGCTCACCCAGGCCCAAGGGGCGGTGCACGGCTACGTGGTGGCCACCACCGTGGCCATGGGCATCCTGCTGCTGGCCGCGGTCATCGCCTTCCTGATGATCGACCACAAGCCGGAGGCCGGCGAAGCCCTCGGCGCGGGCGCCGAGTCCGAGTCCGCGGCGGTCGCCTCGCCCTGACCCGACCCGGCTGGCCCGGCCCACCGGATCTCCGCGACACGCCGCCCCGGTTCCCACCTCCACCGGGGCGGCGTCGTGTACCGATTCTCACGAGGTTCACAGACCCGGATCATCAAATCGCCGTGTGTCTGGGTTGATAGTGGACCGACGGGGCAGCAGGACCAGGGCTGTCGCACCACCCCGGCCAGGAGGTCACCAACCGATGAGCCGACACCGCAAGCCGCCAACGGGCAGGCGTCGCCTGCGCGCAGTGCGCCCGCTGCTCATCACGCCGCTGGTCGCCGCCGTCGCCGCCGCCCTGATAGCGACCACCGATGCGCTCGACTCCTCGCCCGCGACCGCGTCCGTCCGGCCCGTCGCCACCGCCACCCACGCTCCCGTCGCGCCCACCGCGACCGTACGGTCCGCCGTGGCGACCCCGAGCCCGACCGCGGCCCCGTCCGCGGCGAAGTCCGCCGCGCCTCCGCCGTCCGCCTCCGCCGCGGCGCTCGGCCGGACAGCGGTCGCCCCCGCCGACGACGTCTCCGCGAAGGTCGGCGTCCTGTTCACCGGGGACACCCCGGCCGGCAGCCACTTCTGCTCCGCCAGCGTGGTGCGCAGCGCGACCCGCAACCTGCTGGTCACGGCCGCCCACTGCGTCGGCTCCACCGACGGCCTGCAGTTCGCCCCCGGCTACCGCGACGGCCACACCCCGTACGGCACCTGGCAGGTCACCCGGGTCTACACCGCCGACGGCTGGGCGTCCGACGAGGACCAGGACGAGGACTTCGCGATCCTCCAGGTCGCCCCCAACAGCGGGCACGACATCGAGGACATCGTCGGCGGCAACCCGCTCGGCTTCGACGACGACTTCAGCGACCAGGTCGACCTGTACGGCTACCCGGCCGGCACCGAGGCCCCGCTGCTGTGCACCAACACCACCACCCAGCAGGCGACCTACCAGCGCCGCATCGACTGCCCCGCCTACCCGGGCGGCACCAGCGGCGGCCCCTGGATCAGCACCCGCACCGGCGAGGTGGTCGGTGTCATCGGCGGCTACCAGCAGGGCGGCGACACCCCCGACACCTCCTACAGCTCGTACTTCGACCACACCATGACCGCCCTCTACCGCAAGGCCGTCACCGGCTCCGCGTGACGGCCGGGCCGGACGCGGCCGCGGGAGTCCGGCAACCCTCGCCTGCGCCGCCGAGTTCAGATGTCGAACAGAACCTCGGCCTGGGGCTCGGGCTCGGGGTCGAGGGCCGCTCGGAGCCGGCGGATGCTCCGGCGCCACTGAAGGCCCTCGACGGCGTCGTCCCAGAGCTCGGCGAGCTCGGAATTCGTGGTGAGGACCCTGTCGAGGGCCTCGACGGCGAGTGGGTGGAGATCGGCGGCGAACGTCGGAAGGGCTTCCTTCGGGCCGAAGATCGTACTGACCGGGTCGCCGCCGGGGTGCTGGGCTGCAATGAGGGCGGCAGCAGCGACCGCCTCGACCCCGCCGGTACCGTCGAGGTACTCGTGGTGCCGGATGGCGCGGAGCAGCGTGGTGCGGACAAGGCCTTCACGTTCGTCCGGATCCGTCTCGTCCAGGGTGAAGGCGAAGACCGCGGCGGTGTCGTTGTCGAACGGGCCGATGTCCCACGTGCCCATGGTCATCTCCTCGGTGTCCCTGTTCCCAGTGCCGCCCGTCGGAGCGGTGTCGGTGATGCGAATCGTTGCACCGGCCGCCGACATCGCCCAGCACGTGGTCCGGCAGGACCTTCATCGTCCACGGGGCCGAGCGCCGCGGTGCTGTCGTCCAACGTGCCCGAAGGGAAGGCGGCATGACGCCGTCCAACCCGCTCCTCGCCATCGCCCGGGCTGCCCACCGGCGCCGGCACGCGGGGCTGATGCACCGTATGGGGCACTCGACGACGGACGCGGCGCTGAGGTGTCAGCCCACATGCGCGGGGAGCGGGACCTGCTCATCGCCGGCGGCATGGAGATCGGAGACCGCGATCCGCAGGGCCCAGGAAAGGGGGCGGGAACTGGCACGCGCCCGACGGGGCCCCGGACATGACGAAGGCCCAGCTTGGCGGAAGTGATCCGCTGAGCTGGGCCTTTGTTGCACTTCTTGCGAAGTGCCCCCGGCAGGATTCGAACCTGCGCACCCGCCTCCGGAGGGCGGCAGGCAGGGACCCTGTGTGACCTGGGGCAGTGCAACATCTACGCACTGCGACCATCTGGCCCGCATGGCACTTTGACTGCCCTCTACTGACCGTCCGATCTGGCGCGCATGTGGCGCGATGCGGTGACCTGCGGGGGAGGGGGCGCCTCGCCGTCGTCCCCCGCCGCTCCCTGCTGGCTCCCGGTCGAACGGGCACGCAAGGGGCACGGCGGCTCACAGAAGCTTGAACGACCGCCACGAGCCCGAGGGCCGTTCAAGGGCCCCAGAACCCGCAGGACGGCCACGGAGCGCTTCTTGGTCCACACCTGGCCACCCGGCATCAGGAAGAGTGGCTGATCCACGCGAAGACGTTACAGCCCGGCTCGGAGCCGACCAGATTGACCAGGAGCATCCTCGGCGCGGTGATTCGTGGGCCCGCCGGCATCATGTGGCCATGGTGGAGCGGCCTCGGCTACCTGTGCACCGGCTTTAGGAAGATTGGTGTGAGCCCCCGGCACTGAGCTGCGGGTAGTCTGCCATGCGCGTTCGATTACTTCCCTGCCGTCGGGGCCCGTGAGTCACCGCCATTCACCGCCCGATCTGGCACGACTGGGGCACGTGTACGCCTCGCTGCATCGGCCAGGCTTGCGACCCCACAGCCCCAGCCCACTGTGGAGGGGGCAGCCGGGTTCGAGCCGGGTACTCGTTGGCTCTTCGTCCCGAAGCAACTCGGGCGCCCGCCCGACGTGAGGGGAGCGCGCCGCCGATCCGTGCGGCCAAGTGCCTGAACGTCTGCAGTTGTCCGCTGAAGAGTGGGCGATTGTGGCGCAATTGAGTAACCCAAATCCGTAGCCGTAGGGCTGCTGGGCAGTTCGTTGCAAATTCACGCATATCTGCTTGCCTTCGGCTCGGCCACAACCTCGCCGGCGACCAGCTCGACACACCCAGGGCGATCGACAGGAAGGCTGCTCCAGATCGCTTCTCGGCATGAGAGCGGTGTCAGCGACCGTTCGGCGCGCAAGATCCGGCGATCACGTTGCGTGTCGCGAGCCCGCCAAGGTGCACCCACTGCTTGGCGGAGGCATCGTAGACATAGGGGCCCGTTCAAGGATCACTTCGCGTGGAGCCGTCGTGTCCAGTGTGGTTTCAGCGCTTATCTCCGCAGCAGCTGGCGGGCTAATAGTCTTTGTCTCTTCATATCTCACAGCACGCCAAGCTCAGGCCCACGAAAGAAAGCTTCAAGCCCAAAGGCTGAGAAGCGAGAGATTCGGGACGCTATTCCCACTACGGCGAGACGCCTTGCAAATTGTATGGCTCGCACTACTGCAGGAGCGGCTAGGAATCAAGCGATCGGACGAGGAATGGGAAGAAATACTTAAGCAGTCCCTCTGGCTCCCTTCGCCCGTGCAGGCAACATGCATCGACGCAATCGCCACCATCAAGTCGGGATCCGCCGAAATGGGTGCCATAAAATCTGCCGTCGATAATGCCACCAGCAAAATTGTCGACTACGTGAGGAATAACCTGGAGGTGGTTTAAGGTGAATACAGCTCCCGCAAATGACGTGACGGCGGCACTAGGTCAATTAGACACACAACGGAGAGATCAAGTAAAGCAGCAGGTTCAGTCTACGCAGACGCCCGACTTTATTCGCCTGATTCAGTCCTCCGAGGTGCTGATCAACATCGATCCAAAAGTCCTTCCCTATGAGGATATGGACTACGAGCAGTTCGTCGATGAAATGAAGAAGCGGTACAGGCTGCACCTTGACACTGGCGAAGTCGAAACGATCATTGCCAAGAGTCCCGGCGCCTCCCTGCATGCATTCGCATCCCTCAGCGACGGAGAAAAGGCCAAGCTGTCCTTCTCGATGACCGAGCGAATTAAATTTATAGAAGGGAAATTTCCTGGAATTGGCTACGATGACTACATTACAATTCATGTAATGCAGCTTCACTCTCAGAATCTTGGCGCCAAAGTTCACGGCCCCACAAATATTGCAGACCTGCTAATAAAGGAGGCTTTCGAGCTGGCCTGGGATGCAACATCCACCCCCGAAAATGGGAAAGTGAAGAAGTTCAACGGGAGGTGGCGCTGAAGAGTTACGGAACACACACTAAAGTAGACCTTGGCCGAAACATTTTGGGGTTACTCGCCCCTCAGCTTCGAGCCTTCCTTCAGTCGAACCTGAGTGAAGGGATGTCGCTGGGTGCTCGAATGATGGCTAGATCCGCACTGGCAGACTTCCAGTCACCTTCGAACGTTGCGGGCACCCTTGCCATTGATGACCTAATTCTCCGATGTTCCGTCATTGACCTAGCAACTGGCCGACATGAATCGCCTGCAATTAAGGTGCGAGTGATGTCTAAGAGCGAGATGGGCACGGGCGTTTGCGATGTAATAAGCGAGCTTCCATTCGAGGATCACGTCAAACTTATAGAAGGAATTGCCAAAGCCTTGGGTGAAGAGGGCGCCCACTGAAGACGTGTACTCCCCTGGCCTCCGGGGAGTACACGTGCATATTGCCCCGCGTGTACTGAGGCCGCGAGGGAGGCGGAGCGGTTTTGGCCGGTGTCCTGTCTGGTCTGGGGCCGAGCATGATCGGGGGGCCGTAAGCTGTTGCGACTCGGTCAGGGCTTCTGAGCCTGACCGCAATTTGGCCGAGTGGCCCCCGTTCTTGCTCGGTGCGGGTCCCGGTCCTGACAGGTGGGTAAAACTGCGGAGCCGCCCGCTCCAAGCCACAACGGGGTTCTGGGCTCAACCAAAATCTGCCACCTGGCCCGCCGGTGTGGCCCGGGCCGCGCGCGGGCGCGCCTTGTGAAGTAGTGAACTCGTAACAGCCGATCCTGAAGGCACTTGCTCAACTGTCAGAGGTGGCGTCGTCGTGATGCTGCCCCGTTCTGGCGGTCGCGCCGGGACCGGGCGCCAGCCCGCACGCCCGGCGTCGGCCGCCGAGGGCGGGGCAGCGGCGCGCGTAGCGCGCCCTTGACCTTGTAGAGCGGAATTCGGCAGTGACTCGGGCTGGCTTCCGGGCTCGCGCTACAGCGTGACGCGGACGACTGCGCTGTCGTCGTGGGTCTTTCCGCGGGGCCAGCGGCGGCCGTCGGTGTCGCTCAGTTCGGCGGTCCGGACTTCGCGGATGAGTGCGGCGGGGCCCTGTTCGCGGATGAGGCGGAGGGCTTCGGCCCAGTCGGCGAGTTCGAAGCGGTCGACCAGACGGGAGGCGCCGTCGCTCAGGAGGGTGACTCCGGTGAGGTCGGCGCGGGGGACATTGCCGGTGAGTGAGGCGTAGGCGGTGGCGGGGTCGGCTGCGGCGACCCAGAATCCTTCGGGCTGGTTGCGGTGGGCGCGCATGGCCTCGACGTAGCCGCGGAGGGCTTCCGCGTGTTCGGCAGTGCCGGCGGCCTCGGCGTCCATAGCTCCGCGCAGGGCGGCGCCGACCAGGGCCTCGCGGTCGTCGGTGACGGCCACCGGGCCGCGCTCGTCGGTGTGTTCCAGCACGAGGGTGGAGTCGGCCAGCACCAGGTACTCGACGACCTCGTCCGCCAGCCGGACCGCGACGACCGTGGCTGATGGCGTGCCCGGGTGGCTGAGGTCGCAGGTGTCGGCGTGCAGCCCGGCGGTCTGCGTGATCGCGTCGGCGAGGCAGTCGGTCAGGGCGCGGTCGGGCTGGTTGGTGACGGCCGCCAGCAGGCTGACGCCGAGGCGGGAGACATACCAGGCGACGCCATGGCTGCACCCGCAGTCGGATCCGGCCGGGGTGCCGGCGCCGTCGAGTAGGACGACGGCGCTCGGGCTGGCGGCGGTGAAGTCCTCATTGGGACGCTGCGGGTGGGCGGGCTCGGTGGCGATCTCCAGGTGCACGATCTCAGTCTGCCCCGTGCCGGTAGAACGGCGACAGGAGACGGACGTTGACGGGCTCATTGTTCGCCGGGTCGTAGTCCACGTTCACCAGGACGGAGAACCGCTCGGTGCCGACCTGGCGGTAGAGGTCCGCGAGGTCGTTGACGATCAGGTGGACGACTCCGAGGCTGCCCTGCGGGTGGATGCCGGTCAGCACCATGATCAGGCCTTGGCCGTCGGGGCGCGGGAGCCGGCCGAAGTAGGCGACGTCCGAGTTGGTCTTGGGGTCGGAGTCCATGCCGGAGCGGTGGGCGACGCCGGTCTCGTGGTCGCGGAGCGTCCACGGGCCGTCCTCGGCTCGCTCGAAGCTGATCGATGGGTCCTGGGCGAGGACGTCGGCGACGTGGCTGGAGAGCCGGGGGCCGCAGATGACGATCATGTCTTCGCGGTTGAGGTCGATCTCGCCACCGATGGGCACGTGCTCGAAGTTGGGGTCCAGCTTGTAGGAGCGGGCGAGGTCGCCGAGGCGCTGGGCTGCGGAGAAGTCCTCGGCGGCCAGCACCGGACGGGCGTTGCCGGCCTCCTGCTTGAGCGGGGTGGCGATGATCAACCGGGCGTTTCCCAGGAACGCACCCTCGGGCGCCGGGGCGGACTGCTTGAGCTGGTGGATCCGGCCCCGGGTCAGCCCGGCTTCGGCGGCGATCTGGGCGTAGGACATGCCCTGGTCGTGCAGCTCGGAGATCACCCGCTGCCGCAGCCGCGACAGCTCGGTGACTTCCTGCTGGGCCTCGGCCAGCCGCACCGTGGCCGCCCGCAACAGCGCGAACGGGTCCTTGATGGCGGCGATCCGCTGCGTCTCTCCCGCCACGTCTCCTCCTGTGTCCGGCCCTGTCAGGGCAGAGTCTAGGGGGATAGACATGATCAGCAAACGCAGGTGCAGTCCGGCGTGCTGCGGGCGGTCGGTCATCGCGGGTCTCCTGGCGGCTGGTCGGCAACCGTCGTTGTATAGGGGGCTATACACCCCATGAAGAGGGCTTCTGCGTGCGAGCGCGAGAGGTCGCCTCTGCGGGGGATGCTAGCTCCACCCAGACCGTCCGGCAGTCATCGACCTCACTGCTGGCGCCCCAGTGGTCGGCGAGCTCGTTCACGATCTTCAGCCCCCGTCCGAAGTCGGCGACCTCCTCGGCCGTGCGGTACGACAGCTCCGATCCCGCCGAGCCCTCGTCCGTCACCGCGATCCGGATGAACCCGCGCCGGCGTCGGATCTCCACCCAGAGGGCGCCGCCGAGCCCGGACCTGCTGTGCAGGATGGCATTGGTGACCAGCTCGGAGACGATCAGCTCCGCCTCGCCGACCTGGGGGAAGAACGGGAGTGCGTCGCGGACCAGCTTCCGCGCGGCCCCGACCGACTCGGGCACTCCTGGGAACTGGGCGATCCATGTCATGGCTGTACCCCTCCGCCTCGTGGCGCATTTGGCCAATCACAATGAGTCAAGCTCGAATCCGAGCTTGAAAGCTCGGGTCCGAGGTTGTCAAGCTGATGTGAGGAATCGTGAGAAGAGGTCCGCGATGGGGGAGTTGGGTCGACCGGCCTATCTGCGGCTCGCCGATGCGCTGCGTGCCGAGATCCTTTCGGGTGGGCGTGAGCCGGGATCGCGCATGCCGAGCATCGCGGACCTGTGCCGCGACCACGGGCTGTCCGAACAGCCGGTCCGCCAGGCGCTCCGGGTCCTGGCCGCTGAGGGCCTGACCGAGGGGCGTCCCGGATCAGGAACCTACGTCCGCCACCGCCCGGCGCCGGCCCGGATCGCGCGGGGGCGCTACCGGGCCGCCGGAAGTCCGTTCGCAGCCGAGAGCCGGGCCCGCGGCGTCGAGCCGTCCTGGACCCACGAGTCACAGAAGACCTACGCGACGACCGCGTTGGCGGTTCGGCTCGGCATCGCCGAGGGCGACCCGGTGATGCAGTCGCAGTACGTCTTCCTCGCGGACGACGAGCCTGCCCAGCTGTCGACCAGCTGGGAGCCGCTGGCGGTCACGGAGGGCAGCATCGTCGTCCTGCCGGAACTCGGCCCGCTGGCTGGCTGCGGCGTGGTCGAGCGGATGGCCCACATCGGCGTCACCGTCACGCGCGTGACCGAGGAGGTCACGGCTCGGCCGGTTCTGGAGATCGAGGCGGGCCCGCTCGGCATCCCGCTCGGGTCTACCGTGCTCGCCATCGAGCGAACCCACTGGGCGGGCGAGCTCGCTGTCGAGACGGCTGACATCGTGCTCAGCGCAGACCGCTTCAGGCTCGCCTATGAGATCGAGATTCCGCCTGGCTGTGGTTCGATCGTCCAGGGATCGGCGGGTTCTCCGGGCGGCGTTTAGCGTGGGCCTGGCCTACGCGGCCGCCATCTTCTTCGCTGGTGTCTGGCAGATCGGCGCCTGGATATTCCCGGCGGACTGCTGTGTTCCGACCTGCTTAGCCAATTTCGGGTCGTGCCTATCGACTTCGCCCTAGGCTGTGCGCCCTGGAGTTGATCCCTGGGGGTGTGTAGTGCTGGAGCGTGTGACGCGAGCCATGGGCGTGTCGGGCGGGGTGATGGTTGCGCTGGGCCTGGCATACGGGCTGTGGAAGGTCGGCGATAACTGTGGATCCGCGTGGAGCCCGAACCTGAGCTCGGGCCTGGGCAGTGACCAGACGGCATGCGCACTGGCTCTGAACGGCCGAGCCAACGTCGCATGGTTCTTCGTGATGCTTGGCCTGGTGGTGCTGGCAGCCGTTGTCGAGCTGAGTCGGACGCGGACTGAGTCCACAGCGCCGACGGCGGAGAATCCGTCCGCGCCGGGCCGCGTCACTGACACCCAGTAGCTTACGAATCCGGCGCCCGAGTGCGGCGTTCACAGGCCCATCAGCGATTGGCTGACGGGTGCCAGGGCGGGCCGATACGGTGACCCGGTCGCCGTCGACAAGGCGGCCCAAGTGTGGAGGGGTGCGATGTCGAAGGGGTCGCTGCCAGACGATGCGCGAAAGGCGTTTGTGCAGGGTCGGCGACGCTTCGTGTGCCGCATCAACCAGGGCGCGTTCCAAATGAGCTTCTCGATGCCGTTGTACGGGATCGCCGAGGTCATCGAGGGCATCGAGGCCGCTGGGTGGGTACTCGATCAGGTCGCGTGGACTGAGGACCGGAGGGACCACCCGTCTGCAATGTGCGTATTCCGGCGGGCAGACCTGCCGCCACCGGGCTACTTCGCGGGGCCACAGTACGCGGCTCAGTCGCAGCCGCCACAGGCAGCTCCGGCAGCGGGCTCGTTCCCAGTGCCTCCCAGCTGGGGCCAGCCGCAGTCCCGGTAGTGGGTCCGGGCAGCGTGGGCCGACCGGACCAGCCAGGCACTGTCAGTAGTCGAGCAGGCCGACAGGAACTGTACGGCCGGCAGCCTGAAGAGCGGCGGCGTACCGGGTTCGGGCTTGTCGCTCCACGGCCAGAAGGGGCTCGATCTGGGCGGCGTGAAGGTCGCCGTCCGGGTGCGCGCGAAACAGGTCCTGCACGGCCTGATTAGCGGCGACGTACTGCGTGATGGCGGAGGGCAGGTCCGCGGTGCTCGACATGTCATCTAGTTGACTCCAGCGGATCGGCTCCGCGCATACCAATTTTCGCCGGGCACCCGGGCACTCGGCTGCGTGAGGCAGGCCGGCGAGGGCACCACGGCCTGAGTTAGCTGTGCCCCGCGCCCGGCACCGATTCCCTGACGCCTCGTCAAGATCTTTGTATATACCCCTAGACACCTCCCGCCGTCGCGGCCTACCGTCTTGTCTACCCCCTCGACAGCTTCCTCGGGGCGGTCGGCCTTCGACTGTCTAGGGGGTGTACAAGGAGTGCTCCCATGGCCATCCGTGGTGCGATCCCCGTCCGCTTCGAGGACGTGTTCCCCGCCGGCGCGTTCGCGGTCTCCGTCGAGCCGGTCGCCGACTTCGAGGCGAGCAAGGGCGGGGCCAAGGTCCAGGCGCGCGACAAGACGACCGGTCAGCCGCTGTGGGTCGTCTCGGTCGTCGACCCCGACCCGGAGGCGCGGGACACCTCGGCCCGGGTGAAGGTCGCCGCGCCGGTGCTGCCCGTCCTGCCGGACGCGGCTCCGGGGCTGCCGTTCCGTCCGGTCGAGTTCGAGGGCCTGACGGTCACCGCGTACGTGAACAACGGCGGCCGGGTCGCCTACTCGTTCCGGGCCTCCGGCGTCCGCGCCCCCGCTGCCGCCCGCCCCTCGGCGAAGTCGGCGGCCTGACCCACCGCTCCGGGCCCGGCGTGCGACCGCCCTCGGCCGCGCCGTACGCCGGGCCAGTACCCGATCCCTCCGCAACGAGAAAGAGGTGAACAACCATGTCCAAGTCCATCCACCCCAAGCTCAAGACGGCCGTCCTCCTGGTGGCCGCTGTCTGGCTCGTCTACTCCACCGCCGTCGCCCACCTCGGCTCCCTTGGCGGCGTCCTGGTCCTCGCGCTCTGCGTGGCCGGCCCGGCCGGCGTGCTGGTCTACCGGGCGAAGTCGCTGCGTTCGCGCATCCGGCGCGGCTGGCCGGACCTGACGTACGCCCTCGGGCTCTGGCAGCAGGCGCCGTTGCCGCGCTTCGATGCCCCGTACGAGTACGTCTGGCCGCGCATCGCCCGCGTCCGGCGCCATCCGGGCGGGCTGGATGTCCTGATCGGCCTGCTGCCCGGTCAGGTGCCGGACCAGGTCGCGCAGCACGCGCAGGGCATCGCCCACGCCTGGCGGGTCCACCGGGTCGAGGTGGCCAGTCCGCGGCGCGGCGTCGTCGTCCTGCGGGCCTGGACGGTCGACCCGCTCGCCGAACCCTTCACCAGCGCCGGCCGGACCGCGCCGACCGTCACCCGTCCGCCTCTCGGCAAGCGGCTGCGGGGATGGTGGGACGGGCTCGCCACCCTCGTCCGCCGGGCCCGATTTCACCTCCGGGCGCTTGCTCGGCGGGCTCGCACGGCTGCCGCGTCGGCCTGGGCGGCTTCGGCGCTGGAGCTTCCGGGGGCTGGTCGCCGTCCTTCGGCTCTCGCGTCGGGCGGCACTGCTGGCCGTCGAGGTGGGGGAGGAGAGGGCGCTGCGGCCGAACCGGTGGGCGCGTCGGCCGGGTGGGCGTCGGTAGAGATCGGCACCCGCGAGGACGGATCCCCGTGGCGTCTTCGGCTGCACGGCACGCACGTCCTGGTGGCCGGGGTCACCGGGGCCGGCAAGGGCTCGGTCCTGTGGGGGATCGTCCGGAAGCTACTGCCCGCCGTGGCGGCCGGGCTGGTGCAGATCTGGGCCCTGGACCCGAAGCGGATGGAACTCTCCTTCGGGGTCGGCCTCTTCGCCAAGTACGCCAGCGACCCGGAGCGGATGGTCGAGCTTCTGGAGGACGCCGTCGAGCGGATGCAGGAACGGGCCCGCTCCTTCGCCGGCCGCGTCCGCTCGCACACCCCGACCCCCGACTCCCCGTTCGTCGTCGTCCTGGTCGACGAACTCGCCTTCCTCACCGCCTACCAGCCCGACCGGGACCTCCGCCGCCGCGCCGAGGCGGCCATCGCCACCCTGACCAGCCAGGGGCGCTCGGTCGGCTTCTGCCTCGTCGGCGCCCTCCAGGACCCGCGCAAGGAGGTCATCAACCTCCGCAACCTCTTCCCCGACCGGGTCGCCCTGCGGATGGACGAAGCGGCGCAGGTCGACATGGTCCTCGGCTCCGGTGCCCGGGACCGCGGCGCGTACGCCGACCTGATCTCGCCCGACCCGCACACAGGGGCCGGCGTCGGCTACGTCCGCAACGAGGGCCAGCCGGAACCCGTCCGCGTCCGCGCCGCCTACGTCCCCGACGCCGAGATCAGCGCGCTCGTCTCGCAGTTCGGCCCGGACCGGTCCATCTACGTGGTGTCTAGCCCCCTCGACAACAACCCGGAAGGTGGTGACCGGCCGTGATCCTCACCGGCTCCCTCGTCCTGCTCCTCGGCGCCCTCATCGTCGTCCTGCTCCGGCACAAGGCCCTCAAGGCGACCGACCTCCTCCTCTGCGGGGCCTTCGGCTTCCTCCTCGCCGACACCGGCGCCGCCTCCCTGATCCGCGCCCTACTCGCCTGGCTGGCGAAGTCCTTCGCCGCTGTCCACCCCTGAACCGCTCCTCGACCGGAGGTACCGCCATGCCCGACGACCGCCTCCCCAGCGCGGCCCACTACCCCGTCCCCCAGCCGGAGACCGGCGAGGACCCTCGCTTCACCCGCGGCCTGCTCTTCGACGTCGCCCGCCGCATCGAGGACGCCGGATACCCGCCCATCAGCGCCGGCCGCGACCTCGTCCGGCTGATGGAGGCCCTGTTCGCCTTCTGCTACCGGGACGAGAGCCGATGACCGGCACAACCCGCGCCGAACGGGCCCGCATGCCGCTGGCCCGGGACGTGCTCCGCACCGTCGCCGAGGAACACGGCGTCTGCGTCCGCCCAGTGGCCGTCCGCCGCACCGACGTCCTCACCGGCCAGACCGAGGTCATCGACATCCCCTGCGGCTCCACCCGCGCAAGCCAGTGCCCGACCTGCGCCGAACGCAAGCGCCGCCTGCGGGCCGTCCAGTGCCGCGAGGGCTGGCACCTCACCGAGGAACCGGCCCTCGAAGCGGACCCCGCCACCGACGAACAGCTCTTCCTCACCGGACTCCGGGCCGACCTGACCAAGGCTCACGCCGAGGCCGGCGGCCCGGACGCCGAGGACCTGGCCGCCGTCCTCGTCGAGGTCGACGAACAGCTCGCCGACTCCGGTGTCCGCGGCACCCTCGAACCCGCCACCGCGGCCCGGCGCGTCCGCTCCACCCGCCGCCGCCAGGACACCCCCGACCTACCGCGCCGCCCGGTCGAGGCCCGCACCCTCGGCAAGGCGTACGCCACCCCGGACGGCAAGACCTTCCGTCCCTCGCTCTTCCTCACCCTGACCCTGCCCTCCTACGGGCGGGTCCGCAGCGACGGCACCCCGGCCGACCCGGCGAGCTACGACTACCGCCGGGCCGCCCGGGACGCGCTCCACTTCCCCAAGCTCATCGACCGGTTCGTCCAGAACCTCCGCCGCTTCGTCGGCTACGACGTCCAGTACTTCGCCGTCGTCGAACCGCAGCGCCGCCTTGCCCCGCACCTGCACCTCGCCCTGCGCGGCACCATCTCGCGCGCTGAACTGCGACAGGTCGTCGCCGCCACCTACCACCAGGTCTGGTGGCCGTCCGCCGACCGACCCCGCTACACCCCGGACACGGCCCCGATGTGGGAGCCGGAACTCGGCGCCTTCACCGACCCGGCCACCGGCGCACCGCTCCCCACCTGGGAGAAGGCCCTCGACGGCCTCGACCAGGACCCGGACACCGAACCGCTGCACGTCGTCCGCTTCGGCCCCCAGCTCAACGCCCAAGGCGTCCTCGTCGGCTCCGACCAGGCCGGCCGCTGCATCCGTTACCTCACCAAGTACCTGACCAAGTCCGTCGCCGAGTGCCACAGCGCCACCAGCGCCACCGAGGCCGACCACATCGACCGCCTCGCCGCCGAACTCCGTTGGGAGCCCTGCTCGCCGACCTGCGCCAACTGGCTGCTCTACGGCATCCAGCCGCGCGGCGCCCACCCCGGACTCCACGCCGGCAACTGCCGCGCCCGGGCCCACAAGCGCGAACACCTCGGCTACGGGGGTCGCCGGGTCCTGGTCTCCCGCAAGTGGTCCGGCAAGACCCTTACCGACCACCGGGCTGAACGCCGCGCCTGGGTCCTCGACGTCCTCGGCGACACCGCCGCCAAGCCCGACCCCACCCGCTACCTCTGGGCCCTCGTCCGCCCCGGCGATCCCGACGCGACACCCCTCGCCACCCGCCTCCTGCGCGCCGTCGCCGAACGCGTCCGCTGGCGCCAGGCCCTCGACCAGGCCCTCACCCTCGCGGAGGGCACGCCCCTCCCGTCCACCGCACCCGAAAGGAAGGCAGCATGACCCCGCCCGACCCGCTCCTCACCGTCGCCCAGGTCGCCGACCTCCTCGGCACCACCGAGCGCTTCCCGCGGCGGCTCATCGCCGAGCGCCGCATCGCCTTCGTCAAGGTCGGCCGACACGTCCGGATCCGGGCCTCGGTGCTCGCCGAGTTCCTGGCCGCCCGCACCGTCCAGCCGGTCACCGTGCGGCGGGGCCACCTGCGGAGGGCAGCCTGATGGCCAACGACAAGGGGACCCGCCGGCGCTTCGGCGCCCTCCGGCAGCTGCGCTCCGGCCGGTGGCAGATTCGGTACCCGGACCCGGAGACCGGCCTGCTCCGGCCGGGGAGGAGACCTACCCGACCAAGACGGACGCCGAGGTGGCGCTGACCCTGATCGAGGCCGACCTCAAACGGGGCAAGTGGGTCGATCCGGACGCCGGGAAGGTCAACTTCGGCGAGTTCGCGGATGCCTGGCTCAAGGAGCGCGGGCTCGCGGACCGGACCCTGGAGCGGTACGAGGGTGTCCTGCGGCTCTACATCAAGCCGGCGTTCGGAGCTGGTCCGGTCGCCGACCTCACGTCCGCGCGGGTGAGGAGCTGGCGGAGTGGCCTCTTGGACGAGGACGTCGGCTCCGCGACCGTGGCCAAGTCCTACCGCGTGCTGCGGGCGATCCTCTACACGGCCGTGGACGACGGGCTGATCACCCGGAACCCCTGCCGCATCAAGGGGGCCGCGGACGAGGACTCGGCGGAGCGGCCGGTGCTCACCGTGCCGGAGGTCTACGCGGTGGCCGAGGCGATCGACCCGCGGTACCGGGCCCTGGTGCTCATGGCGGCCTTCTCTACGCTCCGCTTCGGCGAATTCGCCGCGCTCCAGCGCCGGGACGTCGACCTGGAGAAGGGCATCATCCGCGTCCGCCGGGCGCAGGCAGAGCTCCAGACCGGCGCCCTGAAGATCAAGAAGCCCAAGAGCGAGGCGGGCGTGCGGCCGGTGGCCTTCCCGGTCTCGATCGTGGCCGAGCTCTCCGAGCACCTGCGGTGGTTCGGCGAGGACGGTCCGGCCGGCCTGGTCTTCGTCGGGCCGAGGGGCGGGAAGCTGCGGCGCAGCAATTTCCACAGCGTGTGGACAACTGCGCTCCGGAAGTCGGGAGTCGATTGGAGTCGGGCCATGGAGGAGTCCGGCGCCGACAGCATCCGGTTCCATGATCTCCGCCACACCGGTAACACCCTGGCAGCCGACACCGGCGCCAGCACAAGGGAACTGATGCACCGTATGGGCCACTCGACGATGGACGCCGCCTTGCGCTACCAGCACATGCGGGGAGAGCGGGACCTGCTCATCGCCGGCGGGATGGAGACGGCGATCCGCAAGGCGCGGGGGCGGGGTGGCAGGCGCGCCAGAAGGGAGAAGGAGAGCCCGCCACCGGATGGTGCGCCGGAGGCATCTGGCACGTAACTGGCACAAGCCTTAAGAGGCCCCGGACATGACGAAGGCCCAGCTTGGCGGAGGTGATCCGCTGAGCTGGGCCTTTGTTGCACTTCTTGCGAAGTGCCCCCGGCAGGATTCGAACCTGCGCACCCGCCTCCGGAGGGCGGTGCTCTATCCCCTGAGCTACGGGGGCCTGTCGGCCGTCGCTGACTTGCTGCGACGTGGAGAACACTACCAGGCCCGTGGCGTGATCCGTGCACGGGTTTGCGCGGGTGCGGCGGGGTGGTGCGCGGGGCGGTGCGGCGGGCGAAGTCGGGAAAGGCCGGACGGGGCGGTGGGGGCGCGGCTACCCTCGGTGATGTGCCGGGAACGACCGGGCGGGTCCTCGTGGTGGACGACAGCGAGGTGATCCGCCAGCTGATCAGAGTGAACCTGGAGCTCGAGGGCTTCGAGGTGGTCACCGCCGCCGACGGTGCCGAGTGCCTGGAGGTCGTCCGCCGGGTGCGCCCCGACGTGGTGACGCTGGACGTGGTGATGCCACGGCTGGACGGCCTGCGGACGGCGGCCCGCCTCCGCGCGGCCCCCGAGACCAGCCACCTGCCGATCGCCATTGTCAGTGCCTGCACCCCGGCGGATCTGGACCGCGGGGAGTCGGTCGGGGTGGACGGCTATCTCGCGAAGCCGTTCGATCCGGCCGACCTGGTGGCGCTGGTGCGACGGCTGCTGGTGCCGGGCGCCGGCTGGACGGCCCCGGCCGACGGTGCCGCGCGCGGCCCGGGCCTCACCTTCGGGGCCTCCTGAGTCCCGGCCCCCGCTCGGGCGGCACCCCGGAGTGGCCGTGCGGATTCCGCTCTGGGCGAACACGGCGTCCGTAACCGTCCCGCTCCCTGGCGTAATGCGTCTCAACGGGTAAACCGAGTGGCGGAGGCCCGCCACCTCTCGCCTACGCTTGGCGTCGTGACACCCGCAGAGCTTTCCCAGGCAGTCCAGGTCGCAGTGAGCGCCGCCGTCGAGGCGGGCGAGCTGACCGTCGCCGTGCCCGAGCACGTGACGATCGAGCGACCCAAGAACAGGGACCACGGCGACTACGCCACCAACGTGGCCCTCCAGCTCGCGAAGCCGGCCGGTCGGCCGCCGCGAGCCGTCGCGGAACTGCTGGCCGCCCGCCTGCGAGGGATCACTGGCGTCGCCAAGGTCGACATCGCCGGCCCCGGCTTCCTGAACATCACCCTGGACACCGCCACCCAGGGCGAGTTGGCCCGCAGCATCGTCACGGCCGGCGAGGCGTACGGCCGGAACGAGGCGCTCAAGGGCCTCAGGATCAACCTGGAGTTCGTCTCGGCGAACCCGACCGGCCCGATCCACATCGGCGGCGTCCGCTGGGCGGCCGTCGGCGACTCGCTCGCCCGGATCCTCAAGGCGACCGGCGCCGAGGTCACCACCGAGTACTACCTGAACGACGCCGGCGTGCAGATCTCCAAGTTCGCCGCGTCGCTGCAGGCCGCCGCGAACGGCCGGGAGGTCCCGAAGGACGGCTACGTCGGCGAGTACATCGTCGACATCGCCAAGGCCATCACCGAGGGCGTCCCCGGCGTGCTCGACCTCCCCGAGGCCGAGCAGCTGGAGGTCTTCCGCACCGAGGGCCTGAGCCTCATGGTCACCGAGATCCAGCGGTCCATGAGCGAGTTCGGCGTGCACTTCGACACCTGGTTCTCGGAGAAGTCGCTGCACGACTCCGGCGCCGTCGAGGAGGCCATCGGCCGGCTGCGCACGCAGGGCCACGTCTTCGACGAGGACGGTGCGATCTGGCTGCGCACCACCGACTTCGGCGACGACAAGGACCGCGTCCTGATCAAGGCCGACGGCGAGACCACCTACTTCGCCGCCGACGCCGCGTACTACCTGAGCAAGCGGGACCGCGGTGCCGAGGTCTCCGTCTACATGCTCGGCGCGGACCACCACGGCTACGTCAACCGGCTGAAGGCCATCGTTGCCTGCGCCGGCGACGACATGGACCGCAACATCGAGGTCAAGATCGGCCAGTTCGTGAAGATGCTTCGCGACGGCGAAGAGGTCCGGATGTCCAAGCGGGCCGGCAACATCATCACGATCGACGACGTCGTCGACTGGATCGGCGTGGACGCGGCCCGCTACACCCTGGCCCGCTCCTCGACCGACTCCACGATCACGCTCGACATCAACGTGCTGACCAGCCAGACCAACGAGAACCCGGTCTTCTACGTCCAGTACGCGCACACCCGGATGTGCGGCGTCGCGCGCAAGGCCGTGGACCTCGGGATCACCCGGTCCGACGACTTCAAACCGGAGCTGCTCGCCACCGAGTGGGAGTCCGACCTGCTCGGCCAGCTCGGCGAGTTCCCGCGGGTGCTGGCCAAGGCCGGCGAGCTGCGCGAGCCGCACCACGTGGCGCGGTACCTGGAGGAGGTCGCCCGCGACTACCACCGGTTCTACGACAACTGCCAGATCCTGCCCAAGGGCGACGAGGAGGTCACCGACCTCACGCACGCGCGCCTCTGGCTCGCCGACGCCACGCGCACGGTGATCGCCAACGGGCTGACGCTGCTGGGCGTCTCGGCGCCCGAGCGGATGTAAGAGCACGACCCCCATGCGTACGGCGAGGGGCGGTGGGCGGTCGACGGAGACCGCCCACCGCCCCTCGCCATAAACCCCGTACGGCACAAGCCCCGCACGGCATATGAGCCCCGCACGGCACCAGCCCCGCACGGCAAGGAAGCGAAGAAGATGAGCCGCTCCGCCCACCCCGCAGGCCCCCGCCACGGCGACGTGCTGCCCGAGGGCCACTACCAGGCCCCGCCGAGCGACCTGAACGCGCTCGACCCCAAGGTGTGGTCCCGCACCGTGACCCGCGGCGCGGACGGCGCGGTGACCGTCGGCGGGCGTGATGTGCGGGAGCTGGCCGAGGAGTTCGGCACCCCGGCGTACGTGATGGACGAGGCGGACTTCCGCTCCCGGGCGCGCGCCTGGCGGGACGCCTTCGGCGCGAACGCCGACGTGTACTACGCGGGCAAGGCCTTCCTCTCCAAGGCGGTCGTGCGCTGGCTGCACGAGGAGGGCCTGAATGTCGACGTGTGCAGCTCCGGCGAGCTGCACGTCGCACTGGCCGCCGGGATGCCGGGGGAGCGGATCGCCCTGCACGGCAACAACAAGTCGGTGCAGGAGCTGGAGCAGGCCGTGAAGGCCGGTGTCGGGCACATCGTGGTCGACTCGTACCAGGAGATCGAGCGGCTCGCCGCGATCGCCGACGCCCAGGGCGTGCGGCAGCCGGTGCTGATCCGGATCACCGTGGGCGTCGAGGCGCACACCCACGAGTTCATCGCGACCGCCCACGAGGACCAGAAGTTCGGCCTGTCGCTGTCCGGCGGCGCGGCCGCGGAGGCGGTGCGCCGGGTGCTGGCCCGTCCGGGCCTGGAGCTGCGCGGCATCCACTCGCACATCGGCTCGCAGATCTTCGACACCGCGGGCTTCGAGGTCGCCGCCCGCCGGGTGGTCGGGCTGCTGGCCGAGATCCGCGACGAGCACGGTGTCGAGCTCCCCGAGATCGACCTCGGCGGCGGCCTCGGCATTGCGTACACCAGCGAGGACGACCCCCGGGAGCCGGCCGAGATCGCCGTTTCGCTGGCCGAGATCGTCCGGCGCGAGTGCGCCGCCGCCGACCTCACGCCGCCGCGGCTCAGCGTGGAGCCGGGCCGGGCGATCGTCGGCCCGACCACCTTCACCCTGTACGAGGTGGGCACGGTCAAGGTGCTGGACGGCCTGCGCACCTACGTGAGCGTCGACGGCGGCATGTCGGACAACATCCGCACCGCGCTGTACGACGCCGAGTACTCGGTGGCGCTGGTCTCCCGGACGAGCGACGCCGAGCCGATGCTGGTCCGCGTGGTGGGCAAGCACTGCGAGTCCGGCGACATCGTGGTCCGTGACGCCTTCCTGCCCGCCGACCTGGCGCCGGGCGACCTGATCGCGGTGCCGGCCACCGGGGCGTACTGCCGCTCGATGGCGAGCAACTACAACCACGCACTCAAGCCTCCCGTGCTCGCCGTCGTCGACGGTGCAGCCCGGGTGATCGTCAGGCGCGAGACGGAGGAGGATCTCCTGCGTCTCGATATCGGCTGACGAAATTCTTGTCTCAGAACGTGGACCGGCCGTAGATCCGTGCGGAAAGTCCCGGAGACTGGTAGGGACCGAATACCGTCGGGCATCCGGAATTGCCCGGCGGAGACCGAGAATGCAGAGCGGAGTCGGATGATGCGTACGCGCCCGCTGAAGGTGGCGTTGCTGGGCTGTGGTGTGGTGGGCTCCGAGGTGGCGCGCATCATGACGACGACGGCCGACGACCTCGCCGCGCGGATCGGTGCCCCCGTCGAACTCGCCGGGATCGCCGTGCGCCGGGCCGGCCGGCCGCGGCCCGGGGTGCCCGAGCACCTGCTCACCACCGACGCCGAGGCCCTGGTCAACCGCGGCGACATCGACGTGGTGGTCGAGGTGGTCGGCGGCATCGAGCCGTCCAAACACCTCATCCTCTCCGCCTTCCGCAACGGTGCCGCGGTGGTCTCCGCCAACAAGGCGCTGCTCGCCAAGGACGGCGCCGAGCTGCACACCGCCGCCGCCGAGGCCGGCGTCGACCTGTACTACGAGGCCGCGGTGGCCGGCGCGATCCCGCTGATCCGCCCGCTGCGCGAGTCCTCGCGGGCGACAAGGTGAACCGGGTGCTCGGCATCGTCAACGGCACCACCAACTTCATCCTCGACAAGATGGACTCGACCGGCGCCGGGTACTCCGAGGCGCTGGAGGAGGCCACCGCGCTGGGCTACGCCGAGGCCGACCCGACCGCGGACGTCGAGGGCTTCGACGCCGCCGCCAAGGCCGCGATCCTGGCTGGCATCGCCTTCCACACCCGGGTCACCGCGGCCGAGGTCTACCGCGAGGGCATCACCGAGGTCACCGCCGCCGACATCGCCTCCGCCCAGCAGATGGGCTGCGTGGTCAAGCTGCTGGCGATCTGCGAGCGGGCCGCCGACGGCGCCTCGGTCACCGCCCGGGTGCACCCGGCGATGATCCCCCTCTCGCACCCGCTCGCCTCCGTCCGCGAGGCCTACAACGCGGTGTTCGTGGAGGCCGAGGCGGCCGGCCGGCTGATGTTCTACGGCCCGGGTGCGGGCGGCTCGCCGACCGCCTCCGCGGTCCTCGGCGACCTGGTCGCGGTCTGTCGCAACCGGATCAACGGCGCCACCGGCCCCGGCGACTCCGTCTACACGCAGCTGCCCGCCATGCCGATGGACGAGGTCGTCACCCGCTACCACGTCAGCCTGGACGTGGACGACCGTGCCGGCGTGCTCGCCCAGGTCGCGTCCGTCTTCGCCGAGCACGGCGTCTCCATCGACACCGTGCGCCAGCAGGGCCGCGACGGCGACGCCTCGCTCGTCGTGGTCACCCACCGCGCCACCGACGCCGCGCTGTCGGCGACGGTCGACAAGCTGCGCGCGCTGGACAGCGTGCGCGACGTGGCCAGCATCATGCGGGTCGAAGGGGAGTAGGAAGAGCCATGAACGCAGTGATCGCCGCAGGCGCGCGCACCCACCAGTGGCGCGGCCTCATCGAGGAGTACCGCGACCGGCTGCCGGTCAGCGACGCCACCCCCGTGGTCACCCTGCTGGAGGGCGGCACGCCGCTCGTCCCCGCGCAGGTGCTCTCCGAGCGGACCGGCTGCGAGGTCTACCTCAAGGTCGAGGGCGCCAACCCGACCGGCTCCTTCAAGGACCGCGGGATGACGATGGCCATCTCCAAGGCCAAGGAGGAGGGCGCCCAGGCCGTCATCTGCGCCTCCACCGGCAACACCTCGGCCTCCGCCGCCGCGTACGCGGTCCGCGCCGGAATGGTGCCGGCGGTGCTGGTGCCGCAGGGCAAGATCGCCCTCGGCAAGATGGGCCAGGCCATCGTGCACGGTGCCCGGATCCTCCAGGTCGAGGGCAACTTCGACGACTGCCTCACGCTCGCCCGCGACCTGTCCGACAAGTACCCGGTGGCGCTGGTCAACTCGGTGAACCCGGTGCGCATCGAGGGCCAGAAGACCGCCGCGTTCGAGATCGTCGACATGCTCGGCGACGCCCCCGACATCCACATCCTGCCGGTCGGCAACGCGGGCAACATCACCGCCTACTGGCGGGGCTACCGCGAGTACGCCGCCGACGGCCTGTCCACGCGCAAGCCGCAGATGTGGGGATTCCAGGCGGCCGGTGCGGCCCCGATCGTGGACGGCGCCCCGGTGCTCAAGCCGGAGACGCTGGCGACCGCGATCCGGATCGGCAACCCCGCCTCGTGGGACTTCGCGGTCGCCGCGCGGGACGAGTCGGGCGGTCTCATCGACAAGGTGACCGACCGTCAAATCCTGTCCGCCTACCGCCTGCTGGCCTCGCAGGAGGGCGTCTTCGTGGAGCCGTCCTCGGCGGCCGGCGTGGCCGGCCTGCTGGCCAAGGCGGAGGCCGGCCTGGTCGACCCGGGTCAGCGGATCGTCTGCACCGTCACCGGCAACGGCCTGAAGGACCCGGACTGGGCGGTGGCCGGCGCCCCGCAGCGCCCCGACATCGTCCCGGTCGACGCGGAGGCCGCCGCGCACCGTCTCGGCCTGCTCGACTGACGGTCGTTCAGCGCGCGCCCGGCGGCGGGCCGACCCTTTCGGGGGTTCGGCCCGCCGCCGTCGTCGTATGACACTTACGTGTCGGTTCGCCGCTGATTTCCCCCTTCTTTTCCGCACGGTTTCCGGCCAGAAAGGGCAACACGGCAGATCGAAGGGGAGCGGGGTGTACCGCTGTGGAACCTCTCTTCGATAGTCTAGTTTCCGACGGGCCGCGCCTTCCCGCGCAGACGCCCGATCCGCCGGGTCCCGTGTTCCTGGGTCCCGCCGCCGTACCACTGCTGGCCCCACCCCACCGGGCAGCCCTCACTCCCCAGGAGAGTCCACCGCAATGGCCGGTCCTGCGTTCCGTGCCGCCGCCGTCCGGGTGCGAGTCCCCGCGACCAGCGCCAACCTCGGCCCCGGCTTCGACGCCTTCGGACTCGCCCTGGGCCTGTACGACGACATCGTCGTCCGGGTCGCCGACTCCGGGCTCACCGTGGACATCGCCGGCGAGGGTGCCGACACCCTCGCCCGGGACGAGCGCCACCTGGTGGTCCGCTCCATGCGGGCCGCCTTCGACCGGCTCGGCGGCCAGCCGCGCGGCCTGGAGGTCGTCTGCGCCAACCGGATACCGCACGGCCGCGGCCTCGGCTCGTCCTCGGCCGCGATCTGCGCGGGCATCGTGGCCGCCCGGGCGGTCACCATCGGCGGCGCCACCGCGCTCGACGACGACGCCCTGCTCGCCCTCGCCTCCGAGATCGAGGGCCACCCCGACAACGTCGCCGCCTGTCTGCGCGGCAACTTCACGGTGGCGTGGACGGCCGAGGACGGCGCCCGCACCATCGTGCTCGACCCGTCCGAGCAGGTCGTCCCGGTCGTCTTCGTCCCGGCCACCGAGGTGCTCACGGAGACCGCCCGCGGCCTGCTGCCGAAGACCGTCCCGCTGGCCGACGCCGCCGTCAACGCCGGCCGTGCCGCGCTGATGGTCGAGGCCCTCACCCGCCGCCCCGAGCTGCTGCTCACCGCGACCGAGGACCGGCTCCACCAGGACTACCGCGCCTCGGCGATGCCCGACAGCGCCGCGCTGGTCGCCGCACTGCGCTCGCACGGCGTCCCGGCCGTCATCTCCGGCGCCGGCCCGACGGTGCTGGCGCTCACCGACGAGGCGTCCGCCGACAAGGTCCGGCAGCTCGCCGGACCGGAATTCGCCGCCCACCGGCTCCGACTGGACCGCACCGGTGCCAGCGTGCTGCCGCTGGACGGCTGAGCGGCCCGGTTCCGGGCCTACCCGCGTGGATGGAAACGATTGACAAGAACAGGGCTGGGGAATGTGTCAGGGGGTCGGTAGTGTTAACCTCATTGCTGCACCAGATGCCCATCGGGATCCGGTGCGCCACGTCCCGATCCCGACACTCCGTTCGCACGGGGTCCGGAAGTACGGGACCACGATTCTCCGGGAGCCCACCACAGCGCGTACGCAGCCTGCCTGCGCGATTGGGGCGCATCCCGAAGCCGTGACGGCACCTGACTCCCACCCGCGGCCTCCCGACTGAGGTACGGGCGGGCGGAGCCCGGGGACCGCCGCGCGACGGGGCCCGGGAACCGCAAGGCAGCGACGCCGGTACGAGACCGGCCCGTCGCGCCACTTCGCACCACAGTGCACCGCACATCGCAGCGCTCCTCCCGATCGGCTCAGCCTTTCGGGGGACAACCGCCTCGGACCAGCGTGATTCGGCGTTGGTCAGGACAGCACAACCGGTCGCCGAGCCAGACAGGCCGACGTCCGCTCCAGGGAAGGACCCTTAGTGAGCGACACCACCGATCTGATGGGCGCGCGCCCGGACGCCGATGCGTCGGACGCAGCCGCCGCCCCCGCGGCGCCGGCCAAGCGCCGTCGCAGCGCCGCCGCCGGCCTCGACGGCCTCGTCCTGGCCGAGCTCCAGAAGCTCGCCACGGGGCTGGGCATCAGCGGTACCGGACGGATGCGCAAGAGCCAGCTCATCGAGGCGATCAAGGAGAAGAACGGCGGCGACCCGCTGCTCGCCGGCGGCTCCGCGCCCGCCCCGGCCGCCAAGCGCGCCGCGGCCAAGGCCGCGCCCGCCGAGGAGGCACCCGCCGCCGCGGAGAAGCCCGCCCGCCGCACCCGCGCCACGGCCACCGCCGCCGCCGCCGAGGCTCCGGCCGAGGCGCAGGCCCAGATCGAGATCCCGGTCCAGGCCGCCGCCGAGACCGCCGCTCCGGCCCGTGCCGAGCGCACCCGCCGCCGCGCCACCTCGGCCGCCGGCGCACCCGTCGCCGAGGCCGCGGACGCGGCCGGCACCGTGGTCGCCGAGGCCAAGGCCGACAGCAAGACCGCCGAGCCGCGCGGCTTCGAGGGTGGCGAGCGCACCGAGCGCCGCGACCGGCGGGACCGCCGCGACCGCCGCGAGGGCGGCGAGCGCACCGAGACCGCCGAGGCGCAGGACGCGGACGGCCGCGAGTCGCGCCGCGACCGCCGCAACCGCCGCGACCGCGACCGCACCGACCGCCAGGGCGGTCAGGGCGGCCAGGGCCAGCAGCAGACCGGCACCCAGCAGGACGCCGGCCAGGCCGGCCGTCAGAGCCAGCCCGCCGGGCAGCAGCAGCAGGCCGGCGGCGCCTACGACGACGACGAGTTCGGCGACGGCCGCCGCGGCCGCCGGGGCCGTTACCGCGACCGCCGCGGGCGTGGCAGCCGCCGTGAGGGCTTCGAGGGCGCGGCTCCGGAGCCGCAGATCGGCGAGGACGACGTCCTGATCCCCGTCGCGGGCATCCTCGACATCCTCGACAACTACGCGTTCGTCCGGACGTCCGGCTACCTGCCGGGCCAGAACGACGTCTACGTCTCGCTCGCCCAGGTCCGCAAGCACGGCCTGCGCAAGGGTGACGCCATCACCGGTGCGGTGCGCCAGCCCCGCGACGGCGAGCGCCGCGAGAAGTTCAACGCCATGGTGCGGCTGGACTCCGTCAACGGCATGGACCCGGACGGCGGCCGCAACCGCCCCGAGTTCGGCAAGCTCACCCCGCTGTACCCGCAGGAGCGCCTGCGCCTGGAGACCGACCCGGGCATCCTGACCACGCGGATCATCGACCTCGTGTCGCCGATCGGCAAGGGCCAGCGCGGTCTGATCGTCGCCCCGCCGAAGACCGGCAAGACGATGATCATGCAGGCGATCGCCAACGCGATCACCCACAACAACCCCGAGTGCCACCTGATGGTCGTCCTGGTCGACGAGCGTCCGGAAGAGGTCACCGACATGCAGCGCTCGGTCAAGGGCGAGGTCATCTCCTCGACCTTCGACCGGCCGGCCGAGGACCACACCACCGTCGCCGAGCTCGCCATCGAGCGTGCCAAGCGCCTGGTGGAGCTGGGCCACGACGTGGTGATCCTGCTGGACTCCATCACCCGTCTGGGCCGTGCCTACAACCTGGCCGCGCCCGCCTCCGGCCGCATCCTGTCCGGTGGTGTCGACTCGACCGCGCTCTACCCGCCGAAGAAGTTCTTCGGCGCCGCGCGCAACATCGAGAACGGCGGCTCGCTCACCATCCTCGCCACCGCCCTGGTGGAGACCGGCTCCCGCGCCGACGAGGTGGTGTTCGAGGAGTTCAAGGGCACCGGCAACATGGAGCTCAAGCTCGACCGCAAGCTCTCCGACAAGCGGATCTTCCCGGCGGTGGACGTCGACGCGTCCTCCACCCGCAAGGAGGAGATCCTGCTCGGCAACGAGGAGCTCGCGATCGTCTGGAAGCTCCGCCGGGTGCTGCACGCCCTGGACCAGCAGCAGGCCATCGAGCTGCTGCTGGACCGCATGAAGAAGACCGGCAGCAACGCCGAGTTCCTCATGCAGATCGCCAAGACGGCGCCGGGCTCCGGCGACTGACCGAGGCTGCCGTGACCGGGCCCCGACCGCACCGCGGCCGGGGCCCGGCCCTTTCTCATCCGGCCTTCAGCCGCCCGATCGGCCGCCCTCACGGACCCGCCTTATGCTCGAATGACCCGTTCGAGCAGAAATGGGATGCCATGTCCGATCGGCGTACGAACCGCACGAACCGCAGCCGCCACCGCGGCCTGCGCATCGCGCTGTACGCCCTGGCCGGACTGCTCCTGCTGGGGGCCGGTGCGGCCGGGTACGCGTACTGGCGGCTGAACGGCAACATCCGCAGCGTGGACATCGACGCCCAGCTGGGCACCGGGCGGCCGCCCGCCTCCACCGGCGGCGCCTTCAACGTGCTGGTGCTCGGCTCGGACTCCCGGGCGGGCTCCAACGGCTCGCTGGCGGGCGGCGACACCGGCGACAGTGCCCGCTCGGACACCGCGATGGTGGTGCACATCGACCACGACCACGCCCACGCGTCGGTGGTCAGCATCCCCCGCGACACGCTGGTCTCCCGGCCCGCCTGCACCGCCCCGGACGGCACCGCCGTGCCCGCGGCCCGCAGCGTGATGTACAACTCGGCGTTCGAGGTCGGCGGGCCGGCCTGCGCGGTGAAGACCACCGAGCAGCTCACCGGGATGCGGATGGACCACTACGTCCAGGTCGACTTCGCCGGCTTCGCCTCGATGATCGACTCCATCGGAGGCGTCGACGTCACCACCACCGTCCCCATCTCCGACCAGGACAGCGGGCTGCGGCTGCCGGCCGGGACGCATCACCTCGGCGGCGCCCAGGCCCTGGCCTTCGTCCGCACCCGGCACGCCATCGGCAACGGCAGCGACCTCGGCCGGATCGAGCTGCAGAAGCAGATGGTGAAGTCGATCATGCGGCAGGTCGGATCGATCGGCCTGACCGCCAACCCGGCCCGCATGTGGTCGGTCGCCGACAAGCTCACCCGGTCGATGACCACCGACTCCGACCTCGCCTCGGTCAGCTCGCTCGTCGGCCTGGCCAACACCATCAAGGCGGTCGGCCCGGACCAGATGACGATGGTCACCCTGCCGGTGGTCACCGCCCCCTCCGACCCCAACCGGGTGGTGCCGCAGAAGGCCCAGGCGGCCGCGCTGTGGACGGCCCTGCAGGCCGATCAGCCGGTGCCGCAGTCCGTCCTGTCGGAGCAGCCCACCAACCCGGCCGACGGCGGCGCCTCGCCCTCCGCGGCGCGCGCCGCCGGTCACGGGTGAGCGCGGGCGGCCACGGGAATAGCGTCGCCCGCCACCCGGTTTGGGAAGAAGCGGCCAGTGCTGGCAGACTGGTCCGTCGGTCCCGGTTCACGCGCGGCTGCCTGCCGCCGACCCGGTGCCCTCCCGAAACCTAGGAGAGACCCTTGAAGCCCAACGTTCACCCCGAGTATGTCGTGACCAAGGTGACCTGCACCTGCGGTAACGAGTTCACCACCCGCTCGACCGAGACCGGTGGCGAGATCCGCGCCGAGGTCTGCTCGGCGTGCCACCCCTTCTACACCGGCAAGCAGAAGATCATGGACACCGGTGGCCGCGTGGCGCGCTTCGAGGCCCGCTTCGGCAAGAAGCTCAGCGGCGGCAAGGCCTAGCGCTTCCACGGCGCCGGTCTCGGCGTCCCCGCGGTACCGCGGGGGCGTCGGGCCGGCGCCGTTCGCATCTCCACCCCCACACCGCCACTCACGGGAAGTAGGCCCATCCGATGTTCGAGGCAGTCGAAGAGCTCCTCGTCGAGCACGCCGCCCTCGAGATGCGGCTGGCCGACCCGGCGGTCCACGCCGACCAGGCCAACGCCCGCAAGCTCGCCAAGCGCTACGCCGAGCTGACCCCGATCACCACCGTCTACCGCGCCTGGCGGCAGGCCGGCGAGGACATCGAGGCCGCCCGTGAGTTCGCCGCCGAGGACCCGGACTTCCACGCCGAGGCCAAGGCCGCCGAGGCCCGCCGCGACGAGCTGACGGAGGAGCTGCGGCTGCTGCTGGTGCCGCGCGACCCCAATGACGACAAGGACGTCATCCTGGAGGTCAAGGCCGGCGAGGGCGGCGAGGAGTCCGCGCTGTTCGCCGGCGACCTGCTCCGGATGTACCTGCGCTTCGCCGAGCGGGCGGGCTGGAAGACCGAGCTCATCGACGCCAACGAGTCGGACCTCGGCGGCTACAAGGACGTCTCGGTCGCCGTGAAGACCCGCGGGGCCACCGAGCCCGGCCAGGGCGTCTGGGCCCGCCTCAAGTACGAGGGCGGCGTGCACCGCGTGCAGCGCGTGCCGGCCACCGAGTCGCAGGGCCGGATCCACACCTCCGCCGCCGGCGTGCTGGTCACCCCGGAGGCCGAGGAGGTCGAGGTGGAGATCCACGCCAACGACCTGCGGATCGACGTGTACCGCTCGTCCGGCCCCGGCGGGCAGTCGGTCAACACCACCGACTCGGCCGTCCGGATCACCCACCTGCCGACCGGTATCGTGGCCTCCTGCCAGAACGAGAAGAGCCAGCTCCAGAACAAGGAGTCGGCGATGCGCATCCTGCGGTCGCGGCTGCTGGCCGCCGCCCAGGAGGAGGCCGAGCGGGAGGCCTCGGACGCGCGCCGCAGCCAGGTCCGCACGGTGGACCGCTCGGAGCGCATCCGCACGTACAACTTCCCGGAGAACCGCATCTCGGACCACCGCACCGGCTACAAGTCGTACAACCTGGACCAGGTCCTGGACGGCGACCTGAACGCGGTGATCCAGTCCTGCGTGGACGCCGACGCAGCGGCCAAACTGGCCGCCGCCCAGGACAACTGAGCACTGAGGGGTCGGGTCGGATGAACCTGCTGCTCGCCGAGGTGGCCCAGGCCACCCAGCGGTTGGCCGCGGCCGGCGTGCCGTCGCCGCGCTTCGACGCGGAGGAACTCGCGGCGTACATCCACAACGTCAAGCGCAGCCAGCTCCACACCGTGGCCGACGCCGACTTCGACGCCCGCTACTGGGAGGCGATCTCCCGCCGCGAGGCCCGCGAGCCGCTCCAACACATCACCGGGCGGGCGTTCTTCCGCTACCTGGAGCTGGAGGTCGGCCCCGGCGTGTTCGTGCCCCGCCCGGAGACCGAATCGGTCGTCGAGTGGGCCATAAACGCCGTCCGCGACATGGACGTCGCCGAGCCGCTGGTCGTCGACCTGTGCACCGGCTCCGGCGCGATCGCGCTCGCCCTCGCGCAGGAGCTGCCCCGCTCCACCGTGCACGCCTTCGAGCTCGACGAGGGCGCGCTGGCCTACACCCGCCGCAACATCGCCGCCAGCCCCGACCGGGCCCGGGTCACCCTCCACGAGGGCGACGCCACCCGCGCCTTCGAGGGCGAGCCGGGCTGGGACGGCCGCTTCGACCTGGTGATCAGCAACCCGCCGTACATCCCGCTCACCGAGTGGGAGTACGTGGCGCCCGAGGCCCGCGACCACGACCCGCAGATGTCGCTGTTCTCCGGCGAGGACGGCCTGGACACCATCCGCGGCATCGAGCGGGTCGCCGCCCGGCTGCTGCGGCCCGGCGGCGCGGTCGTGGTCGAGCACGCCGACACCCAGGGCGGCCAGGTGCCGTGGATCTTCCGCGAGGAGGGCGGCTGGACGGACGCCGCCGACCACCGCGACCTCAACAACCGGCCGCGCTTCGCGACGGCCCGACGCGCTTCGCTCTGACTTCACTGTGACATCCGGAAGGGGACGCCACCGATGAGCCGCCGCTACGACTGTGCCGATACCGGGGACCGCGCCACCGGGCTGCGCGAGGCCGCCTCCGCGATCCGCCGCGGCGAACTCGTCGTGCTGCCGACCGACACCCTGTACGGGGTCGGCGCCGACGCCTTCTCCCCGGAGGCGGTGGCCGCGCTGCTGGACGCCAAGGGCCGGGGCCGCAACATGCCGTCCCCGGTGCTGGTCGGCTCGCCGACCACGCTGCACGGCCTGGTCACCGACTTCTCCGAGCAGGCGTGGGAGCTCGTCGACGCCTTCTGGCCCGGCGGCCTCACCCTGGTCGCCCGGCACCAGCCGTCGCTGCGCTGGGACCTCGGCGAGACCCGCGGCACCGTCGCCGTCCGGATGCCGCTGCACCCGGTCGCCCTGGAGTTGCTGAACGCCACCGGCCCGCTCGCCGTCTCCAGCGCCAACAAGACCGGCGGCCCCTCCCCGGCCACCTGCGACGACGCCGAGTCCCAGCTCGGCGACAGCATCTCGGTCTACCTGGACGGCGGCCGCGCCGACCACGCCACGGCCTCCACCATCGTCGACGTCACCGGCAAGACCCCCGTGGTGCTGCGGGCCGGCGCGATCAGCGTCGAGCAGCTGAGGGAGGTCGTCCCGGACCTGGAGGCCGGCAGTTGACCGCTGCGTCGCTGCACGCCGCGGGCCCCGGGGCGGCCCCGTACGCGGCGCTGTCGCCGCGCCCGGTGGACGCCTTCCGGATCCTGTTCGTCTGTACCGGCAACGTGTGCCGCTCGCCCATCGCCGAGCGGCTCACCCGGCATGAGCTGGACACCCGTCTCGGCGCCCGCGCCGAGCGGTTCGTCGTCGAGAGCGCCGGCACCTGGGGCCACGAGGGCGCGCCGATGGAGGCGCACGCGGCGACCGTGCTGGGCGAGTACGGCGTCGACAGCGCCGGCTTCGCCGGGCGGGAACTGCTCGACGAGCACGTCATCGACGCCGACCTGGTGCTCACCGCGACGCTGGACCACCGGGCCCAGGTCATCTCGATGGGCCACAAGGCCGGGCTGCGCACCTTCACCCTGAAGGAGTTCACCCGCCTCGTCCGCCGGATCGAGCCCAGCACCCTGCCCGACCCGCTGGACGGCGCCCGGCTGCCCGAGCGGGCCCGCGCCCTCGTCCGCTCCGCCGCCGCGCTCCGCGGCTGGCTGTTGGCGGCCTCGCCCGAGTCGGACGAGGTGGACGACCCGTACGGCGCCCCGATCGGGATGTTCCGCAACTGCGGCGAGGAGATATTCGGGGCGCTGGACCCGGTGGTCACCGCACTGACGGGCGTGCCCGGGCGGCCGTGACCGGCCGGGTGGGGCGTACGGGACGGGTGACGGCGTGCGGGGCCACGGTGCCCCCGGGCGGGCGCGGCACCGGTGGGGGACTGACGGGAGTTGCGTGGAGGGATGGTGACGGCCCGGTGCCCGGTCGGTGAGCGCCGCCCGCGCACGCATTGACGGACGCCCGACCGGCCGCGCGAGCGGGCCCCGGCCACCGCCCCGACCTACGCTGGAGGGACCCAGCCCGCCGCAGCCCGGGAGCACCGCCATGTCCGTCGCCGACACCGTGCACGCCCCGACCACCCCCAGGCCGCCGCGGGCGGCCGTACGCCCCGTTGGGAGCCCGCCGAGGCGCTGCGCCGCGCGGACCCGCTGATCGCCGACCTGCTGGCCGCCGAGGCCGAGCGACGCGCGGAGAGCCTCCAGCTGCTCGCCGGCGAGAACCTCACCAGCCCGGCCGTGCTCGCCGCGCTCGGCGGCCCGCTCGTCGACAAGTACGCCGAGGGGTACCCGGGCCGCCGCCACCACACCGGCTGCGCGCTCGCCGACACCGCCGAACTGCTCGCGGTCGACCGCGCCCGGCAGCTGTTCGCCGCGCCGCACGCCAACGTCCAGCCCCGCTCCGCCACCTCGGCGATGCTCGCCGCCTACGCGGCGCTGCTGCGGCCCGGTGACACGGTGCTCGCCATGTCGCTGGAGCACGGCGGACACCTCAGCTGCGGGTCGCGCGCCAACTTCTCCGGCCGCTGGTTCGACTTCGTCGGCTACGGAGTCCGCGAGGCGGACGGCCTGGTCGACCTCGACCAGGTCCGCGAACTGGCCCACCGGCACCGCCCCAAGGCGATCATCGCCGGCGGCATCTCCTACCCGCGCCACCTCGACTGGGCGGCGTTCCGCGCGATCGCCGACGAGGTCGACGCCTACCTGATCGCCTCCGCCGCGCAGGTCACCGGCCTCGTCGCGGCCGGGGTGGCACCCTCCCCGGTGCCCTACGCGGACGTCACGGTGGCCGCCACCCACAAGCTGATGCGCGGCCCGCGCGGCGGGCTGCTGCTGTGCACCGCCGAACTCGCCGACCGGATCGACCGCGCGGTGTTCCCGTTCACCCAGGGCGGCGCCGCCATGAACGAGGTGGCGGGCAAGGCCGTGGCGCTCGCCGAGGCGGGCTCCGAGGCCTTCGCGGGCTACGTCCGGCGCGCCGTCGACGGAGCCCGGGCCCTGGCCGCCGGGCTGGCCGGCCACGGCGCCCGGCCGTTGACCGGCGGCACCGACACCCACCTCGTCACCGCCGACGTCGGCCCGCTCGACATCACCGGCGTCGAGGCCGAGCGCCGCTGCGCCGCCGCCGGGCTGATGCTCGGCAAGTGCGCGCTGCCGTACGACCCGGTGCCGGCCGCCGAGTCCTCCGGGATCCGGCTCGGCACCGGCGCGGTCGCCGCGCAGGGCATGCGGCCCGAGGAGATGGGGGAGCTGGGCGACCTGATCGGCGCGCTGCTGCGCGGCGGCCCGGACGCCCGGATCACCGGCCGGATCCGGGAGCTGGCCCGGGCGTACGCGGACCGCCGCTGAGCCCGCCGCCGGGGCCGTGGTCGGATCCGCGGCCGGAGCCGTGGAGAATGGCGCGGACGGGGCCGTGGACGGTTCGGGGGCCGCAGGGAGAACCGCGGTGCACACCTCGCCCGTCCCACTCAATAAGGTGTGACCGTGGCGACGCACCTCGAATCCCGGACACTCCCGGGAGTACCCTCCGTACTCATCCGTCGGACCGTGACGCAGGAGGTCAGTGGTGCGTGAGTATCTCCTGGTGCTGTTCGTCACCGCGGCCGTGACCTATCTGCTGGTCAGCCCGGTGCGGAAGTTCGCGATCGTGGCCGGCGCCATGCCGCCCGTCCGGGCCCGCGACGTGCACCGTGAGCCGACCCCGCGCCTCGGCGGCATCGCCATGTTCGGCGGCCTCTGCGCGGGCCTGCTGGTCGCCTCGCAGCTCACCACCCTCGGCCGGCTCTTCATCCAGAGCGCGGACGTGCGGGCGCTGCTCTCCGGAGCCGGGATCATGTGGATCCTCGGCGTGCTGGACGACAAGTGGGGCGTGGACGCCCTGGTGAAGCTCGGCGGGCAGATGATCGCCGCGGGTGTGATGGTCTGGCAGGGTGTGACGGTCATCTCGATCCCGGTGCCCGGCGTCGGCCCGGTCGCGGTCACCCCGACCCAGGGCATGATCATCTCGGTGGCGCTGGTCGTCGTCATGGTCAACGCGGTGAACTTCATCGACGGCCTGGACGGCCTGGCCGCGGGCATGGTCTGCATCGCGGCGATCGCCTTCTTCCTGTACTCCTACCGGCTGTGGATCGGGTACGGCGTCAACGACGCCGCCCCGGCCGTGCTGTTCAGCGCCGTGCTGATCGGCATGTGCCTGGGCTTCCTGCCGCACAACCTGCACCCGGCGCGGATCTTCATGGGCGACTCCGGCTCGATGATGCTCGGCCTGATGCTCGCCGTCGCCGCGATCTCGATCACCGGGCGCGTCGACCCCGACCTCGTCGCCGCCCGTGCGGGTTCGCAGACCGCCACCGTGCACGCCCTGGTGCCCACCTACATCCCGCTGCTGCTGCCGCTCACCGTCATCGCCCTGCCGCTGGCCGACCTGCTGCTCGCGGTGGTGCGCCGCACCTGGGCCGGCAAGTCGCCGTTCGCCGCCGACAAGCAGCACCTGCACCACCGGCTGCTGCTGGTCGGGCACTCGCACAGCCGGGCCGTGCTGATCATGTACTTCTGGGCCGCGCTGATCGCCTTCGGCACGGTGGCCTTCTCGGTCACCAACACCGGCCGCACCGTGGTGCTCACCTTCGCCGGGCTCTGCCTGGTCGGCCTGGTGGTGCTGCTGATGCCGCGCTTCAAGCCGCACGCGCCGCGCGCCGTCCAGGCCATCGTCCCGCCGCGCTACCGCAAGGAGCGGGAGGCCGCCGCCGTGCCGGCGGCGGAGGCCGCCGAGGCCGTGGGGGCCGCCGCGCGGACGGGCGACGCACCGGCCGCCGAGGAGCAGGTGGAGAACGCCCAGGCGCCCGCCATGGCCGAACTGTCGGCCGCCGACAAGGCGCTGCTGGGGCGGCTGGGCACCGGCGCCACCGCGGCCGGACCTCGGGGCCGCACCAAGCACTGACGGTTGAGCTGACCGGCCGTCAAGAACGTTCACCCGTACGGCGGCACCGTTGGGCCGTCGGTGTGACAGGTACCACACGTTCATGGTAAAGCTCTCATCAAATAGTTTGTGATACCGTTCACGAGTACCGAGAACACGCCGAAAGACCTCACAGGCGGAGAGCCTCCGCCGTGGTCTGTCTCCCTCGACGGGCTCGCCGTCGTCGGCCGGCCCGCGGCCGTGGTTCTCGGTGCGGTGTCACCACCGCGCCCCCGCGCCCGTCCCCCCGTACTCGACATGCCGCCGGAGTTGCCGACATGCCGTCCCACGACGCCCGGATCATCCGCGGCGCCGCAATCCCCACTGCGGTCGCCGGCGTGATTGCTGCCGTGATCTCTTTCGCGGTCGTGGGGACCAAGGGGTTGATCGGCGCGGTCCTCGCGACGCTGCTCGTGATGGCCTTCTTCAGCTTCGGCCAGGTCGCGCTCGACCGGCTCACCAGGAACAACCCGCAGATCATGATGGCCGCGGCGCTCATGGTCTACACGACGCAGATCTTCGCGGTGGCGGTCGTCCTGGCGCTCTTCAAACACACCACGCTCTTCGACACCAAGGTGTTCGGCTTCACGCTGCTCGGCTGCGCGCTGATCTGGACAGGCTTCCAGGTGCGCGGCGCCATGAAGGCGAAGATCTACTACGTCGAGCCCGAATCCCGTGACGAGAAGCCCAAATCGGGGCGTCAACCGTGACGGGGGCCGGCTGTCCCCCTCGCGAGGGGGCGGTGTTTATACCCTCCTGACGGACTGCTATCGTCCGTCCCAACGACGGAGTACGGGAAGTGGCCAGGTCCCTCCGATCATCGGACGGATCGCCCCCCGACTCCATGAGGTCTTCGAAGATCGCGCGGCAGACATACGCGTCGCGCAGGGTCCGCGAGATATCCAACTAGTTCCAGTGCCGCTCCGTGGCCCAAGGCCGCGCCGACACACCGAGGTTGCCGTAACCATGCGTCATGACGAAGGAGTCTGTGGTGGGTGCTGAGTACCAGCTCGCCTCCGAGGCCGGGTGCCACCTGAACTCCGGCTGCGGCTTCCCGGCGCCGGGCCTGAACGAGTTCGACTTCAAGCCGATCTTCACGGTGGGCGGCGTCGACTTCACCAAGCCGATGCTGCTGTCGATGATCTGCGCTCTGCTGGTCGTCGGGTTCTTCTGGGCCGCGTTCGCCAAGCCGAAGCTGCTGCCCGGCAAGCTCCAGTTGGTCGGTGAGATCGGCTACGACTTCGTCAAGCGAAGCATCGTGCTGGAGACCATCGGCAAAAAGGGCGAGAAGTACGTCCCGATGCTGGTCTCGATGTTCTTCTTCGTGTGGATCATGAACATCATGTCCATCATCCCGTTCGCGCAGTTCCCGGTGATGTCGAGGATCGCATTCCCGGTGGGCCTGGCGGCGGTGGTGTGGATCACCTACATGGGGCTGACCTTCAAGAAGCACGGCTTCGTCGGCGGCATGAAGAACCTCTGCTGGCCGTCGGGCATCCCCGGCTGGGTCATGTTCATCCTGGTGCCCATCGAGTTCTTCTCGAACATCTTCGTGCGCCCGTTCACCCTCGCGGTCCGAGCGTTCGCGAACATGTTCGCCGGTCACCTGCTGATCGTGGTCTTCTCGGTCGCCTCCTGGTACCTGCTCAGCCCGAGCATCGGCGCCCTCTACGGCTCGGTGTCGTTCGTGGTCGCCGTCGCGCTGACCGGCTTCGAGCTGCTGGTCCAGTTCCTGCAGGCCTACATCTTCGTGATGCTGGCCAGCAGCTACATCGCCGGTGCCCTCGAAGAGGCGCACTGAGCCCCGCAGCCCGAAGGCTGCGCCCCGAACTCCCGGTGGCCAACACCCACCGGTTCTCCACCCCGTAAAGGATGAGCTGAGATGTCCGCTCTCGCCGCTGTTTCCGGTTCCGTCGCTTCCATCGGCTACGGCCTCGCCGCGATCGGCCCCGGCATCGGTGTTGGTCTGATCTTCGGCAACGGTGTGCAGGCCATGGCCCGTCAGCCCGAGGCTGCCGGCCTGATCCGCTCCAACATGTTCATCGGC